>QQUN01000020.1 GCA_008501585.1 Pseudomonadota bacterium | reverse complement strand
GCGCCCGGCAAAGGTCGTTCTGGCATTCTTATGGCTGTTCATCCGGTTGGACTCCTTGGGTTACTGAAGCGTCGAGAACTCCAGTCTCCCAGATCCTTCCGGATGAACAACCTATTGAAACATCACATCTAGGGCGTACTCACAGGCGAACCGGGCAGACGCGGCCGTCGCGCCGCGTCAGCGCCAGGGCCATCAGGGCCAGCGCCAGCAAGGCCAGTGCACCGGGCTCGGGCACGCCCTGCCCCCGCGCCAGGGCCAGATCGCCGCGGATCTCGCCGCCGGGATGCACGGTGGTGTGGATGTTCAGGTACACCTGCCCGTTGGCCAGTGCGCTCGCGAGCGCCATGGCAGCGCCCGCCGCGGTGCCGCCCCCCTCTCCCGCCAGAAAGCCCGATGCGAAGACCGAGGCGTCGGTCAGGTCGAACAGCCGGCTGTAGGTCGCCCCCGTCACGCCCGAGGCGAACCCGACCAGCCCGACCGCCACCCCGCTGTTGGCACCCGGTGCCGAGCAGCAGTGCAGGTGTGCCGCCACCGTGGTGCCCACCAGGTTGGCAAAGTCGAGGTCCACCGACAGCGTCTGGGCGGCGGCGTCGTAACCGATCTGGACGGTGCCCGTGCCGAGCGAGACCACCGGGGGCGACTCATTGAGGCCCGACAGGGTGGCCGAATAGTATTCCGGCGCGGCCCAGGCGCTGCCCACCGTCAGGGCCAGGCAGGCGAGCAGCCGCACACCGAGTCGCTTCATTGCACACGCCTCATGCCAAGGCGGCCATCGCGGGATGGCACGACGCCTTTGCCGGAGACCAAGCATAAGCAGCGCCAGCGCCAGCAACTTGTTGTTTTTTAAACAATTCATTCATGCCGACACACGCACTTCCGATGCATGTGTAAAAGCCGCCGACACGGCCGGGGCCCGCGCGGCCGGCGGTTGACCCGGGGTCAACTTGCGCATGAGGACCCCGCTCCGGTTGAATCTGTGTTTGCCCTCACCCCCCCAAGGCCCGCCGTGACCGCGTTCCACACCCATCTCGACCCCCGGGCCGCCACGCTGATGGTCGGCCTGTGCACCATCTGGGGCCTGCAACAGGTCGCCATCAAGCTGGCGGCGCCGGATGTCGCGCCGGTGCTACAGTCGGCGATCCGCTCGGTCGGTGCGGTCGGCCTGGTCTGGCTGTGGGCACGCCGCCGCGGCATCGACCTGCGACTCGACGACGGCACCTTGCGCCCCGGCCTGCTGGCCGGCGTGCTGTTCGCCGGCGAGTTCGCGCTGCTCTACTGGGCCCTGCAATTCACCTCGGCCTCGCGCGGGGTGATCTTCCTGTACACCGCGCCCTTCCTGGTATCGCTGGTGGTCGTCTGGCGCCTGCCCGACGAGCACATGCGCCCCATCCAGTGGGCCGGGCTGGGCCTGGCCTTTGCCGGCGTGGTGGCGCTGTTCGGCGAGGGCTTGCTCAAGCCGGCCGGCACCGCCTGGATCGGCGACATGATGATGCTCGGCGCCGCGGTGCTGTGGGCGGCCACCACCCTCACCATCAAGTTCTCGCGCCTGGTGAGCGCCGCGCCGGAAAAGACCTTGCTTTACCAACTGGCCGTGTCCGCCGTCGCCCTGTCGGTGATTGCCGGGCTGCTGGGGGAGACCGAGGTGCGCGCCCTCACCCCCACGGTGCTGGCCAGCCTGGGCTTCCAGATCGTCGTCGTGGCTGCCTTCAGCTACGCCTGCTGGTTCTGGCTGATCCGCCACTACCCCGCCACCCGGCTGTCGGCCTTCTCCTTCCTCACCCCGGTGATGGGCGTGCTGGCGGGAGTGGCGTTTCTCGATGAACCGCTGACCCCGGCCATCGTCGCCGCCATGACCCTGGTCGGGTTCGGCATCTTTCTCGCCAACCGGCCGCCCCCGCGCAGAGCCTAGCCCGGCAACGCCCGGCCGGAAGTCACACGTGGGCGCGCCGAGGTGCTGGTAGGATAATGAGGCTGACGCCGGCTGGCGTCCGCTCACGCACCGGATCCGACCCACGCAGGCCGCACATGCGGCACGCCCCGAACACGATGCGCCGCACTGTGAGGCTGCGCCATTCGATGATGAAGACCCTGCTACGCCTCGCCCGCCCGGTCGTCGGCCCGCTGCTCAACCGACTCCCCGTGCGTTGGCGTTTCGCGGCCTACCTCCGGGCCATCCGCTGCGAGTCGCAGTTGCCGGAGAAATTCGTCTTCAAACTGGCGGAAACCCGCGACGAGCTCGACGCCTGCTTTCGCCTGCTCCACGACGCCTATGTCGACGCCGGCTTCATGACGCCCGACCCCTCCGGCCTGCGCGCCACGGTCTACCACGCCCTGCCCACCACCTCGACCCTGCTGTGCCGCGCCGGCGACCGCGTGGTGGCCACGGTGTCGCTGGTCCGCGAGAGCGCGATGGGCTTTCCGATGCAGCGCATTTTCGACATCGCCCCCATCCGCCAGGCCGGCGGCAACATCGCCGAAGTGTCCGCGCTGGCCATCGACCGCCGCTTCCGCTCGGCCAGCGGGCGCATCCTGCTGCCGCTGCTCAAGTTCATGTACGAGTACGCCACGCGGCACTTCGACACCGACCACCTGGTCATTGCGGTCAATCCGCGCCATATCGGCTTCTACGAGGCCATCCTGTGCTTCCGGCGGCTCAAGCAGCGGCCGGTGGACCACTACGACTTCGTCAACGGCGCCCCCGCCGTTGGCGCCCACCTCGACCTGAACTCCGCACCCACCGCCTTCCGGCGCCGCTACGGCCGCCTGTCGGCGGAGAAGAACCTCTACGACTACTTCACCGGTGAGAGTCTGCCCAACACCCAGTGGCCGACCAAGCGCTTCTACACCACCACCGATCCGGTGATGACCCCGGCACTGATCGACCACTTCTTCAACCAGCGCACCCAGGCCTTCGCCACGCTGCGGCTGCGCGAGCTGATGCTGCTGCACTCGATCTACGACCTGCCCGACTACAAGACCGTGCTGCCGCCGGTGCCGGCCGATGCGCCGCGCTCCGAAATGCGCCGGCGCACGCATCGCCGCTTCTCGGTGCATTGCCCCGGCGAGTTCTCCACCCGCCAGCTCGGCATCCGGCGCAACTTCGAGCTGACCGTCTTCGAATGCTCGGCGAGTGGTTTTCGCGCCCGCAGCGACAGTCGCCTGCCGGCCGGCAGCACCGGCACGGTGATCATCGAGCTGGGCGCGGCCGACTGGTCCGTGATGCTGGTCACCGTGCTGCGCCTCGGCTCGCAGGACCGCCACATCGCGCTGGTCCGCATCGACCAGGACGACCTGGCCTGGCGCAAGTTTGTCGGCGCCCTGGGCAAGGCACAGACGCATGATGATCTCGGCGAAGCGACACGCTTCGTCTAGGCACACCCCCCGTCACCTGTCGGGGACGCCCGGCGGTGGTAATCGCTCACCAGCCCACCCTGCATCTCGACATGGCAACAGGCCAGCAGCCGCGCCCTGAGCAGGCGCTTTCCGCGGGCGGCCCGGCTCTTGATCGCCGACACCGACACACCCTGTGCCTCGGCCAGCGCGCGCAGCGTGCGGCCTTCGAGCTCGGTCGCGATCAGGGTGTCCCGGTAGTGCGCGGGCAAGTCATCGATGAAGCCGCGCAGGCACGATGACAACTCGGTGTGCAGGCGCAACGCGTCCGCCTCGTTGCCGACGGGCAGATTCTCGTCGAGCGCCTCGCTGACGCCGTCGCGGCTGCGGTAGTAGTCGGCCACCGCGGTGCGCGCCGCAGCGTAGAGCCAGCCGTTGAGGTTGGCGATGTCGCGGCCGCTCTGCCGTGCGGCAACGGCCTTGACGAAGACGTCCTGCAGCACATCGTCGACCGGCGCAGCCTCGGGCAGGCGCCGGCGCAGATAGCCACGCAAGCCCTGCCGCAGGCGGACGAAATGCGCACCCAGGGGATCGGCCGCCGGGCTCATGGGGGTCACCCTCATCCGCAGCACGCGCCCGTCGCCGCCCCGGCCTGGGCACCCGGCGTGCAACAGGCGGCCGGCGTGGCGTTGCGGCCGGTGCCAAACACCTCGGCGTCGGCCAGGGTCTGGAAGTGCTCCCAGGCGATGCCCTGCGGGTCGAGCACCCAGTGCTTCTCGCTCCTGGCGTAGCAGCAGGCCGCCTCGCCCGGGTCGAGCAGGGCATCGCCGGAGGCGGCGCGCGCGCGGGCCTCGAGCGTGCTCAGTTCCTCGGCGTCGTCGGCCTGGATGCCGAAGTGGTCGAGGCCGCGGCCCGGGCCCCGCGTTGAGATGGCGAAATTGACGCGCGGGTCGTCGAGCATCCACTTGGCGTAGTCCGCCTTGTGCCTGGTCGGCGCCTGGCCGAACAGCGCGCTGTAGAAGGCAATGCTCGCGGCGAGATCCTCGACGGCAATGTGGGCATGGAAGCGTTTCATGGGGGACTCCGGGCAGTGGGCTGGTGGCACCGCGCCACCGTTACACCGGTATAGACGCAAAACCGGGCAAAAGGTCGCACACAGCCCGACTGGCGGGACGGCCGCCGGGCAGCCATGATGAAAGCGGGCACGCCGCCCGCACTCCGAGCTCTCGACCCGGCCCATGTCCTCCGACCTGTTCCACCGCCTGTGCCGCCCCGTCGGCCAATCCCGCTCGGCCCACACCGTCGAGGTGTTCGGCTGGCTGCTGCTGGCCGAGGCACCGCTGATCCTGTTGGCGCCGCATTGGGTGGCGGGCGTGTTGCAGTTACCGGCGCTGAGCGACCAGGCGGCAAATTATTTCCGCCTGGTGGGGCTGCTGGTGGGCGGCCTGGGCATGTTGTATGTGGTCAGCGGGCGACTCGATGCGCGCGGCTTCGTGTTTGCGTCGCTGCTCGACCGCCCGCTGGTGCCCTTCATCATGGCGGCGCTGTGGGGCTTCGACATCGTGCCGGGGCCGCTGGCCCTGGTCTTTGCGGTGTCGGACGGCGCGAGTTTTCTATGGACGCTGTCGGCCTGGCGGGCGGAACAGCGCACCGCCCGCCCACCCGGCATGGCGTAAGCTACACCGTCAGGGCCACGTAGTCGTTCTCGGTCGGCAGGCCGTGCACGGCCCAGAAGCGGCCGGTGGCGGGCTGCATGAGGGCGGCACCGCAGGTTTCCATCTCGGTCGGCGGAGTGGCGCGCACACAGATCGTCGGGTCGCGGGTCAGCGCCATCAGCGCCGGCGGCGTGAGGCCGCCGGCAGCGAGCAGGGCCTGGGCGCGGGCGAGGCGGGCCTCGCTGGAGGCTTGCGAGGCCGGCGCGCGTGGCCGGCAGCGACGCAGGGTCTCGGGCACCAGACAGTGGTTGCTGTGCACCAGCGCCCCGGCGCCACTGCGGGTGACATGGCAATGGCCGGGCATGGCCTCAATGTTGATGCCGGTGCCGTGCCTGTCGACGAGCTGGAAGTTGTGCGCCCCCATGAGCCGCGCCCCGGTGATGCAGGCCAGCGCGGCCTCGATGTCGGTCTGCTGCAGCGCCTTGCGCACCACGAAGGGCCAGCTCACGCCGACTTGTCCCTCGGCGCCGAGCAGGTTGTTGATGCCGATCGCGATGCCGGCGTCGTTCATGCCGATCATGCCGATGCAGCCGGTAAGGCTGAAGGCCAGGAAGGCGGGCGCCGCCGTCGGCCGGCCACGCAGCAGCACGACATAGGGCCTGGAGCCGGCGTGCATGTCCCAGGTCTGGCCGAAAAAACCCTGGCCGTCGGCGCTCAGCGCGTCGGGGATGATGAAGGCCGTGCAGTCGTCCTCGACCTGCTCGGTGGCGCCACCGCTGCCGCCGTGGGCATAGACCAGATCGATGAAATCGGTGAAGCCGTTGGTGACGATCAGCTCGGCCAGGCTCAGGCCGGTGGCCTCGGCGATGCCGGCCACTTCGTCGAGCAGGTCGGGAGCGTAGGCGCGGTGTTCATCCACGCAGGCCTCGGCAAGGTCGAGCACCGCGTCGCGCGCCATGGCATGACCGGTCCACACCGCGCTGCCGGCCAGGACGATGCGCTCGGCGGTGTAGCGGCGGATGTCGTCGCGGAAGGCGACGCCGTGCGCGCGGCCCATCTCGCGGTACGATCCGGCCAGTTCAAGAACTCGGGGCGCGCTCATTGGACAGCCCACGTGTCGCTGACGCGACATCCTCCCCGCGGGAGGTACGCGCGCCCTTCGGGCGGCCGGGCGGGCGCGCTCGTTGAACGGCCCTCCTGTCGCTGGACGCGACATCCTCCCCGCGGGAGGTGCGCGCGCCCTTCGGGCGGCCGGGCGGGGGCGCTCGTTGAACGGCCCTCCTGTCGCTGGACGCGACATCCTCCCCGCGGGAGGTACGCGCGCCCTTCGGGCGGCCGGGCGGGCGCGCTCATGCCACGCTCGCCCGGGCAGCGACGATGCCCTCGGCCAGCACGGCCATGCCTTCGTCGATCTGGTCGTCGGTGATGTTGAGCGCGGGCAGGAAGCGCAGGCAGTTGCTGTACAGCCCGGCACGCAGGGTGATGAGGCCGCGCTTGAGGTTTTCGGCGTTGATGGCGTTGGTCAGCTCGGGGTCGGGCGTGCGGTGGCCGTCGCGCTTGACCAGCTCCATGGCCAGCATGGGTCCGAGGCCGCGCACCTCGCCGATGATGTCGGGGAAGGTCGATTGCAGCCCCTCCAGATGCGCCCTCAGGCGCTGGCCGACCTGCATCGCGCGGGCCTGGAAGGCCTCGGAGGCCAGCATGTCGAGCGCTGCCATCGCCGCCGCGCAGGCCACCGGGTTGCCGCTGTAGGTGCCGCCGAGGCCGCCGGGGTGGGGGGCGTCCATGATCTCGGCGCGGCCGGTCACCGCCGCCAGCGGCATGCCGGCGGCGATGGACTTGCCGCACACCAGCAGGTCGGGCACCAGGTCGTAGTGTTCGACCGCAAACAGCTTGCCGGTTCGCCCCATGCCGGCCTGCACCTCGTCGGCGATGTAGAGCATGCCGTGCTCGGTGCAGCGCGCCCGCAGATGGGCGGCAAAGCGCGGCGGCAGCGGCAGGAAGCCGCCCTCGCCCTGCACGGTCTCGACCACCACCGCGGCCACCGCCGGCGGCGCCACCTGGGCGATCAGCGCGTGGTCGAACTGTTCGATGCACAGGTCGATGTAGACGTCCTCGCTCATGCCGGCAGGACGGCGGTAGGGGTTGGGGAAGGGCAGGCGGTAGATCTCGGCCGGGAAGGGGCCGAAGCCGTGCTTGAACAGCGCGTACTTGCTGGTCATGCCCATGGTCATGTTGGTGCGGCCGTGATAGGCGCCCTCGAACACGATCAGCGCCTGCCGGCCAGTGTGGGCGCGGGCGATCTTGACCGCCGCCTCGACCGCCTCGGCACCGCTGTTGAGCAGGGTGGTTTTCTTGGCGAAATCGCCCGGTACCAGTGCATTGAGGCGCTCGCACACGTCCACATAGGGTTCGTAGGTGGCGACGATGGAGCACATGTGGATGAGCGTGTCGGCCTGTTCGCGGATCGCGCGCACCACCGCGGCCGGGGTGTGCCCGACCGCCAGCGTGCCGATGCCGCCGGCAAAGTCGATGTAGGTGTTGCCGTCCACGTCGGTGACGGTGGCACCGTCGCCGCTGGCGATGGCAATGCCGGTGAGGCGGGCGGCGCCGCGCGAGACGGCGGCATCGCGCCGGGCGACGATGGCCTGGCTGTTGGGGCCGGGGATGGCGGTGTTCAGGATGATGCTTGGCATGGTGTTCTTCCCGTGGGGGCCGTCGGGGGTGGCCCGGCGGGCCGTCGTGCGTGCCTCAAGTAAGCGTCGGCGCGGGGGGCGGCGTCAAGCCTGGCGAGGCGCGGCATCAACGCACGCGTGCCGGCCGCGTCCAGGACGCCCCGGTCGGCACCGGCGCCTGGCCGTCGACATCGACCCGGTTGCGCCCGTTGCGCTTGGCCCGATAGAGGGCGGCGTCGGCCCGCGCCACCAGCGCGGCGCCATCCTCGCCGGAGCGCAAGGTCGCCAGCCCGATGCTGACCGAGATGGTGACACGCTGGCGCGCCGACAGGGTGATCGGCCGGTTCGCCACCGCCACCCGCAAACGCTCCGCCACGTCGAGCGCCTCGACCGCGCCGGCGCCGTTCATGGCGACCATGAACTCCTCGCCGCCGAGCCGGCCCACCACATCGGTCTCGCGCACCGCGGCCTCGCAGCGGCGCACGAACTGCTGCAACACGCGATCCCCCCCCGGATGCCCGTAGGTATCGTTGACCTGCTTGAAATGGTCGAGGTCGACCGCCATCAAGGTCAGCGGATAGCCGTTGCGGCTGGCCGAGGCCACCATCACCCGCAAGCGTTCGAGGAAGTCGCGCCGGTTGCTGCACCCGGTCAGGCTGTCGCGGGTGGCCAGCGTGGTGAGCCGGGCGCTGGAACGCTCAGCGCTGAGCAGGACCACGCCGAAGCCGTTGGTCAGCATGAGCAGGAACAGGGCGAGGAAGGTGGCAACCTGGATGGCATTGCCATCGAGCAAGGTAAAGCCTGCATCCGGCACGCTGGCGAGCACGCCGCGCATCATCACCACCGCGGCCAGCGCCAGCGTGCACCCGCCGACGAACACCTGCAGGCGGCTCCGCCCGCTGCGCTGCCACAGCAAGCCCCATCCGGTCAGCACGAACAAGCCCGCCGACAGATACGAGGCCACCGCCACCCGGTGCGCGGGCAGGTTGTCGCCGAGTTGATTGAGCGGATAGCGGACGAGCACCGCCGCCACGACCACCGCCAGCAGCCAGCGCGGCAGCCGGCCGGTGGAGAACCGCCACGCGGCCAGGGTCTCCAGCCCGAACCCGCCGAGCAACAGGGTATTGGCCACCTCGATCGACCAGAAGCCCGGCACGCTGCCACGCGCCCACAGCAAGGTCCAGGCGGCCGACTGCAGCAACTTGGACACCGCCCACAGGCGCGACGGCCCGCCATCATGACCGTCCTGCACGAAGCGGGAGCTGAGCAGCGTGGTGAACAGCAGCAGGTTGCCCAGCGCGAGCAGAAAGATCAGGGTGCGGATATCCAGCGAGGGCATGGGCGCGATGAGACCTCAAGCGTGGGCGACACCCCTTGGTTAACGGCCCAGCGGCGGCCAGGTTGAGGGCCGTCGGTAACGACGGCCGGGAAGAATGTCCGGATCTGTCCGCAAGCGGTCCGGATCCGCCATTTATCCGGCCCTGCGAATCGTCCCACAATGTCGTCACACTCACCCACCGGAGCCCGCGTCATGACTTACCCCGCCCGCCGCAGCGCCCTGATCCTGATCGACATCCAGGAATCCTTCCGCCACATGCCCTTCTGGTCGGAGGCCGAGCTGCCCGCCTTCCGCGACGCCGTGCTGGCCCTCGATGCCGGCTGCCGCGCACGCGACGTGCCGGTGGTGCACATTTTCCATGTCGGCGCCGCCGGCCCCTTCACCGAGGCCTCGGGCCATGTGCGCGCCCTGGATTGGCTGCCCGGCACGCCGGCGGTCCGCTTCCACAAGCACACCCACAACGCCTTCAGCGACACCGGGCTCGACCTGTGGCTGCGCCGGCGCGACATCAATCACCTGATCATCGCCGGCATCCGCACCGAGCAGTGCTGCGAGACCACCACCCGGGTCGGCGCCGACATGGGCTACTCGGTCGATTTCGTCACCGAGGCCACGCTGACCTTCCCCATGACCCACGCCGGCAGCGGCCGCACCTACTCGGCGGACGAGATCAAGGCGCACACCGAGCTGGTGCTGGCCGGGCGCTTTGCACGCATCGCCAGCGCCGCCGAGGCGCTCGACGCGCTGGAGTGAGAACTTGTGAAGAAATCGTAGCGAGCAGGGCCGAGTGCAAGGCGCGAGCGAGCGAACGACGAGACATATCAAATGGATAGGCGAGGAGTGAGCGAGTGAGCAACGCAGCAATCGGCACGCGCAGTAGATTTATTCACAAGTTCGGAGCCATGCATACGCGCACCGTCGGCCTCTACCTCTACGACGACGTCGAAGTGCTCGATTTCGCCGGGCCCTTCGAGGTGTTCTCCACCGCCAGCCGCGTCGCCCTGCGCCGCCAGCCCGAGGCGCCGGCGCCGTTCCGGGTGGTGACGGTGGCCCGCCACGCGGGCCCGGTGCGCGCCCGCGCCGGCCTGCCGGTGCTGCCCGAGGCCACGCTGGCCGAGCATCCGCCGCTGGACGTGCTGATCGTGCCCGGCGGCGACGAGCGCGCCGAGCGCGGCCGGCCGGACCTGGTGCGCTGGCTGCGCGCACAGGCGGCGCAGGTCGAGGTGCTGGCCTCGGTGTGCGCCGGCGCCTTCCTGCTGGCCGGCGCCGGCCTGCTCGACGGACGCCGGGTCACCACGCACTGGGAAGACGTGGCCGAACTGGCGGCCGCCTTTCCGGCGCTTCAGGTGGCCGACACCGGCCGCTGGATCGACGACGGCGACATCCTCACCTCGGCGGGCATTTCCGCCGGCATCGACATGAGCCTGCATCTGGTGGCCCGGTTGGCCGACGCAAAACTGGCCATGGCGACCGCGCGGCAGATGAACTATCACTGGCAGGACAGCCCCGGAGAACCGCCGCCATGAGCCTCGAGAGCGCCCTCACCTTCTTTGTCGCCATCTTCATCTTCGCCGTCACGCCGGGGCCGGGTGTCTTCGCCCTGCTCGCCCGCGCGCTGGTCAGCGGCGCGCGCGACTGCATCGCGCTGGCACTGGGCATGACGATCAGCGACATCCTCTACCTGATCTTCGCCTGCCTCGGCCTGGCCGCGATCGCCAAGAACTGGGGCGAGGTGTTCACCGTGATCCGCTTTGCCGGCGCGGCCTACCTCATCTACCTGGGCATCGTCATGTGGCGCACCCCGGTCGGCGACGGCTTCACGCCGCAGGTGGTCAAGCGCATGAGCCCGGCCGCCAGCTTCCTGCAGGGCTTCCTGATCTCGGCCTCGAACCCCAAGGTCATCCTCTTCTACATCGCCTTCCTGCCCACCTTCATGGACCTGACCGTGCTCACCGTGCAGGACATCGCGCTAGCGGCCGTGCTCACGCTCGCCGCGCTGATGCTCGGCCTGATGCTGATCGCCGGCATGGCGGCGCGGGCGCGGCACTACTTCCGCTCACCGGCCGCCATGCGCCGACTCAATCGCAGCGCCGGCTCGATCATGGTCGGCGCCGGCGCCTTCCTGGCGGCCAAGTCATGAACGCGAGCATGAAGCCGGTCGACATCGCGCTGGCGCTGCTGGTGGTGCTTGTTTGGGGGGTGAACTTCGTGGTCATCAAGGCCGGCGTGGCCGAGGTGCCGCCGCTCTTGCTCGGCGCGCTGCGCTTTCTGGCGGCGGCGCTGCCGGCGGTGTGCTTCTTCCGCGCGCCGCGCCTGCCGCTCGCCACCTACCTGGCCTACGGCCTGACCATCGCCTTCGGCCAGTTCGCCTTCCTGTTCACCGCCATCCATGTCGGCATGCCCTCGGGCCTGGCCTCGCTGGTGCTGCAGTCGCAGGCCTTCTTCACCATGCTCTTCGCCGCCGTGTGGCTCAAGGAGAGCTGGCGCCCCAGCCAGCTGGCCGGGCTGGTGCTGGCCGCCGGCGGACTGGGGCTGATCGGCACGGCGCACGGCGTGAGCATGCCGCTGGCCGGCTTCATGCTCACCGTGGCGGCGGCCTGCAGCTGGGCGGCGGGCAACGTGGTCAGCCGCACCCTCAACCGCAACGGCCCGGTCAATCTGCTGGCCTTCGTGGTGTGGGCCAGCCTGGTGCCGCCGCTGCCCTTCCTGGCCCTGTCGTTGTTCATCGAGGGGCCGGCGGCGATCACCGCAGCGCTCAGTCATTTCAGCCTGCGCTCGGCCGGCGCCGTGCTGTACCTGGGCTGGGGCGCCACGCTGCTCGGCTATGGCCTGTGGGCGCGGCTGATGTCGCGCTACCCGGCCAACCAGGTGGCGGCCTTTCCGTTGCTGGTGCCGCTGGTCGGGTTGAGCGCGGGCTGGCTGGTGTATGGCGAGGCGTTGCAGCCGGTGCACTGGATCGGCGGCGCGCTGCTGATGCTGGGCCTCGGCGTGAACCTGTTCGGCACGCGCCTGATGGCCCGCCTGCGGGGCGCCACATGACGCTGGCGGTGTGCTTCGTCGTCACCCCCAATGTGTTGCTGCTCGACTACGCCGGGCCGGCCGAAGCCATGCGCATGGCCGCCGAAGCCGGCGCCGACCTGACGGTCGCCACCTGCGCGCCAGTGCCGACGCTCGCCACCTCGATGGGCGTCACCCTGTCGGGCCTGGCGCCGCTGCCCGAGTCGCTACCGGACAACGCCCTGGTGATCGTCGCCGGCAATGCGCGCGAAGAACTCGACTACGCCCGCCCCGAGGCGCAGCAGGTGGTCGACTGGCTGGCGCGCCAGCGCGGGCGCGCGCTGCGCCTGGCCAGCATCTGCTCGGGCGCGCTCCTGCTGGCCCGCGCCGGCTGGCTCGACGCCCGGCCATGCACCACCCACCACGCCCTGCTCGAGATGCTGCGCGACAGCGCGCCGGGCGCGCGGGTGATGGACGACCGCGTCTTCGTCGACGACGGCCAGGTGGTGACCAGCGCCGGCATCACCACCGGCATCGACCTGGCGCTGTACCTGATCGAGCACCACTTCGGCCCCGAGCTGGCGGCGCGCGTGGCGCGGCGGCTGGTGATGTACGCCCGGCGCGGGCCGAACGATCCGCAGCTGTCGCCCTGGCTGGCGCATCGCAACCACCTGCACCCGGTGGTGCACAAGGTGCAGGACGCGATCACCCGCGATCCGGCGCGGCGCTGGACGCTCGACGAACTGGCCGCGCTGGCCCATGTCGGGCCGCGCCACCTGACCCGCCTGTTCAGCCGCCATGCCGGCATCGGCATCGTGGCCTACCAGCAGTCGCTGCGCATCGCCCGCGCCCGCCAGCTGCTGGCCGACCCGGCACTGTCGATGGAGCGCGTGGCCGAGCAGTGCGGCTTTGCCTCGGCGCGCGACTTCCGCCGGGTGTGGGCCATGCATGTGGACGCCTCGCCGCGCGCACACCGCAGCACGCACTGATCCGCGCTGCGCTGCAGGATGCCCGAATGGCCCGCGGGGGTTAGCATTCGCCATGCAAACCCTTCAAAAAGGATCGGCCGCGTGGACGGCATTCTTGCGCTGACCCTCATCGCGGTGGCGATCGTCCTGGTCTTCGATTACACCAACGGCTTCCATGACGCGGCCAACGTGGTGGCCACGGTGATCGCCTCGCGGGCGATGACGCCGGGGCAGGCGGTGGTGGTGGTCGGGGTGTTCGAGTTCCTCGGCCCGCTGCTCGGTGGCACGGCGGTGGCCAACACCATCGGCGGCTTCGTCGACCTCGGCGGCCTGGACGCCAGCCATGCCATCGTGGTGGTGCTGGCCGGGTTGCTCGGCGCCATCGCCTGGAACCTGCTGACCTGGTGGCGCGGCCTGCCGTCCTCGTCCTCGCACGCGCTGGTCGGCGGCCTGATCGGCGCCACGGTGCTGGCCGCCGGCGCCGAGCATGTGGTGTGGGGCACCGACGCCTGGCGCGACGGCCATCAGCTGACCGGCGTGCTCAAGGTGCTCGCCGCGCTGATCCTCTCGCCGCTGATCGGCCTGCTGGCGGGTTTTGCCATCCACCGCCTGGCCATGCTGCTGCTGCGCGCCGCCCACCCGCGCATCAACACCCGGCTGCGCCGGCTGCAGTTCGTCACCACCGCCGCGCTGGCCTTCTCGCACGGCGCCAACGATGCCCAGAAGAGCATGGGCATCATCACCCTGCTGCTGGTGCTCGGCGGCTATCTGCCCGGCTTTGCCGTGCCCTTCTGGGCCATGCTGGCCTGCGCCACGGCGCTGACCCTGGGCATTCTGTCGGGCGGCTGGCGCATCGTGCGCACGCTCGGCTTTTCGGTGTACAAGGTGCGCCCGCTGCATGCGCTCGATTCGCAACTGACCTCGGCCAGCGTGATCTTCACGGCCGCGCTGGTGGGCGCACCGGTGTCGACCAGCCATGTGGTGGCCAGCTCGATCATGGGCATCGGCGCCGCCGAACGGCCCAAGGCAGTGCGCTGGGGCAAGGCGCGCGAGATCGGCCACACCTGGCTGCTCACCCTGCCGGCCTCGGCGGCGGCCGGCGCGCTGGCCTTGCTGGCGCTGTTCCCCTTTCTTTCGTGAGCCCCCCATGGACCCCTCGCCACGCCAACGCTTCTCACCCCGTGCCCTGTTCCACCGGCTCATCGACCGGCTGGTGCCCAAGGCGCCGGACTTCTACGCCTTGCTGCACGAGCAGGCGGTGCATGTGCAACACACCACCCACCTGCTGGTGCGCTTCATGCAAAGCGGCGACGCGGCGCTGGCCAAGGAGATCCGCCGCGACGAGCACACCGCCGACACGATCAAGATCCGCAACCTGCACACCCTCAACGAGGCCTTCTCGACGCCGTGCGACCGCGAGGACATCTACCGCGCCATCATGACCCTCGACGACGTGGTCAACTACTGCAAGACCACGGTCAACGAGATGTCGGTGCTGGGGGTGACGCCGGATGAGTTCATGCACCGGATGGCCGTGCAGATCGACGGCGGCGCGCAGGCGCTGATCAACGGCTACGCCAAGCTGGCGAGCACCCCGGCGGCGGCCGAGACCGATGCCGGCGCCGGCCGCAAGGCGGAGCGGCGGGTCGAGAAGCTCTACCGCAAGGCGCTGGCCGCCCTGTTCGTCGGCGAGGACTATCTCAACATGTTCAAGCGCCGGGAAATCTACCGCCACCTGTCCAACGCCGCCGACCGCATGGCCGCCTGCGCGAACACGCTGCACGACATCGTTGTAAAGATCACCTGAGCTTTTACGTTAGTAGTAGTTCTACCGCCATTTTCGGGCCTGCCGATGAGCACCGATGACCCTCTGGCCATCCTGAACGAAGCCGGCATCGGCGTGTGGTCGTACGACTGCACGACCGATCGCTTCACCTGGAGCGATTTCATCGCCGAGATGTTCGGCCTGTCGCTCGAGGCATTGCCCGCCGACAGCGCCGGCTGGCTGGCCTCGCTGCATCCGGACGACCGGGCGCGGGCCCGCGAGGTCACGCTCGCGGCCTATCGACAGGACGCGCCGATGGAGCTGACCTGCCGGGCCCGCGGCGGCGACGGTCAGTGGCAGTGGGTGCGCTTTCGCGGCGGCGTCTCGATGCGCGGCGACGACGGGCGGGCACGGCGCACCCGCGGCGTGGTGATGGATGTCTCGGCCGCCCACGAAACCGAGGAGGCGCTGCGGCGCGAGCGCGGCCACCTGCGCGCGCTGCTCGATACCCTGCCGGACCCGGTCTGGCTGAAAGACCCGGATGGCGTCTATATCAGCTGCAACCGGCGCTTTTCCGAATTTTTCGGTGCGCCCGAAGCGCAGATCGTCGGAAAGACCGACTATGACTTCGTCGAGCGCGAGCTGGCCGACTTCTTCCGCGCCAACGATCGCGCGGCGATGGCGGCCGGGCGGCCGTGCACCAACGAAGAGTGGGTGACCTTCGCCTCGGACCAGCACCGCGCCCTGCTGACCACCGTCAAGACGCCGATGTACGACAATGACGGCGCCTTGATCGGCGTGCTCGGCATCGGCCGCGACATCACCGCCGAACACGAGGCGCGCCAGAGCCTGGAGAAGACGCGCGAGATGTTCTCGGTGGCCTTCCAGGCCAGTCCGCTGTCGATCTGCATCTCCGATCTGGAGACCGGCTGCCATCGCGAGGTGAACGAGATGTTCGGCGAGGTGTTCGGCTATCGCCCCGACGAGGCCCGCGGCAAGACCTCGCTCGACCTCGGCCTATGGCCCGACCCCGACACCCGCAGCGCCTGGCGCGACCTGCTGGTCACCCAGGGCGGCTGTGTCGACTACCGCACCACCATGGTCCGGCGTGACGGCACGCCCATGCGCTGCAGCCTGTCGGCCGGCGTCATCACCATCGACGGCCGGCCCCATGTGGTGGCCTATGTCACCGACGTGACCGCCACCGAGCAGGCCGCCCGGCAGCTCGAACAGCGCGACCGCTACCAGCGCGCCCTGCTCGACAACTTCCCGTTCATGGTCTGGCTGAAGGACGCCGAGTGCCGCTTTCTGGCGGTCAATGCCCCGTATGCCGAAGCCTGCGGCGCCGCCTCGCCGGACGCGCTGGCCGGCAAGACCGATCTCGACGTCTGGCCCCGCGAAGCGGCCGAGCGAAACCGTGCGGACGATCGGGCGGTGCTGAGCAGTCACAGCAGCAAGTGCATCGAAGCGCTGGACGAGGCCGACGGCCGGCGCCGCTGGCTCGAAGTCTACAAATCGCCTATCAACGTCGATGGGCGGACCGTCGGCCTGGTCGGCTTTGCGCGCGACATCACCGAGAAGCGCGAGGCCGCCGAGGAGCTGGCCCGCCACCGCCACCACCTCGAAGACCTGGTGGCCGAACGCACCGCCGAACTGGAAGCGGCCAGCCGCGCCAAGAGCACCTTCCTGGCCAACATGAGCCACGAGATCCGCACCCCGCTCAATGCCATCATCGGCCTGACCCAGCTGATGCTGCGCAGTGCGCGCAGCGCGGACGACAGCAAGCGGTTGGAGAGTGTCGTCAGCGCCAGCCGCCACCTGCTGGCGATCATCAACGACCTGCTCGACATCTCCAAGATCGAGGCCGACCGCATGCCGCTGGAGACGGCCCGCTTCGCCATCGCGCAGGTGGCCGGCGAGGCCGCCGATCTGGTCCGCGACACGGCCCGGGCCAAGGGCCTGGACCTGAGCGTGAGCATCGACCCGCAGGTGCCGGCCCATGTCATGGGCGACGCCACGCGGGTCGGCCAGATCCTGTTCAACTTCATCGGCAATGCGGTCAAGTTCACCGAGCACGGCGAGGTGCATCTGCGCGTCCGCCTGCTGGAGCATCTGGCCCTGTCCGCGCCGGGCGCCGGGGTGACGCTGCGCTTCGAGGTGGCCGACACCGGCATCGGCATCGACCCGGCCGTGCAACCGAGGCTGTTCAACGCCTTCGAACAGGGCGACCCGAGCACCACGCGGCGCTATGGCGGCACCGGCCTGGGTCTGGCGATCAGCCGCCGGCTGGCCGAGCTGATGGGCGGCAGCGTCGGGGTGCGCAGCGCGCCCGGGCACGGCAGCACCTTCTGGTTCACGGCGCATTTCGGCCTGGCCGCCGAACCGGCGCCGGAGCCGGCGGCGCCACCGGCCTCGGCCGACGCCGGCGTGCTGGCGCGCGACTTCAGCCACTGCCGGCTGCTGCTGGTGGAGGACAACGAGGTCAACCAGTATGTGGCGCTCGAACTGCTCGGTGATACCGGCCTGCAGGTCGACGTGGCCGAGGATGGCCAGCAGGCGGTGAACATGTTTGCCCGAACGCCTTACGACCTGATTTTGATGGACATGCAGATGCCGGTCATGGACGGCCTGAGCGCCACCCGCGCCATCCGCGCGCTGCCGCAGGGCGGCGCGGTGCCGATCCTGGCGATGACCGCCAATGCCTTCGCCGAAGACCGCCAGCGCTGCGAGGCGGCCGGCATGAACGACTACCTGTCCAAGCCCTTCGAGCCCGAGCAGCTGTATGCCGTGGTGCGCCGCTGGCTCGACCCGGCGCAGCGGCCGGCATGAAAAAACAGCCACCGCGAACGGTGGCCGTCTCGTCTGGCGCGGATGCGCTTACTTGGCCGCCGCGCGGGCTGCGTCCAGCCAGCCGTCGTAGGTGGCGCGGTTGGCCTTGATCCAGCCAGCCACATGGCGGGCGATGTCGGCCGGCTTGTTTTCGCCGTCGCGCATGCGCAGGTTCTGCGCCGAGATGTCGTTGGCCGACAGCGTCATCACCTCAAACAGCTTGGCCGCGGCCGGGTTGGCTTCGGCAAAGGCGCGGTTGGCGACGATGCGCTGGTTGTTGGCCTGGAAGCCGTAGTTCGAGCCATCGGGCAGCGCGGTATTCACATCGGTGCGCTCACCGGGCAGGGCCGAGAACGGGACCTGCAGCCACACCACGTCCTTGCCCGGCACCAGCACGCCGCTCACCCAGTACGGCGTCCAGGTGTAGTAGAACACCGGCTCGCCCTGCTTCTGGCGGGCGATGGTGTCGGCGATGATGGCCGCGTAGGCGCCCTGCTTGTGGGTGATGCTGGCACGCAGGCCATAGGCGTCGAGGTGATGCTCGATCACTTTCTCGCAGCCCCAGCCCGGGTTGCAGCCGGCCAGGTCGGCCTTGCCGTCGCCGTCGGTATCGAAGAGCTTGGCGAGCTTCGGGTCCTTGAGCTGGTCGATGGACTTGATGCCGTAGGTGTCGGCGGTTTTCTTGTCGATCAGGTAGCCCTGCAGCGCGCCGGGCGAGAACACGCCCTTGCGGTACAGCTTGGCGTCGCCACCGGCCTTTTCGTAGAAATCGATATGCAGCGGGTCCCAGTGGTCGGCCATGAAGGTGGCGTCGCCATTGCCGAGCGCCACATGGCCGGCGGCGTATTCGATTTCCTTGATGGCGGCCACGTCATAGCCCAGGTCTTTCAGGCCTTGCATGACCAGCTCGGTCTGGAAGGTTTCCTCGGCGATGGAGCTCTTCAGCGGTTGCACCTTGACGCCCTTGCCGGGCATGTCGGCAGCGAAGGCGCCGAGCGAAACGGTGGCGGCGAGCGCAACGGCGGCGCCGCGCATGAGATGGGTCAGTCGGGAAAGTCGCATGGTGTGCGTCTCCTAGAGGGGGTTGGGGAGGATCAGGCGGCGGACTTGCCGAACCACCGGCGCAGCGCGCCGAGCGGTCCGCCGTCGTACCAGCGGCCGGGGCTTGCCTTGCCACCGGCCATCGACTGGGTGATGCGGTCGAGCATGATGGCGAGGATGACGATACCCAGGCCGCCAATGGTGGCCAGGCCCATGTCGAGCCGGCCGATACCGCGCAGCACCATCTGGCCGAGCCCGCCGACGGCGATCATCGAGGCGATCACCACCATCGACAGACCGAGCATCAGGGTCTGGTTGATGCCGGCCATGATGGTCGGCATGGCCAGCGGGAGCTGCACACGGGTGAGCAGTTGCCAGGGCGAGGCGCCAAAGGCGCGTGAGGCTTCGATGAGGTCGGGCCGCACCTGGCGGATGCCCAGGTTGGTGAGGCGGATCAGCGGCGGCAGGGCGAAGACGATGGTGACCACCACGCCGGGCACGTTGCCGATGCCGAAGAGCATCACCACCGGCACCAGATAGACGAAGGCCGGCGTGGTCTGCATGGCGTCGAGCACCGGCCGCACGGCCGCCTCGATGCGGTCGTTGCGCGCCATCACGATGCCCAGTGGCAGGCCGATGACGAGACAGAAGAAGACCGAGGTGAGCACCAGTGCGAGGGTCACCATGGCCTCGTCCCAGGCGCCGATCAGCCCGATGACGGTCAGCGACAGCACCGAACCGATGGCCAGGCGCCGCCCGCTGAACTGCCAGGCGATCAGGCCGAACAGGGCGATCATCAGGAAGGCGGGCACCGCCAGCAAGGCCTGCTCGATGCCGGTCAGGGTGGCGTCGATGGGCAGGCGCACGGCCTGGAAGAAGGGGCGGAAGTTGTCCACCACCCAGTTCAGGCCCTGATCGACCCAGGTATCGAGCGGGAGCACCGCCTCGTTGAAGGGGTGGAGCCAGTCGAAGGGCGGCTCGGGCGCGGCCTCGGGCGGCGTGCCCAGCCAGTCGCCGTTGGCGGCGGGCGTCTCGGCCGGCGTCGGCGCGGCGCTTCCCCAGGGATTGGCGGGGGCGTCTGCGGGTGCCGCATCGGCAGGGGTTGCCGTCGCGGGCGCCTCGGCAGCGGGCGTGGCAGGGGCCGCGGCGGCCCAGGGGTTACTGGCAGTTTGATCGCTCATTTTACTGCCCTCCTGTCGATGAATCGACATCCTCCCCAAGGGAGGGTCGCGCGCCCTTCGGGCGTCCGTGCGAGCGTGCTCATGCCGCGTCCTCCGTGTTCTGTGCATGCAGGAATTCGAGCATGGTGTTGCGCGTGATCGCGCCGCGGTAGCGGCCCTTGTCGTCCACCACCGGCAGGCCGTAGGGATGCTGGGTGAGCGGCTCATAGAGCTCGCTGATCGGGGTGTCCGGGGTGAGCACATGCGGCTCGGGCAGGAAGGCGTCGCGCAGCTTGGCGTCGGCGCTGGCGCGGGCGGCCTTCTGCAGGCTGTCGAGCGAAACCACGCCCATCAACTTCTGGTCGGGGCTGACCACGTAGCCGTACTCGCGGTCATGCGCGCGCAGGCGCTCGATGGCGCTGCGCACGCCCATGCCCTGGTGGTCGATGATGTTGACCTGGGTCTTGCGCGCAATGTCGGCGGCCGACAGGATGCTGGTGGCGTCCACCCCCTTGAAGAAGGATTTCACGTAGTCGTTGGCCGGGTTGCGCAGGATCTCTTCGGCCGTGCCGACCTGCACCACCACGCCGCCTTCCATGATGGCGATGCGGTCGCCGATGCGGATGGCTTCGTCGAGGTCGTGCGAGATGAAGATGATGGTGCGCTTGTCTGCCGCCTGCAGCTTGACCAGCTCGTCCTGCATCTCGGTGCGGATCAGCGGATCGAGCGCCGAGAAGGCCTCGTCCATCAACAGCACCTGCGGATCGTTGGCCAGCGCCCGGGCCAGACCCACGCGCTGCTGCATGCCGCCGGAGAGCTCGTCCGGATAGCTGTTGGCCCAGGCCGCCAGCCCAACCTGTTCGAGTGCGACCATGGCCCGCGCGCGGCGCTCGGCCTCGGCCATGCCGGCCAGCTCCAGGCCAAAGGCGGTGTTGTCCACCACCGACAGGTGCGGCATCAGCGCGAAGGACTGGAAGACCATGCTGATCTCGGAGCGACGCAGCTCGCGCAGCTCCGTGTCGTCCATTTTCGCGATGTCGCGGCCGTTGATCAGCACCTGCCCGGCGGTCGGCTCGATCAGCCGGTTGAGCAGGCGCACCAGGGTCGACTTGCCCGAGCCGGACAGCCCCATGATGACGAAGATTTCACCCTCATTGACACTGAAGCTGGCGTCGATCACGCCG
This sequence comes from Pseudomonadota bacterium, assembly GCA_008501585.1. GTDB lineage: Bacteria > Pseudomonadota > Gammaproteobacteria > Burkholderiales > Rhodocyclaceae > Nitrogeniibacter. Next base: position 74,769 of record QQUN01000020.1, on the reverse strand, counting down.
AGGGTCTGCCCGGTGCGGGCGAAGATGGTGGCCTTGTCCTTGCCCTCGGCGACGAGCTTCATCGCTTCCTTGGGCCGGTCTCCGAAGACCTTGTACAGATTCTTGACGACGAGTTTTTCCGGCATGCGTCCTTGTGACAATCCTCGTGTCGGGACGGGTGCATCCAAAGAGCCAAGATGCCGACAGAAGCGTGACTGCCTGACGATGACGGTGGATCGATACCCTCAGAAAGACGGCCAGGCCGCCCGACACGAAGTCTTGATTGGAAAGTGAGTAGCCGCCAAGTTTAACACACGATAGTTTTGTGCAAAACAATTAGCCGGCAATCGCCGTTAGCGGATCGCGATCCGGCCCGCCTTTTCGGGGTAGAACGCGGTCACCGAGGCATAGCCGGCGCGGATGGCGGCGAGGTCCGCCTCGATGTCATCGCTCGGCTGGACATAGCCCGCGATGCCCACACAGCGCCGGCCCCAGTCGATGTAGCCGAGCGCGATCGGCACGTCCGCGCTGCGGGCGATGCGGTGGAAGCCGCTCTTCCAGCCCTCGACATAGCTGCGCGTGCCCTCCGGGGCGATGCACACGATGGCATGGGCGTCGGCATGGATCTGCGCCACCACATCGTCGATGAAGCCGCCCGGGCGCGAACGGTTGATGGGGATGCCGCCCAGCCAGCGGAAGAAGCGGCCAAAGGGCGCACGGAAGATCGTGTGCTTGCCCACCCAGCGTACCGGCCAGCCAAAGGTGAAGCGCGCGATCAGGCCGATGATGAAATCCCAGTTGGAGGTGTGCGGATAGGCCAGCAGCACCATCTTGGGGCCGGGCGGCGGCGGCATGTCGACCGACCAGCCCAGGCGTTTGAGCACGAAGGCCGCCCAGCGCTGGGGGGCCACGGGAAAGGGGAGCGGGTCAGCCAAGGGGTCGCCGGGGTCGAATGAGGTGGCGCATTGTGGCGTAAACACGCCGCCGCCTCTGCGTGCACCGCGCAATGCCAAACAGGTATGCGGTGCATGTCATGCCATGATCATGCGCCTGCGCCCTCAGCGCGGCGGTGGGTCAGCGGCATCCGCCGCGGGTGGGCTACCCGTGTCCGTCTCGCCATGGGTCGAGGTATCGGGCGTCCGCGGGTCCATCTCCATGGCCATCACCGAGGTGCGATGCACCGGCAGGAACTCGGTCAGTTCGGCATCTGGCACCGGCGCATCGCGGCGGATACGCCACAACGTAAACACCCCCAGGGCAAGCAGCATGACCGCCAGCACCAGCGGGAAGGCCCGCGCGCCGAGCGCCGACATCACCCCGCCGGCCACCACCGGCCCGATCACCGCGCCCGTGCCGTGCAGCACCAGCAAGGCCTTGGTCGCCTCCAGCGCTTCGGACGAATGGAAACGGTCGTGGGTCTGCGCCACCGCCAGGCTGTACAGGGTGAAGGCGAAACCGCCGTAGAAGCCGGTCGCCACCACCAGGGCGAGCACCGACAGTCCACCGACACTGGCCATGGCCACGGCGCAAAGCGCCGACAGCACGCACACGCTCACCAGCACCACGCGCCGGTCGCGATGCTCGGCCGCATGGCCGACCGGCCACTGCATGAAGGCGCCGCCGAAAATGGCCGCGGCGGTGAACACCGCGACATGGAAGTCGTCCAGCCCCTGCGCCGCGGCAAAGGCCGCCGACAGGCCCCAGAAGGCGCCCGAGACCAGCCCCGACACCAGCCCGCCCATGAAGCCGACTGGCGACACGCGGTACAAGCGCGCCAGCGGCAGGCGCGGGGTGTGGATCGGCGTGGGCTGGTCGACCGGGGTGAGCGCAATCGGCACCAGGCCCAGGCAGTAGAAGATGGCCACCAGCGCAAAGGAGCCCATGTGCTCGGCACCGTAGATGGCGATCATGAACTGCCCGAGGCCGAGGGCGACGAAGCTGACCATCATGTAGGCGGCAAAGATCTTGCCGCGCTTGTCGTGCATCTGCTCGTTGAGCCAGCTCTCGATGATCATGTAGATGGCGACCATGGTGACGCCGTGGATCACCCGCAGCACCCACCATACCCAGGGATCGACGAGCATGCCGTAGAGCAGCGAGACCACCGCCGCCAGGGCGGCCATGGCGGTGAAGGCGCGGATGTGGCCGATGCGCCGGATCAGCGGCGGACACACGAAGGCGCCCACGATGTAGCCACCGAAAAAACCCGACATGATCAGGCCCAGCGACAGCCCGGTGAAGCCTTCGACGCTGGCGCGCAGGCCGAGAAGGGTGCCGATCAGGCCGGAGCCGGCCAGCAGGATGGCCATGCCCAGCAGCAGGCTGGAGACGGGAAGGATGGCGCTGATCATTGATGGGGTCTCATGCGTCGCGTCGTCGACAGGGTCTCACGGATAGTGGATCTGCCAAAAGACGATGCCGGCGCCGCGGGATGCGCGGCGCCGGCATGCGGGAAAGCGGCGAGGGGCTTACTCGATGCCCTGGCTGCTCAGATACTCTTCATAGGTGCCGCGGTAGTCGATGATGTCGCCGTCCTGGCGCATGTCGATGATGCGGGTGGCCAGCGAGGACACGAACTCGCGGTCGTGCGAGATGAACAGGAAGGTGCCGCTGTACTTCTCCAGCCCCGAGTTGAGCGATTCGATCGATTCCATGTCCAGGTGGTTGGTCGGCTCGTCCATCAGCAGCACGTTCTTGCTCTGCAGCATCAGCTTGCCGAACAGCATGCGGCCCTGCTCACCGCCGGAGATCACGCGCACCGGCTTCTTCACCTCGTCGCCCGAGAACAGCAGCCGGCCGAGGGTGCCGCGGATCAGGGTCTCCATGTCCTCGCCCTCGAAGCCGCCGTCGCGCACATGCTCGGAGATCCAGTCGGTCAGCGACACGTCGGACTGGAATTCGGCCGAGTGGTCCTGCGCGTAGTAGCCCAGCTTGGCTTTCTCGGCCCACTTGATGGTGCCCTTCTGCGGGCTCAGCTCGCCCATCAGCAGGCGCATCAGGGTGGTCTTGCCGACGCCGTTCTCGCCGATGATGGCCACCTTGTCGCCGGCATCGATGGCCAGCGACAGCGACTTGATCAGCGGCTTGTCCATGCCCTCGTAGGCGAAGCTGACGTTCTCGAGTTCGACCGCCTGGCGGTGCAGCTTGTCCTTGGCGTCCACTTCGAAACGGATCCACGGGTACTGGCGGCTCGACGGCTTGACGTCTTCGGGCTTGAGCTTGTCGATCAGCTTCATCCGGCTGGTCGCCTGCTTGGCCTTGGACTTGTTGGCCGAGAAGCGGCGCACGAACTGCTGCAGCTCGGCGATCTTGTCCTTGGCGCGGGCATTGGCCTGGGCCTGGCGCTGGCGGGCCAGCGTGGACGCTTCCATGTAGTCGTCGTAGTTGCCCGGATAGACCTTGATGGTGCCGTAGTCCAGGTCGGCCATGTGGGTGCACACCTGGTTCAGGAAGTGCCGGTCGTGCGAGATGATGACCATGGTCGAATCGCGCTCGTTGAGCGTGTCTTCGAGCCAGCGGATGGTGTTGATGTCGAGGTTGTTGGTCGGCTCGTCGAGCAGCAGGATGTCGGGGTTGGCGAACAGCGCCTGGCACAGCAGCACGCGCAGCTTCCAGCCCGGCGCCACCTGGCTCATCGGGCCGTTGTGCTGCTCGGTCGGGATGCCCACGCCCAGCAGCAGCTCACCGGCACGCGCCTCGGCGGTGTAGCCGTCGTACTCGGCAAACACGCCTTCCAGCTCGGCGGCGCGCATGTAGTCCTCTTCGCTCGCCTCGGGGTTGGCGTAGATCGCGTCCTTTTCCTGCATGCAGGCCCACATCTCGGTGTGGCCCATCATCACCACATCGAGCACCCGCTTGTCTTCGTAACCGAACTGGTCCTGGCGCAGGTAGGCCATGCGCTCGTTGGCCTCCTTGGTGACGTTGCCGGCCGACTGCTCCAGCTCGCCGCACAGGATCTTCATGAAGGTGGACTTGCCCGCCCCGTTGGCGCCGATCAGGCCGTAGCGGTTGCCGTCGCCGAACTTGACGGAGACGTTGTCGAACAGGGGCTTGGCCCCGAACTGCATGGTGATGTTGTTGGCGATGAGCACTGCGCGAATCCCGAATCCGTAAAAAGCAAAGCGCCGGCAGCGGGGCCGACGCACAATCGCGGCGAATTCTATCAGAAATTCAATGACATGAACCCCGCCCGCGACAACCGGAACGGCTCGCTGCCGGCGCAGCCCCCCCTGGCGAAACAGGCGCCGGCATGGTTTCTTGATCTCGGTCGCAGCCGGCTGGCGATTGCGCCCTTAGCATGGCCGGTTCATCATCCCGCCGTGCCCATGCTCCACACCCTGCGCCTCGCCCTCTTCGCCGCCCTCGCCGGCCTGCTGCCGCTCACAGCCGTCTCGGCCACGCCGCTGCAACCGCTGATCGACGCCGCGCTGGCCGGTACCGGCATCCTGCGCCTGGCGCCGGGCACCTACACCGGGCCGGTCGAGATCAACGGCCGGCTGATCCTCGACGGCGGCGGCCAGGCCATCATCGAGGGCGACCACCGCAGTTCGGTGATCACCCTCAAGGCCAGCGGCGCGGTGCTGCGCGGGCTGGTGGTGCGCGGCAGCGGCGACTCGCATGACCAGATCCACTCCGGCATCTATGTCGAGGGCCACGACAACCGCATCGAAGACAATGTGCTCGACGATGTGCTGTTCGGCATCGTGCTGCAAAAGGCCAACCGCAACCTGGTGCGTGGCAACCGGGTGCGCTCGCGCGGCGAGGACACCGCCGACCGCGGCGACGGCCTGCGCCTGTGGTACGCCATGGACAACACCATCGAAGACAACCTCTTCGAGCACATGCGCGACCTGACCATCACCAACTCGCCGCGCAACCGCATCATCGGCAACACCATCCGCGACAGCCGGCGCGCCATGAACTTCCTGTTCTCGACGCGCACCCTGGTCGAGGCCAACCTCGCCACCGGCAACGCCACCGGCATCGTGGTGATCAACTCCAACGGCTTCATCCTGCGCAACAACCGCGTCATGCACGCCATGCATGTGTCCGGCGCCGGCATCGCCATCAAGGAGAGCACCGCGGTGCTGATCGAGGGCAACGAGCTGATCCACTGCGCGGTGGGGCTGATGGCCGACTCCTCGTCCGACCCGCTCAGTCGGCTGGTGCTGTCGAACAACCGCCTGGCGCACAACGTCACCGGCATCAACTTCTACGGCGAGCGCGGCGGGCGCATCCTGATCAACAACCGCTTCGAGCACAACCTGTGGCAGGTCACCGCCACCAACGCCGGCCACCTCGACGCCGAGCACTGGGCGGGCAACTACTGGGACACCTATCAGGGCTTCGACCTGGATCAGGACGGCATCGGCGACCAGCCGCACGAGCTCTATGTGTTCGCCGACCGCATCTGGATGGAAACCCCCGAGGCGAGCTTCTTCCGCAACTCGCCGCTGATGGAGATGGTGGATTTTCTCGAGCGCCTGGCGCCTTTCAGCAATCCGGCGCTGGTGCTGCGTGACGCCACGCCGGTGATGCGGCCGGCACCGTGGGCGCCGTCGGTGTCGTTCAACCGCCCCGCCGGGCAGATCGGCGTGGCGCCCGACTCACCGGCCAACAGCGCTCACTGAGCGCCGGGCAGCGGCACCAGCGGCACGGAGACCGGGTTGGCGCGGCGTTCTTCCGCGTCCCTGAGCCGCGCCTCCATGGCCTTGATCCGCGCGCCGCGGTCGATCCGGTTGGCGCGCGCCTCCAGCTTGCGCGCCGCCTGCATCTGCGCGGTGCGGTCTTCGCGGGCGTCGTCGAGACAGGCATTGACCCGGAAACGGTCGTAGCACCCCGCCTCGCGCGAGGCAAAATCGGCTTCCGCCGCCTTGCGCAGGGTCTTGGCGCGATCACGCAGCTGCGCGCTGCTCTCGGTGCCGTCCGCGTCCTGTGCCGCCGCGGCACCGGCAACCGCCATCAGGCAGGCGAACACAATCGGAGTCAGGTGGCGCGGGCGGATCATGGCGTGAGGGCAGGCAGGTAGCAAACGAGCCCGTACAATACCGGTTTTTCGTCCCGATTGCCCACGTGATCCAGTTCCGCCAGCTGCGCCTCAACCGGGGCGCCAAAGTCCTCGTCGAAGGCGCCACCGTCCAGCTCCATCCGGGCTGGAAGGTCGGCCTCACCGGTGCCAACGGCTGCGGAAAGTCCAGCCTCTTCGCCCTGTTGCGCGGCCAGCTCCATCCCGACCAGGGCGACTGCGAGATCCCGCCCGGCTGGGTGATCGCCCATGTGGCGCAGGAAACCCCGGCGCTGGCGCGCAGCGCGCTCGACTACACCCTCGACGGCGACCTCGAGCTGCGCCGCATCGAAGCCAAGCTGGCCGCGGCCGAAGCGGCACACGACGGCGAGCGCATCGGCCTGCTCCATGGCCGGCTGCAGGAGATCGACGGTTACAGCGCCGCCGCCCGCGCCGCCACCTTGCTCGACGGGCTGGGCTTCGCGCGCACCGACCTGACCCGGCCGGTGGCGGACTTCTCCGGCGGCTGGCGCATGCGCCTCAACCTGGCGCAGGCGCTGATGTGCCGCTCCGACCTGCTGCTGCTCGACGAGCCCACCAACCACCTCGACCTCGACGCCGTGATCTGGCTCGAACAGTGGCTGCGCGACTACCGCGGCACGCTGCTGCTGATCTCGCACGACCGTGTCTTCCTCGACGCCGTGGTCGGCCACATCGCCCACATCGAGCAGCAGCAACTCACGCTCTACAGCGGCGGCTACAGCGAGTTCGAGCGCCAGCGCGCCGAGCGCCTGGCACAGCAGCAGGCGCTGTACGAAAAGCAGCAGCGCGAGCGCGCCCACCTGCACAAGTTCGTCGACCGCTTCCGCGCCAAGGCCACCAAGGCGCGCCAGGCGCAAAGCCGCATCAAGGCGCTCGAGCGCATGGAGCTGATCGCCGCCGCGCATGTGGACACCCCCTTCCACTTCAGCTTCCGCCCCGCGCCGCCGGCGCCCGATCCGCTGCTCGATGTCGAGGACGGCGCGGTCGGCTACGGTGGCGCGCCGGTACTCGGCGACCTCAACCTCACCCTGCGCCCGGGCGAGCGCATCGGCCTGCTCGGGCGCAACGGCGCCGGCAAGTCCACCCTCATCAAACTGCTCGCCGGCCAGCTCGCCCTGCAGGCCGGCCGGCGCACCGACGGCAAGGGCCTGGCCATCGGCTACTTCGCGCAGCACCAGCTCGACACCCTGCGCCTGGACGAATCGCCGCTGCAGCACATGACCCGGCTCGACCCGACCGCCCGCGAACAAGACCTGCGCAACTACCTGGGCGGCTTCGACTTCCGCGGCGAGCGCGACGGCGTGGCCTCAGGCGCCAGCGTCACCAGCGCCTGCGGGCCGTTTTCGGGCGGCGAGAAATCGCGCCTGGCGCTGGCCCTGCTGATCTGGCGCCAGCCCAACCTGCTGCTGCTCGACGAGCCGACCAACCACCTCGACCTGGAAATGCGCCACGCCCTCACCCTGGCGCTGCAGGACTTCGACGGCGGCATGGTGCTGGTCTCGCACGACCGCGCGCTGCTGGCCGCCACCTGCGACCGCTTCGTGCTGGTCGACGGCGGCCGGCTGCAACCCTTCGACGGCGACCTGGACGACTACCGCGACTGGCTGGCCGCCCAGCGCGCCGCCGAGCAGGCCGCGCTGGCCTGCCCCGACCAGGCGGCCGACAAGGCGGCGCGCAAGGCCGAGCGCGCGCAGTCCGCCGAGGAACGCAAGGCCCGTCTCGCCGCGCGGCGGCCGCTGGTCAAGGAAGCCGAACAGCTCGAACGCAAACTGGCGAACTGGCAGCACGAGAAATCCCTGCTCGACACCCGCCTCGCCGACCCCGGCCTGTACGCCGGGCAAGACACCGCCTTGCTGCAGGACCTGCTCAAGCGCCAGGCGCGGCTGACCGACGAGATCGAGGCCGCCGAGCTGCGCTGGCTGGAAGTACACGAGGCGCTCGACGCCCTTGGCGACACCGACTGAACCCCCGGACGCATCAGCACGCGCAACCGCCGCTCAGCCCGCCCCCGCGCCCTCGCCGGCATCGAGCAGATTGGGCGGCATGGCCGGCGCGCCCTGCCGCGCCGGCGCAACGCGCGGCAGCCGCAGGCTGAAACGCGCGCCCTGGCCCGGCGCCGTTTCCAGCGCAATGTCGCCACCGAGCACACCGGTCACGAAGTTATAGACGATGTACATCCCCAGCCCGCTGCCACCCTGGCCCAGGCGCGTGGTGAAGAAGGGGTCGAAGACATGGTCCGCCACCTCGCGGCGCATGCCCTGGCCGTTGTCTTCGAACACCATCCGCACCGTGTCGTCCGCATCCCGCGTCGCCCGCAACCACATCTGCCCCGCATCGTCCGCCGCGAAGGCGTGGGTGAGCGCGTTGGCCACGAGGTTGGCCAGCACCTGCTCGAGCGGGCCGGGGTAGCTGTCCATGACGATGCCCTCGTCGATCGCCAGGGTCAGGGTGTGGGGCAGTTTCGCCAGCTTGGGCTGGAAGGTGGCCAGCGCCTCGTCCACCACGCCGCGCAGGTCGAATGTCCGCCGCCGCTCGCTGGTGTGGTCGACCGCCACCTGCTTGAAGGTGGTGATCTGCCGCGCCGCGCGGTCGATGTTGCGCGCAAGCAGATCGGCGGCGGTTTCGGTGGTGTGCATGAATTCGTCGAAGCCGCGGCGTGTCAGCCGCCCCTGCGCCGAGTCGCTCAGGCAGGCGCGGACCTGATCCTGCAAGGCCGAGGCCACGGTCAGCGCGTTGCCCAGCGGGGTGTTCAGCTCATGCGCCACGCCGGCCACCACGGCGCCGAGCGAGGCCAGCTTCTCGGACTGCACCAGCTGGCCCATGGCCTGCTCCAGCCGCTCCTTGGCATGCAGCAACTCATCGGTGCGCAGGCGGACACGCTCTTCCAGGTGGGCATTGAGCGCCCGGATCTCGGCCTGGGTGCGGCGCTGGCCGGTCACATCCACCAGCGAACTGAGCAACACCCGCTGGCCGTTGATGTTCACCACCCGGCTGGAGATCTCGAACACCGCCTCGACGCCGTCGCCGCGGCGCAGTCGCGCTTCAAAACGCTCGGCCCGGCCAACACGGGCCATCTGGTCGAGAAAGCGCTGGCGCTCGGCCAGGTCGAACCACAGGTTCAGTTCGATCGTATCGCGGCCGATCACCTGCTCGGCCGACCAGCCCAGCGCCCGCTCCCAGGCGTTGTTGATCTGCGCGATCCGCCCGGCCGGCAAATCGATCAGCGCCAGGGCCACCGGGCTCTGGTCGAAGATGGTGGCAAACATCTCGCGCCCGGCCTGCAGCTCGGCCTGGGTCGCCTTGATCGCGGTGATGTCCCGGCCTTCCGGGATCAGCAGGGTGACCTGGCCCTGGTCGTCGAACACCGGCGTGATCGAAAAATCGACCGCGTGCCGGCTGCCATCGGCCGCCGGGTGCTCGGTCTCGAAGCGCACAAAGCGGCCCGCCGCCGCCTGGCCGATGGCCTCGATCAGGCGGCGTCGGTGCTCGGGTACGCCCTGCCACCAGGGGCCATCGGCAAAGGGCCGGCCAATCACCGCCTCGGCCGGCACACCGGCGAAGTCGAGCGATGTCTGGTTGGCCTCGAGCAGGCACCCGTCGGGCGAGAGCAGACCAATGAACTGGAAGGCCTGGTTGAAGATCACCTCGAACTTCTGCTCGCTCGTCTGCAGCGCCTGCTCCGCCTGCCGCCGCTCGGTGATGTCCTGCAAGGTTTCGATGGCACCGATCACGGCACCGTGCTCGTCGTGCATCGGCGCCGCCAGGAAGGAGAGCCAGCGATCCCGGCCCGCCATATTGCGAAAGAAACCCTCTGCCGCCAGCGCACCGGGGACCGCCGGCGCCGGTCGCACCGCCGATCCGTAGAACGTCTCAAGCGCCGACATCGGCTGCAGGCCGGCGGCAAAATGCGCCAGCACCGGGCGGTCGCAGCCATAGAAAGGCAAGCCGGGCGTGGCGCTGCCGATCATCACCTCCGCGCTGACACCGATAACCAGTTCGCAGCCGCGGTTCCAGGCCACCACCCGGCCGTCCAGATCGATGGCGAACACCGGCACCGGGCTGCCCGCCAGAATGGCCGACAGCCGCTGTTCGCTCGCTTTCAACGCCACCTCTGCCGCGTGGCGCTGCGTGTCGTCGCGCGCCAGGCCGCGATAGCCGGCGAAGCGGCCGGCCGAATCGAACACCGGGTAGCCGCTGACCACCATCCAGCGCTGCCCCATGCCCGGAATCGTCACCCCGTACTCGAACTCGTAGAAGGCTTCGTGGCGCTCGCAGCAGGCGCGATGGGCCGCCATGTCCGCCGGCGCAACCTCCACCCCGGCCAGCTCCCAGCGGCGCTTGCCGCGCAGCGCTTCGAGTACCAGGTTGTGGCGCTCGAGCGTACTGCCTTCGAAATGCGTGAAGCGGAACTCCGCGTCCTGCGCCCAGATCCAGTCCGACGCAAAACGCGCCAGGGCCAGCTGGTTTGCCTTGGCGCGCCGTAGCGCGCCGTGCAAGCGCCAGGCCCATGCCATCACACCGGCGAGTCCCCCCGCCAGGCCGACAAGTATCAGTTCCATCCCGCTCCCCGAGGACGCCCGCCCACGACCCGACGGTCAACGGCAAGGCGGCACCGCTCCTGAAGCGCCTGCTGCGCCGCAGCTTGCCCCGCCGGCCCCCGCCCATGACAATCGACCTGTGCCCGAGGCCGTGGCGATCCACCGCGCGCCGGGCACCCGGAGACACCGCATGCCCGCCCACCTGCCGCTCGACCTGAGCGCCCTGCTCGCCGCCCAGGCCCGCATCCGCGAGGCCATCATCCGCACGGCCCAGTGGCACAACGACCCGATCTCCGACGCCCTCGGCGTGCCCGTGCAGCTCAAGCTCGAGAACCTTCAGCGTACCGGCTCCTTCAAGCTGCGGGGCGCCACGCACAAGATCGACCGTCTCCTCAGCGGCGCCGAGCGCCCCCGCGGCGTGATCGCCGCCTCGGCCGGCAACCATGCCCAGGGCGTGGCGCGCGCCGCGGCGCTGGCCGGGCTGCGCGCGGTGGTGGTGATGCCGGGCAATGCGCCGCTGACCAAGATCCAGGCCTGCCGGGCGCTGGGCGCCGAGGTGGTACTCGAGGGCGACACCCTGGAGCAGGCTGCCGACGAGGCGCGCCGCCGTGCCGGCGCCGACGATCTGGCCTTCCTCCACCCCTACGACGACTGGGACGTCATCGCCGGTCAGGCCAGCTGCGGGCTGGAGATGCTCGAAGACGCTCCCGACATGACGGTGGCCGTGGTGCCGCTGGGCGGCGGCGGGCTGATCGCCGGCATCGCACTGGCGCTCAAGCTGCAGCGGCCGGGCATCCGCGTCGTCGGCGTGCAGACCGAGGCGGTCGCGCCGTATCGCAACTTCCTCATCGACGGCACGCTCGAAACCGTGCCGCCCGGCGCCCACACCATCGCCGACGGCATCAAGGTCAAGCGCCCCGGCGAGCGCAACCGGCAGGTCATTGCCGCCCTGGTCGACGAGATCGTCACCGTCGACGACAACGCCATCGCCGAGGCCATCGTCACCCTGGTCGAGCGCACCCACACCATGGGCGAAGGGGCCGGCGTGGTCGGCCTGGCCGCGCTGATGCAGGGCAAGATCCGCCTCGCCCCCGACGACCGCGCGGTGTGCGTCATCTCCGGCGGCAATGTGGACCTGACCCTGGTCGGCCGCTCCATCGACTACGGCCTGGCCTCCAGCGGACGGCTGATGAGCGTGGCGGTGACCACCTCCGACGCCCCCGGCCAGCTGCTGGCGATGATCCAGCGGGTGGCCCGGCTCGGCATCAACATCCGCCATGTGGAACACCGCCGCGGCGAGCTGCATGTGCCGGTAGGCATGACCGAGGTCATCCTGCAGATGGAAACCCGCGACTTCGACCACCAGCAGGAACTGCTCGCCGACTTTACCGCCCACGGACTGCAGGTGCGCAACCTGCTGCAACTGTGAGCGCCGGCCCGCGCGCCCGCCCCCAATGACAGAGGCCCCGCCCCATGCCCTTTGCTGCTCACGGTGACTTCGCGCTGCGCCAGGAGGGTCGGCTGCTGATGTCTGACCTCACCGGGCCATGGAACCTTGAACTTGTCGACCGCTACCGTGTCGAGGTCGCGCCACATGTGGCCCGCCTCGCGGCGGGAGGCCCGTGGGCGCAGATTGCCGTCTGCCACCGCAGCGTGCTGGCACCGCAGGACGCACTCCAGGCCCTGGCCGACAGCGCACGCCTGCTGGCCGGGCAGTACCACCGCGTCGCGATCGCCTATGTCCTGCCGCCCGAGGTCGAAGGGCACGGCATCATGGAGTCCGTCTTCGACCGGCTCTACAAGGGATTCCAGGCCGTCGCCTGCTTCGATGCCCTGGCCCCAGCCTGCGCCTGGGCACTGGCGCAGGTGGACGCCGCCCGCCCGCGCGGCTGAGAACTTGTGAAGAAATCGTAGCGAGCAGGGTCGAGTGCAAGGCCGCATTTGGCAACTGCGCGAGCGAACGACGAGACATATCAAATGGATAGGCGAGGCGTGAGCGAGTGAGCAACGCAGCAGTCGGCACGCGCAGTCAATTTATTCACAAGTTCTGAGCGTCAGCGAATCGGTACCGCGACCCCAGTAGCGCCCCAGCCATGCACCGAGTCGTGGGCCACGACCTGCACGGTGTCGATGCCCGCCGGCACCCTCACCCCGCCCAGGTGGCGTGTGAAGGGCTGTTCATCGTCATGCGGGTGGAGCAGCACCCGCCGGCCCAGTTCCGAGCCGTCCGGCGCGCGCACCACCCACGCGTCGGCGTAGTGATCCCAGCCCGCATCGGCATGCCGCACCGTGACGGCAAACTGGCACACCCGCGCCGCGTCGCACGCGGCCACCGCATCGAGCACCTGCGCCTCGCCCGCCCCGGCAAGGCCCGGCAGGCACAGCGCCAGCGTGGCGAGGGCGCGTCGCATCATTGCCCGGCCGCGGCGGCAAAGCGCGCCGCAAAGCCCTCGGGCACCCGGGAGACCTTGCCGGCCGCGTAGTCGAAGAACAGGATGCCGGTCTTGCCGCGCGCCACCTCGCGCCCCGACTCGGCCTCGCACATCTGCCACGCCAGGTCGCAGCCATACTTATGGAAGTCACGGGCCGCCATGGCCACCCGCATCACCTCGCCGTGACGGGCTTCGGAGCGGTATTGCAGGGCCGCGTCGGCAACGATGATGCCCACGCCCTCGACCGCCAGCTCGGTATAGCCCATCGACTTCAGGAAGCGCAGCCGCGCCTCCGACACCACCGTCAGCAGCAAGGCGTTGTCGAGGTGGTTACCGTAGTTGATGTGGCTCAGATAGAGCGTGATATCGGTTGAAAAATCAAAGCTTTCAGGCAGATCGATGTGAACGCGGGCCATGCTCGAATGCACCCATGACAAGAAGGACAGGCCTTGATTGAACCACACATCGCCGCGCACCGATTTGCGTCCGCCCGCCGGCCTGTCTATCGTCGCGGTTTTCACCACCGGTAGCCGACGTGTCCTCCACGGCCCCCCCGCTGCGCCGCTTCTGGGATCGCGCCCGCCAGATCGCCTTGTTCGAGGCCGGCGGGCTGCTGCTCATCACCCCGCCCTTCGCCTGGGCCAGCGGCGTGCCCATCGCCAACTCGCTGGGCATGCTGGCGCTGATCGCCCTGATCGCCGCGCTGTGGAACGCGGTCTACAACATCGGCTTCGACTGGGTCGAAGGCCGCCTCACCGGCCGCACCGCCGACCGCCGACCCTGGCCGCTGCGCATCGGGCATGCCTTCGGCTTCGAGACCGGGCTGCTGATCATGACCCTGCCGGTGGTCATGGCATGGACCGGCATGGACTGGCTCACCGCGCTCATTGCCGACCTCGCCCTGGCCGTGGCCTACACGGTGTACGCCTTCGTCTTCAATCTGGCCTACGATCGGTTTTTCCCGATCCGCGCGCCGCAGGCCGACTGATGCCCGTCCACACCCACATCCCGCTCGACCGCTTCAACACCTTCGGCCTGCCCGCCACTGCCGCGCGCTACCTGCGCATCGACGATATCGACACCCTGGTCGCGCTGGCCCGCGACGGCGCCCTGCGCGGCCCGCGGCTGGTGCTCGGTGGCGGCAGCAACCTGGTGTTCACCGGCGATGTGGACGCGCTGGTGCTGCATGTGGCACTGCGCGGCCGCGAGCGCCTGGCCGACGCCGACGACGCCTGGCGCGTGGCCGCGGCCGGCGGCGAGCCCTGGCACGACTTCGTGCGCTGGACGCTGGATGAAGAGCTGCCGGGGCTGGAAAACCTCTCGCTGATTCCCGGCACGGTCGGCGCCGCGCCGATCCAGAACATCGGCGCCTACGGCCTGGAGATGGCCGAGCGCTTCGAATCGCTCGACGCGGTGAATCTCGACACCGGCGCGCAGCGTCAATTCACCGCCGCCGACTGCCGCTTCGGCTACCGCGACAGCGTATTCAAGCAGGCCGAGGCCGGCCGCTGGCTGATCACCCGCGTGGTCTTCCGCCTGCCGCGGCCATGGCCGCCGCTCACCGGCTACGCCGACCTGCAGCGCCACCTGGCCGAGCAGGGCATCACCACGCCCACCGCACGGCAGATTTCCGACGCGGTCATCGCCATCCGCCAGGCCAAGCTGCCCGACCCGGCGGTGCTCGGCAACGCCGGCAGCTTCTTCAAGAACCCAGTGGTCGATGCCGCCATTGCCGAACGCCTGCTCGCCACCCATCCCGGCGCACCGCACTACCCGCAGGCCGACGGCCGCATCAAGCTGGCGGCCGGCTGGCTGATCGACCAGTGCGGCTGGAAGGGCCGCCGCCTCGGCCCGGTCGGCTGCCATGCCCGCCAGGCGCTGGTCATCGTCAACCACGGCGGCGCCACCGGTGCCGACGTGCAGCGACTGGCCAGCGCCGTCGCCAACGATGTGCACACCCGCTTCGGCATCACGCTCGAGGCAGAGCCGAGTTTCGTGTAGGGCGGGCGGCGAGGGGCCACCCATCGTGCCTCACGACAAACGCTGCGTGGTGGGCAGCAAAGCCGACCACCCTACGGCGCCGGTATCGTCGTCGTGGCGCCCCGAGCGCAACAGCAATGCGCCTGTCGTAGGGTGGGCGGCTTGCCGCCCACCATCGTGAATCACCCGACGCCTCGTTACGGCGCCATGTCGAACACCAACAACTCGGCACCATCGCCGTCGCTCAGCTGCAACCGCGCCTCGTCGGCCAGCGCCGCGCCGTCGCCCTCATGCAACCGCTCGCCATTGAGCGTCACCGCACCCCGCGCCACCTGCACCCAGGCCAGCCGGCCGGGGGCGAGGGTCAGCGCGGCCGTGTCGGCACCATCGAGCGTGGCGGCGTAGAGGTCGACGTCCTGGCCGATATGCACCGCGCCGTCCCGGCCATCACCACTGGCGATCAGCCGCAGGCCGTTTTTCACCGGCAAGGCATCGATGCGCTGCTGGCCATAACCCGGCGCCGTGCCGCGCTCGGCCGGCAGGATCCAGATCTGCAACAGGCGCAGCGGATCACTGCTCGACGGGTTGAACTCGCTGTGGCGGATGCCGGTGCCGGCGCGCATGTACTGAATCTCGCCGGGGCGGATGGTCGAGCCGTTGCCCAGGCTGTCCTTGTGCGCCAGCGCGCCGTCGATCACATAGGTGAGGATCTCCATGTCGGCATGCGGATGGGTCGGAAAGCCGCCGCCGGGGGCGATGCGGTCGTCGTTGATCACCCGCAGCGGGCCAAAGCCCATGTGCGCCGGGTCGTAGTATTCGCCGAAGGAAAAGGTGTGGCGGGCGTTCAGCCAGCCGAAGCGGGCGTGGCCGCGGTCGTTGGCCTTGCGGATCGTCATGCTCATGTCCGTACTCCAGGATGCGTTGCGATGGGATCATGATGGGGGCGCGCAGATCCAAAGACAATCCAGCGTTCGCTTGAATGACTGTTCGCACATTCACAACAATGCGGGCGATTTGCGACCGCAGCGCGCGGGGCGCCGCACCGGCTTGGAGCAGGCACCAAACAGTGGCATCCTCTGGGTTTGCCGGTGGCCGCCGCCGCCACCTGTCCCGAGACATCAACCGGAGCGAACCGTGCCTGCCCTGCTACCCGATATCGACCCCGAGGGGTTGCTCGAATACTCCGTGGTCTATACCGACCGCGCGCTCAACCACATGTCCGCCCGCTTCCAGGGCGTGATGCGCGATATCTCGCGCGTGCTCAAGACGGTCTATCACGCCGACGCGGTGGCCATCGTCCCCGGCAGCGGCACCTTCGGCATGGAGGCCGTGGCGCGCCAGTTCGCCACCGGCAAGCAGTGCCTGGTGATCCGCAACGGCTGGTTCAGCTTCCGCTGGACGCAGATCTTCGATATGGGCAGCATCCCGTCCTCGCACACCGTGCTCAAGGCCCGTCAGGTTGAATCCGGCCCGCAGGCCGCCTTCGCCCCGGCGCCCATCGACGAGGTGGTGGCCACCATCCGCGCCGAAAAGCCGGCCGTGGTCTTTGCCCCGCATGTGGAAACCGCCTCCGGCATGATGCTGCCGACCGACTACCTGCGCGCCGTGGCCGACGCGGTGCATGAGGTCGGCGGCCTGTTCGTGCTCGACTGCATCGCCTCCGGCACGGTGTGGGTGGACATGGCCGCCACCGGCGTCGACGTGCTGATCAGCGCCCCCCAAAAGGGCTGGAGCGGCTCGCCCTGCTGCGCCATGGTGATGATGAATGCGCGCGCCCTGGCCGCGCTCGACGCCACCACCAGCACCAGCTTCGCGGCCGACCTCAAGAAATGGCTGCAGATCATGCAGGCCTACGAGGGCGGCGGCCACGCCTACCACGCCACCATGCCCACCGACGCGCTCACCCGCATGCGCGACATCATGCTCGAGACCGAGGCCTACGGCTTCGACAAGGTGCGCGACGAACAACTCGAACTCGGCCGCCAGGCGCGTGCCCTGCTCGAATCCAAGGGCTTCAAGAGCGTCGCCGCGCCGGGCTTCCAGGCGCCGGGCGTGGTGGTCAGCTACACCGACGACGCCGAGATCCACAGCGGCAAGAAGTTCATCGCCGCCGGCCTGCAAAGCGCCGCCGGCGTGCCGCTGCAATGCGACGAACCGGCCGACTACCGCAGCTTCCGCATCGGCCTGTTCGGGCTCGACAAGCTGCACAACGTCGAGCGCACCGTGGCCACGCTGAAAACCGCACTCGACGCCATGGGCTGATCCGCCCACCGCAACACCCCGGCCCCGCCCGCATGGCGGGGCTTTTTCGTTGACGGCCACGGCGAGTCATCCGGCGCCATCCACCAAACGGACTAATGGCCGGCGATGACCGGGGCCAAGAAGTGTCATCCGCCGGCGGTAGCTTAGGCGAGCCCGTTCCATCCTGCCCCGCTCCCCACACGCCAAGGATTCCCGCCATGCTCGCCAGACCCCTGATCGCGGCCGCCATCGCTGCCGCGTTTGTCCCCGCCGCGGCCTTTGCCGCCCCCTGCACCAGCCCCGACCCGGTCGCCAACGTCACCTTCGGCATCATCGACAGCGGCGTGCCCAACCGCGCCGTTGGCGGCTGCACGCTGGATGACCGTTTCGACGATGAACAGGCCTGGGGCAACACCGCGAGCTTCCTCGCCCATGTGTCGCGAGTGAGCTTCGAGTTGATGCGCGAGCGGCAGATTTCGGCGCGCGAGCGCATCGCCCTGATCGCCGCCGCCAAGGCCTCGGAGATCGGCCGCACGCTGACCGTCAAGCTGATCGGCTTCAACGATTTCCACGGCACCATCAAGGCCGGCGAGGGTTCGAGCAGCAACCCCGGCGTGGCGCGCTTCGCCACCCGCATCGACGCACTGCGCGCGCAGAACCCGCTCAACGCGGTGGTCTCGGCCGGCGACATGATCGGCGCCAGCCCGCTGACCTCGGCCCTGTTCAAGGACGAGCCGACCATCGAGGCGATGAACCGCATCGGCATCGACTTCAACGCCGTCGGCAACCATGAGTTCGACGAGGGCAAGGCCGAACTGCACCGCATGCAGCATGGCGGCAACCACGCCAGCGACGCCTTCTCCGGCCTCGGCCTGCCGCAGGACGTGCGCGGCGACGGCCAGTTCGCCGGCGCGGCCTTCGGCTTCCTCGCCGCCAACGTGCACGACACCACCACCGGCCAGACCGTGCTGCCGGCTTACGGGGTGAAGGACTTCCTCGGCAACAAGGTGGCCTTCGTCGGCATGACGCTCAAAGGCACGCCGACCATCGTTTCCCCCGCCGGCGTGGCCGGGCTGCAGTTCGGCGACGAGGCCGACACGGTCAATGCGCTGGTGCCCCAGCTCAAGGCCAAGGGCATCGAGAGCATCGTGGTGCTGATCCATGAAGGCGGCTTTGCCGCCGGCGGCGACAACGGCTGCGACGGCGTCTCGGGACCGATCGTCGATATCGTCAGCCGCCTCGATCCGGCGGTCGACCTGGTCATCTCCGGCCACACCCACCGCGCCTACAACTGCCTGCTCCCCAACCAGGCCGGTCAGCCGGTGCGCGTCACCTCGGCCGGCCAATACGCCCGCATGCTGAGCGACATCGACCTGACCATCGACACCCAGACGCGCGACGTCATCGCCGTGGCCGCCACCAACGTCGCCACCGGCACCGGCAGCACCACCGCCGAAGCGCCCTACATGACCGACCTGGTCGCCCACTACGACGCGCTCTCCGCCGTGCCCAAGGCGCGCGTGATCGGCACCATTACCGGCGCCATCAGCCGCAGCCAGAACGCCGCCGGCGAATCGGCGCTGGGCGACGTGATCGCCGACGCCCAGCTCGACGCCACCGACGACGTCGGCTTTGGCGAGGCCGTGGTGGCCTTCATGAACCCGGGCGGCATCCGCGCCGACCTGCCCTTCAACGCGCCCGACGGCAAGGTCACCTTCGGCGACGCCTTCACCGTGCAGCCCTTCGGCAACTCGCTGGTCACCCTGACGCTCAACGGCGCGCAGCTCAAGACCCTGCTCGAAACCCAGTTTGCCGGCTGCAACGGCCAGAGCAGCACCCGCATGCTGCAGGTGTCCGCCGGCTTCGCCTACCGCTACTCGGCCGGCGCCACCTGCAACGCCCGCATCACGGCCATGACCCTCCAGGGCGTGCCGGTCGACCCGAGCGCCGCTTACCGGGTGACGGTCAACAGCTTCCTGGCCGACGGCGGCGACGGCTTTGCGGTGCTCACCGAAGGCAGCAACCGCCTCGGCGGCGCGGTGGATCTCGACGCCTTCGAAGCCTACCTGCAGGCCAACCCGGCCGGCGTCGCCCCGGGCCCGCAAGACCGCATCACCCGCCTGCCCTGACCCCCCAAGGAGCCTGACCCATGTTCCCCCAGACCCTGTTCATTGCCGCGATCGCCCTCGCGGCGGCCGCGCCGGCCCAGGCCGCGCGCTGGTCGCTGCTCGATGCCGGCACCGGCTTCGGCTTTAGCGGCCTGAGCGCCAACATCGGCGGCGACATCGTCGCGGCCGATGGCTTCACCGATCTCGATGCCGGGCCCGGCTATGCCGGCCTCACCGGTGCCGACGTCGGCAGCCTGCTGCTGGCCGGCGGCACGGCCGACACCGGCTACGCCCACTCGCTGTTCGTCGATACCCTGGGCGACAGCGCCACCACCGCGCTCTACCTCGGCACCGCCCACACGCTGGGTTTTGCCGCCAGCGCGGCCGGCAGCGTGAGTGACTACTTCGCCACCCAGGACGTGGCCGTGTCCGGCCTGCAGTTGCGCATCGTCGGCGGCGCCGGCGAGGCCGACGGCACGGCGGTGACCGTCAGCCTCAGCGGCATGGCCGACGTGCTGCTCGACCGCGGCCTGAGCGCCGACCATGTGATCGGCCTCGACCTCGAGATCCGCCAGGCCGGCCAGCCGGACACCGTGCGCTCGCTGTCGTGGTCGGGCGATGCCAGCACGCCGGTGGGCCTCAGCTTCGCCTCGGTTGTCGGCCAGGTGCTTGACCTCACCCTGTCGCTGCACCTGCACTCGACCCAGACCGGCGGCAGCCTGGCCTACGCGACCGGTGAACAATGGCTGACCGGCGCCGCGGCGCAGTTCGACGGCCAGCTCACGGTCAGCGCCGTGCCCGAGCCCGAGAGCTACGCCATGCTGCTGGCCGGCCTCGGCCTGGTCGGGCTGATCGCCCGCCGCCGCTGAAGCACGGCGGTCCACGCAACACGGCCCGGCCACCGGTACAAGCGGTAGCCGGGCCGTCGGCCTTCCCGGCGGCTTACTCGGCCTGCAGCACCCCGCGGCGCAACTGGTCGCGCTCCATCGATTCGAACAGCGCCTTGAAGTTGCCCTCGCCGAAGCCGTCGTCGCCCTTGCGCTGGATGAACTCGAAGAACACCGGCCCGAGCTGGCATTCGGAAAAGATCTGCAGCAACAGGCGCGGCTGGCCGCCCTCGGTGCTGCCGTCGAGCAGGATGCCGCGGCGCTGCAGCGCCTCGACCGACTCGCCGTGGCCTGGCACGCGCTCGTCGAGCATCTCGTAGTAGGTGGCCGGCGGCGCCGTCATCAGCGGCACACCGGCGGCACGCAGGCGGTCCACCGTGGCCGGCAGGTCGTCCGACAGCAAGGCCACATGCTGGATGCCCTCGCCGTTGAACTTCATCAAAAACTCTTCGATCTGCCCGCTGCCCTTGGACGACTCCTCGTTGAGCGGGATGCGGATCTTGCCGTCCGGCGCGGTCATCGCCTTCGAGGTGAGGCCGGTGTACTCGCCCTTGATGTCGAAATAGCGGATCTCGCGGAAATTGAAGATGCGCTCGTAGAACGCCGCCCAGTGGTTCATGCGGCCGCGATACACGTTGTGCGTGAGGTGGTCGACCAGCTTCAGCCCGTGGCCCGCCGGATGGCGCTCGACGCCCTCGATGAAGTGGAAGTCGATGTCGTAGATCGAGGCGCCGTCCTCGAAGCGGTCGATCAGGTACAGCGGCGCGCCGCCAATGCCGCGGATCGCCGGCAGGCGCAGCTCCATCGGCCCGGTCGGGATGTCCACCGGCTGCGCGCCCAGCTCCAGCGCACGCTGGTAGGCCTTGTGCGCATCACGCACGCGGAAGGCCAGACCGCAGGCCGAGGGGCCGTGCTCGGCGGCAAAGTACGAGGCCACGCTGCGCGGTTCGCTGTTGATGATGAAGTTGATGTCGCCCTGCCGGTACAGCGCCACCTGCTTGGAGCGGTGCGTCGCCACCTTGGTGAAGCCCAGCTTCTCGAACAGCGGTTCGAGCACATTCGGGGTGGGGGAGGCGAACTCGACGAACTCGAAGCCCATCAAGCCCATCGGATTGTCAAAAAGGTCAGCCATGTCGAAAACTCCTGAAAGATCCGGGGAACCGCGCGTGCGGCAATAAGGGTTGGATCGATCAGGCCGCCGGAGGTGCCCCCGGCAGGCCGCGCACGCTGCGCGCCAGGTGTTCGCCCCGGCACAGGGCAGTGCGCCGTTGCGAGGCGCCGGCCGAGCCGCGCAGGCGGGCGGCGAGGGTCAGCACGCAGGACAGCAGGCGCGACGAACAGCAGCCGCAACGGCAACGGCCCGGCCGGCAGGCGTGCGACACACGCGCCCGCCGTGCCGTCGGTGCTGCGGGCAACACCGGATCTTGCGCTCTCGCCATGGAGTCTCCTCTTGGGTATGCTGATTCTGCTCTGGCGGCAGATGTCTCAAGTGTAGGCCCGGGGCCACGCAATGTTCTGCCAATTCGCCGGCACAATCGATGCCTTTCTGGCACGCCACTGCCAACCCGTCGCGACGGACGCCATAAAACGATGAAACGCCTCCTCCTGATCGCCAGCCATGTCGTCGCCGTCGCCGTCGGCTTCGCCGGCGGCGTGTACCTGACGCCCATCCTCATCGCCCCCGACGCCCCCTCCCCCGAACAACTGCGCCAGCAGGTGGGCGAGGCGATGTTCACCGGACAGTTTCGCCGCGACCTGACCGACAGCGACGCCCTGCACTGGGGCGAAGGCACGCTGCATGTCAGCGCCAAGGCCATCGCGCTGGAAGGCCGCGTCGCCCCCGGGCCCGACTACCGCCTCTACCTGTCGCCCGAGTTCATCGACACCGAAGCCGACTTCAAGCGCCTCAAGCCACGCATGGCCCATGTCGGCCATGTGCGCACCTTCGACAACTTCGTGGTCGAGGTGCCCCCCGGCATCGACCCCGCGCACTACACCACCGCCATCGTCTGGTGCGAAAGCTTCGGCCAGTTCATTACGGCGGCGAAGTACCGGTAGGGCGGACAAGCCGCAGGCGCATCCGCCATCGCTGGCGCACACGAGACGGCGGATGCGCTACGCTCATCCGCCCTACGCCATTCCTCACCCGGATTGCAGTACGCTCCATCCCATGAAATTCAACCAGCTCCCCCTCGGCGCCCGCTTCGAATACCAGGGCAAGATCCTCACCAAGACCGGCCCCATGACCGGCGCCACCGAAAAAGGCGGCTCGGTGTTCATCCCCAAGTTCGCGGTGCTCAAACCCGCCGACGGCGAAGCCCCCCCGCCCCCCAAAGCGGCGCGGACGGTGGACGCCGATGCGGTGCTGGCGGCCTTCGAGGCCTATCACGGCACGGCGATGCGGCTGGTGGATGAATCGGGACGGATGGCGCTGGCGGCGGCGCGGGCGCGGTTTTTGGGGGCGCTCGGGGAACACCCCACGGGCGAATGATTCCGGGGCGACTACACCGCTCGATGTCGGCCCTGCCTCAGTTTTTCTTCTCAAACACCGGCAGCGCCGATGCCACATCTCGAAACGCCATCAACGCTGCCTCCAGGTGGTCGATGATCTCCTGCTGCAGCACATCGGGCGTCGGCAGATCGTCGAGGTTGTCCAGGCTGTCGTCCTTCAGCCAGAACACGTCCAGACTCGCCTTGTCTCGGGCGATCAGATCGGCGTAGGGGTAGAAGCGGAAGCGCTCGGTCGGTGTACGGGCATGACGGTTGTCCGGCCGGTAGCAGGTGATGAAGTCCTGCAAATCCTCATACTTCAGCGGCCGGGTCTTGAGCGTGAAGTGCATATTGGTGCGCAGGTCGTAGAACCACACGCCCGCCGTATGCACCTTGCCATCCTTGGGTTTGGCGTCAAAAAACACCACATTGGCCTTCACCCCGTTGGCGTAGAAGATGCCGGTAGGCAGGCGCAGAATGGTGTGCACATCGCAGGTCTCCAGCAGCTTGCGGCGGATCTTCTCGCCCGCGCCGCCTTCGAATAGCACGTTGTCTGGCAACACCACCGCCGCCTTGCCGTCGGCCTTGAGGATGGTGACGATGTGCTGCAGGAAATTGAGCTGCTTGTTGGATGTGGTTTCCCAGAAGTCCTGCCGCTCGTAGGTCAGCGCGTCGCGGTCTTCCTCGCCATCCTCGTTGGTGATGGTCATGCTGCTCTTCTTGCCGAAGGGCGGGTTGGCCAGCACATAGTCGAAACGCTTGCCGTTGTCGGCAATCAGCGCGTCCGCCCGCTCCACCGACGGCTCGCCGTCGAGCTCGCCGATGTTGTGCAGGAACAGATTCATCAGGCACATGCGGCGGGTGTTCGGCACGATCTCGTTGCCGTGAAAGGTTTCGTCGCGCAGGAAGGCCTTCTGCCGCTTGTTCAGCGTTTGCCCCTCGCGCGTCAGCCAGTTATAGGCGCCCAAAAAGAAACCGCCCGTGCCGCAGGCCGGGTCGGCGATGGTCTTCATCGGCGCCGGCTGGACGCATTCGACCATCGCACGGATCAGGTGGCGCGGCGTGAAGTACTGCCCCGCGCCGCTCTTGGTGTCCTCCGCGTTCTTCTGCAGCAACCCCTCGTACAGATCGCCCTTGGTGTCGGCATCCATGCCCACCCACTGTTCGGCGTCGATCATCTGCACCAGGCGCGACAGCTTGGCCGGGTCCTGGATCTTGTTCTGCGCCTTGAAAAAGATCGCCCCCAGCATGCCCGGCTCCTGCCCCAGCTTGTGAAGCACCGACAGGTAATGGGCCTCCAGCGGCTCGCCCACCTTCGCGGTTAGGCTCGGCCAGTCGCAGCTGCGCGGGATGTGGGTGTTGCGGTTGTAGGGCGGTTGGGCGTACTCATGCGCCATCTTGAGGAACAGCAGGTAGGTGAGCTGCTCCAGGTAGTCGCCATAGCCCACCCCGTCGTCACGAAGGGTGTGGCAGAAATTCCAGACTTTCTGGATGAGGGTGGAGGTGTTCATGACGGGTTCGGTGTGTCGTTGGCTGCGGAGGTGTAGGCTTGCCGGGGGTCTTTCATTGCCGGGAAGGCTGTCTTCAATACACCTGCTCTGACCAAAGGCGTCAGCGTCCGCTTACGCAGATCATCCGGGTCGCGCTGGAGGAGTTGGGCGAGTACCCGCAGACCAAGATAGCGTCCTTGGCAAAGCTCAAGGACGGTCTGTCGCAGCACATCGGGCGTCACCCGTGCTCGCTCGCTCACCGGTCGGGCCATCTCGGCCAGCTCCGCCTGCAGCGCCGGCGTCATGCTGTTCCACTCCAGATGCGGAGTTACGTCGTTCGCGAGGGCTGCTTGAAGCTCCGGTGGTAAGGTTCCTAGCTCCGGTGGTAAGGATCCTAGCTCCGGTGGTAAACCGACAGTCTCCTGTGCCACATCTTCAGCCGAGGCTTGCCCGGTTTGATCGGCCTTGCCGAACAGCAGCGTGGCAGCGTGATCCTGCCACGGCAGGAAATACACCATGCCGCGCCCAGCCCCGGAAGAGACCAGCAGGCCGTCGCGCACCAGCCCAGCCAGCATCTTGCTGATATCCGCCGGGTGATCGGTTGATATTTCCCGCAAACGCGGATGATTCACCAGGCCTTCGCTGCAGGCCGTGATGAGGGCCAGCCGCGCGAGTTCCGGCAAAGCACGGAATCGCTCGCCGTAATGCGCTTCCAGTTCGATCACCACCTGCTCCGGCACCAAGCTGCTCATGCGCAGTTCCATAAGCGTTTGCTCTGGATCGGGCAATTCATACAGCACCGGACGGCGCCAATGGCGGCTGGCCCAGTTGGTGTATATCTTGGGTAAACCGGACCCGGCGTGATCGCCGTAACCGACGAGTTGGAACATCGTCTGCAAACGACGGTTGCGACAATCACTCGTTCCGCCGCGAATCGCCTGCTCCGGTGGGATACGCATGCGGCCTGGATTCCGGAAGCCGAACATATCCGGCCGTTTGACCACCAGAATCGACACCCGCCCCGAATAGTCGGCGTGAATCAGCGTGTTGGCCAGCGCCTCACGCAGCGCCTCGTGCACCGGGCTGTCATCCAGCCGCTGCCCTTCCTGCAACTGGAACGGCACCTTCAGATCGGTGGTCAGCTTCTGGTAGACCCGGCGGAAAAAATCATACACATTGCCCGACCAACTCCCGTCGGGCACCAGGCGATCGACCCAGCGTTTTTCCGTTTTGGCCTCGGGCCGCTCCTGGTAATCGACCATGTAGTGCGGCAGCGCATCGCGAATCACCTCGGCGCGACCAAACATCAACAGGCCCGCCAGCCGAAGGCCGCTGTAGCCCTCCTCGCGGTTTCGCCCAAACGCACCGATGCATTGCAGAAATTCGGCCAAAGGCAGATCGCTCCACACGTGGCCGGGTCGCACCGCGGTGAAGCGGTTGCGGTAGGCTGCCACGCTGTCCAAGTCCAGATCGGCCAAGTCGAAATTTTTCAACACCTTGTCGTCGCGCGAATCCTCCACCCGCTCCGCCAGCATGCGTCGCACACGCTCGTCATCGGCCGGGTAATCACCCTCGTAGCGCCGAAGATAGGTACCGCCGAACGGGTTGCTACCCAGATGCACCGGTTTCACCTGCCGATCCGCGCGCGGCACATGCACCCACAGCACGGTCTTGCCGTCCACCGTGATCGGCGCCACATCCCGTTCGGCCAACAGATTGGCACTGACCTGCTTGCGGTTGTTGAGGTTGTCCCACAAGGCCTTGCGCACCCGCTCCAGGTCAGTCAAGCCCACCGCGCGGAACTGGCCGCGGGGTTTCTCCTGCACCCCGAGCAGAATCACACCGCCATCCCCATTGGCCATGGCGCAGTAACTCTTCCAGAAATCCGCCGGCAACTCGCCACGCCCGTCCCTTCCCTGCGCCGCCTTGCACTCCAGGTCACACGATTCCGACAGACCCGCCAGCTCGATGCTCTCCCACGCGTTGCTCATGCCAACACCCCCGGTTTGGGCCGTCTTCGCCGTTTCACCGCGCCCCGCGTCTCGCGCTCCGCCCGAATGCGTTCGAGCAGCACGCTGGCCGGCTCGTCGGCCGGGTCCTGCGGCACGAGCTGGCCAGAGAAGGCGGCTTTGAGGAGGTTTTTGCGTTGGGCGGCGGATTGTTTGAGAGCGTGCTCGATAGCGTGATCGTTTTCCGTCCCCGCAGTTAGTAGGTGGTCGAGCACTTCAACTATCTGACACTGCTCACGCGGGGGAGGAATCGGGACCACTACTTTTTCAAGAATTTCAAGATTGATGTTCTTCTGTGCAGTCGCCGGAGCTTCGGCTTCAAGCGTTCTCTGAACACTGCGCATAGAGAATTCAACATAGCGAACAGAGACCTCATCCGACGCAGGCAGAAAGCCCACAACGCTATCTGGAAAACACGCCTCCACTGAAAGAATGGCCGTCTTGCCGATATTGGCAGCAATCGTGATGCACATCGTTCCAATCGGCCACAGTCGACTCTGCGCCAACCCCGCTTCGCTGTAGGTTGCCTCGGCTTCCGAAATGAAGGTCTCCGAATGACGAATATCACCAGTCTGTACAAACGGGTAGCGGCCGCCATACAGATGAGGCGCATTTCGTGGGCGGTGCTTTGAGCGCCCCCTATCCAGCCAACCGACCTGCGACAAGCTCGCCCACACCCACCCCTCCGGCAGCGCCGGCAGCTCGGTGGTGTCCGGCGCGACGGGTTCGGGGTATTTGGCTTGCCAGTTTTTCGGTGGGGTTTTGCCCTGGGCGGCGAATCGGGCGCGTTGTTTGTCTTCCCAGCGGGCGCGGCGCTCGGTGAGGATGCGGGCCAGCAGTTGGGCGCCGGTTTCGGCCGGGGTGTGGCGGGCGCGCCAGTCGGTGGTGAGGGCACCGTCGACGGCGGCCTTGAGCAGGGACTGGCGGTAGCGGGCGAGCTTGGCCTGCGCCGCCTTCAACTCAGCCACGCCGGCCTCCAGGTCGGAGAGCAGTTCTTCGAGTTTGGCGACGATGCGGGTTTGTTCGGCGACGGGAGCTACTGGAATATTCGTCTTCGACAGCCAAGACGTAGAGACGCGGAGCTGGCCAGCACTGCCGGTCATATGCTGACGCGCAAACCGGCGGAACTCTGACTGCGACAGGTAGTACGCCAACCATTTCGCGCAGGTCGCATCATCGGGTCGCAACACGTGAAACTCCGTTGACCCGAAGCCAAGGCCATCATCCAACGGCGGCACGATGGCTAGTTTTCCGTTTTCCATGCATGGCGTGATCTTGGCAAACAACACATCACCACCGAGAAACGATGTGTATCCCTTTCGGACCTCACCAAGCGGTCTTCGGTGCGCAACATCGATGCCACCAAACTCTTCCCTGACCGCACTCATCGGAACGAAATGAACTGGCAACTCCGACGCTGTAGGCACCACGGAAAACGCCTTTGGATTCAGCTCTGCGACTTCCGACAAGGGGACGCGTGCCCACGTCTCTGGCAACTCACCACACCTCAACCCACCAACTCCCGATTCATCTCGTCCATCACTTCATCCAATTGTTCGCCAAACAGCCCCCAGGCCCGCTGCAGGCCGCCCCGGGCGGCAAAGGGGGCGTAGTCGAAGTCGTCGCGCGCGATGCGGCAGCTGGCGGCGATGTGTTCCTTGATGAGCCGCAGCCATTCGTTCTGCTCGGGGGTGAAGGCGGTGGCCCGGCGCGCATTATGGCGGAAGATCCAGGTCTGGAAGCGGCGATCGACTTCGTCGGCGAAGGGTTGGAGGGTGTCATTGAGGCCGAGGCAGAAGCGCACCAGGGAGACCAGATCGGTGAGCTGGCGGCGGGTGCCGGCGCCTTTGACACGGCTGGCCTGCACCCGGGCGTAGGCGGCCCAGAGGCGGTCGGTGGTGAGCATGAGAGGCGGACGGGCCAGGGCGTCGTGCAGAGCTTCGATCATCTCGAAAGTGAGGGCGCGGCGCTGGTAGGGCTGCTGGTAGAAGAAGCCGAGGGCGGCGATCTCGTCCTTGTGCTCGGCCAGGTAGGCGGCGAAGCTGTCGATGGTTTTGCTTGCCTCGGCTTCGGCCTGGGCGGCGAAGCCGCTGAAATGGACGGTGTCGGTGTTGATGTGGTCGATGATCTGCTCGCGCTCGCGGCGGGCGGCTTCGATGGTGTCGCGCAGTTCGGGGGTGTCGAAGGGCGCGCAGGCGGCGGCGACGCGCTGCTGGCGGGCGTCGGCCAGCTCGGCATCGGTGAGGCTGGCTTCATCGCGGGTGATGCCGCGTGATTGGGCTGTAGCCAGGGCAGTGGCAACGATGGCGTCCGGATCGATGGCGGCGATGAGCCCCTTGGCCAGTTCGCCCACCGGGGTGCCGCCGGATGCCTGCGCGATGCGCGCCTGGGCCTTGGTGTCGAGTTGCTTGGCCAGGCGTACCAGGCGGTTGGCCAGCGAGAGCACGGTGTCGTCGTCCCGGTGGCCGAGGGCGATGCCCTGGAGCAGATCCTTGAGGGGCACGCCGGGCTTTTTCTCCAGGGGCCGGCTTTCGGTCTTGAGGGATTTTTCCACCCCGACGGCGTCGATGAGGATGAAGCGGGTCTTGGCGCTGTCGGCGCTGTTGCTGACCCGTTGCAGGTCGTCGAAGCCGAGGCTGCGCACGCCGCGGCCCTTCATCTGCTCGTAGTAGCCGCGCGAACGCACGTCGCGCATGAAGAGCAGGATCTCCAGCGGTTTCACATCCGTGCCGGTGGCGATCATGTCGACGGTGACGGCGATGCGCGGGTTGTAGTCGTTGCGGAAGCTGGCGAGGATGCTGTCCGGATCTTCCTCGGCCTTGTAGGTAACCTTCTTGCAGAAGGCGTTGCCCTGGCCGTAGACCTCGCGCACGAGCTGGATGATGTCATCGGCGTGGCTGTCGGTCTTGGCGAAGATGAGGGTCTTGGGGGTTTCCTGGCGGGTGGGGAAGATCTGCGTCTCGACCGCCGTTTTCATGGCGGTGATGACGTTGCGGATCTGGCTGGGGTTGACCACCGAGCGGTCCAGTTCCTTGCCGGTGTAGGCCACGTCTTCCTCGGCTTGCGCCCAGCGCTTTTTGCGCGTCTGGCGGTCGCGGTGGTCCACCCATTCCTTGGCCTGGAGCACGGCACCCTTCTGGGTGCGCTCGGTTTCAATCAGCCACACGTCGTAGCCCACGTTGACGCCGTCGGCCACGGATTGCTCGTAGGTGTATTCAGCGACGATGTTCTCGTTGAAGAAGCCGAAGGTGCGCTTGTCGGGCGTGGCGGTGAGGCCGATGAGGAAGGCGTCGAAGTAGTCGAGCACCTGCTTCCACAGGTTGTAGATGCTGCGGTGGCATTCGTCGATGATGACGAAGTCGAAGGTTTCAATGGGCACTGCAGCGTTGTAGCGCACGAGCTTTTGCGGGCGCTCAGTCTGCGCCAGCTCGTTGAGGGAGATGTCTTCGGCGGAGTCGTCGATGGGCTCGCCGGAGAGCACCGAGTACATGCGCTGGATGGTGGAGATGACCACCTGGGCATGGGGGTCGATGCTCGGCGAGGCGAGCCGCTGGACGTTGTACAGCTCGGTGAACTTGCGCGCGTCGTCCGGCGGCGTGTAGGCCATGAATTCCTGATGCGCCTGCTTGCCCAGGTTGCGGGTGTCCACCAGGAACAGGATGCGCTTGGCACCGCCGAACTTGAGCAGGCGATAGACGCTGGTGATGGCGGTGAAGGTCTTGCCCGCACCCGTTGCCATGTGGATGAGCGCACGCGGGTGGTTGTGGGCCAGCGAGTGCTCCAGGCCGGTAACGGCGCTGACCTGGCAATCGCGCAGGTTCTGCCCGGGCAGGGGCGGCATGGCCTCGGCAAGACGGCGGCGCAGGGTGTCCGGCTGGGCGAGCCATGTCCGCAGTTGCTCGGGTTGGAAGAAATGGAAGATCTCACGCGAACGCGGCACCGGATCGCGCTGGTCGGTAAAGCGGGTGATGCTGCCGGTGGTTTCGAAGAGAAAGGGCAAGGGCGCCGCCTTGAGCTGCCACTTGAGCCGGCTGGCGGCGTAGCGCGCGGTTTGGGGCTCATGAGCGGTGATGTTCTCGCCCGCCTCATCGCGCTTGGCTTCGATGACACCAACGGGTTGGCGATCGATGAACAGGATGTAGTCGGCCGGGCCGGTATCGGTGGGGTATTCGCGCACAGCCACACCCCGCGCGGCGCCGAGGTTCAAGGCACGAAAATCCTGCACCTGCCATCCAGCCAGGACAAGGCGTGCGTCGATATCGGTTCGGGCTTTCGCTTCGGGCGTCATTCGATCCGGACAGCGGCTACATATTCTTCTCGCCAATCATTCCGAAGACATAGATCGGCGCCATGCGCCACTTTAGCGCGAACTTGCGGTATGCCTCTACCCAAAAAGCAAAGAGGCCGAACCGGCCTCTTTGTGTGCTTCGAATTACCGCGTGGGGTTACACATCGATATTCCGCGCATACAGCGCGTTGCTCTCGATGAACTGCCGGCGCGGTTCGACCTGGTCGCCCATCAGGGTGGTGAAGATCTCGTCGGCGGCGATGGCGTCTTCGATCTGCACCTTGAGCAGGCGGCGCACGGTCGGGTCCATGGTGGTTTCCCACAGCTGCTCGGGGTTCATTTCGCCGAGGCCCTTGTAGCGCTGCTTGCCGAGGTTGCGTTCGACTTCGGAGAGCAGCCAGCGGATAGCGTTGCCGAAGCTGGTGGCGGGTTGTTGCTTGTCGCCGCGCTGGATCACGGCGCCGGCGGTGATGAGGCCGGCGATGGCTTCAGCGGCGGTGCGGATCTGGGCGTAGTCGCCGGAGACGAGGAAGTCTTCCTCCAGCGTGGCGTGCTTGAGGTTGCCGTGGTACATGCGCTCGATGGCCAGGCGCCAGGCTTCGGCCTCTTCGTTGTATTCGGCACGCACGGTGACGTTGCCCGACAGGTGCGGGGCCAGCGCGGCGGCGCTGGCGTGGGCGGCGGCTTCGTCTTCGAGGCTGACGGCGACGTTGCGCTCGAGCATGGCGTGCAGCACGTCGGGCTCGATGTAGCCGGCGAGGCGGTTGATGACGGCTTCGGCGAGCAGGTAGTTGCGCGCCAGTTCGGCCAGGGCGTTGCCGGTGATCGGGTCGGCGCCTTCGGCCGGGATCAGTTCGGCGCCGTCGAGGGCGAGCTTGAGCAGGTGGGCGTTGAGTTCGGTGTCGTCCTTGATGTAGCGCTCGGACTTGCCGTGCTTGATCTTGTACAGCGGCGGCTGGGCGATGTAGATGTGGCCGCGCTCGACCAGCTCGGGCATCTGGCGGTAGAAGAAGGTGAGCAGCAGGGTGCGGATGTGGGCGCCGTCGACGTCGGCGTCGGTCATGATGATGATGCGGTGGTAGCGCAGCTTCTCGGGCTTGAATTCTTCCTTGCCGATACCGGTGCCGAGCGCGGTGATGAGCGTGGCGATCTGTTCGGAGGAGATGAGCTTGTCGAAGCGGGCCTTTTCGACGTTGAGCACCTTGCCGCGCAGCGGCAGGATGGCCTGGAATTTACGGTCGCGGCCCTGCTTGGCGGAGCCGCCGGCGGAGTCACCCTCGACGATGTAGATCTCGCTCTTGGCGGGGTCTTTTTCCTGGCAGTCGGCCAGCTTGCCGGGCATGCCGACGCCGTCGAGCAGACCTTTGCGGCGCGTCATCTCGCGTGCCTTGCGGGCGGCGTCGCGGGCGCGGGCGGCTTCGACGATCTTGCCGCAGATGGTCTTGGCGTCGATGGGGTTTTCGAGCAGGTAGTCGGCCAGCTTCTGGGCCACCACTTCTTCGACCGCCGGGCGCGCTTCGCTGGAGACCAGCTTCATCTTGGTCTGCGAGGCGAACTTGGGGTCGGGCATCTTGACCGACAGCACGCAGGCGAGGCCTTCGCGCATGTCGTCGCCGGAGATGACCACCTTGGCCTTCTTGGCGATCTCGTTTTCTTCGATGTACTTGTTGATGACGCGGGTCATGGCCGCGCGCAGGCCGGTGAGGTGGGTGCCGCCGTCGGACTGCGGGATGTTGTTGGTGAAGCACAGCACCTGTTCGGCGTAGCTGTCGTTCCACTGCATGGCGACTTCGACCGAGACTTCGATGTCGTGATCGGTGCCGTTGGACACTTTGGTGGCGCCTTCGGAGTAGAACACCGTCGGGTGCAGCACGGTCTTGCTGCGGTTGATGTAGTCCACAAAGCCGCGCACACCGCCGGCGAAGGCGAAGTCTTCTTCCTTGCTGGCGCGCTGGTCGACCAGGCGGATGCGCACGCCGTTGTTGAGGAAGGACAGCTCGCGCAGGCGCTTGGCGAGGATCTCGTAGTGGAACTCGACGGTGCCGAAGATTTCCTCGTCGGCCAAAAAGTGCAGCTCGGTGCCGCTCTTGGCGGACTCGCCGATGACCTTGAGCGGCGACACCTCGATGCCGTTGACGGTCTCGATGACGCGCTCGGGCACCTTGCCGCGCTGGAATTCCATGAAGTGCTTCTTGCCGTCGCGGCGGATGGTCAGGCGCAGCCACTTGGACAGGGCGTTGACGCAGGAGACGCCGACGCCGTGCAGGCCGCCCGACACCTTGTAGCTGTTCTGGTTGAACTTGCCGCCGGCGTGCAGCACGCACATGACGATCTCGGCGGCCGAGCGCTTGGGCTCGTGCTTGTCGTCCATCTTGACGCCGACCGGAATGCCACGGCCGTTGTCGGCCACGGAAATGGAGTTGTCGGTGTGGATGGTGACGAGGATGTCGTCGCAGTAGCCGGCCAGCGCTTCGTCGATGGCGTTGTCGACGACCTCGAACACCATGTGGTGCAGGCCGGTGCCGTCGGAGGTGTCGCCGATGTACATGCCGGGGCGCTTGCGCACCGCCTCCAGACCTTCGAGCTGCTGGATGCTGGATTCGTCGTAGCCGCCCTGCGGCGTGTTCTGCGATTCGGACATAGGGTTCTCTTTACTCCGGGGCGCGTGGGGGCCCCTCAATACACGTCAGACTGCACGGGGCGCCCGGCGGGGGCGCCATGCCATCGGGCGGGTCGTGGCCCCGCGATGGCAGACCGGGCGGCGCACCGCGTGTGACGGCGCGCCGGCGGTCATCAGATTCGCATCGGCATCACGACATACTTGAAGGCGTCGTTGCCGGGCAGGGTGATCAGGGCGCTGGAATTGCCGTCGTTGAGGCGCACCAGCACGTCGTCGGACGAGACGTTGTTGAGCACGTCGAGCAGGTAGGTGACGTTGAAGCCGATATCGAGGCCGTCGCCGGTGTAGTCGATCTCGAGCTCTTCCTGGGCCTCTTCCTGCTCGGCGTTGGAGCTGATGATCTTGAGGCTGCCGCTCGACAGCACGATGCGCACGCCGCGGAACTTCTCGTTGGTGAGGATGGCCGCACGCGACAGCGCGGCATGCAGCGGCTGGCGGGCCAGGCGCAGTTCCTTGGGGTGGTTCTGCGGGATCACCCGCTCGTAGTCGGGGAACTTGCCGTCGACCAGCTTGGAGATGAGCTCGATGTCGCCGAAGCGGAAGACGATCTGGTTACCGGCAATGATGACCTCCAGCGGCTCATCCGAATCGGCCAGCTGGCGCGCCAGTTCGAGCACGGTCTTGCGCGGCAGGATGACGTCGGTGCGCGGGAAGTTGCCGTCGATCTCGCTCTCGATGTAGGCCAGGCGGTGGCCGTCGGTGGCGACCATGCGCAGCGTGCCGCCGTCGACCATGGTGAGCAGGCCGTTGAGGTAGTAGCG
Organism: Pseudomonadota bacterium; assembly: GCA_008501585.1. Taxonomy (GTDB): domain Bacteria; phylum Pseudomonadota; class Gammaproteobacteria; order Burkholderiales; family Rhodocyclaceae; genus Nitrogeniibacter. The sequence continues at coordinate 40,840 of QQUN01000020.1, read as the reverse complement.
GATGTCCTGCTGGGCCATGGCGTACTGCACCAGGGCGAGCTGTTTCTTGAAGGCGCGCTGCGAGACGGTGAAGCGCACGCCTTCGTCCTCGGCCACGGAGAGGCGCGGGTAGTCGGCCGCCGGCAGGGTCTGCAGGGCGAAGCGGCTGCGGCCGGCCTTGACCGTCATGCGGCTGTCGTCGAGCGACAGGGCGATGTCGTGGTCGCCGGGCAGGGCACGCAGGATGTCCTGCAGCTTGCGCGCGGCCACGGTGATGCTGAGGTCCTCCGGCCCGCCGGAGACGATGGCGGTGGTACGGATCTGGATCTCGATGTCGGTGGCCAGCAGGGTCAGGCGGTCACCGTGCTTTTCGATCAGCACATTGGACAGGATCGGCAGGGTGTGGCGCTTTTCCACAATGCCGGACACCGACTGGAGTGGGCCAAGCAGAGCGTCCCGGGTGGTGGTCAGCAGTTGCATCGTCGTTCAATCTCCGTGAATCGGGTTCTTGTTGTATCGCATCGGCATTCTAGAGCCTGGCGATCAAATGCGCGTCAGCCGCGCAGGACCTGCGTGAGCACGTGCAGGTCGTGGTTGAGTTGGGTGTCGTTGCGGCGCAGCTCGGCGATGGTTCGGCAGGCATGCAGCACGGTGGTGTGGTCGCGTCCGCCAAAGGCGTCGCCGATGGCCGGCAGGCTCATCGGCGTCAGGTCTTTCGCCAGCGCCATGGCCACCTGGCGCGGCCGGGCGATGACCCGGGTGCGCTTCTTGGAGTGCATGTCGGCGACCTTGATCTTGTAGTAGTCGGCCACGGTCTTCTGGATGTGCTCGATGGTCAACTGGCGGTTGTGCGCATTGAGCAGGTCCTTGAGCGCTTCCTTGGCCACGTCGAGCGTGATCTGCTTGCTGTGGAAGCGGGCAAAGGCCACCACCTTGGTGAGCGCGCCCTCGAGCTCGCGCACGTTGGCGCGCAGGTTCTTGGCAATCAGGAAGGCCACGTCGTCGCACAGCGCCACGGCGTGGCTCTCGGCCTTCTTTTTGAGGATCGCCACGCGCATCTCGAGCTCGGGCGGCTCGATCTGCACGGTGAGGCCCCAGTCGAAGCGGGAAATCAGCCGGTCTTCCAGGCCCTGGATATCCTTGGGGTAGGTGTCGCAGGTGATGATGATCTGCTTCTTGGCTTCGGTGAGCGCATTGAAGGCGTGGAAGAACTCTTCCTGCGTCCGGTTCTTGTTGTTGAAGAACTGGATGTCGTCGATCATCAGCACGTCGAGCGAGCGGTAGTAGCGCTTGAAGACGTCGAAGCTCTTCTGCTGGTAGGCACGCACCACGTCGGCGTAGTAGTCCTCGGCGTGCACATAGCGGATCACCGCCTTGGGGTTGCGCCGGTACACCTCGTTGCCGAGGGCGTGGATCAAGTGCGTTTTACCGAGGCCGACCCCCCCGTAGACAAACAACGGGTTGTAGGAGACGCCGGGGTTGTCGGCCACCTGCATGGCGGCGGCACGGGCCAGGTCGTTGGCGCGGCCGGTGACCAGGGTGTCGAAGGTGAAGTCCGGGTTGAGGCGGGTCTTGTCGTAGGCCGACGTAGCCGCCGCAGGCGCACGACGCGCCGGCTCGGCCTTGACCGGTTCGGCCAGCGGCGGCGCCATGGCAACCACCGGCGCCACGGCCGGCACCGCGGCCGGAGCGGGTGCCGGCGCAGGGGCAGACGCCGTCGGCGCAGCCACCCGCAATGGCCGACGCACGGCCTCGCCATTGACCGGCAGGCTCAGGGCCACCTCGGTCGGGGCGCCGTAGAACTCCTCACCCAGCTCGCCGATGCGGCGCACATAGCGCTCGCGCACCCACTGCAACACGAACCGGTTCGGCGCCACCAGGTGAACTGCCGGCGCAGCCGCATCCGCCGACGCACCCTCATCGGTGCGCAGGGCCTTGATCCAGGTGGTGAATTGCTGAGGCGGCAACTCGCCCTGCAGGCGGGTCAGGCAGAAGGTCCAGAAGTCTTGCGTCACGAGCTTTGGTGGGTCACATCGATGTGGGAACATGGTCCGTGTACGTACCGGCCACGCCGGTGGGCCACGGCCGTTCTCTGTTTCTCGGGAAGTCTGCCGCCGGTTTCTGACGAACCGCTTGCGCTGGTGGCTTGGCAGGCAAAGGACGATTCTACCCCGGCACGACAGACTTATCCACAAGCCCGTCCAAAAAGAATCGTTGACAAAACAAGGTGATTAGGTTGAAATCCCCGGTTTGACTTAACACTTGGCTAGTCAACATGAAACGTACCTACCAACCCTCCGTTATCAAGCGCAAGCGCACCCATGGTTTTCTCGTTCGCATGCGTTCCCGCGGTGGTCGCGCCGTGATCCGTGCCCGTCGGGCCAAAGGCCGTCATCGCCTCGCCGTCTGAGGTGGACGACCGGTCGCCGGATGCCGATCAGCCTGATCTTCATTTCCGCGACGCTTACCGATTGCGAAAAACGGATGAGTATTCATCCGTTTTTGCATTTAAGCGTGCAATAAAAGGTCGCTATCTTATCGTGCATTTCCGCCCCAACGGCGGCACGACAGCCCGCCTCGGCGTGGTGGTGGCGAAGAAACTGGCACGGCGCGCGGTCGAGCGTAATCGCATCAAACGTGTGGTCCGCGAGGGTTTTCGCCTGCAACGTGGCACACTACCGGCGCTGGACATGATCGTCCGGCTGCACCGGCCACTGACGGACGCCACACGCACCAGCGTGCACGAGGATCTGTCTGGCCTGCTGAGGCGACTACCGGGATGAAAACACTGCTGCTTGCCCTGCTCAAGGCCTATCGCTACGCGATCAGCCCGATGCTGGGCAGCAATTGCCGGTTCGTTCCCAGTTGCTCGGAATACGCGGTCGAAGCCATCAGCCGTTACGGCGCCCTGCGCGGCGGCTGGCTGGCGACCAAACGGGTCTCGCGTTGTCACCCCTGGTGTCACGGCGGGCACGACCCGGTTCCCTAACCTGCTAACTACGGTCTCGTTTCGATGGACAATCGTCGCCTCATCCTGCTCACGATCTTCGCCTTTTCCATCTTCATGCTGTGGGAAGGCTGGACCAAGCACAACGCGCCCCCGGTGGCCGCCCAGGTCGCCGCCAATGGCGCAGCCGTGACGGCCGGTGCCGATACCGCCATTCCGCAGGCGAGCACCCAGCTCAACGGCGGCAGCGTGCCGGTCGAGACGGCGGCCACTGGCTCCGCCCCGACGCTGACCGTGCGTACCGACTCGGTGGTGGCCACCGTGTCTGCCGACGGTGGCGACATCGTCCGCCTGGAGCTGACCCGCCACAAGGCGACGGCCGACAAGAGCAAGAACTATGTCCTGCTCGACAACGGCACCCGCCACATCTATGCCGCGCAGTCCGGCCTGACCGGCCAGGGCCTGCCCAATCACAAGACGCGCTTCACCCTGCCCGAAGGCGAGCAGGTGATGGCCGCCGACGCCAAGTCCCTGACTGTGCGCCTCGAGGCGCCGGCCGAGAACGGCGTCAGCGTCAGCAAGCTGCTGACCTTCCATCGCGACAGCTACGTCATCGACGTGGCCTACGAGATCCGCAACGGCAGCGACGCGCCGGTGCGCACCGATGCCTACTTCCAGTTCCAGCGCGACGGCGAGGCGGCCGAGACCACCGAAGCCATGGGCGTGAGCACCTTCACCGGCCCGGCCTTCTACACCGACGCACTCAAGTTCCAGAAAGTCAGCTTCGAAGACATCGCCGACGGCAGCGCCAAGTTCGCCAAGAAGGATGACAACGGTTGGGTGGCGATGGTGCAGCACTACTTCGTCAGCGCCTTCCTGCCCGAGCAGGGTGTGCAGCGCGAGTACTTCGCCCGCAAGATCAACGACCGCCTGTACACCGCCGGCACCATCCTGCCGGTCGAGGAAATCGCACCGGGCGCCAGCGCCACGGTCGGCACCCGCCTCTACTCCGGCCCGCAGGAGCAGGCGCACCTCGAAGCCATCGCCCCGGGTCTCGACCTGGTGGTCGACTATGGCTGGCTGACGGTCATCGCCGCACCGCTGTTCTGGGTGCTGCAGTGGTTCCACAACCTGACCGGCAACTGGGGCTGGGCCATCATCCTGGTCACCATCTGCCTGAAGCTGATCTTCTTCCCGCTCTCGGCCGCCTCGTACAAATCGATGGCCAAGATGCGCACCCTCGGCCCGCGCCTGCAGCGCCTCAAGGAGCAGCACGGCGATGACAAGGCGCGCATGCAGAAGGAGATGATGGAGATCTACAAGAAGGAAAAGATCAACCCGCTCGGCGGCTGCCTGCCGATCCTGGTGCAGATCCCGGTCTTCATTGCCTTGTACTGGGTGCTGCTGGGCAGCGTCGAGATGCGCCAGGCGCCGTGGCTGGGCTGGATCACCGACCTGTCGGTGAAGGATCCGTACTTCATCCTGCCGGTCATCATGGGCGCCACCATGCTGATCCAGATGCGCCTCAACCCGACGCCGCCGGATCCGATGCAGGCCAAGGTGATGATGGCCATGCCGATCGTGTTCACCTTCATGTTCCTGTTCTTCCCCGCCGGCCTGGTGCTGTACTGGGTGGTCAACAACACCCTGTCGATCGCCCAGCAGTGGCAGATCACCAAGATGATCGAAAGTGGGCAGAAGACCTGACATCATCACTGCCATCGCCACCGCGCCCGGGCGCGGTGGCGTCGGCATCGTGCGCATCTCCGGCCCCGCGCTGGGCGCACTGGCCGCCACCCTCGGCAATGGCCAAATCCCCCCGCCGCGTCACGCCAGCTTCTGTGCCTTTCATGATGCCGACGGCCGCCTGATCGACGAAGGCCTGCTGCTCTACTTCCCCGCCCCGCACTCGTTTACCGGCGAAGACGTCATCGAGCTGCACGGCCACGGCGGCCCGGTGGTCATGCAACTGCTGCTCGACCGCGCCCAGTCGCTTGGCGCCAGGCTCGCCGAACCCGGCGAGTTCACCCGCCGCGCCTTCCTCAACAACAAGCTCGATCTGGCCCAGGCCGAGGCCGTGGCCGACCTGATCGAGGCCTCTACCGTGGCCGCCGCCCGCTCCGCCGTGCGCTCGCTCAGCGGCGCCTTCTCGGAAGCCATCGCCAAGGTCCGCGATCAGTTGATCGACCTGCGCATGCTGGTGGAGGCAACGCTCGACTTCCCCGAAGAGGAGATCGACTTCCTCGCCGCGGCACGCGCCATGGAGCGCATGGAGGCCATCGCCACATCGCTGGCCGATGTGCTCGACCGCGCCGAGCAAGGCGCCCTGCTACGCCAGGGCTTGCATGTGGTTCTCGTGGGCCAGCCCAATGTCGGCAAGTCCAGCCTGCTCAATCAGCTCGCCGGCCATGAACGCGCCATCGTCACCGATATCGCGGGCACCACCCGCGACGCGCTCAAGGAAACCATCCAGCTGGCCGGCATTCCCCTGCACATCATCGACACTGCCGGCCTGCGCGACACCGGCGACACGGTCGAGCGCATCGGCATCGAGCGCACCTGGAAGGAAATTGCCGATGCTGACGTCATTATCCGGCTGGTCGATGCGCGCACCGGGGCCACGCCCGAAGACGAGGCAATTGACACCCGTTTGCCGTCAGGCGTCGCGCGCATCACGGTCGAGAACAAATGCGATCTGGCCGGTGTCGACACCCTGCTGTCTGAAGACGACACCACGACCCGGATTCGCCTGTCGGCCAAGACCGGCGACGGCATCGCCCTGTTGCGCAATCACCTTCTCAAACTGGCCGGCTGGCACCCCCACGGGGAAGACGTTTTCCTCGCCCGCAAGCGCCACATCACGGCACTGAACCGGGCCCTGCAACACGTCCGCGATGCCATGGCCCGAAGTGATGCCCTGGAGTTGATGGCCGAGGAGTTGCGCGAAGCCCACGATGCCCTTGGTGACATCACCGGGGAGTTCACCGCCGACGACTTGTTGGGTGAGATTTTCTCCCGCTTCTGTATCGGCAAGTAGCTCCGGCACCGCCTGCCGCCACACCGCAAACGCACCACACCCCACTCGCTGTTTCACGTGAAACAACCGGAATGACATGACAGACGCGCTTTGGCTACTGCTCGGTGCAGGGGCATTTTTTGCAGGCTTTGTGGATGCGGTGGTCGGCGGCGGCGGATTGATCCAGATCCCTCTCCTGTTCTCCAGCCTGCCCCAACACGCGCCCGCCACACTGTTCGGTACCAACAAAATCGCCAGCATCGTCGGCACGGCAAGCGCCGCCGTCCAGTATGCACGTCGCGTCACACTCGACTGGCGCGTGATACTCCCCGGCGCTGCCGCCGCGCTCATCGGCGCCTGGTTTGGCGCCAAATCCGTCGCTTACCTCAACCCCTCGCTTGTCCGGCCCGTGGTGCTCGTACTGCTCATTGCCGTCGCGCTCTACACCTATCTGCGCCCGTACTTCGGCACCGACGCGGGTGACGCCCTGCCGGTTCGCACGACACAAGGCCGCATCATCATCATCGGCCTGGCCATTGGCTATTACGACGGTTTCTTCGGTCCCGGCACCGGCAGCTTCTTCATCTTCCTGCTGATCCGCGCGCTGCACATGGACTTCCTGCATGCATCGGCCAGCGCGAAGATTCTCAACTTTTCAACCAACCTTGCGGCCATCAGTTTCTTTGCCGGCAGCGGCGCCATCCTCTGGAAGGTCGGCTTGCTGATGGCGGCCTGCAACCTCGCCGGTGCCATCACCGGCAGCAGCATGGCGCTCAAGCATGGCACGCGCTTTGTCCGCCGATTCTTCCTGCTGGTGGTGTCAGCCCTCATTGCGCGGATGGCGTGGGACATGTTCGCCTGAGCACCACCTGCGCCGCTGTTTCACGTGGAACCACCAGACGGCCCGACCTCCCCCAAGGTGTTAAAATCCAACGTTTTTCCAACATTGGATGGGGATGCCATGCAAGGTCTTCATCTCATTGCCGATCTGTACCAGTGCGACTGCGAACCCGCCGTACTTCTGGATCGCGATGTGCTCGAAACACGCTGCGTCGACTTCTGCAAAGACGCGGGCCTGACGCCACTGGGCGCCTATTTCTATCAATTCAGCCACGACAACGGCGACAAGGCCGGCGTCACCGGCACCGTGGTCCTGGCAGAGTCGCATGTGGCCATCCACACCTGGCCCGAAACCCGTGCGGTCACCCTCGATGTCTACGTCTGCAACTTTTCCCGCGACAACAGCGACCGCGCCCGTGCCGTCTTCCAGCAGTTGATCACCCTGCTGCAACCGGCCGAAGTGATGGAAAAAGACGTCATGCGGGGCGAACTCCCCGCAACCGCATGAGAGCAAGGATGCGCCCCGATGGCCGCTGACGACGACCGCCTGACCGAGGCACTCAACGACAACGCCGGGCACTACCTGAAACAGGGCCGCCTGATCGAGTCCGGAACGACGCCGTACCAGTCCTATGAAGTGTGGGACACCCCCCAGTTCGGCCGCCTGTTCCGGCTCGACGGCTATTTCATGACCTCCGAAGGCGACGAGTTCTTCTACCACGAGAATCTCATCCACGTCCCCTGCATACCCCAGGACGCCCCCGCCCGCGCATTGATCATTGGCGGTGGCGATGGGGGCTCTGCCGACGAGCTGTTCAAATACCCGACGATGGAACACGTCACCCTGGTCGAGCTCGACGCCAAGGTCGTCGACATTGCCCGCCAGCACCTGCCGCGGGTTCACAACGGCGCACTCGACGACCCGCGCCTCGACCTGCAGATTGCCGACGGCCTCCACTATGTCCGCCACACCGCACCGGCCAACGGCGAGCGCTTCGACCTGATCGTGCTCGATCTCACCGATCCCATCGGCCCGGCCGAAGCGCTCTACACCGAGACCTTCTTCGCCGACTGCAAGCGCCTGCTCGCCCCCCAGGGGGCGCTCTCGCTCCACCTCGGCGCCCCGGTCTTCCAGGGCGAGCGGGTCGCTGCGCTGGTCAAGCGCCTGCGCAGCGTCTTTGCCTGCGTTCGCCCGCACTTTCATTACGTCCCGCTGTACGGCAGCCTGTGGGGCATGGCCTGCGCATCCGACACCCTCGATCCGCTCGCACTCGACCCGTCAGCCGTGGACGCACGCGTGCGCCAGCGCGGCATCGACCACTTGCAGTACTACAACGGCGACACACACCGGGCCGCCTTTGCCCAACCCAACTACCTGCGCGATCTGCTCGCCCCATGACCCGACCCACCCCGCCCCGCCAGCGCCGCAAACCCACTGCCCCGACCCGGCTCGTCCCCGACAGCCTGGCCTTTGCCATCGACACCGCCGCCGCATTGATCGAAGGCGTCATCGACGGCAAGGCCCTCACCGAGATGCAACAGAACGCGCGCATTGGCGAGTTGCCGGCACCGGTGCGTGGCGCCGTGCTCGACCTCACCTACGGCACCTTGCGCGCCCATGGCCGGGGCGATGCCACCCTCCTGCGCTTTCTGACCAAGCCCCTGCCCACCCGCTTGCGGGCCATCCTGCTCGTCGCGTTGCACCGCCTGGCAACCCGACCCGACACCGCCCACACGGTGGTCGACCAGGCCGTCACCGCCATCGGCGCACATGCCCCCGGTCTCAAAGCCGTGGCCAACGGCGTGCTGCGCAATGTCCTGCGCCAGGGCGCCGCGCTGGAGGCCACGCTCGACAGCCAGCCCCCGTCGCGCTATTGCCATCCCGACTGGTGGATCGACAAAATTCGTCGCGCCCACCCCGACGACTGGACCGCCATCCTCGATGCCGGCAACCAGCATCCGCCCATGGCGCTGCGTGCCAACCTGCGCAAGACCACATCCGACCAGGCCGCCGACGCCCTCACCGCGGCCGGTCTCGGGCATCGCCGCCTCGACAACGGCGCCTTCCTGCTCGATACGCCGGTACCGGTCGACCGAATCCCCGGCTTCTTTGACGGCCACTTCTCGGTCCAGGACGCCGGGGCACAATGGGCAGCGCAGTGGCTCGCCCCCCGGCCCGGCGACCGCGTCCTCGACGCCTGTGCCGCCCCCGGCGGCAAAAGCGCCCACCTGCTCGAACGCGCCGACATCACGCTCACCGCGCTCGAACTCGATCCGGTCCGCGCCCGCCGCATCGACGACACCCTCAATCGCCTCGGTCTGCACGCCGATGTCCGGGTTGGCGACAGCCGCCGCCCGGAGACCTGGTGGGACGGCGTCCCCTTCGACCGCATTCTGGCCGACGTCCCCTGCTCGGCCTCCGGCGTCGCCCGCCGCCACCCCGACATCAAATGGCTGCGCCGCGAGGCCGACATCGCCGGCTTTGCCGCACAGCAAGCCAGCATCCTGAACGCCCTGTGGCGAACGCTCGCCCCCGGTGGCACAATGCTCTACGTGACCTGCTCGATCTTCGACGACGAAAACAGCGAGCAGATCTCACGCTTCTGCGCCCGTCACGGCGATGCCAAACGGGTTGCCATCCAAGGCCGACTGGAGCACAAGCTGCTGCCCAATGCCGAACACGACGGCTTTTACTACGCCCTGCTCGAGAAGGCGCGCTGATTTTCCCCGGCTGCTGCGGCTCATCGGCTTCGTCCTGTCGCTGATCGCATGGCCGGTGCAGGCCCAGACGCCGGCGCGCATCGCCTATGGCGAAATCCAGCGCGAAGACGCCGACTACGTGATCAATGCCGACATCGACGTGACCCTCAACCCCCGGGTTGAAGACGCCATCCGCCACGGCATCGCGGTCTACTTCCTGCTCGACGCGCGCATCGAATCGCCCCGCTGGTACTGGCTTGACGAAACCGTCGTCAGCGAAACGCTCAACTACCGCATCACCTATCACGCCCTGACCCGCAGTTTCCGCCTCGCCATCGGCAGCTTCCACCAGAGTTTCGACAATCTCGACGCCGCGGTACGCACCATGACGCGTGTACGCCGCTGGCGTGTCGCCGGCGTCGACGCACTCGAGCCCGGCCAGTCCTACAAGGTGGCACTGCGCTTCCGCCTCGACACCGACCTGTTGCCCCGGCCCTTCAAGGTGTCCGCCCTGGGCAGCCGCGACTGGTCGATCGACACCGACTGGATGAACTGGACCTTCCTGAGCGCCGGGGTCTCGGCACAATGAAGCGCATCGCCCTCATCGTCGCCGCTGCCATTGCCGCGATCTCGCTGTTCCTGCTCGCCACCGCGACCGCGAACACCGACATGTTCGCCGACAGCTACCCCTATCTGCTGGCCATCAACGGCTTCGTTGCCGTGGCGCTGGCCGGCCTGGTCACGGTGCAGGTCCGCCAACTGCTGGCCGATCGCCGGCACAAGGTCTTTGGCTCGCGCCTCAAGCTGCGACTGCTCACTTTCTTCGCCCTGATGGCCATCGTCCCCGGCGTGCTGATCTACACCGTCTCGCTGCAGTTCGTGGTGCGCAGCATCGAGACCTGGTTCGACGTGCGCGTTGACGCCGCCCTCGAAGGCGGCATCGCCCTCGGCCAGACCTCGCTGGACTACCTCGGCCGCCAGCTGCAGAACCACGCCGGCGACATGGCCCTGAGCCTGTCCGACTCCCCGGCACTGGCCACCGCCCGGCTCAACCGCCTGCGCGAGCAGGCCGGGGTCGACAGCGCCACGCTGTTCTCCAGCGCCGGCCGCATCCACGCCACGGCCTCCAACACCGTCAGCACCTTCCTGCCGACACTGCCCAACCCCGACCAGATGCGCCAGGCCCGCAACGGCCAGCGCACCCTGTTCGTCGATGCCGATGCCGACGGCCGCATCGAGCTGCGCGTGATCGTGCCCGTCCCCAATCGCAGCATCGCCGACGAGCCCACCTACCTGCAGCTGGTCCAGCCCGTGCCGGACTCCCTCAGCCGCCATGCCAACGCGGTGCAGTCCGCCTACCGCGACTACCAGGAGCTGTCGATCGGCCGCACCGGGCTCAAGCGCATCTACAGCCTCACGCTCACCCTGGCCCTGCTGCTCGCCCTGCTCACCGCCATCGCCATCGCCTTCGTGCTGGCGCGCAAGCTGACCAAGCCGCTGATCATCCTCGCCCAGGGCACCGAAGCCGTCGCGCAGGGCGACTTCAGCCCCCGCCGCGCGCTGCCGGCGCATGACGAACTCGGCGTGCTCACCCAGTCCTTCAACCAGATGACCCGCCAGCTCGACGAAGCCCGCGCGCTGGCCGAGCGCAACCGCGCAGCGGTCGAGGCCGCGCGCAGCTACCTCGAGAGCGTGCTGGCCAACCTCTCCGCCGGCGTGCTCGCCTTCTCCGCCGATGGCACCCTGCGCGCGGCCAACCGCGGCGCCACCGAAATCCTCGACGATCCGCTCGACGGCTACGAGGACTTCACCCTCGCCGACTGGCCCAGCCACACCGACCTGCGCGACGCGCTGATGGCCGCGCTGGCGGCCGGCCAGCCCGAGTGGCACCAGCAGATCGAAGTCCGCGCGGCCGACGGCGGCGAACAGACCCTGCTCATCCATGGCACCGCCCTGCCACAGGCCGCGGGCGGCGGCTCGGTGGTGGTCTTCGACGACATCTCGCACCTCATCGCGGCCGAGCGCACCGCCGCCTGGGCCGAAGTCGCCCGCCGTCTGGCGCACGAGATCAAGAACCCCCTGACCCCCATCCAGCTCTCCGCCGAACGCCTCGCCATGAAGCTGGCGCCGCGCCTCGACGCCGACGGCCAGGCCATGCTCGAACGCGCCACCGGCACCATCGTCAGCCAGGTCGAGGCCATGAAGAACCTGGTCAACGCCTTCCGCGACTACGCCCGCCTGCCGGCCCCGGTTCTGGCCACACTCGACCTCAACGCGCTTGTGCGCGAAGTGCTCGCCCTTTACGATGGCGCTCGCGTCGGCATCGACACCGAGCTGGCGCCGGCGCTGCCCGCGGTACAGGGCGACGCCGCCCAACTGCGCCAGGTCATCCACAACCTGCTGCAAAATGCCGAGGACGCCCTGGCCGAGCACACCGGCGGACGCATCGTCATCCGGACCACCGCGCGCGAGAATGGGCGTATCCGCCTGAGCGTGCGAGACAACGGGCCGGGCTTTCCGGCCGACATGCTCGGCCGCGCGTTCGAACCCTATTTCACGACCAAGGCCCGCGGTACCGGCCTTGGCCTGGCGATCGTAAAAAAAATCATTGACGAGCACGGCGGCGACATCCGCCTGATCAACCACGAAGACGGCGGCGCCGAAGTCCGTCTGCACCTGCGCGCCGCCATCACGGAAACACGCTGACACCATGCCATCCATCCTGATCGTCGACGATGAAGTCGGCATTCGCGAACTGCTCTCCGAAATCCTCCGCGACGAGGGCTACACCGTCCGCCTGGCCGACAATGCCGCGAGCGCCCGCGCCGCCCGTCACGCCGCACGCCCCGACCTGGTGCTCCTCGACATCTGGATGCCCGATGCCGATGGCATTTCCCTGCTCAAGGAATGGTCGGCCAACGGACAGCTCAACATGCCGGTCATCATGATGTCCGGCCACGGCACGATCGACACCGCGGTCGAAGCCACGCGCATCGGCGCCATCGACTATCTCGAAAAGCCGATCGGGCTGCAGAAGCTGCTCGCCGCCGTCAAACGCGCCATGACCGCCCAGCCCAGCGGCGGCATCAAGCCCGTCGCCGCCCTCACGCTCGAGGCCTTTCCGCGCTCCACCGTGCTGCGCGACCTGCGCAAGCAGCTCGAACAGATCAGCGCCCGCTCACGCCACCTGCTGCTGCGCGTCGGCGCCGGCTCGCTGGCCGAGCTGGCCGCGCGCAGCCTGCCCGGCCGGCGTACCGACAGCTGGCTCGACCTGAGCACCATCAACGGCCCGCTCGACATCGAGCTGCTGCAAAAACATCAGGGCGGCGCGGTGTACGTCCCCGAACTCGCCCGCCTGTCCCGCCCCCAGCAAAAGAACCTCGCCTTTGCGCTGGACCGCCTCGACCGCTTCGACCTGCGCCTGGTGGCCGTCACCGACCAGACCCCCGACGCCCTGGAGAGCGCCGGCTGGGAGCCCGCCCTGGTCCACCGCCTGTTCGAGATCAGCCTGCCCGTCCCCTCCGTCGCCGATGTCCGCGACGACATTCCCGATCTTGCGCAGCAGTTGCTGATCCACCTGATCGAGGCCGGTGAGGTCCCCAACCACAAACTCAGCACCGCCGCTCTCAACGTCCTGCGCACCCACGCCTGGCCGGGCGGCTACGGCGAGCTGCGCGCCGCCGTGCGCTCGCTCGCCCTGGGCACGCTGGACGAGGAGATCGGCCACCAGGACGTGCATCGCATGCTCGATCCGCAGCCGGCATCGGCCGGCCTGCACCTCGACCTGCCGCTGCGCGAGGCGCGCGAGGCCTTCGAGCGCATCTACTTCGACTACCACCTGCGCCTCGAGAACGGCAACATGACTCGCCTGGCCGAAAAGACCGGCCTGGAGCGCACCCACCTCTACCGCAAACTCAAGCAGCTGGGCATCCAGACCGGCCGGCGGGGCGACGGGGCGTGACTCGGTGCGGGTTGTGCGCCGCACAAAACGCTGGCACCCTCTCAAACAAAGGGCGTAGAATCCCCACCACTTTCACCGCGGCGCAGCCACTCGACACGTGAAAATCATTCTTCTCGGCGCGGGACAGGTCGGCGCCTCGGTGGCCGAAAACCTGGTCTCCGAAGCCAACGACATCACCATGGTCGACACCGATGCCGACCACCTGGCCACGCTGCGCGACCGGCTCGACCTGCGCACGGTGTGCGGCAACGCCGCCTCGCCCTCGGTACTCAAGGAGGCCGGTGCCGAAGACGCCGACCTGCTGATCGCGGTCACCCAGTCTGACCAGACCAACCTCTGCGCCTGCCGCATTGCCCGCACCCTGTTCAACCTGCCCACCCGGATTGCCCGGTTGCGCTCGTCCGATTTCGTCGACCATCCCGAGCTGCTCAGCCTGGACAACTTCGCGGTGGACTTCTCGATCTGCCCCGAGCAGATCGTCACCGACTACATCCGCCGGCTGATCGAGTTCCCCGAAGCCCTGCAGGTGGTCGACTTCGCCGATGGCGCGCTGAGCCTGATCGCCGTGCGCGCCTTCGAGGGCGGCCCGCTGGTCGGCCATCCGATCAAGGCGCTGCGCTACCACATGCCCAATGTCGAGGTACGCGTCTCGGCCATCTACCGCCAAGGCGAGCCGATCATCCCCGAGGGCGACACCTTCATCCAGCCGGGCGATGAAGTGTTCTGCCTGGCCGCCTCGGCGAACATCCGCCGGGTCATGCGCGAACTCACCCATATCGACCGCCCGATGCGCCGCATCATGATCGCCGGCGGCGGCAACATCGGTCTGCGCCTGGCCCGTGCCATCGAGAGCGACTACGAGGTCAAGATCCTCGAGTACGACAAGCGCCGCGCCGAAGCCATCGCCATCGAGCTGCACAACACCCTGGTGCTGCGCGGCGACTCGACCGACGAGAACCTGCTCGAGAACGAAAACATCGACGAGATGGACATGTTCGTCGCGCTGACCAACGACGAGGAAGACAACATCATGTCCGCCTCGCTGGCCAAGCGCATGGGCGCGCGCCGCACCCTGGCACTGATCAACCGCAAGTCCTACGTGGATCTGGTGCAGGGCGGGCATATCGATATCGCCATCTCCCCGGCCCAGACCTCGATCGGCTCGCTGCTGGCGCATGTGCGCCGCGGCGACGTGGTGGCCGTGCACAGCCTGCGTCGCGGCGCCGCCGAAGCGCTGGAGATCATCGCCCACGGCGACGAGAAGAACTCCAAGGTGGTCGGCCGCGCCATCGAGGACATCCGCCTGCCGCGCGGCGCCACCATCGGCGCCGTGGTGCGCATGGAAGGGGCGACCGAGGACAGCCCGGGCCGCCCCAACGTGCTGATGGCCCACCACGACACGGTGATCGAGCCGGAAGACCACCTGATCGTCTTCTGCACCTCCAAGAAACTGGTACGGCAGGTCGAGAAGCTGTTCCAGGTGGATTTCTCCTTCTTCTGAGCGCCGCGCATCGCCGATGACCTCGTCCATGCCGACCGCCCGCCTCGCCCCCGCCCCCTGTCGCCCGGTGCCCGGCCGCTGACATGCGCCGCTACTATCCGGTCCTCAACCCGCTCGGGTTGATCATCCTGATCTTCGGCCTGTTGATGGGCATTCCCCTGTCGGTGTCGTGGTTCCACGCCGACAACGCGCTGGGGGCCTACGACGAGTCCATCCTCATCACCTTTGCCGCCGGCCTGCTGCTGTGGGTCGCCACGCGCAAACGCAAGCGCGACCTGCGCGTCCGCGACGGCTTCCTGCTGGTGGTCCTGACCTGGGTCGCGCTACCGCTGTTCGCCGCCCTGCCGCTGTGGCTCTACTTGCCCGACATGTCCTTCACCGACGCCTACTTCGAGGCCACCTCCGGCCTCACCGCCACCGGCGCCACGGTCATGTCGGGGCTCGACAGCCTGCCCATCTCGATCAACTTCTGGCGCACCTTCCTGCACTGGATCGGCGGCATGGGCGTCATCGTGCTGGCGGTGGCCATCCTGCCGCTGCTGGGCATCGGTGGCCGGCAGATGTTCAAGGCCGAAACACCGGGCCCGATGAAGGAATCCAGCCTGACGCCGCGCATCGCCGAAACCGCCAAGGGCCTGTGGGTGGTCTACCTGCTGCTCACCGTGGCCTGCACCATCGGGCTCAACGCGGTGGGCATGGAGTTCTGGGATGCCCTGATGCACGCCTTCTCGATCATGGGCCTGGGCGGCTTCTCGACCAAGGACGCCAGCCTCGGGCACTTCAACAGCGTGCCCATCGAGCTCGTGGCCATGTCCTTTGCCCTGCTCTCGGGCATCAACTTCGCCACCCACTTCATGGCCCTGCGCCAACGCTCGCCCAAAGCCTATCTGCGCGACCCCGAGCTGCCCTTCTACTTCGGCGTGCTCGCCGTCAGCATCCTTGCGCTCAGCCTCTACCTGAGCACCTTCAATGTGTATGACGGCTTTGGCAACACCCTGCGCTACGTCGCCTTCCACACCATTTCGCTGTCGACCTCGCTCGGATTTGCCACCTCCGACTACACCTTCTGGCCCATGTTCGCGCAGCTGTGGATCCTCTTCCTCGGCAGCTTCATCGCCTGCTCCGGGTCCACCGGCGGCGGCATCAAGCTGATGCGCGCGATCATCCTCTACAAGCAGGTGTTCCGCGAGGTGGTGCGCGCCATCCACCCCAATGCCATCAAGCCGGTGCGCCTGGGCAAGACCCAGGTCACCGACAAGATCCTGCACGCCGTGCTGGCCTTCAGCTTCATCTACATGGTCACCATCGTGTCGCTGACGCTGGTGCTCTCGGCCACCGGGCTGGAGCTGATCACCGCCTTCTCCGCCGTCATTGCCTGCCTCAACAACACCGGCCCCGGCCTCAATGCCGTCGGCCCGGCCAGCACCTACGCCGTGCTCAACGACTTCCAGACCTGGGTCTGCGCCTTCGCCATGCTGCTCGGCCGTCTCGAGCTGTTCACGCTGATCGTCGTACTGACCCCCGCCTTCTGGCGCAAATAGGGCAACAACGCCGATGAACGTCCGAAGCTACGCCCCGGTCATCGGTGCGTTCGGGCTGATCACCATGATCTTTGGCCTGCTGATGGGCTTTCCGCTGGTGGTCTCCTTCCTGCTCCGCGACGGTGCCACCACCGCCTACGACGAGTCGATGCTGATCACCTTCGGCGTCGGCCTGGCGCTGTGGTTCAGTGCCCGCCACAGCCGGCGCGACCTGCGCACCCGCGACGGTTTCCTGCTGGTGACCGCCACCTGGCTGTTCATGCCGGTGTTCGCCATGCTCCCGCTGGTGCTGTACCAGCCCGAGCTGTCGATCACCGACGGCTACTTCGAAGCCGCCTCGGGCCTGACCACCACCGGCGCCACCGTGCTCGCCGGCCTCGACCGCCTGCCCCTGTCGATCAACCTGTGGCGCTGCTTCCTGCACTGGATCGGCGGCATGGGCGTCATCGTGCTGGTGGTCGCCATCCTGCCGCTGCTCGGTATCGGCGGCCGGCAGATGTTCAGCGCCGAAGCGCCGGGGCCAATGAAGGAATCCTCCCTCACCCCGCGCATCACCGAAACGGCCAAGGCCTTGTGGGTCACCTACACCCTGCTCACCGTCGCCTGCGCCATTGCCCTGCGGCTGGCCGGCATGCCGGGCTGGGAGGCACTGATCCATGCGTTTTCGGTGATGGGCCTGGGCGGCTTCTCCACCTGGGACAACTCCATCGCCCACTACGACAGCGTGCTGATCGAAGCGGTGGTCATCGTCTTTGCCTGCGCCGCCGGGCTCAGCTTTGCCACCCACTACCGCGCCCTGCACAAACGCAGCCTTGCCCCCTACCACGAGGACACCGAGGTCCGCTTCTTCGCGCTGGTGCTGGTCGGCAGCATCCTGATGCTGACGGCCTTCCTGATGCTCCAGCCCGGTGCCATGTCGCTGCCCACCACGCTGCGCCATGTCGCCTTCCAGGTGGTCTCGATCTCCACCTCGCTCGGCCTGGCCAGCACCGACTACGGCACCTGGCCCGTGTTCAGCCAGTTGTGGCTGCTCTTCCTGTGCAGCTTCGTCTCCTGCTCGGGCTCGACCGGCGGCGGCATCAAGATGGTACGGGCGATCATCCTCTACAAGCAGGTCTTCCGCGAGATCCTGCTCGCCCTCCATCCCCAGGCGGTCCGGCCGGTGAAACTCGGCCGCGCGGTGGTACCCAACAGCATCCTGCATGCCGTGCTGGCCTTCGGCTTCATGTACATGGTCAGCATCATCATCCTGACCCTGCTGCTCGGCGGCAGTGGCCTGGAGATGGTCACCGCCTTCTCGGCGGTCATCGCCTGCATCAACAACACCGGCCCCGGCATGAACAGCATCGGTCCGGCCGGCAACTACGCCGGGCTCACCGACTTCCAGACCTGGGTGTGCTCGATCGCGATGATCATCGGCCGGCTCGAAGTGTTTACCCTGCTGGTGGTGCTCACGCCGGCCTTCTGGCGCAAGTAATCCACACGAATTTGACGCGATCGGTGTCAGTCCGACGACAAAAGCCGGATAATCGCCCATTGACCGAATCAAGACGAACAAGGACACCGCTGTGAGCCCCTTGCGCAACGACACTTTCCTGCGCGCGCTGCTGCGCCAACCCACCGATTACACCCCACTGTGGCTGATGCGCCAGGCGGGCCGTTACCTGCCCGAATACTGCGAAACGCGCAAGCGGGCCGGCAGCTTCCTGCAGCTGTGCAAGAGCCCCTCGATGGCCTGCGAAGTCACCCTCCAGCCGCTCGAGCGCTACCCGCTCGACGCCGCCATCCTGTTCTCCGACATCCTCACCGTGCCCGACGCCATGGGCCTCGGCCTGTATTTCGCCGAAGGCGAAGGCCCGCGCTTCGAACGCCCGCTGCGTGACGAAGCGGCCATCCGCGCCCTGACCGTGCCCGATCCGCACGGCGAGCTGCGCTATGTGGTGGACGCGGTGTCCGAGATCCGCCGTGCCCTCGACGGCCGCGTGCCGCTGATCGGCTTCTCCGGCAGCCCCTGGACGCTGGCCTGCTACATGGTCGAAGGCGCCTCCTCGCGCGACTACCAGCACATCAAGACCCTGGCCTACACCCGGCCCGAGCTGCTGCACCACATCCTCGATGTCACCACCGAGGCGGTCATTGCCTACCTCAACGCCCAGATCGCCGCCGGCGCCCAGGCCGTGATGGTGTTCGACTCCTGGGGCGGCGTGCTCTCGCACGCGGCCTACCGCGAGTTCTCGCTGCAGTACATGGAGCGCATCGTTGCCGGCCTCACCAAGGAGGCCGATGGCCGCCGCGTGCCCAACATCGTGTTCACCAAGGGTGGCGGCCTGTGGCTTGAATCCATCGCCGACATCGGCTGCGATGCCGTCGGCCTGGACTGGACCATCGACATCGGCGACGCCCGCCAGCGAGTGGGCGACAAGGTCGCCCTGCAAGGCAACCTCGACCCGTCCATCCTCTTCGGCACGCCGGACACCATCGCGCGCGAAGCCCGTCGCATCCTCGACGCCTTCGGCCCCAACGCCGGCCATGTCTTCAACCTCGGCCACGGTATCTCGCAGTTCACGCCGCCCGAAAACGTCACCGTGCTGGTCGACACCGTCCACCAGCACAGCCGGCAGCTGCGCCAGTCCGCCTGATCGTCCCGCCCCCGGCGGCTCAGCCGGGGGCGTCCAACCCCAGAAAAAAATCGCTCCGTCAACCGGAATAATCGTGTTTTCGGGGTTGACTTATACACAAGAGGGCGGCTGTCTCATGAACAGCGCACTGTTCGCAGATGGCATTTGCATTACAACGCAAGCTGCTGTTTTATAACGTCTTTATATGGTTTTTCGGGAAATTCAGGAATTTGCCACACCAATGAATCAAGGCGTTAGCTGACATCTCCCCGTCTTGCTCACAAAGTTATCCACAAGCTGTGGGGCAAAGTGTTGATTGCGGTTTGATGGCAAAGGCTTAGTCGATTTTCCAAGAATCAATCTCTTAAACGTGACGTAAGCTGATGTTTTTAAACAGTTACGTTAAAGCAGGCATCGCTTTCCATGAGCATCGTTCGCGTTGCGATCCCTGTCCCGGTACCGCAACTCTTTGATTACACGTGTGAAGATGCCGTCCCGTCGGATGTCGGGCGCTGCGTTCGCGTGCGCTTCGGCCGCCGCATCGAGACCGGCATCGTGGTCGAGCTGCCAGCCCGCAGCGACATTGCCCCGGCGCGCCTGAGACCGGTCGAACAGATCCTCCGCGACACGCCGGCCATGAGTGCCGACTGGCTGGCGCTGACCCGTTTCGTCGCCCGCTACTACCATGCCCCGGTCGGCGAGGTGATGGCGCTGGCCCTGCCGCCGGAGTTGCGCCGCGCCACCACCGTCGACATCCGCGACGACGACCCACTGCTCGCCCTGACCCCGGCCGGCCACACCGCGCTGAACGAAGGCGGCCGCCCCTCCAAGGCCCGGCGCCATCTCGCAGCGCTGGCCGAGGCCGGCCCGACCCGAAAATCCGTCGCCCGCCAGTGGCCCGACGGCGACGCCACCGCCGATCTGCTGCGCCGGCAGTGGGTCTATCCGGCGGCGCCGGCCAACCCCGCGCTGACCCCGCCCCGGCTGCCGACCCTCACCGACGAACAAGCCGCCGTCCTCGACGCCATCACCGGCGCCCCGCCCGGCTTCCTGCCGGTCCTGTTGCAGGGCGTGACCGGTGCCGGCAAGACCGAGGTCTATCTGCGCCTGGCCGAACGCAGCCTGGCCGCCGGCCACAGCGTGTTGATGATGGTGCCGGAGATCGCGCTGACGCCGCAGTTCGAGTCGCGCATCACCGAGCGCTTCCCCCATGCGCGCATCGTCGCCCTGCATTCGGGCGCCGGCGACATGGCCCGCTCGCGCGGCTTCCTGCGGGCGCTCGAGGGCGACGCCGACATCGTACTCGGCACCCGCCTGTCGGTGTTCACCCCGCTGCCGCGGCTCGGCCTGATCATCGTGGACGAGGAGCACGACCCGTCCTACAAGCAGCAAGAAGGCGTGCGCTACTCGGCGCGCGATGTCGCCGTCTGGCGCGCCCACCACCAGGGCGTGCCGATCGTGCTCGGTACCGCCACGCCCTCGCTGGAGAGCTGGCGCCATGCCGCCGAAGGCCGCTACCGCCACCTGCGCCTGACCCGCCGCGCCATCGCCACCCAACTGCCCACCGTGCGCCTGATCGACACACGCCGCGCGCGGCTCGACGGCGGCCTCTCCAAGCCGCTGATCGAGGCCATCGAGCAGCGCCTGGCGCGCAAGGAACAAAGCCTGATCTTTCTCAACCGTCGAGGCTTTGCACCGGTGCTGGCTTGCCCGTCGTGCGAATGGGTCAGCGCCTGCCCGCACTGCGCCGCCAACCGCGTGGTGCACCTCACCGACCGCCGGCTGCGCTGCCATCACTGTGGCTTCGACAGCCCCATCCCCATCGCCTGCCCCGACTGCGGCGAGCAGGATCTGCAGCCGCTTGGCCGCGGCACGCAGAAACTCGAGGCGCATCTGGCCGAACGCTTCCCCACGGCACGGGTGCTGCGGGTCGATCGCGATGTGGCCCGTTCCCGCAGCGACTGGCTGGCCTTGCTGGCAAAGATCCATGCCGGTGAGGTCGACATCCTGGTCGGCACACAGATGATGGCCAAGGGGCATGATTTCGAGCGCCTCACGCTGGTTGGCGTGGTCGGTGCCGACGCGGCGCTGTATGCCTCGGATTTCCGCGCGCCCGAGCGCCTGTTTCAGCAGCTGATGCAGGTCGGCGGCCGGGCCGGGCGCAGCCATCTGGCCGGCGAGGTGCTGATCCAGACCGAATTCGGCGACCACCCGCTGTTCCAGTGCCTCAAGCGCCAGGACGCCGACGCCTATGCCCGCCTGGCGCTCGACGAACGCCGGCAGGCGGGCTTTCCGCCCTTCACCTTCCAGGCCATGCTCGGCGCCGACGCCCCGCAGCTCGACGACGCCATTGCCTTCCTGCAACGCGCGCGCGACGACGCGCTCACCGACCTGCCCGCCGCGCTGATGCTCTACGACCCGGTGCCCATGCGCCTGCACCGCCTGGCCCGGCGCGAACGCGCGCAACTGCTCGTCGAAGCGACCGAGCGCGCCGCGCTGCAACAGTTTCTCGGGGTGTGGGTGCCGCGCCTGTACCGGCTCCCCGCCGGCCGCGAGCTGCGCTGGCGGGTGGATGTCGATCCGCTGGACGTTTAAGCGCCCTCAGGCCGCATCGCCGTCATCCAGCACATCGTAGGTTCTGGCGAAGATCGCCGCATCGCACGGATACATCTCGCCGTCGATGCCGGTGATCAGCCAGTCGCCGGCCTTGCCCTGCATGCGCCCTTCCAGTGTCTCGACGACAAAGGCCTCGGGCATGCGCCGTACATCGAGCGGGATGGGCTTTTTCACCGCGCGAACAGCAGGCGGTAACTCGCTGCTGCATTCATGGTGGCCGTCCGGCTGGCGTTTGATCTCGATCATTCAGGGCTCCCTTCCTCGGCATGGCGTTCCAGCCAGTCGGCCCGCTGGCGCAGCTTCTGCGCCCAGCCCGCCGACAGGCCCACGGCCTGCGACAGCGCGCGCACATCGTCCACGGCCGGCCGGTGCGCGGTTTCCACCGCCCACAGACGGGCAACGGAGATGTCCGGATTGGGTCGCTCGACCAGCTGCAGCGTGTCGTCGGGCGCGATCTCGCCCTCGGTCAGCACCCGGAAATACCAGCCGGTAATGCCATCGTCGGCCACCCGGCGCGAGGCGCCACTGACACCGAGGCGGTGATCGATCTTCCAGCACGGCCGGCGCGGCTGGGTGATCTGCAAGCGGCACGCACCCAGCGCAAAGACATCCCCCAGGCACACCCCGGCCTCGTCCACCCCGGCCACCGACAGGTTCTCGCCCAGCGTGCCCGGCCCGACCTCGCCGGCCAGCGCTGGAAAGGCCGCCACCAGCCGCGCATAGTGATCGACCGGGTAGAGATGGACCGCCTTGTCCGGCCCGCCGTGGTAGCGCCGGTCGCCTTGCGCATCACCGGCCAGGCCCTCGCGACCCACCCACACCGGCGCGCGCAGCTGCGTCTTGAACATGCCGGTCATCTGCCCCTCCGGCGGCAATGGCCGCAACCCGCCAGCAAACACCGTCACCGGCCCGCCCAGCACCTTGCTCATTCGTCATTCTCCAGCGGCCATAACCAGGCCGCACCGCGTACGCCGGAACTGTCGCCATGCACGGGCGGCAGCAGGCGGGTCAGCACCTGGTCAGAAAACACCTGCCGGCCCCAGCGTGCCGGCACCTCGGTATATAAACGCGTGATCGACGACAGGCCGCCGCCGAGCACGATCACCTCAGGATCCACGATATTGATGACCCCTGCCAGCGCGCGCGACAGGCGATCAACATAACGTTGCAGTGTCGCCTCACAGGCCGCATCGCCGGCCTCGGCCCGCGCGGCGATGGTGGCCGCATCGCGCGCCTCGCCACCATGACGAACATGATCCGCCGCCATGCCCGGCCCGGACAACCAGGTCTCGACACAACCGGCCCGGCCGCAATAACAGGGCGGGCCTGCTTCGGCGTCGACCAGCGGATTGTGGCCCCACTCGCCGGCAATGCCATTGGCACCGCCCAACGGCCGACCATCGACGACCAGGCCGCCACCCACGCCGGTGCCGAGGATCACCCCGAACACCACGCCGGCGCCGCGCGCTGCGCCGTCGGTGGCTTCAGACACGGCAAAGCAGTTGGCGTCGTTGGCGATGCGAACCTCGCGGCCAAGTGCGCGCTGCAGGTCATGCTGCAACGGCTGGCCGTTGAGGCAGGTGGAATTGGCGTTTTTGATCCGACCCGTGGCGGTGGAGATCGCCCCCGGCGTGCCGACGCCGACCCGGGCACGCACACCGAGTCGCGCCTCGAGGCCATCGACCAGCGCGGCGATGGCGCGCACCGTGGCCGGGTAGTCGTGCTGCGGCGTGGCGATGCGCTCGCGCGCCATCACCCGGCCGCTGCGATCGAGCGCGATGGCCTCGATCTTGGTGCCGCCCAGGTCGACGCCGATGCGCAGCATCTCAGTCCGCCCACACCCCGAGCGCACGCAGCTGGCGCGTGGCCGCCTCGCTCCAGCCCCGGTTGGCCGCCGGGCTGGCCGGACTGGGGTGCAGCACACGGCCGATCTTCACCGGCAGGCCCGCCGTCACCGTGGCGGCGCGCTGCTCGGCCCAGGCGCCGACGCCGATCACCCACTCGGGTGCCAGCGCTTCGACCAGCGCGCGCAGGTGCGCATCGCAGGCGGCCAGCAGCGGCGCAGCCTCGGCGGCCGGGAGCTTGTCGGGGGTGAGGTTGCGGCCGCCGTCAAAGAAGGCCAGCGGACAGTAGTTGGCCACGAAATGGTCGGCAAAGAAGGCCTCGGCGCTGCCGAAGCGTTCCTGGAACAGGCCCCACAGGCGCCGGCCGCTGACTTCCGAACGGGGGCAGTCAAAGCCCTCGATGGGGCGCTTGGGGTTCTCCAGCGCCGGCCGGCCGACCGCGCCGGACAGGCCCATCCAGTCGCGCACCACGGCGATCTCGCCGAAGGGCACGCCGGTCTGCACCATGCCGAAGGGGCCGGGGTTCATGCCCACCAGCACCACCTTCTTGCGGCCGCTGCCGAAGCGGCGCAGATAGGCCTCGTGCACCGGCCAGGCGTAGTCGAGCGGGTTGTACACATGCGAGACCGGCGCCGAGAAACGCAAGGTATCGACCTGGTCGGAGAGGGCTTTCGCCGCGGCGATGAGCGGATGGGGCGCACTCATGGATCGGTCCTCAGGGAAGCCGTCGGCGCCGCATGCCACGGCGCGACCTTCAGCAACAGCAGCATCCCGGGCAGGGCCAGGACGAAGCACAACAGGAAGAAATTGAACCAGCCCATGCCCTCGACCAGCCAGCCGGCCGAGGCATTGATGAAGGTGCGCGGCACCGCCATCAGGCTGGTGAACAAGGCCAGCTGGGTGGCCGAGTAGGCGGGGTGGGTGGTGCGTGCCATGTAGGCGACGAAGGCGGTGGTGCCCAGCCCCGCGCCCACCGCTTCGCCGGCGATGACGGTGGCCAGCACCACCAGCCGGGTCGCGTCCGAGGGCGCCGGTCCGAGCCAGGCCAGCCACACGAAGCCGAGAATGGTGACGATCTGCACCACGCCGAACAGCCACAGTGCGCGGTTGATACCCAGCTTGACCATCCAGATGCCGCCGAGGATGCCACCGATGACCATCGGCCACAGCCCGGCATTCTTGGCGATCACGCCGATCTCGGTCTTGCTGTAGCCCATGTCGAGGTAGAAGGGCGTGGCCAGCGCGGTGCACAGCGAATCACCGAGCTTGTAGAGAAAGATGAAGGCCAGCACCAGCAAGGCCGACTGCACCCCATGGCGGCTGAAGAACTCGTGGAAGGGCTCGACCACCGCGTCGCGCAGGGTGCGCGGGCGGCGCTCGGCGGCGGCGGGCTCGCGCACCATGAGGGTCATGACCATGCCCGGCAGCATGAAGGCGGCGGTGATCAGGAAGACCTGCGACCAGGGCAGGTGGTCGGCCAGGATCAGCGACAGCGAGCCCGGCACCAGGCCGGCGATGCGGTAGGCGTTCACATGGATGGCATTGCCCAGGCCGAGTTCTTCGTCGGACAGGATCTCGCGGCGGAAGGCGTCGAGCGCGATGTCCAGCGTGGCCGAACACAGCGCAATCACCGCGGTCAGCGCCACCACCAGGGTGAGCTGCTCGGTGGGCGAGAGGCGGCCGAGCCAGGCGATGGCGGCCAGCAGGCCGAGCTGGGTCACCAGCATCCAGCTGCGCCGGCGCCCGAGCACCGGCAGGATGCCGAAGCGGTCGAGCAGCGGCGCCCAGAGGAATTTCCAGGTGTAGGGAAACTGGATCAGCGCAAAGGCGCCAATGGCCTTCAGCGACAGGCCTTCGGTCTTGAGCCAGGCCGGCACCAGGTTGAGCAGCAGGTACAGCGGCAGGCCCGAGGCAAAGCCGGTGAAGATGCACACCAGCATGCGACGGTTGAGCATCACCTCGCGCCAGCTGCGGCTGACGGCGGCGGGCGCCACTGGCGCGGGAGAAGTCACGATGGGGAACGCCTCATCTTAGCGGGCGGGATCGGCCGGTGCATCGGCCGGGCGGTCTTCACGGATGGCTTCGACCACGTCCTTGCCGGCTTCCTTGACCTTGGCCGCGGCCTTGCGGGTGGCTTCGAGAAAGCGGGCGGCGGCTTCGGCCGTGGCAGCGCCGGAATCGCGGAGTTCGGGCGCGGCGTCCTCACTGGCTTCGTCGATGGGTTCCGGGCTGCGCTCTTCGACCGGCGCGGCGGGCTGGACCACGGCGGGCGGCTCGGGCAGGGCGTCTTCTGCGGCATTGCTGGCGGCACCACCGAGTTTCCTGAGCGCTTCGCCCGCCTTCTCGAGCGCCTCGCGCGCAGCGACACCGGCATCGCGCAGTGTCGGGTCGGGGCGCTCGTCGCTCACCGGTTCGGGCTCGGTCACCTGTTCCGGTTCGCACCCACCCAGCATGACTGCACCGAGCAACACGCACATCAGGGGCACCCGGCCCATTCCCAGCCTCCCGCGTTTATTCCGGCCTTGCCGATCGACCCGGCCATTGTCCCACAGCTGGCAGCGGGCCAACGGCCGGACACGCCTGCCGACACCTTTTGAAATCCATCCGCCCCGGAAACGACACGAGGCCCCTGCGGGCCTCGTCGTCGTCATGCGCTGCGGTCTTACTTGACGCGGTTCTTGTACTCGTCGGTGCGGGTGTCGATCTCGATCTTGTCGCCGATCTCGACGAAGGCCGGCACCATCAGCTCGAAACCGGTGGCGATCTTGGCCGGCTTGAGCACCTTGCCGGAGGTGTCGCCCTTGACGGCCGGCTCGGTGTAGGTGACTTCACGCACCACCGAGTTGGGCAGATCGACGGAGATCGCCTTGCCGTTGTAGAACACCACTTCGCAGGCCAGGCCGTCCTCGAGGTACTTGAGGGCGTCGGTCATGTTGTCGGCTTCGACCTCGTACTGCTCGTAGTCGGCGTCCATGAACACGTACATCGGGTCGGCGAAGTAGGAGTAGGTCACTTCCTTGCGCTCGAGCTGGACGACTTCGAACTTGTCGTCGGCCTTGTACACCGACTCCGACGGCGCGGCCGTGAGCAGGTTCTTGAGTTTCATCTTCACGACCGCTGCGTTGCGGCCGGACTTGTTGTATTCGGTCTTCTGCACGACGAGCGCGTTGCCGCCCACCATGATCACGTTACCGGAGCGCAGTTCCTGAGCAGTTTTCATCGGGTCTACCTGAGGGTCTTCGGACAGCAGCAGCGGCTGCTCGTCATTTAAAACCCGCTATTTTACGTCGGGAACAATAAATTTCACCAGTCTCTCCACCAGACCGTCCGTCGCCCCGATGCGATCGCACCACAGCCGGGCATGGCGCGCCAGCGCGGGCCAGTGGCTTTCAAAGGCCGGCCAGGCGCTCGTCGCCCCGCCATCACCATTCCATTCGCGCCAGAACGCCCTGACGGCACCGGCCGTCGCGGCATCGACACCGTCCAGATAGCGCTGCAGGAATGCCTCCAGCTTGTCCAGGTGCGCGGCATCCGCTTGCGGGTAGGCCTGCCACACGAACGGCCGGGCGGCCCATTGCGCCCGCACGAAGGAATCCTCGCCGCGCACGAAGTTCACATCGCACAGCGCCAGCAGCCGATCGTAGGTCTCCATTGGCAGGAAGGGCAGCGCGCACACCGTCAGCGCACCCAGCCGGCGGACCTCGCCCGACACCAGGGCCGGTTCGCCGATGATCTGCGCCACCGCGCGCTGCGCCGTGCCTTCGGGCACCCACAACACGACCTGCCGGTCGGCCTGGCGCCAGTCGGCCAGCCGGCCGGCCAGCGCGGGGTTGTCGTAGGCGAACAGCGAGACCCACTGCGCCGACGCCACCGCGCCCGCCACCGGATACTCGGCCAGCCAGTCCGCCCGGCCGGTGGGGCCCTGCGCAGCGTCGCGACGCACAAAGACGCCGGGCTCGCGGATCAGGCCCCCGGTGCCCGCGCTAAAGCCTGGAAAGAAAAAGGTCTTGGCCAGACCGGTGGCCGGGTCGGGCGAGGGCAGGCCGTGGCAGGCCTCGATCCAGTCCTCGGCACTGAGGTATTCCAGGTTGATCCACACCGGCGCCCTGGGTGCCGCACGCATGGCGGCGAGGTAGGCGGCGGGCAGGTGACAGGCGAAGGCTTCGATCACCACCTCGGCAACCCGGGGCGATGACTCGGCGAGCGCCCACGGCAGCACGCAGACCTGCCCGGCGATGAACGGTGCCGGCACCGGCGGCGCAACGGGGAGCAAGCGGCGTAAGGTGGACCAGTCGTCGACAAAGAGGCGCACCGCCTGCCCGGCATCGGCGGCCAGGCTGCGTGCCAGCCGCCACGACACACCGATATCCCCAAAGTTATCCACAACCCGGCAGAAAATGTCCCACTGCATTGGCTAACGCTCCCTCAGATCGGCCGACTGTACGCAAGTGGCCGGGCTTCCATGGGACGAATTGTGGACAAGCCGCCGTTTACGGACGGCGTCAAAAACCATCGACAATCCACCCACACGCCGGGGGCAGGCTTATCACCAGACTTATCATTGATTCAAGTCACTGAAAAATATAATGAAAAACTGCATTTCCACAGAAAGTCGGTGAGCGTAAACATTATTGTTATTTATATAAATAAAACCGTTAACACCCCTGTAGACAAAAGCCTGGGGGCTTGAAAACCGGCTTTGCTTGCCAGCAGAAACCCAACGGCAAGACCAGGCTGCGCCGGTCAGACACACGCCCACGACGATGGACATCGGCTCAAAACCCAATGCGCAGCAAGAATCATTCACAGGCCGGTACCGGCACATACGATGTGCCAGCACCACAGATGATGAACTTGCAGAAGGCCAGCGGAACCCGGCGGAAGCGTCGGGGCAGACGAGAACAGATGGGGCGTGGCGCGATCAGGACGACCGCGCCAGGGGGAGGGGTCAGTCGAAGTCGGGAAAATCGGCCAGAGCGGCGATATGGGCCTCGGTGAGCCAGGCCCAGTCGCCCGGTTCGAGTACTGCGGGCAGGTCCAGCCCGCCGATGCGGTCGCGGTGCAGCGCTTCGACCCGGTTGCCGGCAGCGGCCACCATGCGCTTGACCTGGTGGTACTTGCCCTGGGTGATGGTCATCCAGATCGTGTGATCGTCGATCGCCTCGACACTCACGGCCGCGACCAGCTCGCCCGGCTCATCGACCAGTTCCACCCCGGCGCGCAGGGCGGCCAGCATGTCCGGCGTGTGGGCATGCTTCAGGGTCACCCGGTAGCGCTTGGGCGTCTGCTTCTTGCCCGAACTCCACACATGAATGAACTGGCCGTCGTCGGAGAGCAGGATCAGCCCGGTGGTGTCGTGGTCGAGCCGGCCGATGGTCTGCACCCCGCGTTCGCCCAGCTGCGGCGGCAGCAGGTTGAACACCGAGGGGTGATGCTTGGGCGCCCGACTGCATTCGACGCCGTCGGGCTTGTAGAGCATCAGGTAGGCCTTGTCGTGATAGGCCCATTCTTCACCATCGACGGTGAACACCAGCCCGGCCGGATCGACCTCGGCGGTGGGGTTGTCGATGCACACACCATTGACGGTGACCAGGCCGGCACTGACCAGCAGACGACACTCCTTGCGGCTGCCGAAGCCCTGGGTTTGGAGGAGGCGAGCGATTTGCATGGACACAGTTTACCGAAAGGCCCCACGCTTTACGCTACACTCCCGCCTCAACCGACTGGAGCTGGTGTCTTGGAGTTCGAACATCTGGTCGAGGTCAACAACCTCGACGATCCCGCCATCCCGAATCTGACCCGCGAAGAAGTGTGGTTCGGCCTGCTGTGCCGCGCCGAGGACCCGCGCCCCTTCCTGCCCGGGCTGGATAGCTGCGAGGTGCTCACCCGCAGCGAGACCGCACTGACGCGTTGCCTGAGTTTCGGCAAGGTGCAGATCCACGATGCGGTGCGCTGGCAGGCGATGGACTGGATCTGTTTCGAATCCGCCGCCACGGCCGAGCACCCCGGCGGACGGCTGACCATCACCGTCGAACAACCCGAACCGGCGGGCCCGGCGCTGTTCCTGCGCTTTGCCTACCGCACCACCCTGTCGGAAACCGTCGGCGACGACGCCAAGTACGTCGAGTATGTGCGCTCCGCCTATCACCAGTCCGACGTGGACACGGTGCGGGTGGTGCGCATGATCGCCGAATCGACCCGTACCGAATAGTTTCAGAAGAGATCTTTTCCTCATGTGGTTCCGTAACCTGCAGTTGTATCGCCTGCCGGTGCGCTGGGATATGCGCATCGACCAACTCGAAGACCAGCTCGCGCGCCGCCGTTTCATGCCCTGCGGCTCGCAAGACCCCGAATCGCGCGGCTGGCTATCGCCGGTCGGCGGCGATGGCCCGCTGGTGCATGCCGTGGGTGGCCAGTGGCTGATCGCGCTGGGCATCGAACACCGCCTGCTGCCCTCGTCGGTGGTCAAGCAGGAAGCCGAGGAGCGCGCCGCGCGCATCGAGCTGGAACAAGGCTTCAAGCCCGGCCGCAAGCAGATGAAGGACTTGCGCGACGAGGTCACGCGCGAGTTCATGCCGCGCGCCTTTACCCGCCGCAACAAGGTGTATGCCTGGATCGACCCGCAGGACGGCTGGCTGGCGGTCGACGTGGCCAGCGTGAGCCGCGCCGAGGACATCCTCGAAGCTCTGCGCCAGAGCCTCGATGCTTTCCCGCTGACCCTGGTGCGTACCGAGACCTCGCCGGTGGCGGCGATGAGCGACTGGCTGGCCGGCGGTGACGTGCCGGGCAACTTCACCATCGACATGGACTGCGAGCTCAAGTCGGTGACCGAGGACAAGGCCGCGGTGCGCTATGTGCGCCACAGCCTCGACGGCGACGAGATCAAGACCCATCTGCAGGAAGGCAAGCTGCCGACCAAGCTGGCGCTGACCTGGAATGACCGCGTGTCCTTCCTGCTCACCGACAAGGGCGAGATCAAGCGCCTGCAGTTCCTCGACGTGGTGCAGGAAGAAGCCAGCGCCGGCAGCGAGGACGCCGCCGAGCTGTTCGACGCCCATTTCGCGCTGATGACCGGCGAGCTGCGCCAGCTGATTCCCGCCGTGATCGGCATCCTCGGCGGCGAGCTGGCCACGCCGGCGGTCTGATCGGCACATGACGCCGTCCGTCCTGCGCCTCTTCTTCTGGGCGGCGCTGGCGGCGGTGCTGGTGCTCTCGCTGGCGCCGGTGCCGGCCGGGCACATGGTGTTTTCCTGGCAGGACAAGCTCGAGCATGCGTTGGCCTTTCTGGCGCTCGGTGTGCTCGGCGGCCTCGCCTGGCCGGCTCGCATCGGCCGGCTCACCGCCGGTCTGCTGGCCTATGGCGCGCTGATCGAGCTGGCGCAGTCAATGACGGCGCATCGCATGGGCGATCCGTGGGACTGGCTTGCCAATGCGCTCGGCGTGGCCGCGGCGGTGGCGCTGCGGGGGCTCTGCCGGCGGCGCTGAGCGATTGTCGGCGGGTGGGTCGGCGTTTATGCTGTGCCGGTTGCCCTTGTCGCCGAGGCTCCGTCCCGCGTGTATCTGACCGGTTTTTTCCGGCACCTGTGGCGTGGTGCGCCGCGCGTACTGCCGGCCCATGTCCACCGCAGCCGCCAGCTCGACCGCATTCGGCGGCGCATCGTCATGGCCGGCGGCGTGCTGCTGGCGATGGTGCTGATCGGCACCATCGGCTTCCTCGTCATTGGCGGTGCCGGCACGAGCTGGTCCGATGCGCTGTACATGACGCTGATCACGCTCTCCACCGTCGGCTATGACGAAGTGGTGCCCATCGTCGGCGTCTGGGCGCGGCTGTTCACCGGGGTGATCTCACTGGTCGGCTTCGGCGCCGTGACCTTCATGTTCACCACCTTGTCGGTGTTCTTTCTCGAAGGCGACCTGGACGAAACGCTGCGGAGGCGACGCATGGAAAAGCAGATCGGCAAACTCAAGAACCACTACCTGATCTGCGGTTTCGGGCGCGTTGGCCGCAATATCGCCGAAGAACTCGACGCCACCCACCGTCACTATGTGGCCATCGACATCGACGCCGACTGCCTCGTCGCCGCGCGCGAACGCCAGCCCGGGCTGCTCAGCCTGGACGGCGATGCCAGCGATGACGACCTCCTGCTCGCCGGCGACATCGCCCGTGCGGCGGGGGTGTTTGCAGTCACCGATGACGACGGCCGCAACATGATGATCGCGCTCACCGCCAAGCAGCTCAATCCGGCCGTGCGCGTGGTGGCGCGCTGCATGGAAGTGCGCAACAGCCCCAAGCTGCGCAAGGCCGGCGCCGACGTGGTGATTTCACCGGATTTCACCGGTGGCCTGCGCCTGGCCTCGGCCATGCTGCGGCCGGGGGTGCTCAACTTCATGGACGACCTGGCGCGCTCGGAGACCGCCCACCGGCTGGAGGACATTCCGCTGCCGGCCGCGTTTGCGCCCACCACGGTCGGTTCGCTGGATCTGCCCGGTTTCGATGTGGTGTTGCTGGGCGTGCGCGAGCACGGCCGCTTCCACTTCAATCCGGGGCTGGATTTCGCGTTGGTGCCGGGGCAGGTGCTGGTGGTGATGTGCGCGCCCGAGGCGCGCAAGGCGCTGGAGCGGGCGATCCAGCGCTAGTAAGGCCTTATGGCGCGCCGAGGCCGGCGAGCAGGGTATTGGCGTTGTGGCGCATCAGGCCCAGATACGTGCTGGCCGGGCCGTCGCTGGCCAGCGCGTCGGCGTACAGCGTGCCGCCGCGGCGCGCACCGGTTGCCGCGCGGATGCGCTCGATCAGACGCTCGTCGGCAAACGACTCCAGGAACACCACCGGCACCTTCAGCGCGCGCAGTTGTTCGATCAGCGTCGCCAGGCTGGCCGCCGAGGGCGAGGCTTCGTTCGACAGCCCGGCCGGAGCAACGAAATGCAGGCCGTAGGCGTGGGCAAAATAGCCGAAGGCGTCATGCGGCGTCACCACCGTGCGCCGGTGGTCGGGCAGGGCGGCAAAGCCTTGGCGCAGCTCGGCGTCGAGCGCATCGAGCTGTTTGAGATAGGCGATGGTGCGCTGGCCGTAATAGGGCGCGCCGGCCGGATCGATGTCGCTGAGCGCCTTGGCAATGGCGCGGACGTAATGCTGGGCATGGCGCACGTCGAGCCAGGCATGCGGATCGCTGGCATCGCCCGCGTGCGCGTCGTGGCCATGATCGTGGTCGTGGTCCGCGTGTGTGTCTTCTGCCGACAGCGGCGTGATGCCGTCCGATACGGTGACCACGCGGCCCTTGTAGCGGGCCGCCGCCTGCATGCGCTGGATCCACGGATCGAAACCGAGGCCGTTGGCGATCACCAGCTGCGCGCGGCTGAGGCGGCGGATATCCGAGGCCCGCGGATCGAAGCCGTGGGCATCCTGGTCCGGCCCGACCAGGCTGGTCACCACCACCCGCTCACCGCCGACTTCGCGTGCCAGGTCGGCCAGGATGCTGAAGGTGGCGAGCACCGGTACGGCCGGCTTGCCGGCGTGAACGGTGGCAGACAGCAGGCACAGCAGGCCCGCCATGAGGAAACGTTGCATCATGCGGTGGCTTCTCCGGCCGACCAGTGCCGGCGCGGGCGCGCGGCGCTGGCCAGCAGCACGGTCAGGTAGATCAGGCCGAGCGACATCACCACCGCCGGGCCAGCGGGCACGTCGAGGTGATAGCTCGTCAGCAGGCCGCCCACGCTGCCGGCGAGGGCAAAGCCCACCGATAGCGCGAGCATCGTGTCGAGGCGGTCGGACAGCAGCCGGGCGCCCGCCGCTGGCAGCACCATGATGCCGACTGCCATCAGCGTGCCGAGGGCGTGAAAGCCCGCGACAAGGTTGAGCACGGCGAGCAGCAGGAACCCCATGTGGGCGATGCTGCCCGGCCCGCCCGCCTGGCGCAGGAAGGCGGGGTCGGCGCATTCAATGACCAGCGGCCGGTACAGCAACGCCAGGCCGAACAGCGATACCGTGGCGATGCCGCCGATCAGCAGCAGGGTGTCGGCATCGAGCGACAGCACCGAGCCGAACAGCACATGCAGCAGATCCACATTGCGGCTGCGCAGCGACACCAGCAGCACACCGATGGCCAGCGAGATGAGGTAGAACGCGGCCAGGCTGGCATCTTCGCGCAGGGCCGAGCGCCGCGCCACGGCGCCGGCGGCCAGCGCGACGGCGACGCCGGCGACGATGCCACCCAGGGTCATCGCGCCCAGCGACAGGCCGGCGATCAGGTAGCCGATGGCCGCGCCGGGCAGAATGGCGTGCGAAATGGCATCGCCCATCAGGCTCATCCGGCGCAGCAGCATGAACACGCCAATCGGTGCCGCGCCCAGCGACAGTGCCACGCAGGCGGCCAGTGCACCGCGCATGAACTCGAATTCAAAGGGGTCGATCAGCCAGTTCATGCGCGCAGGGCGTTCCGCAGAAAATCGTGACGTGCCGTGCCGGCGTCTGCCGGGCGCACGGCGAGCAGTTCGGCCGTGGGCGTGAGTTGGGCGTGGCCGTCGTCGACGGTCAGGCACAGTTCGAAACGCTGGCGCACCAGTTCGACGTCATGCAGCACCACCAGCGTGGTGCGCCCTTCGGCGTGCCAGCTGTCGACCAGCTGCATCAGTGCCTCGCGCGTGGGGCGGTCGACGCCGGCGAAGGGTTCGTCGAGCAGCAGCATCGCCGCATCCTGCAAAATCAGCCGGGCGAAGCGGGCGCGTTGCAACTGCCCGCCCGAGAGCTCGCCGATCGGGCGTCGCGACACGGCGCCGAGGCCGGTGCGTTCCAGGGCGTTGGCGATCGACTGGCGCACGGCCGGGCTCATGCGCCGGAACACGCCCATGCGTTGCCACGCGCCCATGGCGACAAATTCGTACACGGTGATCGGAAAACGCCGGTCGACGGTGGCCGCCTGCGGCAGATAGCCCATGCGCGCGCAGGTTTCGCAGCGACGCATCTGGCCCGCCAGCAGCGGCAGCTCGCCGGCGATGGTGCGCAGCAGGGTGGACTTGCCCGCGCCATTGGTGCCGATCACCGCCACGCGCGCGCCGGCGGGCACAGCCAGCGACACATCGGCCACGGTGGTCTGGCCGCCGTAGCCGGCGCTGACGCCGGTCAGGGTGAGGGCGGCGGCGCTCACAGCAAGGCCCAGGCCATGGCTGCCCACAGCACCGCCGCCGCGCCGGCCGCAATGGCGAGGCGGGCGCCGACGCCGAGGGTCAGCAGGGAATGAAAAGGGCGGGGATGCGAAGGCATGGATGCAACAGCTTCCGTGAAATCAGGTCAAAGTTTGCAACAATGTTGCGTTTAAATCAAGGCAGGGATCGGACCGTCTATGTGCCCTTGCCACAGGTCGGGCAGGCGCCGTGCAGCACCAGTTCGGCGCGGTCCAGCTGGTAGCCGCCGGGCAGATTCACCGCCACCGCCGGCTGCAGGCCCTCGAGGCACACCACCTTGCCGCAGCGGTCACAGTGGAAGTGCGCATGTTCATGCGGGCCGGAGGTGGCGACGCCGAAGCGGCGGGCGCGATCTTCGCCGGCCATCTTGTGGGCCACGCCGGATTCAACCAGCCAGTCGAGCGTGCGGTAGAGCGTGACGCGGTCGTGCTTGATGCCCTGTTCGGCCAGGGCTGCGCCGATCTCGTCATGGGTCAGCGACTGTTCGGCGGCGAGCAGCACGTCGAGCACCGCCACCCGGGTGCGGGTCATGCGACCGCCCCGGGCGGCGATCAGCGATTCGGCAGGACTGAGGGAGGTGTGATCCGACATAGGCATGCAAGTCAGTTGCAGGTGGTTTTGCAACATAGTAGCATTTGCGCCAGCCAAAGACACGCCCTCCGGGGCGCACCGTCTTGTCACGATTCCCTGAATGGATGGATGTCTGCGATGAAATCACAGCCCGTTTTCGGTGGTTTGTGCCTGCTCACTGTCTCTTTCATGGCGACGGCGGCTGGCGGTGCCCATGAACATGGCGTGGCCCACCTCAGCCTGGTGCAGGACGGTCGCACCGTCACCGTCGGCTTCGAGAGCCCGCTCGACAGCCTGGTCGGTTTTGAACACGCGCCGCGCACCGACACACAGAAGCAGGCCTTGCAGCAGGCGCGTGGGGCGCTGGAGAACGCGGCCGCGGTGGTGAGCTTGCCGGCCGCCGCGGAGTGTGTCCTTGGTTCGGTGACGGTGGAATTGCCCTTTGGCGATGCAGCGCACGCCGGACATGGCGATCATGACACGCACGCCGACGCCGACGCGGAATATGTCTTCGAGTGCGCCCAGCCCGCCGCGCTCAGTTCGGTGACGGTCGGCCTGTTCAAGGCTTTCCCGCGGTTGCAGCGCATCGATGCCGAAGCGGCCACCGCGGCCGGCCAGGGCAAGGCCGTGTTGCGCCCGGCGCAGGCGACCTGGTCGCTGCCGGTTGCACGGTGAGCGCGGCAGCGGTCTCGCTGTCGGCGCTGCGCTTTGGCTGGCCAGGCGCGGATCGGCCTTGTCTCGACATGGCCGGGTTCACGCTGTCGGCCGGCGAGCGCCTGTTTCTGCATGGCCCCAGCGGCAGTGGCAAGACCACGCTGCTGTCGTTGATCGGCGGCGTGCTGCGCGCCGACGCCGGCTCGCTGCAGGTGCTGGGTACCGAGCTGTCGGCGTTGTCGGGGCCGCGCCGCGACCGTTTCCGTGCCGACCATATCGGCTTCATCTTCCAGCAGTTCAACCTGATTCCGTATCTCTCGGCGGCCGACAACATCGCCCTGCCCTGCCGGTTTTCGCCGCTGCGGGCGCAGCGTGCCGGTGATGTGGCTGCGGCGGTGGCCCGCCTGGCCGGGCATCTCGATCTGCCGACCGGTTTGCTGGCGCGGCCGGCGGCCGAGCTGAGCGTCGGTCAGCAGCAACGCGTGGCGGCGGCGCGGGCGCTGATCGGCGGGCCGGCGCTGGTGATTGCCGACGAACCGACGTCGGCGCTCGACGCCGCGCGGCAGGCGGCCTTTGTCGATCTGTTGCTGAACGAGTGCGCGGCGGTGGGCGCGAGCCTGCTGTTCGTGAGCCACGACCTGCGCCTGGCCGGTCGTTTCGATCGCAGCGTGGCGTTGGGCGAGATCAACGCTGCGGCGGAGGCCCCGGCATGAGGCTGCCGCTGTGGCATCTGACCCTCGCCAGCGTGCGCAATCGCGGCCTGGCCACGGTGCTCACGCTGGTGGCCATCGCGCTCAGCGTGACCCTGCTGCTGGGCGTCGAGCGCCTGCGCAACGATGCCCGCAGCAGCTTTGCCAACACCTTGTCGGGCACCGACCTGATCGTCGGCGCGCGCAGCGGCGCGGTGCAGTTGCTGTTGTATTCGGTCTTCCACATCGGCGACGCAACGCATGACGTGAGCTGGTCGCGCATCGACGCCCTGCGCACCCACAAGGACGTGGCCTGGCTGGTGCCGCTGTCGCTGGGCGACTCGCACCGCGGCTTCCGCGTGGTCGGTACCACGGCGGATTTCTTCGCCCATGTGCAGACCGGCAACCGCCAGCCCCTGCGCTTTGCCGCCGGGCGGGCCTTCGAGGGTGTGTTCGACGCGGTGGTGGGCGCCGACGTGGCGGCCCGGCTCGGCTACGCGCCGGGGGCGAAGATCGTGCTCAGCCATGGCGCGGGTGAGTTCGCCGCGGCCGAGCATGCCGACAAGCCCTTCACCGTCACCGGCGTGCTGGCGCGCACCGGCACGCCGGTGGACCGCTCGGTGCTGGTCGGTCTGGCGGCGATCGAGGCCATCCACCTCGACTGGCAGGGCGGCAGCCGGATTCCGGGCGTGGAGATCCCGGCGCAGTTCGTGGGCAAGTTCGACCTCAGCCCCAATCGCGTCACGGCGGCGCTGGTCGGGCTGGAGCGACGGGCCACGGTGTTTCGCGTGCAGCGCGAGATCAACACCTCGGACGGCGAGCCGCTGCTGGCCATCCTGCCCGGCGTGACGCTCGACGAGCTGTGGCGCGTGGTCGGCGTGGTCGAACGGGTGTTGCTCGCCGTCTCGGCCTTTGTCGTCGCGGTGGGGCTGGCCGGACTGGTGGCGACGCTGGTCAGCAGCCTGTCGGCGCGGCGACGCGAGCTGGCCATCCTGCGCGCCCTGGGCGCCGGACCGGGCGACGTGTTCGTGCTGCTGATGACCGAGAGCGTGCTGCTGGCCGTGGCCGGCTGCGTGCTCGGCGTGGTCGGCCTGTGGGCGCTCAGCGCCGGCATCGCGCCCTGGCTGATGGCCGAGCATGGTGTGCAACTTGTGCCCCGTTTCGTGGATCAGAGCGAACTGGTGTGGCTGGCTGGTGTAGTGGCTGCCGCACTGCTGGCCAGCGTGATCCCCGCCTGGCGCGCCTATCGCTATTCCCTCGCGGACGGCATGACCGTGCGCATGTGAGACCGACATGAAAACGAAATTCCTGATGACACTGGCCGTGCTCGGCCTGGCCGCCGTGCCGGCGTGGTTCGCCCTCTCGAGCACCAATGCGCAGGCCCAGGCGAAGCCGGACTACGCCGTCGGCGACCGCCTCGCCAAGCCGGCCGCCAAGACTGCCGGCGGTTTCCGCACCATCACCTTCGACGACCTGATGCCGGCCGACTGGGACCCCAACGCCATCTTCAAGCAGCTCGACATGGAAAGCCTGCAGGACAATGACCCGCGCGCCATGGAGGTGATGGCGAAGATCAAGCAGGCCTGGGAACAGGCGCCGGTGGTGCCGGCGCTGAACGGCCAGAAGATCCGCATGGCCGGCTTCCTGGTGCGTCTTGAGGGCGACGAAAAGCACATTCGCGAGTTCCTGCTGGTGCCGTATTTCGGCGCCTGCATCCATGTGCCGCCGCCGCCGGCCAACCAGGTGGTGCATGTGATTCCCGAGCAGCCGGTGCCGGTCGGCCCCGATATGGGCGCGGTGTGGGTCAGCGGCACGCTGAGTCTGGCCGCCGCCAAGACCGACCTGGGCGATGCCGGCTACCGTATCTCGGCGGTCAAGGTCGAGCCCTACACCGGCGACTGAGCGGATTCCGATGCGTCGCGTCCACCGTCTCGGCCCGTTCATCGCCACGCTGCTGGCGGTGTGCGTGTGTCTGGCCCTGTTCGAGGGCCGGGCGCATCCGCTGAGCCACCTGACGACGCACCTTGCCGAAAGCGCCGCCGATGAGGCCGTCGGCGAGGGCTCGCATCACGCCGAAGATCTGCTCTGTCTCGACTGCGTGGCCACTGCGGCACTGGGTGACCTGCTCGTCACGCCGGCCCGCGGGCTGACACTTGCCGCGCCCGGCCTGCCCCACGCCGGCCATCGCTGGCGCGGCACCACGCCCCGCCCGCGCGAACGCCAACGCGCCCGGTCTCCGCCACCCGTCTGACGCCATTTCACCGATGAAACCCCCTGCCCGCCACGCCCCCACGCGTGCCGGGCGTGCCCCCGTGCGCCGGTGATCCGGCGCGCGGCATCCCGATTGGAGTCAGATTGCCATGGTTTTCAAACATGTCCCGAGCGCGCCGCTGGCGCTCGCCCTCAGCCTCGTCGCATTTCCGGCCCTGGCGGCCAGCGATGCCGAACTCAATGAACTGCGCGCCCAGGTGCGCGCCCTGCGTGACAGCTACGAACAACGGCTGGCCGAACTGGAGAGCCGCCTGGCCCGCCAGGCCACGTCGGCCCCGCCGACTGCACCCGCCGTCTATGCCGACGGCCCGCGTGGCTTCAACCCCGAAGTCTCGCTGACCCTGCAAGGCCAGTACCGGAAGATGAAGGACATCGACGAGCGCCACATCAGCGGCTTTGCCGCCCTGGCCGACCACGACCATGATCACGGTGGCGGCGAGCGCGGCTTCTCGCTCGACCACACTGAACTGGTGCTGGCCGCCAACATCGACAGCCATTACCGTGGTCTGGTCAATTTCGGCATCACCGATGGCGAAGTCGAGGTGGAAGAAGCCTGGTTCCAGACCACCGGCATGGGCCATGGCCTGACCCTGCGCGGCGGCCGCTTCCTGTCCGAGATCGGCTACCTCAATGCCCAGCATGCCCACGCCTGGGACTTCGCCGACGCGCCGCTGATGTACACCGCGCTGTTCGGCGAACATGCCAACTACGGCAACGACGGCCTGCAGCTCAAGTGGGTGCTGCCCACCGACCTGTTCGCCGAAGTCGGTGTCGAGGTCGGCCGTGGCGGCAAATTTCCCGGCACCGACCGCGATGTGAACGGCATCGGCAGCAGCGCCATCTTCGCCCACCTGGGCGGCGACGTCGGCACCAGCCACAGCTGGCGCGCCGGGCTCTCTTACCTGAATGCGCGGGCCGCCGACCGGCACTCGCACTTCGAGGATGTCGGCGGCGAGGAGGTGACGGGCGACTTCACCGGCCGCAGCCGCACGTGGATCGCCGATGCGGTGTGGAAGTGGGCGCCCGACGGCAACGCCGGCGTGCGTGCGCTGACCCTGCAGGCCGAAGTCTTCCAGCGCCGCGAGGACGGCGACCTGAGCTGCGCGGGCGAGGCGGGCAGCGCCTGCGCGACGGCGGTCGACAGCGACTACCGCACCCGTCAGCGCGGCGGGTATGCCCAGGCCGTGTATAAGTTTCACCCGCAGTGGCGCGTCGGCCTGCGCCACGACCGGCTCGATCCGGGCACCCGCGACTACGGCGACAACAACGCCAACATCGCGCGCGAGAACCACACCCCCAAGCGCAACAGCCTGATGGTGGACTGGAGCCCGAGCGAGTTCTCGCGCCTGCGCCTGCAGCTGGCGCGCGACCAGTCGATGGCCGGCGAGACCGATAACCAGCTGTGGCTGCAGTATGTGATGAGCCTGGGCGCCCATGGCGCGCACCGGTTCTGAGGGGGCGCAGATGACACGGCGCTTTCTGGTTGCCCTGCTGTGCCTGGGTCTGACCGGCCCGGCCCGCGCCGGGCTCAACGTCTTCGCCACGCTCCCCGAATGGGGCGCGCTGGCGCGCATCATCGGCGGCGACGCGGTGACGGTGTTCGTCGCCACCCATGCCCGGCAGGACCCGCACCATATCGAGGCCCGGCCTTCGCTGATCGCCCGCGCGCGGCAGGCCGACCTGGTGGTCGCCAACGGCGCCGAGCTGGAGATCGGCTGGCTGCCGGCGGTGCTCTCCGCGGCCGGTAACCGCGCCATCCAGCCCGGCCAGCCGGGTTACTTCGAGGCCGCCACGCAGGTGGCGCTGCGCGAGGTACCGGTGCGGGTGGACCGTGCCGACGGCGATGTGCACCCCGCCGGCAACCCGCACATCGGCCTCGACCCGCGCCTGCTAGCACGGAAGCGCGTCGTGTAGG
>QQUN01000007.1 GCA_008501585.1 Pseudomonadota bacterium | reverse complement strand
CAGATCCTGCACATCCTGACCCAGGAATTCATCATCGACGGCCAGGACGGCGGGCGCGAGCCGATCGGCATGAGCGGCGTCAAGCTGGAAGTGAAGGTGCATAGCGTCACCGGTGCGGTGTCGGCGGCGCAGAACGTGATCAAGTGCGTGCGCCGCTGCGGCCTGGAAGTGATGGACCTGATCCTGCAACCGCTGGCCTCGAGCTACGCCACCTTGTCGGAAGACGAGAAGGGCCTCGGTGTGTGCCTGGTCGATATCGGCGGCGGGACCACCGACCTGGCGGTGTTCACCCAGGGCGCGATCCGCCACACGGCGGTGATCCCGGTGGCCGGCGACCAGATCACCAACGACATCGCCATGGCGCTGCGCACGCCGACGGCCGAGGCCGAGGAGATCAAGATCCGCCACGGCGTGGCCATGAGTTCGCTGGCCGATCCGGCCGAGATGATCGAAGTGCCCGGCGTGGGCGACCGCAGCGCGCGCAAGCTGTCGCGCCAGGCGCTGGCCGACGTGATCGAGCCGCGCGTGTCGGAGCTGTTCGAGCTGGTGCAGTCCGAACTGCGTCGCAGCGGCTACGAGGAGCTGCTCTCGTCCGGCATCGTGCTCACCGGCGGCGCGTCGGTGATGGACGGCATGATCGAGCTGGGCGAAGAGATTTTCCATATGCCGGTGCGCATTGGCGCGCCGCAGTATGCCGGTGGCTTGGCCGATGTGGTGTGCCAGCCACGCTATGCCACCGCAATGGGTTTGATGGTCGAGGCGATGGCGCAGCGGCGCCGCGGCATCCAGGCGCGCGAAACACGCAACTTGCGCCAGATGTTCGACCGCATGAAGGGTTGGTTTGAGCGGAATTTCTAGGGCCTGCTCTCGGGCAGGGTTTTGTATGAATTTGTAGTTCGTCTGTTGCTGCCCGGTATTTAGTTATAGAATGCCAAGCTAATACTAGATACCGGGATGCGCGGACGAGAAAGTGGCGTTAAAGCCGTTTTTCAAGGAGGCGAGGCACATGTTTGAAATCGTTGAGAAGGAACCGACCGGCACCATCATCAAGGTGGTCGGGCTCGGGGGCGCCGGCGGCAATGCCGTCGATCACATGATCCGCGAGGGCGTGCACGGGGTGGAGTTCATCACCGCCAATACCGACGCACAGGCACTCAAGCGCAATCTGGCCACGCACAAGGTGCAGCTGGGCACCTCGGGCCTGGGCGCCGGCGCCAAGCCGGAAGCCGGCCGCTGCTCCGCGCAGGAAGCGCGCGAGGCGATTGCCGAAGCCATCTCCGGCGCGCACATGGTGTTCATCACCGCCGGCATGGGCGGCGGCACCGGCACCGGCGCCGCCCCGGTGGTGGCCGAAGTGGCCAAGGAAATGGGCATTCTCACCGTCGGTGTGGTGACCAAGCCCTTCGACTTCGAGAACCGCGACCGTGTCGCCGACAGCGGTATCGAAGAGCTCTCCAGCCATGTCGATTCGCTGATCGTGGTGCTCAACGACAAGCTGATGGAAGTGCTCGGCGACGACGCCAGCCTCGAAGACGGCTTCCGCGCCGCCGACAACGTCCTGCGCAACGCCGTCGGTGGCATCGCCGAGATCATCAACATCCCGGGTCTGGTGAACGTCGACTTCCAGGACGTGCGCACGGTGATGGCCGAGATGGGCCGCGCCATGATGGGCTCGGCCGAAGCCGCCGGCATCGACCGCGCACGCATCGCCGCCGAACAGGCCGCGGCCAGCCCGCTGCTCGAAGGTGTGGAGTTGTCCGGCGCGCGTGGCGTGCTGATCAACCTCACCGCCAGCCGCTCGCTGAAGATGTCGGAAGTGAAGGAAGCGGTGAATACCGTGCGCGCCTTCGCCGCCAAGGACGCCTTCGTGATCTACGGCACCGTCTTCGACGAAGCCATGGAAGACCGCATCCGCGTGACCGTGGTCGCCACCGGCCTGGGCAGTCCGGCGGTGTCGGCCAGCAAGCCGGTCATGCAGGTGGTGCAGGGCACCGGTACCTACGGCCCGGTCGGCGGTGGCGCGCAGGACAGCGATGTGCCGGCGGTGATTCGCAGCGGCCGTCGCACCACGGTCGAGGCGATGAGCGCCAGCGGCGTGGGCACCTACGATATCCCGGCCTTCCTGCGCAAGCAGGCTGACTGACCGGTCTGCGGATCGCCCCGGCGGGCGCCTGGCGCATGGACGATGCCTCCCGTCCGCGCGTCAGGCGCCCGTCGCCGTTTGAAATGGGCGTTGTGCACCGCATGCTAGACTTCAGCTTATTGCGCCTGTGCCGATTCTTCGGGCGCCCGGACTCTGAACCGCGACAGACCATGATCAAGCAACGCACGCTCAAATCGACGATTTCCGCCACTGGCGTCGGCCTGCACGGCGGCCGCAAGGTCACCATGACGCTGCGCCCGGCGGCACCGGACACCGGCGTGGTCTTCCATCGGGTCGACCTCGATCCGGTCGTCGATCTGCCCGCCGATCCTTATTCGGTGGTCGATACCCGCCTGTGCTCCGGCCTGCAGCAGGGCGAGGCCAAGGTGGGGACGGTCGAGCACTTGATGTCGGCGCTGGCCGGCCTCGGTGTGGACAACGTGCATGTCGATGTCGATGCGCCCGAGTTGCCGATTCTCGACGGCAGCGCCGGCCCCTTCGTGTTCCTGATCCAGTCTGCCGGGCTCGAAGAGCAGGCCGCGCCCAAGCGCTTCCTGCGTGTCAGGAAGCCGGTCGAATACCGTGAGGACGACAAGTGGGTGCGCCTGGAGCCGTACGACGGCTTCAAGCTGGATTTTTCCATCGTCTTCAACCACCCGGCCATCAACCGCACCGTGACCGACGCGACGGTCGATTTTGCCGACCAGTCCTACGTGCAGGGCGTGGCCCGCGCGCGCACCTTCGGTTTCGTGCAAGACGTCGAGTTCATGCGCTCCAACGGGCTGGCCCTCGGTGGCAGCCTGGACAACGCCATCGTGATGGACGAGTACCGCATCCTCAATGCCGACGGGCTGCGCTTCAACGACGAGTTCGTCAAGCACAAGGTGCTCGACGCCATCGGCGACCTCTACCTGGCGGGCAAGCCGCTGCTGGCGGCCTATTCGGCCCACAAGTCGGGCCACGCGCTGAACAACCAGGTGTTGCGTGTGCTGCTCGAAGACGAGAGCGCCTGGGAGGTCGTGACCTTCGAGGACGAGCGCCAGGCTGCGCCGGGCGTGCTGGGCATGTTCGAGCCGGTGCCGGTGTGAACACGCGATGTTCGTGATTCGCCTGGTCGGCGCGCTGGCACTGCTGATGGTCGGCGGCTCGCTGATCCTCTACCTGCTTTCGGGCAATCCGCGCTATCGCCACTGGGCCTGGGTGTTTACCCGTGTCGGCCTGGTGGCACTGCTGGTTTTTCTCGCGTTGCTGATCGTCGAGCGCCTGCTGGCGCCGATTCTCTAGCCTTATTCCCCCCGGCTGCGCCGGACAAAGCGTTCCAGTGCCGCGCGTAGCGGCGCGTCGTCGGGCAGTTCGCCCGCCAGCGAGCGCAGCGCATCCTGCGTTTGCCCGCTGACTGTTCGCTGGGTTGGCGGTTTTGGCGGCGGCGCGGGGTTGACCGGCCGGGTGGCAATCTTGACGCTGCTGACCATCACTCCCTGCATGGCCAGGGCATTGAGCAGGCGTGGGGTGGCCTGGCGCAGCTTGGCCGCCACGGCGCCACTGGCGGCGTGGATCAGCAGCACATCGTCCTTGAGGTTGGCCACATGGCAACTGTCGGCCAGGTAGGGCGGCAACTCGGCCAGCACCAACTGCTGCAGGCGGGTCAGGCGTGCGGCATGGGCGCGCAGCCGGTCGAGCGGGGAGCCGTCGCCAACGAAGCGGTCGAGCCGTTGCGTCATGGGTTGAATTGATGCATCTCAAGGGTTGGTGATGACGGGGTGCACAGGACGGAGCCAGTTCTGCCGACCGTGCTAGTATTCGCATTTTGCCCCATCTGCCGCCCCCCAGACATGATTTCCGGCCTTCTAAAGAAAGTATTCGGTAGCCGTAACGACCGGCTCATTCGCCAATATTCGAAGACGGTTCGGGCGATCAATGCGCTCGAGCCCGAGATGGCTGC
The DNA here is from genome assembly GCA_008501585.1 of Pseudomonadota bacterium. GTDB lineage: Bacteria > Pseudomonadota > Gammaproteobacteria > Burkholderiales > Rhodocyclaceae > Nitrogeniibacter. The sequence goes on along the minus strand of QQUN01000007.1, from coordinate 95,920 downwards.
GCTGTCGGATGCCGACCTGCGTGCCAAGACCGACGCCTTCAAGGCGCGGATCGCCGATGGTGAGAGTCTGGACAGCCTCCTGCCCGAAGCGTTCGCGGTGGTTCGCGAAGCCGGCAAGCGGGTGCATGGCATGCGCCACTTCGACGTGCAGCTCGTCGGCGGCATGGTGCTGCATGCCGGCAAGATCGCCGAGATGCGCACCGGCGAGGGCAAGACCCTGGTCGCCACGCTGCCGGTCTATCTGAACGCGCTGGCCGGCAAGGGTGTGCATGTCATCACGGTCAACGACTACCTGGCCCGCCGCGACGCGGAGTGGATGGGGCAGTTGTATGGCTTCCTGGGGCTGTCGGTCGGGGTCAACGTGTCGCAGATGGGGGAGGCGGAAAAGCTCGCCGCCTACGCGGCCGACATCACCTACGGTACCAACAACGAATTCGGCTTCGACTACCTGCGCGACAACATGAAGTACGAGGCCTCGGAGCGCGTGCAGCGCGCCCTGAGCTTCGCGGTGGTCGACGAGGTGGACTCGATCCTCATCGACGAGGCGCGGACCCCGCTGATCATCTCCGGCCAGGCCGAAGACCACACCGACCTCTACCTGAAGATGAACACGGTCGCGCCGCTGCTCAAGAAGCAGGTCGGCGAGGGCGACGACATCACCGAGCCGGGCGACTACACCGTCGACCTCAAGGCCCACCAGGTGCTGCTGACCGAAGCCGGCCATGAGCGCGCCGAGCAGATCCTCACCGAGCACGGCCTGCTGCCCGAGGGTTCGTCCCTGTACGACCCGGCCAACATCCTGCTGATGCACCACCTGTACGCCGCGCTGCGTGGCCATTCGCTGTTCCACAAGGATCAGCAGTACGTGGTGCAGAACGGCGAGATCATCATCGTCGACGAATTCACCGGCCGCCTGATGCCGGGCCGCCGCTGGTCCGAAGGCCTGCACCAGGCCGTCGAGGCCAAGGAAGGCGTCAAGATCCAGGCCGAGAACCAGACCCTCGCCTCGATCACCTTCCAGAACTACTTCCGCATGTACGCCAAGCTGGCGGGCATGACCGGCACGGCCGACACCGAAGCCTTCGAGTTCCAGTCCATCTACGGCCTCGAGACGGTGGTCATCCCGACCAACCGCCCGATGCAGCGCAAGGACCAGAACGACAAGGTCTACCGCACGATGAAGGAGAAGTTCGACGCCGTCATCGCCGACATCCAGGACTGTCACGAGCGCGGCCAGCCGGTGCTGGTGGGCACCACCTCGATCGAAAGCTCCGAATACCTCGCCGACCTGCTCACCAAGGCCAAGCTGCCGCACCAGGTGCTCAACGCCAAGCAGCACGAAAAGGAAGCGCAGATCGTCGCCCAGGCCGGTCGCCCGGGGGTGATCACCATCGCCACCAACATGGCCGGCCGCGGCACCGACATCGTGCTCGGCGGTAACGTGCAGAAGCAGGTTGACGCGGTGATGGCCGACGAGGCGCTCGACGAGGCGCAAAAGGCCGCCGCCGCCGAGGCGCTGCGCAAGGAGTGGGATGAACTGCACGCCAAGGTGCTGTCCGCCGGCGGCCTGAAGATCATCGGCACCGAGCGCCACGAATCGCGCCGCATCGACAACCAGCTGCGCGGCCGCGCCGGCCGCCAGGGCGACCCGGGCGAGAGCCGGTTCTACCTGTCGCTCGAAGACCCGCTGATGCGCATCTTCGCCGGCGACCGCCTCAACGCCATCATGGTGCGCCTCAAGATGCCCGAGGGCGAAGCCATCGAGCACGGCATGGTCACCCGCTCGCTCGAATCCGCCCAGCGCAAGGTCGAGCAGCGCAACTTCGACATCCGCAAGCAGTTGCTGGAGTTCGACGACGTCTCCAACGACCAGCGCAAGGTCATCTACCAGCAGCGTAACGAGCTGCTCGAGAGCACCGACATCTCCGAAACCATCGCCGCCATGCGCCAGGGCGTCATCCACGACACCTTCCGCATCTACGTGCCGGTCGACAGCGTCGAGGAGCAGTGGGACATTCCCGCGCTCGAGCAGGCGCTCGAGGGCGAGTTCCAGCTCAAACTGCCGGTGAGCGAGTGGCTTGTTGCCGAGCCGGGCCTGGACGACGATGCCATTGCCCAGCGTGTGGTCGAAGCCGCCGATGCGCAATTTGCCGCCAAGGTCGCCATGGTCGACGCGACCGCCTGGCACCAGTTCGAGCGCAGCGTCATGCTGCAGAGCCTGGACAACCACTGGCGCGAACACCTCGCCGCGCTCGACCACCTGCGCCAGGGCATCCACCTGCGCGGCTATGCGCAGAAGAACCCCAAGCAGGAATACAAACGCGAAGCCTTCGAGTTGTTCGAATCCCTGCTCGAGGCGGTGCGCAACGATGTCACCCGCTTGCTGATGACCGTGCAGATCCGCACCGAGGCCCCGCTGGAAGAGGTCGAGGCCGCGGGCGTCGAAAACGTGCAATACCACCACGCCGATTACGACGAGGCACTGGGCACCAAGCGCAGCGAGGGCGACGATGCCGCCAACGCCGGCCCCAAGGTCGGGCGCAACGAACCCTGCCCCTGCGGCTCGGGCAAGAAGTACAAGCACTGCCACGGCAAGCTGGCCTGAACGGCCGCGCCCGGCACGACAACGGCGCCTGCGGGCGCCGTTGTCATATTTGGCGCCGGCCTCAAGGCCGGGCGCTCTGTCGCCGTTAATTCACGCATGTTTCCAGAACTCTCCTTCGACGAGATCCCGCCGCTGCCCGGCACGGTGCCGGAAGGGCTGAGCGAGTGGGTGGCACACATCCGCGATCAGGACATGCCGGTGTTCGGCTCCACGGTCGACGGCATCCGCGCCATCATGGGCGATGACAGCGCCTCGGCCGGGCGGCTGGCGGCGGTCATCCTCAAGGACCCGGCCATGACCACCAAGGTCCTGCGCCTGGCCAACAGCGCCTACTTCAACAGCGCGCGGCAGGGCGTCGGCACCATCAGCCGGGCCATCGTCGTGCTCGGTTTCGACCTGGTGGCCGATCTGGCCATCGGCGTGGCCCTGGTCGATGGCCTGCTCAAGGGCGGTGTGCGCAAGCGTGTCGAGGCCGAGCTGGCGCACTGCTTCTTTGCCGCCGCGCTGGCCCGTGGCATTGCCAAGATGCGCGGCGAGGGGCGGGCCGAAGAAGTCTTCATCGCCGCCTTGCTGTGCCGCGTGGGCGAGATGGCCTTCTGGTGCTTTGGCGGGATCAAGGCCGAGACACTGGCCGAGCAGCTGCCCGCCGACTGTACGCCCGAGCAGGAATCGGCTGCCCAGATGACGGTGCTCGGTTTCCGCCTGCGCCAGCTGTCCGTCCAGCTCGCGCGGGAATGGCGGCTGGGGAGCCTGCTGCATGCCGCGCTCGAGCCCTCGAACCGGCCCAGCACACTCGAAAACTCGATCCTGCAAGGCCATCAGGTCGCCCGCGCAGTGATTGCCGGCTGGGACGGCACACCCGCCAAGGCGGCGCTGAGCGCGCTGGCGCGCTATGTCGACCGCCCCGAAAATGAGGTGCGCGACACCGTGGCCACGCTGGCCAACGAAGCCGCCCGCCTGGCCACCGAATACGGCGCCGGTGCCGCCGCGCGCGCCATCCCCGCCTCGTCGGCAACGGTCGAGACGGCGGCCGAGCCGCTGCCGGTCATCTCGCCGGCAGAGCGCCAGCTGGCCATCCTGCGCGAGCTGACGGCGCTGATCATGTCCGGTGGTCGTTTTTCCGACGCCGTGTACCTGGCCTCCGAAGGCATCTTGCAGGGCGTGGGCTTTGCCCGCGTGGTGGTCTCGCTACTCACCCCCAACCGCAGCCAGATCGTCGGCAAGTATGGCCTCGGCGCCGGCGGCGAAACCCTGCGCAAAGCCTTCGTGCTGACCCTCGGCCAGGATCCCAAGGACCCGCTTGACGCCCTCTTGAGCACCGCCCAGCCGGTGCGCCTGGGCAAGGCACGCGGACGGCTGGCCGCGGTGGTGGGGCAGGGGCCGGCGGCCATGGCGCCGATCATGGGCAATGGCCGGACCATCGGCCTGGTCTATGCCGAGCGTGACCCCGGCAGCGCCGCCATCGACGACGAAGCCTTCTTCGCCTTCGTGCATTTCGTCCAGCAAATGTCGATGGCGCTGGTCACCGCCAACCGGGCAGGGGGCGTCGCCGCGCCCTGAGGCGCAACTCCGGTATCATTTCAGCCGATGCCGTGGCCGCGCCATGCGCACAGCCCCTTTCTGCTGATTTCGTCCGGAGACGCCCCGATGCCTGTCAATCTGCCGCCCCTCAAGCCCGACCACCTGCACGCCATCGCCGGCGTCCGCCTCGGCGTCACCGAGGGCGGTATCCGCAAGGCCAACCGCAAGGACGTGACCGTCATCGCCCTCGATGCCGGTACCCGCGTCGCCGGCGTGTTCACCGAAAATCGCTTCTGCGCCGCGCCGGTGCAAGTGTGCAAGCAACACCTCGCCAGCGGCGACATCCGCGCCCTGGTCATCAATACCGGCGTGGCCAATGCCGGCACCGGCGATCGCGGCCTGGCCGATGCCAACACCACCTGCGCCGCCGTCGCCACAGCGCTGTCGATCGCGCCCGAGCAGGTGCTGCCGTTCTCCACCGGCGTCATCCTTGAACACCTGCCCATGGACCGGCTCGCCGCCGCCGTGCCCAAGGCCGCCGCCAATGTGCACATCGACGGCTGGTTCGACGTTGCCCACGCCATCATGACCACCGATACCGTGCCCAAGGGCGTGTCGCGCCGCATCCAGATCGAAGGCAAGGAAGTCACCATCACCGGCGTCAGCAAAGGCGCCGGCATGATCAAGCCCAACATGGCCACCATGCTCGGCTTCGTCGCCACCGACGCCGCCGTGTCGCAGCCGCTGCTCGAGCGCCTGGTGCGCGAAGCGGCCGACCTGTCCTTCAACAGCATCACCATCGACGGCGACACCTCCACCAACGATTCCTTCATCCTGATGGCCACCGGCAAGGCCGGCCACAGCGAAATCACCGACGACGCCTCGCCCGCCTGGGCCGCACTGCGCGAAGCCGTCATCGCCGTGTCCATCGAACTGGCGCAGGCCATCGTGCGCGACGGCGAAGGCGCCACCAAGTTCATGACCATCACCGTCAAGGGCGGCCGCGACCGCGCCGAATGCCGCAAGGTCGGCTACGCCATCGGCCAGTCTCCGCTGGTCAAGACCGCCTTCTTCGCCTCCGACCCCAACCTCGGCCGCATCCTCGCCGCCATCGGCTACGCCGGCATCGACGACCTCGACGTCAGCCAGCTGCGCGTCTGGCTCGGCGACGTCCTCGTCGCCGAACACGGCGGCCGCGCCGCCACCTACCGCGAAGAAGACGGCGCCCGCGTCATGGCCGAAGCCGAAATCGACGTCACCGTCGACCTCGCCCGCGGTAACGCTGAGGCGACGGTGTGGACCTGCGACTTCTCGTATGACTATGTGAAGATCAACGCGGATTACCGGAGTTGATGCCAAGTGCGTAGCCCGGATGCAGGCCGAAGGCCGGAATCCGGGTGGCGGTGCTTGATCAACCGATGAAACCCGGATTCCGCTGCGCTGCATCCGGGCTACGCGCTGGATATGCGCAGGGTGCAATGCCCTTCGGTTATTGCACCCTGCGCGGGCTGAGAGCCACCTATGCGTTTTAACTTCAAAGTGAAGCAAGAGCTTGCTCAAGCCATTGAGCAGCGGTTCCAGTGCGAACACGACGAAAGGCAGTTGCGACTAAGAACAATTGCCGACGGTCGCCGTGCGTACTATCGGCAATGCGTGAGGTGCGGACATGCAGGTAACGCAGTTTCTGCTCGGGCTGCTCTTCGAGACCTTGCTGGTAACAGCCAGCCCCCTTTGTTCGATGATGAATTGGAGCCAAAGTGGCGTGCAAAGAAGCACGCAGCGTATGTTGCCGCGTACACCGCGGCTCGGTCAGAGATAAAAAAAGAATATGGCGCTTACTTGCGATCGGTCGAGTGGGCGCAGCGGCGCTTATTGGTACTCCGGCGCGCCAATTGGGTTTGTGAAATTTGTGAATACTTCGACGCCAAGGAGGTGCATCACGTTACCTACGAACGGGTTGGTCACGAGCGTGATGCTGATCTGATGGCAGTTTGTCCCTTTTGTCATGGGCTTCTTCACGAGAGAAGGTCGTCATAATTCCGCGCGGGTTTTTTCCCGGAATAGTCGTCCGCTGTATGCATTCAATCTGTCGGGTCGGCACATTCGACCCGCCCTCTGTCGCGCCAACCGGAGGCGGTGGCGGGCGGAATAAGGGGCTTCGCTGTCTGAGCCCGCAGGGCGAGTTTGCGAAGCACCCCGCCCGACGCTGCCGCAGGGCGGGCATCGCCGAAGGCGACGCGACAGTGGGCTGTGCTTCTTTGCTTACTTTCTTGCACAAGCAAGAAAGTAAGTCGCCCGCCGGGGCGAGACCCGGCCAATCCAAGCCGGTTGGAGCCGAGGTCGTTCTAAGGGCTCGGATAGAGTGCGGCGAAATCCGTGGCCGTTGGTGGTTCAGGCGCCGTTCCCGGTGTCGTGCCTTCGGCCCTCGACCGGGCTACGCCCTGATTCAACGCGCGATTGAGCGTGCGGTATCCGCTCATTCCCGCGTCAGTCGAACCCGCCGAAACCACCCGCCGGCCAGCGCGGCGTCATCGCTCTCCACCTGCGCGCCTGGCGCGCCAGCCAGTAGCGTTTCGAATTCCACATCCATCCGCGTCGCGATCCGCCCCGACAGCGGCGTGAGCCAACGCCGTAGCCGCGCCCGCTGCCCCGGCCGCAGAAACTTGTCGAACACCAGCAGACTCCCCCCGGGCCGGGTGACCCGAATCGCCTCCTGCAAGGCGCGCAGCGGATCGGGCACGACGGCGAGGATGAGGTGCAGCACGGTGTGGTCGAAATGGCCGTCGGCAAAGGGCAGGGCGAGCACGCTGCCTTGCACGGCGTGGTAGTGGTGCCGCCCGGCGCGTGGCAGGCTGCGGCGCAGCATGGCGGCGGTGAGGTCGATGCCGATGTAGCGATGTTGCGGGGGCAGGTGCGGCAGGTCGAGACCGGTGCCGACGCCGGCGATCAGCACGGTGCCGGGTGTTTGCGCAGCGAGGTGGGTGAGGCTGCGGATGCGCGCCTGGCGGGTGGCGGCGGTGAGGACCGCGTCGTAGAACGGCGCGATCAGCGTGTAGCTGTGGCGCAGCGACATGGTGGGTGTCAGTGCAGCACGTTGGGAACGAGCAGGGCGAATTCGGGGATCTCGGCCTCGAAGCGCTCGCCGTCGGCGGCGACCATCTGGTAGGTGCCGCGCATGGAGCCAACCGGGGTGGGCAGGGCGCAGCCGCTGGTGTATTCGAAGCTCTCGCCCGGCGCCAGTTCGGGGTGTTCGCCGACCACGCCGAGGCCGCGCACTTCCTGCACGTCGCCGTTGCCGTCGGTGATGATCCAGTGGCGGCTGACCAGTTGTGCGCTGACCGAGCCGATGTTGCGCAGGGTGATGCGGTAGGCGAACACGTAGTGGCCTTCGTCCGGGTCGGATTGGTCGGCCAGGTAGAAGGATTCGGCGGTCACGTCGATGTGGTAGGGGTGTTCGTATTCGGTCATGGCGGGGGTCCGGCGGCGCGAGCCAATCGGGCCATTGAAGCGGAATCTCCCGGGGCTCGCAAGCGCAGGGCGGTAGGCGGCGTTAAAATGCGCGTCTGTTCAGCCGAAACCGCCGGAGCCGCCATGTATCGAATTGCCCCCAGCCTGTTGTCAGCCGATTTTGCCCGCCTTGGCGAGGAGGTGCGCAACGTGGTTGCCGCTGGCGCCGACTGGATCCACTTCGACGTGATGGACAACCATTACGTGCCCAACCTGACCATCGGCCCGCTGGTGTGCGAGGCGATCCGCCCGCATACCCAGGCGCCGATCGATGTGCACCTGATGGTCAAACCGGTGGATCGCATCATCCCCGACTTTGCCAAGGCGGGGGCGAACATCATCACCTTCCACCCGGAGGCGTCGGAGCATATCGACCGCACGCTCGGGCTGATCCGCGACGCCGGCTGTCAGGCCGGGCTGGTGTTCAACCCGGCCACGCCGCTGCACCACCTGGACCACGTGATGGACAAGATCGACGTGGTCTTGCTGATGAGCGTGAACCCCGGTTTCGGCGGGCAGAAGTTCATCCCCGCCACGCTCGACAAGCTGCGCGCGGCGCGGGCGCGGCTCGATGCGTACGAGGCGCAGAGCGGCCGCAAGGTGCTGCTGGAGATCGACGGCGGGGTGAAGACCGACAACATCGCTGACATCGCCCGTGCCGGGGCGGATACCTTCGTGGCCGGTTCGGCGGTGTTCGGCGCCGGGCGCGAGAGCGATCCGAACCGCTACGACACCGTGATCGGCAATCTGCGCAGCGCGCTGGCCCGCCTGTGAGCGCGCGTTTCGAGGTTGACGCGCTGCTGTTCGACCTGGACGGCACGCTGGTCGACAGCGTCGGCGACCTGGCGCTGGCGGCCAATGGCATGCTGGCCGAACTGGGCCGGCCGGCGCGTTCGCTGGACGAGATCCGCCGCTTCGTCGGCAAGGGCATCCCCAAGCTGGTCGAGCGCTGCCTGGCGGATGCAACGCTGTCGGCGGGCGCGTTCGAGGCGGCGGTGGATGTGTTCAAGCGGCATTACGCCGAGACCAATGGCCGGGTGTCGCAGGCCTATCCCGGCGTGGTCGACATGCTGGCCGCGCTGCGCGCGCAGGGCATTCCGCTGGCCTGCGTCACCAACAAGGCGGCGGCCTTTACCGAGCCGCTGCTGGCGCTGACCGCGCTGGCGCCGTATTTCGATGTGGTGGTCAGCGGCGACACGCTGGCGGTCAAGAAACCCCACCCCGGCATGCTGCTACATGCCTGCGCGCAACTGGGCGTGAACATCGACCGTGCGCTGATGATTGGTGACTCGGCCAACGACGCCGAAAGCGCCCGTGCGGCGGGTTGTCCGGTGCTGTTGATGACCTGGGGTTACACCGAGGGCGTGCCGGTGGACACTATCGAATGCGATGGGCTACTATCGAGCGCAAACGCACTGCTGCAGCGCGTTGCGCCCCGAGCGCCCTGAAAATGCAGCAGTTTTCCGACTCGACGAAGACCCCATCCGTGACCCACGAAAGCCCGTCATTTCTGAAGGAGATCGCATCGGCCTGCGCCGGCTTCAACGCCGTTCCGCGTGGCTGGCGGTCGTGGCCCTGGCGCCTGCGCCCCTGATGCCTCGCGGGCTTGCCCCGCGCCGTCCTGACGACCCCCTGCTTTTTGTGGAGCTCACATGCTAGAAGCCGAATTCAACGCGCTCGCTGCGCAAGGCTATAACCGTATCCCGGTCACCCTCGAGACCTTTGCCGATCTCGACACCCCGCTGTCCATCTACCTGAAGCTGGCCAACGAGCCCTATACCTACCTGCTCGAATCGGTGCAGGGCGGCGAGCGCTTTGGCCGCTACTCGATGATCGGGCTGGCGGCCACTACCCGCATCGAAGTCTACGAGCGCAGCGCCTTGCTGCTCACCGGCAACCGCCTGGTCGAGCGGCGCGACTACGGCGACCCGCTCAACTACGTGGCCGAGTTCATGGAGCGCATCAAGGTGCCGCCCAGCGAAGGGCTGCCGCGCTTTGCCGGCGGCCTGGTCGGCTGCTTTGGCTACGACACCGTGCGCTACATCGAGCCGCGGCTGGCCGGCAAGAAAAAGGCCGATCCGCTCGGCACACCGGACATCCTGCTGCTGCTCTCCGAAGAGATCGCGATTGTCGACAACCTCTCCGGCAAGCTCACCCTGGTGGTCTATGCCGAGCCCGAAGTGCCCGGCGCGTTTCGCCGTGCCAAGCGCCGCCTGCGCGAGCTGATCGACAAACTGCGCGCGCCGGTGCAGATGCCGGCCGACGTGCGCGTCGAGCCGCAGCCCGAGGTGTCCAGCTTTGGCGAAGACGCCTTCAAGGCCGCCGTGAAGCAGGCCAAGGACTACATCGTCGAAGGCGACATCATGCAGGTGGTGCTCTCGCAGCGCATGAGCAAGCCCTTTGCTGCCTCGCCGCTGGCGCTGTACCGCGCCATCCGCACGCTCAACCCCTCGCCCTACATGTTCTTCTTCAACTTCGAAGACTTCCATGTGGTCGGTGCCTCGCCCGAGATCCTGGTGCGCCTGGAAGACGACAAGGTCACCCTGCGCCCCATCGCCGGCACCCGGCCGCGCGGCGCCACGACGGACGAAGACCTGGCGCTGGAGAAAGACCTGCTCAGCGACGAAAAAGAGCGCGCCGAGCATGTGCAACTGCTCGACCTGGGCCGCAACGATGTCGGCCGGGTGGCCGAGGTCGGCTCGGTGCGGGTCACCGACCAGTTCGCCATCGAGCGCTACTCGCATGTGATGCACATCGTCTCCAACGTCGAAGGCCGCCTGCGTGACGAGCTCAACGCACTGGCCGTGCTGCGCGCCTCCTTCCCGGCCGGCACGGTGTCGGGCGCGCCCAAGGTGCGGGCCATGGAAATCATCGACGAGCTCGAGCCGGTCAAGCGCGGCATGTATGCCGGCGCCTCGGGCTACATCGGCTTCGACGGCGACATGGACCTGTGCATCAACATCCGCACTGCGGTGCTCAAGGACGGCATGATGCATGTGCAGGCCGGCGCCGGCATCGTGGCCGACTCCGACCCCGACGCCGAATGGGTGGAGACGCGCAACAAGGCCCGCGCCATGCTGCGCGCCGCCGAGATGGCCGAGCGCGGCCTCGACTCCGACCTGGACTGAGGTCGGCCCCATCGCGTGCCGCGCCCCCGCCCCGAGCGCCGCGCGGCACACACCCGGATGACCGGCGCGGCCCGAGCCGCGCCTTGCAGGAGCACCACAGCATGCTGCTGATGATCGACAACTACGACAGCTTCACCTACAACCTCGTGCAGTATTTCGGCGAACTGGGCGCCAAGGTGACCACCGTGCGCAACGACGAGATCACCGTCGAGCAGATCGCCCACATGGCACCGAGCCACCTGGTCATCTCGCCGGGGCCGTGCACGCCCAGGGAGGCGGGCATTTCGGTGGCCGCCATCCAGCGCTACGCCGGCAAGCTGCCGATTCTCGGTGTCTGCCTCGGCCACCAGAGCCTGGGCGTGGCCTTTGGCGGCAAGGTGGTGCACGCCAAGCGCCTGATGCACGGCAAGACCTCGCCGGTGCAGCATCTCGACCAGGGCGTGTTCTCCGGCCTGCCCAACCCGCTGGTGTGCACCCGCTACCATTCGCTGGCGGTCGAACGCGAGAGCCTGCCCGAGTGTCTGGAAGTGACAGCCTGGACCGAAGACGGCGAGATCATGGGCCTGCGCCACAAGACGCTGGACGTCGAGGGCGTGCAGTTCCACCCCGAATCGATCCTCACGCAGCATGGTCACGACCTGCTGCGCAATTTCCTGAATCGCACAGCTTGAAGGGAGGCGTCATGAGCATCACCCCCCAGGAAGCGCTCCAGCGCACCATCGAACACCGCGAGATCTTCTTTGACGAAATGGTCGCGCTGATGCGCCAGATCATGGCCGGCGAGGTCTCGCCGGTGATGCTGTCGGCCATCCTCGCCGGCCTGCGCACCAAGAAGGAAACCATCGGCGAAATCGCCGCCGCTGCCACCGTGATGCGCGAGCTGTCCACCAAGGTGGTGGTGCCGCCGCCCAACGACAACTTTCTCGACGTGGTCGGCACCGGTGGCGACGGCACCCATACCTTCAACATCTCGACCGCCACCGTCTTCGTCGCCGCCGCGGCCGGCGCGCGCGTGGCCAAGCATGGCGGGCGCAGCGTGTCGAGCAAGTCGGGCAGTGCCGATGTGCTCGAAGCGCTGGGCGTGAATATCGCGCTCAACGCCCAGCAGGTGGCCGAATGCATTGCCGAGGTGGGCATTGGCTTCATGTTCGCGCCCAACCACCACAGCGCGATGAAGAACGTGGCGCCGGTGCGCAAGGAGATGGGCGTGCGTACCATCTTCAACATCCTCGGCCCGCTCACCAACCCGGCCAGCGCGCCGCACACCCTGATGGGCGTCTTCCACCCCGACCTGGTCGGCATCCAGGTGCGCGTCATGCAGCGCCTCGGCGCCGATCATGTGCTGGTGGTGCATGGCCGCGACGGCATGGATGAAGTCTCGCTGGGCGCCGCGACGATGGTCGCCGAGCTCAAGGACGGCGCGGTGCGCGAGTACGAGATCCATCCCGAGGACTACAACCTGGCCATGCAGTCGGCCCGCCAGTTGCGGGTGCACGACGCGGCCGAGTCCAAGGGCGTGCTGCTCGGTGCGCTGGACAACGTGCCGGGCGCCGCGCGCGATATCGTGGTGCTCAATGCCGGCGTGGCCTTGTACACCGCCAAGCTGGCCGACAGCATCGCCGAGGGCATCGGCAAGGCCCGCGAGGCGATCGCCAGCGGCGCGGCGCGCGCCAAGGTCGATGCCTTTGCGCGCTTCACCCAGCGTTTCGCCTGAGGCCGACATGAGCGACGTCCTCAAGAAAATCCTCGCCGTGAAGGCGGACGAAGTGGCCGCCGGCAAGCAGGCGCGCACGCTGGCCGAGGTCGAGGCTGCGGCGCGTGCGCAGGCGCCGGCACGGGACTTTACCGGCGCGCTGCGCGCCAAGCTGGCCGCCGGCCAGTCGGCGGTGATCGCCGAGGTCAAGAAGGCCAGCCCGTCCAAGGGCGTGATCCGCGCCGACTTTCGCCCGGCCGAGATCGCCCGCGCGTATGAAGCGGGCGGCGCAGCCTGCCTGTCGGTGCTCACCGACGAACAGTTCTTCAAAGGCGATGCCGACTACCTGCGCGAGGCGCGCGCCGCCTGCGCGCTGCCGGTGCTGCGCAAGGACTTCATGATCGATCCGTGGCAGGTCTTCGAGGCCCGCGCCATGGGCGCCGACGCGATCCTGCTCATCGTTGCCGCGCTGTCGCTGGCGCAGATGCAGGAGATGGAAGCGGTGGCCGACGATCTGGGCATGGCGGTGCTGGTGGAGAGCCACGACGCGGGCGAGCTGGACGTGGCGCTGCAGCTGCGCACGCCGCTGATCGGCATCAACAACCGCAATCTGCGCACCTTCGAGGTCAGCCTCGACACCACGCTCGACCAGCTCGAGCGCATCCCCGCCGACCGGCTGGTGATCACCGAGTCGGGCATCCTGGCGCCGGCCGATGTGCAGCGCATGCGCGCGCACCAGGTCAATGCCTTCCTGGTCGGCGAAGCCTTCATGCGTGCCGACGATCCGGGTGCCGCGTTGCGGAGCCTGTTTGGCTAAGGGCTGAGCATGTCTGAGGCCGCGCCGCAGACAAAAAAACGCCGTCGCTGGCCCTGGGTGCTGCTCGGCGTTTTCGTGCTGCTGATCGGCAGTGTGCTGGCCGCGCTCACCTGGCTGCTGAGCACGCCGTCGGGCCTTGACCGGCTGGTGCGCACCGCTGTCGAGGCCAGCGACGGGCAGCTGCGTATCGACGGTGCCGAGGGGCGGCTCAGCGGCCCGCTGAGTATCCGCCACCTGTCGCTCACCACCCCGACGCTGCAGGTGCAGCTCGACGCGCTGACGCTGGACTGGTCGCCCGCCGCCCTGATCGAGCGCCGGCTGCATGTCCGCAGCGTGTCGCTCGACCGCCTGCGCTTCGCCACCGCGCCGTCCGACGACGCCAGCGCCCCCCCCAGCCTGCCGGAGTCGCTCGCCCTGCCGGTGGCCGTGCAGATCGACCGACTGACGCTCGGCCAGCTGGTGCAGGAGGCGTTTCCGTTCGACACCGCCGCCCCCGCCGCGGCGCCGCTGATCGACACCCTCGCGCTGAGCCTCACCACCGGCGCCGAGGCGCATCGCCTCGTGCTCGAATCGCTGGGAACGCCGGCCGGCCCGGCCAGGGGCGAACTGTCGATCGGCGTGCAGGCCCCGCACACCACCGCCTTGACCGCCGCCCTCGATGCCCGGATTGCCGACCTGCCGGTGGCGGTGGCGCTGACTGCGCAGGGGCCGCTGGCCGCGCTCGACACCACGGCCACGGCCACGCGCGCGGCGACCCGACTGGACGTGCGCACCCAGATCAAACCTTTCGCCGCCTTGCCCGTCGAGCGCATCGTCCTGGCGGGCGAGGGGATCAACCCGGCTGACTGGGTGCCCGACGCCCCGGCCGGCCTGCTCGCGGTGGACAGCCGCTTGACGGTATCGGGCGAGATTGCCGCGCCCACGCTGAGCGGCCCGCTGACGGTGCGCAATGCCGATGGCGGCGCCTGGGACGCCGGCAAGCTGCCGCTGCAAACGCTCGACGCGCAGCTGAAACTGAGCGCCGCCCAGGTGACGGTCAGCGAGCTGCGCGTGTTGCTGGCCGGCAAGGGCACGCTCGCCGGCGCGCTCGACTGGACGCCATCGGACGACCCGGCCGGCCAGCTCAATGCCACGCTCACCCTCGCTGACATCGACCTGCGCGCGCTCGACGCCCGTCTGCCGGCATCGCGCATGAAGGGCCAGCTCGAGGCGACGGCAGATGCCGGCCGTCAGCGCGTCTCCGGCACCCTCAGCGACCCGCGCCTGGCGGCCACGCTGGCGATCCACCATGCCGATGCCCGGGTGACGGTCGAGCGCCTTGCGCTCAAGCAGGGCAAGAGCCAGGTTGCGGTGACCGGCCACCTGATGACCGCCGGTACGCAGGCCTTCGAGGCCACGCTCACGCTCAGCGCCGTCGACCCCAAACCGCTGTGGGCGGCCGCGCCATCGGCGACGCTCAATGGCGAACTGAAGGTCGTCGGGCAACTGAATGCGCTGCAGGGGCGGGTGAATTACCGCCTCGCCGACAGCCGGCTCGACGGCAAGCCGCTGGCTGGCGAGGGGAGGGTGCAGTGGCAAGGTGAGCGGGTGCCCGACGTGGCTGCGTGGTTGCGCCTGGCCGGTAACCGGGTGGACGCCAAGGGCGCCTGGGGCGGCAAGGCCGACGTGCTGACGGTGCACATCGACGCCCCCGATCTGGCGGCCCTGGGGCTGGACATCTCGGGCGCGGCTCGCCTGGATGGCCAGCTCAGCGGCGGCCTCAAGGCCCCGGCCGGCCGCTTCACGGCCGCCGGTGAGCGCCTGCGCCTGCCGGGCGAGCTGCGGCTGCAGAGCCTGACCGCGGATGTGTCGCTGGGTGAAGGGCTGGACGGGCCGATCTCGCTGGCCATCGGCGGGCAGGACTTGCGCAGCCAGGCCAAGGGGCCGGCCCTGCTCGACCGCTTTGCGCTCACCGCCGAGGGCCGCCGCCAGCAACATGCGATCACGCTGTCGGTCGCGGCCGGCAGTGGCGAGGCGGTCGATGCCCAGCTGACGGGTGGGCTGGACGACGCCATGGCCTGGCGCGGCCAGATCGAACAGCTGGCCTTGGCCGGACGGCTGCCGCTCAAGCTGACGGCGCCGGCGGCGCTGGCCGCGAGCGATCAGCGGGTGTCGCTGTCGCGCGCCGTGCTGGCGACCGATGACGGCGGCCGGCTGATCCTCGAGCAGACGGACTGGGCGCCGGGCACGATCACGGCACGCGGCCGGATGAGCGGCCTGCTGCTGGGGTTGGAGACCCGCCCCGACCAGCGCCCCAAGCGCGGCCAGGGTGAGCTGCAGCTGGGTGGCGAGTGGGATGTGGCGCTTGGCGACACCGCGCGTGGCACGGTGCATGTGTTCCGCGAGTCGGGCGATCTGGTGCTCACCGGCGATACGGTGCTGCGTTTCGGCCTGACCGAGCTCGATGTGCTGGCCAACATCGACAACACCCAGCTGGCGGTCAGCCTCAACGCCCAGGGCGAGACGCTGGGCGCGCTGGCCGGCTCGGCCACCGCCCGGCTCAAGAAGGGCCCGACCGGCTGGCAGCTCGACGGCGCCGGTCCGCTGCTCGGGTCGGCGGTGCTCGACATCCCGGCGATTGGCTGGTTCGGCGCCCTGGTAAGCCCGGCCGTACGTACCGACGGCAAACTGCGTACCGAGTTCTCGCTCAGCGGCACCCCGGACGCGCCGGTGGGCGTCGGCCGCATCTCGGGGGATGAACTCGCCATCGAGATTGCCGACGAAGGCCTGCGCCTGACCGGCGGCACCCTGCGTGCGGACTTTGACGCCAACCAGTTGCGCATCGATACCCTCAACTTCAGTTCGCCCAGCCGGGTCGCCCCGCGTGATCGTCGGGTGGGCTATGCCGCGCTCACCCAGACGCCGGGCACGCTCACCGCCAGCGGTGCGATGAGCCTGAACGACGGTGACGGGCAGATCCGCTTTGCGGCCGACCGCCTGCCGATCTTCCAGCGTGCCGACCGCTGGCTGGCGGTCAGCGGCAAGGGGAGCATCGACACCCGCTGGGACGCGCCGGCCCTGACGGCCAGTTTCCGCGCCGACGGCGGCTACCTGGAGTTTGCCAAATCGCCGCCACCGAGCCTGTCGGATGATGTGGTGATCCTCGGTGATGAGCCGGCGGTGTCGCAGCGGGCGCTCACCGCGCGTGTCGAGGTGGACTTGGGCGAGCAGCTGTATCTGTCGGCCCTCGGGCTGGATACCCGGCTGCAAGGCAAGCTGCTGCTGCAGGCACGGGCTGGGGAGGCGCTGCGCGCTACCGGTACGGTCACCACGGCGGGCGGCAGCTTCGAAGGCTACGGCCAGCAACTGCGCATCACCCGCGGCCGGGTCAACTTCCTCGGGCCGCTCGACAACCCGGGGCTGGACGTGCTGGCGGTGCGTCCGGGGCTGGAGGTCGAGGCGGGGGTGGCGATCTCCGGCACCGTGCGGCGGCCGCGCATCGAGCTGGTGTCGACCCCCGATGTGCCCGATGCCGAAAAGCTCGGCTGGATCGTGCTGGGCCGCAAGCCCGACGACTCCGGCGGCGCGGATCTGGCCTTGCTGTTGCCGGCCGCGCAGGCCCTGCTTGGCGGGCCGGGCGGCGGCATCACCCAGGAACTGTCCAGCGGACTCGGGCTGGACGAGATCTCCCTCGGGCAGGGCGAGCTGAACAGCGTCAGCCGCGGTGCGACCAGTGCCGTGGTGGGTGGCGGCAGCCGCATCGACAGCGGCGCCACCACCAGCGGCCGGGTGCTGACCCTTGGCAAGCGCCTGTCGGCCACCACCACGCTGTCCTTCGAGCAGAGCCTGTCCGGCGTGGCGCAGATCGTCAAACTCACCCACCAGCTCACCCGCAGCCTGTCCGTCGTCGGCCGCGCCGGCACCGATAACGCGGTCGATCTGCAATGGAGCATGAGCTTCCGCTGAACCCGGCGCCGGGTTCATGACGTGCAATGGCGATGGCTTGATATTCGTCGTGTCGGGACGCTGTCCGGCGGCGTCAGAATGGTCGACTGTCCTGTTCCGCGACGAGGTGCACATGTCTGTTCATGGAATTCCCGAAAAAGTCCCGGTGGCCTTGATCGGCCGCGCTCTGCGCCAGGGCTGGCACGATTTTCGTCACCTGGCCGGCGTCAGCATGGGCTTCGCCGCCGGCTTCGTGGTGATTGGCATGGTGCTGATGACCGCGTTCGTGACGATCGGCATGGGGCCGATGGTGCCGCCGCTGATCGGCGGCTTCATGCTCTTCGGCCCGGTCTCGATGGCCGGCTACCATGCCTTGCTCAGTGCCCGCCGCGCGGGGCGCCCGGTCAGCCTCGGCGTGGCCTACGGCGCAATGAAGCACACCGCCCGGCCGGTGTGGGTGATGGGGGTGTTCTGCTGCTTCATGGTGCTGGTGTGGCTGACCGATGCCGGCACGCTGTACAGCTTCATGGTGGGCGAGTGGCGGCACGACTGGCTGTCGGTGCTGCCGCACTCCTCACAATTGCTGCGTTTTCACTCCGGCGCGGCCATCATGGGCGGCGGGCTGGCCTTGATCGTGTATACCGTGACGGTGCATTCGGTGCTGCTGCTGATCCGCGGCCAGGGCACGCTGGTGACGGCCGTGACCGCCAGCGTGCGCGCCGTGGGGCGGGCGTTCGTGGCGCATGTGCTGTGGGCCGTGGTGCTGGCGCTGACGGTGATGGCCAGCATCTTCCTGCTGCCGGCCTTGCTGGTGGTGCTGCCGGTGGTGGCTTTTGCCAGCGTCCACTGGAATGAGGCGGCGTTTCCGCCGGCCGCGAACGCGACGCGCCGTTAGCGGTCGAAACGCCATCACAACACACAGGGGGTGACCATGGCTGCGACTGAAACCGCCGTGCTTGGCGGCGGCTGCTTCTGGTGCCTGGAGGCGGTGTATCGCGAGATTCGCGGTGTCAGCCAGGTGGTCTCGGGCTATTGCGGCGGCGCGGTCGACGCGCCGGATTACCACGCCGTGTGCGAGGGCCGGACCGGCCACGCCGAGGTGGTGCAGATCAGCTTCGACCCGGCGGTGGTGAGCTTCCGCCAGCTGCTCGAGGTGTTCTTCGTCATCCATGATCCGACCACGCTGAACCGGCAGGGCAACGATGTGGGCACCCAGTACCGCTCGGTGATCTTCGCGCAGACCCCGGCGCAGCAGGCCGAGGCGGCGGCGCTGATCGGCGAGCTGCGCGCGGCCGGCGCCTTCGCCGACCCGATCGTCACCGAGCTGGCCGGGGCCGAGCATTTCTGGCCGGCCGAGGACTATCACCAGGACTACCTCGCCCGCAACGGCCATCAACCCTATTGCCAGCTGGTGGTCTCGCCCAAACTGGCCAAGTTCCGCGCCCGCTTTGCGGCGCTGCGCGCGGCGTGAAACGGTACAATCGCCATTCAATTCACAAGGAGGCACCATGACTGAGCAAACCACCACGGCCAGCGGCCTGATCATCGAGGACCTGGTCGTTGGCGAGGGCGCTACCGCCGAAGCCGGTCAGCACGTGAAAGTGCACTACACCGGCTGGCTGACCGACGGGCGCAAGTTCGATTCGAGCAAGGATCGCAACGATCCTTTCGTCTTCCCGCTCGGCCAGCGCCATGTCATCGCCGGCTGGGACGAAGGGGTGCAGGGCATGAAGGTGGGCGGCACGCGCAAACTGACCATCCCGCCCCAGCTGGGCTACGGCGCTCGCGGCGCCGGCGGCGTGATTCCGCCGAACGCCACGCTGGTGTTCGAGGTGGAGCTGCTGGACGTGGCCTGAGGCCGCGCACCGCGCACTACGAAAACGGCCGCTGCGTGCGGCCGTTTTTCATGGGCGCTTGCGGTAGCGCCAGGCGCTAAGTACGGCCAGGCCGCCGAGCAGCATCGCTGCCGGGGCCGGTTCGGGCACCGGGGTGAGGATGGCCTGCCGGGCGGCCAGCGTTTCGGCGTCCCAGTAGCTGGGCAGGGTCTGCCACAGGTTGTGGTTGTGCACGCCATCGGTGACGAAGGCGTAGCCGACATTGGCAGCCGCCGCGCCGCCGATCACCGTGGCCATGGTGCCGGTATCGGCACCGTGCAGCAGCAGGCCGAAGCGAGCGGCGTCGAACTGGTGCTGGTAGGGCGGGGCGGCGAACTGGTCCAGGTTGTGGGCGAATTCCTCGAAGATCACCAGCGTGTCGAAAATGTCGAGGTAGCTGATGTCCGTCGGCGTGCCGGGGTTGCCGATCAGCCCGAGGGCGGGGTTGGCGGTGCGCACATGATGGCCGAGCGCGGTGAAGTAGCCGAGGTCTTTGGCGTATTCGGACACTTCATCGACAAAGAAGCCATCGACGGCATACCAGTCGAGATAGCGGTCGATCTCCTGAGTGACCTCCGCAAAGCTGCGCGCGGCCCAGTCGGTGCCGACATAGGCGTACACCTTGCCACCAGCGGCGCGCAGCGCGTTGATGGCGCTCGTGTGGCTGGCATCGACCGCATCGCCCACGCCGTTGTCGGGGTTGATGATGACGCTGAGCGGCTGGCGCGCGGCGGTGTCGGTGAGCTGTTGCCACTCGGCAGTATGGGTGCCGGGGTAGAAGTAGGCCGGAACCAGCAGTTCGACGGCCTGGGCCGCGCTGCTGGTGGCCAGGGCGCCGGCGCCGAGCATCAGCAGGTGGATGAGCGGTTTCATGGTGTCAGCCCCCGTGGCGAGTCAGTGCGTATGGCGGGTTCATGCGCGACCATGATGAAGGCATCCCGTCCGGCAGGCCAGCCGGAAACTGAAACAAATTGCGCCGCGTGGCGGCTCAGGCGGTGAGCAGTTCGAGCAGCGACGGGCCGTAGGCGTCGAGCTTGCGGTCGCCGATGCCGGAGACGGCCCCCAGTTCTTCGAGCGTGCCGGGCTTGCGGCTGGCGATCTCGAGCAGGGTGGCGTCGTGGAAGATGACGTAGGCCGGCACGTTGCGCTCGCGTGCGGTGTCGGCCCGCCAGCTGCGCAAGCGTTCGTACAGCTCGGCCTCGGCGCCGGTGGGCACGATGCGGCCGCGGCCGGCCTTGAGGCGCTTGCCCTTCTTGACTGGCTGGCGGATCTCGAACACCGACTCGCCGCGCAGCAGCGGGCGGGCCGATTCGGTCAGCGTGAGGGCGCCGAAGCGCTCATGGTCCACCGCCAGGAAGCTGCGGGCGGCGAGCTGGCGGAAGACGCTGCGCCAGGTCTTGTCGTCCAGGTCAGCGCCGATGCCAAAGGTGGTGACCGCGTCGTGGCTGCGCTCGACGACCTTCTCGGTGCGCTCGCCGCGCAGCACGTTGATCAGGTGGCCGGCGCCATAGCGCTGACCGGTGCGATAGACGCAGGACAGCGCCTTGCGCGCGGCGTCGGAGGCGTCCCAGGTCTGGGGCGGGTCGATGCAGTTGTCGCAGTTGCCGCAGGGTTCGGCATGCTCACCGAAGTAGCGCAGCAGGTGGATGCGGCGGCAGTCGGTGGCTTCCACCAGGCCCACCAGCGCATCCAGGCGGGCATTGGCCAGGCGCTTGAAGGCTTCGGAGCCTTCGGATTCGTCCAGCATGCGCCGCTGCTGCACCACGTCCTGGGCGCCCCAGGCCATCCAGGCCTCGGCGGGCAGACCGTCGCGGCCGGCGCGGCCGGTCTCCTGGTAGTAGCCCTCGATGCTGCGCGGCAGGTCGAGGTGGGCGACGAAGCGCACGTCGGGCTTGTCGATGCCCATGCCGAAGGCGATGGTGGCCACCATCACGATGCCGTCTTCGCGCAGGAAGCGCAGCTGGTTCGCGTTGCGCACCTCCTGCGGCAGGCCGGCATGGTAGGGCAGGGCGTTGAGGCCGGCGTCGCACAGGGCCTGGGCGGTCTCCTCCACCTTGCGGCGCGACAGGCAGTACACGATGCCTGCCTCGCCCGGATGCTCATGGATGAAGTCCAGCAGCTGCTGGCGCGGGCCGTTTTTCTCCACCATCCGGTAGCGGATGTTGGGCCGGTCGAAGCTGGAGATGAAGCGGCGCGCCGAGCCCAGCTCGAGCCGGGTGGCGATCTCCTCGCGGGTCTGGGCGTCGGCGGTGGCGGTGAGCGCGATGCGCGGCACGCCCGGGAAGCGCTCGCACAGCACCGACAGCTGCAGGTACTCGGGCCGGAAGTCATGGCCCCATTGCGAGACGCAGTGGGCCTCGTCGATGGCGAACAGGGCGATGCCGTGCTGGGCATGGGTGTGCTCCAGCTGGGCCAGGGTGCGCGGGTTGAGCAGGCGCTCCGGGGCGATGTAGAGCAGGTCCAGTTCGCCGCGCATCCAGCGCTGTTCGACGCTGGCGGCCTCATCGGGCTGCAGGCTGGAGTTGAGGCATTCGGCCGCCACGCCGGCTTCCTGCAGGGCGCTGACCTGGTCGCGCATCAGCGCAATCAGCGGCGAGACCACGATGGCGGTGCCCGGGCGCATCAGCGCCGGGATCTGATAGCACAGCGACTTGCCGCCGCCGGTGGGCATGAGCACCAGCGCATCGCCCCCCTGGGCGACGTGATCGACGATGGCGGCCTGCTCGCCGCGGAAGGCGGGGTAGCCGAAGACGTGCTGGAGGATCTCGGTGGCGCGGGACATGGGGCGACATTCTACCGGGCCGGGCGACGGTGAACGAAAAACGGCGACCCGCAGGCCGCCGTTTTGCACGCCGTCGGTCGGATCAGACTTCCAGATCCTGGAACAGCGCGGTGGAAAGATAGCGCTCGCCGAAGGACGGGATCACCACCACGATCAGCTTGCCCTTGTTCTCGGGGCGCTTGGCCACGCTCAGCGCGGCACTGACCGCCGCGCCGGACGAAATGCCGACCAGCAGGCCTTCTTCGGCCGCCATGCGGCGGGCGGTGCTGAAGGCGTCGTCGTTCTTGACGCGCACCACTTCGTCGTAGATGCCGGTGTTGAGGATTTCGGGCACGAAGCCGGCGCCGATGCCCTGGATCGGGTGCGGGCCCTTCTGGCCGCCGGACAGCACCGGGCTGGCGTCGGGTTCGACGGCGATCATCTGCACGCTGCTCTTGCGCGCCTTGAGCACCTCGCCCACCCCGGTGATGGTGCCGCCGGTGCCGATGCCGGAGACGACGATGTCGACCTGGCCGTCGGTGTCCTTCCAGATTTCCTCGGCCGTGGTCTTGCGGTGGATCTCGGGGTTGGCCGGGTTGGCGAACTGCTGCGGGATCAGGTAGCGCGAATCGGCGGCGGCCAGCTCCTCGGCCTTGCGGATGGCGCCGCCCATGCCGTCGGGGCCGGGGGTGAGGATCAGTTCGGCGCCGTAGGCCTTGAGCAGCAGGCGGCGTTCGCGGCTCATGGTTTCGGGCATGACGAAGGCGCACTTGTAGCCGCGTGCGGCGCAGACCATGGCCAGGCCGATGCCGGTATTGCCGGAGGTGGGCTCGAGGATGATGGTGTCGGGCTTGATCTTGCCGGCGGCCTCGGCGGCGTCGATCATCGACACGGCAATGCGGTCCTTGACGCTGTGCGCCGGGTTGTAGAACTCCAGCTTGCACACGACGGTGGCATCAATGCCGGCGTTGAGACGGTTGAGGCGGACGAGCGGGGTGTTGCCGATCAGGTCGGTGACGGAATTGGCGATTTTCATGGAGGCGTCCTGGCTGAATTGACTTATTCATTCTAGGCGATGCGGCTTGGGAACCGCATGGCAATTTTGGAATAAGCACATAACGCCAATGCGCCTGTGGCGGCCGCTATCCCGCGGTGAGGCGCTCGGTGTGTGTCTCGGCGGGGGCGGGGCGGCCGAAGTGGTAGCCCTGCGCGCTGGCGCAGCCCATCAGGCGCAAGGCGGCGACCTGGGCGGGGTTCTCGACGCCCTCGGCCAGCACCTGGATGCCGAGGCTGCGTCCCATGGCCAGCACGGCCTGGACGATGGCGCGGTCGTTGCCGTCGCCGGGCAGGCCGTCGATGAAGCTGCGGTCGATCTTGAGGGTGTTGATGGGCAGGCGCTTGAGGTAGGACAGCGAGGAGAAGCCGGTGCCGAAGTCGTCCAGCGACAGGGAGATGCCCAGTTCGCGGATGCCATGCAGCGTGGCGATCGACGGTTCGGCGTCTTTGAGGATGTCCGATTCGGTGACTTCGATCTCCAGCCATTCCGGCCGGCAGCTGGCGCCCTCGATGATGCTGCACAGGCTGCCGAGGAAATCGAGCCGGCGCAGTTGCCGTCCGGACACATTGACCGCCACCCGTGGCGGTGTCAGGCCCTCGGCGCGCCAGGCGACGATTTGCTCGCAGACCTTGCGCAGCACCAGCGCGCCGAGCGGCACGATGAGGCCGTTGCGCTCGGCCAGGGCAATGAAGGTGCTGGGCGGCACGGCGCCGTGCTCCGGGTCGTTCCAGCGGCAGAGCGCTTCGAGCCCGACCAGCGTGCCGGAGGCGAGATCGACCTGTGGCTGGTACCAGACCTCGAGCTCGTCCTTGTCCACGGCGCGGCGCAAGGCGTTTTCGAGGCGCACCCGGTTGCGGGTCTGCTCGGTCTGGCGGGCGTGATAGCGCTGGGCATTGTTGCGGCCCTGCTGCTTGGCCTGGTACATGGCGGTGTCGGCGTTGCGGATGAGTGCCTCGGTGGAATCGCCGTCTTCCGGATACAGGCTGAGCCCGACGCTGCAGCCGATGAAGAACTCCTGGTCGTTGTGGGCCACCGGTGGTACGAGGCAGGCGAGGATGCGTTGTGCGGCGTTCTCCGCCCGTTCCGGGGCGTCGATGTCTTCCATCAGCACCACGAACTCGTCGCCGCCGAGCCGGGCCACGGTGTCTTCGTCGCGTACGCACTCGAGCAGGCGATGTGCCACCTGCTTGAGGACGACATCACCCACGGCGTGGCCGTAGGAGTCGTTGATGTCCTTGAAATGGTCGAGGTCGAGGAAAATCACCGCCACCATCCGCTTGTCGCGCTGGGCGCGGCGCAGCGCGGTGCCGATGCGGTCGTTGAGCAGGTTGCGGTTGGGCAGGCCGGTCAGCGCGTCGTGTTGCGCCATGTGGGCCATCTGCGCCTCGGAGGCCTTGATCGACGAGATGTCGGTGAAGATGCCCAGGTAGTGCAACAACTCACCGTCGTCACCGAACACCGGCGAAATGTCCAGCCACTCCGGGTACACCTCGCCCGACTTGCGGCGGTTCCACACTTCGCCCTGCCAGCGTCCGTGGCGGTCCAGGGTGTCCCACATCCGCTGGTAGAACGCCTGGCTGTGGCGGCCCGACTGCAGCAGTCGCGGCGTCTTGCCGATGACCTCGTCGGCGCGATAGCCGGTGATCTGGGTGAAGGCCGGGTTGACGACCTCGATGGTGCCGTCCGGGCGGGTGACCATGATGCCTTCGACGGCGTGGTCGAAGAACTGTGTGGCGAGCTTGAGCCGGTCGCGGTTGCGGCGCTCGGCGGTGATCCGGCGTGCGACGCCCAGCAGGCCAATGACCCGCCCGTCCGCAGTGCGTACCGGCGCCTTGAGGGTGTCGTAGCGCTCATGCCGACCGTCGGCATGCAGCACGTCTTCTTCGACCTGCTGGGTGTCGACCCGCGACATCACCAGCGCGTCTGCGCGGCGGAAGCCGTCGGCCTCCTCCGGCGGGAAGAAGTCGTGGTCGTCCTTGCCCAGGATCTGCTCGATCGGCCGCCCCATCACGTCGGCCGCGGCGCGGTTGATCAGGCGAAACCGGCTCTCGGTGTCCTTGAAAAAGATCATGTCCGGGCTGGCGTCGAGCAGCGTGGTCAGCAGCGCGCGCTGCTCCTCGGCATGCTTGAGTGCGTGGCCGCGTCGCCGAACGGCAATGAGCAGACCAAGGCTCAGGCTGGCCAGCAGTGCCACAAGGGTCGCCGTTGCCATGAGGGGCGGGGAGGCGGCGGTGTCTTCCGCCTCGGGGGGCGCCGAGGGCGCCTGGCTGGCGGCGGCTGCCGGTCGGATGGGTTCTACCGCGGGCGCAGTCGGTGCCGGGCTGTCGGCGCCTGCGCCGAGCGGAAAGAGCGTGCAGAAGCCCACCGCCAGGCCATGTCGCCACGCCCGGCTGCGAAATGTCCGCAAGTGTGAGCAAGTCTGCATATTCCGAATCACTAAAAAACGCTTGAAATTCAACGGTTTTCAGTAATAACGGCTGTCGCGGGCCAGGCTTGAGGCCGCCGGGGCGGCGCCATGGAATTCGCCAGGGCGGGCGGTGCTCAGGGCGTGCGGTCGAGGCTTTGCCGAATGGTGTCGATCAGGCGGGTGGTCGAGCGCTCGTGCTCGAACGCGATGGCGTGTACCTGCCCGCCCCAGCCCCTGACCTCGGTGGCGCCGACGATGGTGTGCGGTGGCCAGTCGCCCCCTTTGGCGAGCACGTCCGGCCGGCTTGCCAGGATGGTCTCGAGCGGGGTGTCTTCGTCGAACCAGGTGACCAGGTCGACGCTGCCCAGGGCGGCGATGACGGCGAGCCGGTCGGCCAGCGGGTTGATGGGCCGGTCGCTGCCCTTGCCGAGGCGTTGCACCGAGGCGTCGGTGTTGAGCGCGACCAGCAGCGAGCCGCCCAGGGCCCGTGCACGCGCCAGGCAGGTGACATGCCCGCGATGGAGGATGTCGAAGCAGCCATTGGTAAATACCAGCGGCCGTGGCAGCTGCGCCACGCGCGCGGCGAGGCTGTCGGGGGGGCAGAGCTTGTCTTCGAATGCGGGCGGTGGCAGCGGCATGGCAGTGACTTGGGTTGGGGAATGCGCAGGATAGCGCAGCGCGTCGCCCGGCGGGCTTGCGTCTCGCGAGTGCTCCGTTGTTTTGCACAAATGTCTTGGACAAAAGTTTGACTAAATGAATTTGTCGGATTATTGTCGAGCCGTTTCTTAAATTGTCTAGGACAAAAAATGAACACAACAACACGCAATCTCTGCCTGACGGTGATCGGCATGGTGGCACTGCTGGCCTTGATCCTGGTCGCGCAGGCCGACGCGTCGGCAACCGGGGCGAGCAACGTGGCCGGGGTGGAGGCCGCCGCCCGCCTCGAGCGCTTCGTCCTCCTGCATCGGGGGTGGTGAGCGGGGCGCTGGCCCATTCGCGCACCGCATGCTGGCCGCCGGCGCCTTGCCGCACTGAATCCCACACCGAGGAAGCTGAAATGGACCTGTCTGACGCCCATCGTGTCATCCCGTCGCCGGGGCAACGCATTGCCGTTGTCGGCGGCGGCATCTCGGGCCTGGCCACGGCCTGGCTGCTGCGCCAGACCCATCGGGTCACGCTGTTTGAAGCGGCAGATTATGTCGGCGGGCACACGCACACGGTCGATGTCACCCTCGAGGGGCGGCGCGCACCCGTCGATACCGGGTTTCTGGTGTTCAACCGGCAGACCTATCCCAACCTCTGCGCGCTGTTCGATCAGCTGGGTGTGGCATCGGTGGCGTCGGAGATGTCGTTCTCGGTGAGCTTGCAGCGGCCCGACCTGGAATGGTCGGGCACCTCGCTCGCCGCTTTGTTCGGCCAGCCGCGCAACGCGCTGCGCCCGGCCTTCTGGCGCATGGTGGCCGACATCATGCGCTTCAACCGCGACGCCACCGCGCTGCTCGCCGATGCCGGGGCTGACCACGGCTCGCTCGGCGATTATCTCGATGCGCACGGCTACAGCGACAGCTTCCGGCACTGGTACCTGCTGCCCATGGCGGCGGCAATCTGGTCGTGCCCGACACGCACCATGCTCGGCTACCCGGTGCGCACCTTTGCGCAGTTCTGCCTCAACCACGGGCTGCTGCAGATCAACGACCGGCCGCACTGGCTCACCGTGCGCGGGGGTGGTCGGCAGTATGTGGCGCGCATGCTGGCCGACCTCGGCGATGTGCGCGTCGCAACACCGGTGCGGCGGGTGATCCGTGCCGCCGGTGGCGTGCGCATTCAAACCGACGCCGGCCGCGAGGACTTCGACGGCGTGGTGCTGGCCTGCCACAGCGATCAGGCGCTGGACCTGCTCGGCTCGCGCGCCTCGCGGGCCGAGACCGCCATCCTCGGCGCGGTGCGCTACCAGCGCAACGTGGCCTGGCTGCATACCGACGCACGCCTGCTGCCACGCCGCAAGGCGGTGTGGTCGGCCTGGAACTACGCGGCCGGCGCGCCGGGCGAGGGACACACGCCGGTGGCCGTGTCCTATCTCATCAACAAGCTGCAGCCGCTGCCGTTCCGGCAGCCGGTGGTGGTGTCGCTCAACCCGTTCGAGGCGCCGCGCGACGCGCATGTGATCCAGCGCATCGAATACGCCCACCCGGTGTTCGACCAGTTGGCGGTCGATGCGCAGGGGTGGCTGAGCGCGCTGCAGGGCTGCCAGCGCACCTGGTTTGCCGGCGCCTGGCAGGGCTACGGCTTCCATGAAGACGGGCTGCGCTCGGCCATGGACGTGGCGACCCGGCTCGGCGCGACCATTCCCTGGCGCAGCCCCGCCCGGCCGGCCCTTGTGGCTGCCTGAGCGCCCGTCATTTGCCGTACAGGAGACAACCCCCATGAATGCCAGCGAACAGACGCTTGATGTTGGTCTTTGCCCCGCCCGCCGAGGCTTGCCCCGGCGCGTACGTGCGGTGCTGCAAGTGCTCGACGGCCTCCAGGGCGGTGCCGTGGCGATGCGCCTGCCGGGGCAGGCACCGATCACGCTTGGCGAAGGCGAGGTCGTGGCCCATTGGGCGGTGGAGGATCTGGCCATGTTCGACCGCCTGATCGCCACCGGCGACATCGGCCTCGGCGAGAGCTGGATGGACGGCCAGTGGCACACCGAGGACCTGGCGGCCTTGCTGAGCTTGCTGGCACGCAACCGTGCCAAACTTGGCCGGCGTGTTCACGGCCGGGCGCTGTCGCTGATCGTGCCGCGGCTGTGGCACTGGATGCGGGCCAACACACGCCGGGGGGCGCGCAAGAACATTGCCGCCCATTATGACCTGGGCAACGACTTCTACCGCCTCTGGCTCGACCCGACCATGACCTACTCGTCGGCCTGCTTTGCGCACGCGGACGAACCGCTCGAGTCGGCGCAGACGCGCAAGTACCGCTACCTGCTCGAGGCGCTGGGCGCGATGCCGGGTGAGCAGATTCTCGAAATCGGCTGTGGCTGGGGTGGCTTTGCCGAGGTGGCGGTGCGCGAGTATGGCTGCCGCGTACGGGCGCTGACGCTGTCGCCCAGCCAGCTCGCCTTCGCCCGTGCGCGCGCCGAAGCCGGCGGCTGGGCCGACCGGGTGGATTTTGAACTCTGCGACTACCGCGACGCGACCGGGCAATACGACCACATCGTGTCGATCGAGATGATCGAGGCGGTCGGCGAGGCCTTCTGGCCGACCTATTACCAGCAGCTGTCGCGCTGCCTGGCGCCCGGCGGCAAGATCATGTTGCAGGCCATCACCATTGACGAGGCCTTGTTCCCGGCCTATCGGCGCGGCACCGACTTCATCCAGCGCTACATCTTCCCCGGCGGCATGTTGCCGACGCCGGCGCGCATTGGTGAGGACGCGGCGCGGGCCGGGCTGCAGGTGGTCGAGCAGCGCGCCTTCGGTCTGGACTACGCGCGTACGCTGGAACGCTGGGCGCATGCGTTTTCCTGCCAGCGGGCGGCGGTGCAGGCCATCGGCTTCGATGCGCGCTTCATCCGCATGTGGCAGTTCTATCTGGCGTACTGCGAGGCCGGCTTTCGGGTGGGCGATATCGACGTGCTGCATGTCGGGCTGGCGCACGCGCCGGCACCGGGGCAATGAAACGCCTCGCCACCGTGGTGCTGGGGCTGATGATTGGCCTCGTCGCGCTCGGTGTGCGGGCGCAGGTGCCGCTGCCGCCGGCCGTGGCCGGCACGGCCGCGTGGCAACTGGTCGGCAGCGGCCAGATGCGCTGGTTCGCCTTCCGGCTCTACGACGCTTCCCTGTGGCAGGCACCGGGCGCCCAGGCGCTGGCCATCCGCTACGCGCGTGCCGTGTCGTCGGACACGCTGACCGAGGCGAGCATCGACGAAATGGGCCGCCTCGGCGACCCCGACGCCGAGCGCTGGCGGGCGGCGCTAATGAGGCATTTTCCCGATGTGGCGGCCGACGACATCATTGTCGCCGTGCGTCGTGAAGCCGCCGGGGTGCGCTTCTACCACCAGGGGCGGCCAACGGGGGTGATCGACGACCCGGCCTTCGGTGAGCGCTTTTTCGGCATCTGGCTCGACGCGCGCACCCGCGAGCCGGCGCTGCGCGCCGCGTTGCTCGGTGAGGCGGCCCAGTGAGCGGCGCGTCGCTCGCCCGCAGCCGGGTGCTGGCCTATGGGCTGCTGGGCTTTCCGCTGGCGTTTGCCGCACTGCCGATCTATGTCCATGTGCCCAAGCTGTACGCCGACGCGCTCGGCATGCCGCTGGCACTGGTCGGTGGCGTGTTGCTGGGCGCCCGGGTGCTCGACGCCGTGGCCGACCCGCTGATCGGCTGGGTGAGCGACCGCTTCGCCAGCCGCCGCCGGGTGGTGGCGGTCGGGCTGGTGCCGCTGGCCGCGGGGGTGATTGCGCTGCTGCGCCCGCCGGCCGAGGCCGGGGCGATGTGGCTGCTGCTGGCGCTGACCCTGGCCTATGCCGGCTACTCGGTGGCCAACATCAACTACCAGGCCTGGGGGGCGCGGATGGCGCCGACTCCGCGCGACCGCACCCGGGTGGTGGCGTCGCGGGAGGGCTTCGGGCTGGCCGGCGTGGTCCTGGCTGCGGCCTTGCCGGCGTGGCTGGCCGGCGAGATGGCCGCCGGGCTGGCGCAGCTGGCGCTGGTGTTCGTGCCGGTGGTGCTGGTGGCGGC
The DNA here is from genome assembly GCA_008501585.1 of Pseudomonadota bacterium. Classification (GTDB taxonomy): domain Bacteria; phylum Pseudomonadota; class Gammaproteobacteria; order Burkholderiales; family Rhodocyclaceae; genus Nitrogeniibacter. The sequence goes on along the minus strand of QQUN01000007.1, from coordinate 65,911 downwards.
GGCGGTGACGCTGCGCTTTGGTGGCGACGATGCGGTGGTGCCGTCACAGGCGGGCCCGCGCTTGCTGGCCACGGTGTTGCGCCGGCCCGACTTCGGCCGCTTGCTGCTGGTTTTCGCCGTGGGCGGCATTGCCGCGGCGGTGCCGGCGACCACGGTGTTGTTCTTCGTCGACGACGTGATCGGCGCCGACGCGCAGGCGGGGGTGTTCCTCGCGCTGTATTTCGTGGCCGGCGGGCTCAGCCTGCCGCTGTGGGTGGCGCTGGCGCACCGTCTGGGCAAGGTGCGCGCGTGGCTCGCCGGTATGGCAGTGAGCATGCTGGCGTTTGCCTGGGCGGCCGGCCTGGGGGCGGGCGATACGCTGGCTTTCGCGCTGATCTGTGTGGCCTCGGGCATGGCGCTGGGGGCGGATCTGGCGTTGCCGCCGGCGATTCTGGCCGACCAGCTGGCCCACGGCGCGGATGGTGACGGCGCGTGTTTCGGGTGGTGGAATTTCGTCACCAAGGCCAACCTGGCGCTGGCCGCCGGCGTGTCGCTGCCGCTGCTGGCGCTGCTCGGCTATTCCCCCGGCGCGCGCGACCCGGATGCACTGACGGCGCTGGCCTGGGTGTATGCCGGCGTGCCGGTCGGCCTCAAGGCGGTCGCGGCGCTGTTGTTGTGGCGGTGGCGTAATCAGATGGGAGCTTTGCGATGAAAGCCTGGCTGTGTGCGCTGATGAGTGCGATCGGACTGGGGGGCTGCGCCGGGACGGATGTGTCGCGCTATACCGCGGCGACGCCGCCGCTGGTGCTCGAGTCGTATTTCAACGGCACGCTCGATGCGTGGGGCATGTTCCAGGATCGCAGCGGTGCGGTGGTCAAGCGCTTCCATGTGCTGATCGAGGCGTCGTGGGACGGGCCGGTCGGCACGCTGGATGAGCGCTTCACCTATGCCGATGGTACGACCCAACGCCGGGTGTGGACGATCCGCGCCCACGGCGACGGGCGCTACACCGGCACGGCCGACGATGTGGTCGGCATGGCCGAGGGGCAGGCGCGCGGCAATGCCTTGCGCTGGCGGTATGTGCTGGCGCTGCCAGTCGATGGCAAGGTGTATGAGGTCGACTTTGACGACTGGATGTACCTCATCGACGAGCGGGTGATGCTCAACCGCTCGGTCATGCGCAAGTTCGGCATTCACCTGGGCGAGGTGACGCTGAGCTTCACCAGGCGCGAGACGGCGCGATGAGCCTCAATCCGCCGATTCGTGACTGGCACGGCCAGCGGGTGTGGCTGGTCGGCGCGTCCAGCGGCATCGGCGAGGCGGTGGCGCATGCCTTGTCGGCGCGCGGCGCCGTGCTGGCGCTCAGCGGCCGGCGGGCGGCGGCGCTCGACGCGGTGGCCGAGGCGGTGGGCGGCGCCGAGGTGCTGCCGCTCGACATCTCCGAGGCGGGGGCGGTGGATGCGGCCTGGGCGGCACTGGGCGAGCGCTGGGGGGCGTGCGATGTCGTGATCTTCCTGGCCGGCGCCTACCGCCCGACACCGGCGGCCGAACTGGACGCCAAGGTGATCCGCGATACCGTGTCGGTCAACCTGTCGGCCACCATGGCGGGGGTGGCGGCAGTGTTGCCGGCGATGCTGGCGCGCGGCCGGGGCTATGTGGCGATGGTGTCGAGCGTGGCGGGCTACAGCGGTTTGCCGCGTGCGTGCGTGTATGGCGCGACCAAGGCCGGGCTCACGCATTTTGCCGAGAGCCTGTTTCTGGAACTGCGCCCGCGCGGCGTCGGGGTGCATGTGATCAACCCCGGCTTCGTGGATACCCGCCTGACCGCCGGGAATGACTTCACCATGCCGGCGCTGATCACCCCGGCTGAGGCCGCCGAGGCGCTGGTCGATGGCCTGGCGCGGGGCGAGTTCGAGACGCATTTTCCGAAACGCTTCTCGCGCGTGCTCAAGCTGTTGCGCCTGTTGCCCTACGGCCTCTACTTCCCGCTGGTGCGTCGGCTGACCGGGGGTGGGCGCGCGTGATGATCACCCTCGATGCGCTGGTGCACTTCTACGAGACCCTGACGCCGGAGGCCGTGGCGGACTTCGACGCCTTCTATGCGCCGGATGCACATTTTGTCGATCCGTTCAACGATGTGCGCGGGGTGCCCGCCATCCAGGCGATCTTCCGCCACATGTTCACGCAGCTGGAGACGCCGCGTTTCGAGGTGACCGAGCGTTTCGTGCGCCGTACCCAGGCGGTGCTGATCTGGACCCTGCATTGCCGACTGGCCGGGCAGGGGGTGGCAATCACCGGGGCGAGCCATGTGCGCTTCGACGCCGGTGGGCGTGTGGTCGAGCATCGTGACTTCTGGGATGCGGCGAGCGAGGTCTACGAAAAACTGCCGTGGGTGGGTGCGTTGATGCGATGCGCAAGGCGTCGTCTCAGCGCGCCACAAAGCCCATCGGAATAAACGCCCGGCATGGTCGCTGCTTTGCGGCTGAATGGCTTGCCAGCCCTGACGCCGGACAATGGCCGCCGGGAAAGGCTGTTGCGTTGCTAGCCGATATTGCGACGCAACACGTTGATCCATATCAAAAATACGCTTGCGGCGTTTAAAACGGGTGTGGCACTATGCCGCGCAGAGAGACCGTTTCCGCGCAAAACAAATCACACAGCGGATTTCGGGGGAGAGAGACCGCAACCGGCGCATCGCGGGTTTCGGCTGGCCTGCGCCCCACAGAGACATTGACGGCGCCGTTTTTGGCTGACCGGGAACGCTGTTTTTTGCGCCCCACATAGACTTGGATGGGGGTTGCACATGAGCGTGTTGGCTCGTTTCGCAGTAACCACACTGTCTGCCGTGCCCGCAGCCGGGGCCTGGGCGGCACAGTCCAGCGTCAATCTGCAGACGCCGGTGACCGCCGTGGCCGCCGAAATCTACGACATGCACACCTTGATGATGATCATCTGCCTGGTGATCTTCGTGGCGGTGTTCGGTGTCATGTTCTGGTCGGTGTTCCACCACCGCAAATCCAAAGGCGCCGTCGCTGCGCATTTCCACGAAAACACGATGGTGGAGATTGCCTGGACCGTGGTGCCGGTGCTGATCCTGCTCGGCATGGCGTATCCGGCGACCAAGACCGTCATCGCCATGAAGGACACCTCCAACCCCGACATCACCATCAAGGCCACCGGCTATCAGTGGAAGTGGGGCTACGACTACATCAAGGGCGAGGGCGAGGGCATCAAGTTCGTCTCCAACCTGTCGACCCCGCAGGAGCAGATCCAGGGGCGGGCGGCCAAGGGCGAGCACTACCTGCTCGAGGTCGATAACCCTGTGGTCGTGCCGGTGGGCAAGAAGATCCGCATGCTGCTCACCGCCAACGACGTGATCCATGCCTGGTGGGTGCCGGCGCTGGGCGTCAAGCAGGACGCCATCCCCGGCTTCATCCGCGACACCTGGTTCCGCGCCGACAAGGAAGGCGTGTTCCGTGGCAACTGTGCCGAACTGTGCGGCAAGGATCACGGCTTCATGCCGATCGAGGTGCATGTGCTGTCGGCGGAAAAATACGCCGCCTGGGTGGCCGATCAGCAGGGCAAGATGGCCGCGACAGCGGAAGATCCGACCAAGGAATGGGCGCTGGCCGAGCTGGTCGCCAAGGGCGAGCAGGTGTTTGCCGCCAACTGTGCCGCCTGCCATCAGGCCGACGGCAAGGGGATGCCGCCGGCCTTCCCGCCGCTCGATGGTGCGGCCATCGTGCAGGGCGACAAGGCCGAGCAGATCAAGGTGGTGATGCAGGGGCGAGACGGCACTGCCATGGCCGCCTTCGGCAAGCAGCTGTCGGACACCGATATTGCTGCCGTCATCACCTACACCCGCAATGCCTGGAGCAACCAGACGGGCGAAGCCATCCAGCCGGCCGAGATTGCGGCCGCGCACAACTGAGTTCAGGTAGGAGGAGGCTGCATGTCTGCTGTCACCCCGGATCAACTGCACGACGATCATCACCATCATGGCCCGACCGGCCTGATGCGCTGGATCACCACGACGAACCACAAGGACATCGGCACGATGTACCTGATCTTCAGCTTCATCATGTTCCTCTCCGGAGGGGTGATGGCGCTGACGATCCGGGCCGAACTGTTCCAGCCGGGCATGCAGGTGGTGCAGCCCGAGTTCTTCAACCAGCTGACCACCATGCACGGCCTGGTGATGGTGTTCGGCGCGATCATGCCGGCCTTCGTCGGCTTCGCCAACTGGATGCTGCCGCTGATGATCGGCGCCTCCGACATGGCCTTTGCGCGCATGAACAACTGGAGCTTCTGGCTGCTGCCGGTGGCGGCGATCCTGCTGATCGGCTCCTTCTTTGTGCCGGGCGGGGCCACCGCCGCGGGCTGGACGCTGTATGCGCCGCTGTCGGTGCAGATGGGCATGGGCATGGATCTGACGATCTTTGCGGTGCACATCATGGGGATCAGCTCGATCATGGGCGCGATCAACATCGTCGTCACCATCCTCAACATGCGTGCCCCCGGCATGACCATGATGAAGATGCCGCTGTTCTGCTGGACCTGGCTGATCACCGCCTACCTGCTCATCGCCGTGATGCCGGTGCTGGCCGGCGCGGTGACCATGATCCTCACCGATCGTCACTTCGGCACCGCCTTCTTCAACGCGGCCGGCGGTGGTGACCCGGTGCTGTATCAGCACGTGTTCTGGTTCTTCGGGCACCCCGAGGTGTACATCATGATCCTGCCGGCCTTCGGCATCGTCAGCCAGATCATCCCGACCTTCGCCCGCAAGCCGCTGTTCGGCTATGCCTCGATGGTGTATGCCACGGCCTCGATCGCCATCCTGTCCTTCGTGGTGTGGGCCCACCACATGTTCACCACCGGCATGCCGGCGGCCACGCAGCTGTTCTTCATGTACGCCACCATGCTGATTGCCGTGCCCACGGGGGTGAAGGTGTTCAACTGGGTGGCCACCATGTGGCGCGGTTCGATGACCTTCGAAACCCCCATGCTGTGGGCCACGGGCTTCATCTTCGTGTTCACCATGGGCGGCTTCACCGGCCTGATCTGCGCCATCGCACCGATCGACATCCAGGTGCAGGACACCTACTACGTGGTGGCGCACTTCCACTATGTGCTGGTGGCCGGCTCGCTGTTCGCCCTGTTTGCCGGCGCCTACTACTGGCTCCCGAAATGGACCGGCCACATGTACTCGGAGACGATCGGCAAGCTGCATTTCTGGTGCTCGATCATCTTCTTCAACATCACCTTCTTCCCGATGCACTTCCTCGGCCTGGCCGGCATGCCGCGCCGGATTCCGGACTACGCGCTGCAGTTTGCCGATTTCAACGCGCTGGCCAGTATCGGTGCCTTTGGTTTTGGTCTGTCGCAGCTGATCTTCATCGTCGCCGTGGTCAAGTGCGTGCGTGGCGGCAAGAAGGCGCCCGCCAGCCCGTGGGAAGGTGCCGAGGGCCTGGAGTGGACGGTGCCGTCGCCGGCGCCGCACCACACCTTTGAGACTCCGCCGGTCGTCAAGTGATCACCGCCGCCATGACCAAGGGAAAGAACGCCCGCTCCGCACTGCTGCTGCTGTTGATGGCGCTGGTGTTCTTTGTCGCCATCATGGTCAAGGTCGGATGGCTGGGCCAATGAGTTCGCGCGCCGACGACAACCGCCGCCTGCTGCTGCGCCTCGGTGTGGCCGCGCTGGCCATGTTCGGCTTCGGCTATGCGATGGTGCCGTTCTACGAGGCCATCTGCCAGGTCACCGGCCTGCGCAACATCCTGCAGCCCGATGTGGTCGAGAACACGCAGGTCGACCCCACCCGGCAGCTGACCATCGAGCTCGACGCCAATACGCATGATCTGGCCTGGCGCTTCCGACCGACGCAGAACACGATCGACGTCCACCCCGGCCAGATGGTGGAGATCACCTACGAGGTGACCAACACCCGCAACGTGCCGGTGACCGGCCAGGCGGTGCCGAGCTATGGGCCGCAGATTGCGGGGGACTACTTCAAGAAGCTCAACTGCTTCTGCTTCGAGAAGCAGACGCTGGCGGCGGGCGAAACACGGATCATGCCCGTGCTGTTTGTGGTCGATCCCAAGCTGCCGGGCGATGTGAACACCATCACCTTGTCCTACACCTTCTTCGAGGTGGCCGGCACGCAGGCCAGGCAAGCCGACGAAGGCGGGCGGGGGTGATGGCCGAGACACGCCGGGCCGGCTTCTGGGCAACGCTGCGCGCGGTGCTGTGGTCGTTCGTGGGCATTCGCAAGCGGCGCCATTACGCCGACGACGCCACTTCGCTGGACCCGAAGGCGGTGATCGTGGCCGGCCTGCTGGCGGGGCTGGTGTTCGTACTGAGTATCGTCGCCTTCGTGCGATTTGTCGTAGGCGCATAAATCCGAGCGGCCGCAGCGGCTTGCGGCCACCGAATCAACTGACCGGAGGCTTCAACATGAGTCCGACGTTCGAGAAGTACTTCGTCCCCGAGCCGTCCAAGTTTCCCATCTTTGGCTCCTTTGCCCTGCTGTGCATCGGTGCCGGCTCGGTGATGTGGCTCAACCATGCCGGGCCCGGTCCGCTGGTGTTCTTCGTCGGGCTGGCCACGCTGATCTACATGCTGTTCGGCTGGTTCGGGCAGGTCATCCGCGAATCCGAGGGCGGCAAGTACGGCAAGAACGTCGATGCCTCCTTTCGCTGGAGCATGGGCTGGTTCATCTTCTCGGAGGTGATGTTTTTCGCCGCCTTCTTCGGCACCCTGTTTTATGTGCGGGTGATCGCCGTGCCCTCGCTGGGCAGTGAAGAGAGCGTCAGCGTGCTATGGCAGGGCTTCGAGGCGGTGTGGCCCACCGCGGGTCCGCGTGCCGAAGAAGCGTTCTCGCCCATGGCGGCGTGGGGCATCCCGGCCATCAACACGCTGATCCTGCTCACCTCGGGCGCCACGCTCACCTGGGCGCACTGGGGGCTGATGAAGGACAACCGCGCGCAGCTCAAGCTCGGCCTGCTGCTGACGGTGCTGCTCGGCGCGCTGTTCATGAGCTTGCAGGTGTATGAATACATGCATGCCTATGGCGAAATGAACCTGAAGATGACCACCGGCATCTACGGCTCGACCTTCTACATGATGACCGGCTTCCATGGCCTGCACGTCACCATCGGCGCGATCATGTTGCTGGTGATGCTGTTCCGGGCAATGGCCGGCCATTTCACCAAGGACAACCACTTCGCCTTCGAAGCGGCGGCGTGGTACTGGCACTTTGTCGATGTGGTCTGGCTGCTGCTGTTCGTGGTGGTGTATTGGCTGTGATGTGCCGGCTTACAGGCGACCGGGGATGATGCCGGTCGCAAAGCCCGCCATCAGCAACAGGAACAGCCCGATCGACAGCCCGACCCGCAGGGTCAGCGCCCGAACCACCCGCGGCCCCTTGCCCTGGTCGCGCAACAAGAAGGTGAGGGCCGAACCCAGGCTGACCAGGATGGCGACCAGGAACAGAACGACGACGATGCGCATGGCGAACTCCGCAAAGGTGTCACGTCAGTGTAGCCCACCGGCCCCCGGGCAGGGACGCGCATGCGGGTGATGGGGGCCGTGCCCTATGTGGCCGGCGCGCTGGTGTGCGTGCTGACGATCCAGCTTGGCTTGTGGCAGACCCGTCGGGCCGAGGAGAAGCTGGCCCTGGGGGCGCAGATCGAAACAGCCGCCCGGGCACCAGCCAGTGCCGAGGTGGCTGGCCAGGTCGAATGGCAGCCGGTGCGGCTGGTCGGGCAGTGGCTGACGGCGGGAACGATTTTCCTCGATAACCGCGTGCAGCACGGCCAGCCCGGCTACCACGTGCTGACGCCACTGAAGACGGCGGACGGGACGGTGGTGCTGGTCAAGCGCGGCTGGACCGGCATCGGGCTCGACCGCAGCCGCCTGCCGGAGGTCAATACGCCCGACGGCGAGGTGGTGGTGGCGGGGCGGGTGCGCTACCCCGAGGCCAGGCCTTACACGCTGGCCGAGGTCCCGGGCGAGGGCGCACGTTGGCAATATGTGGATCTGGCCGCGTACCGGGTCTGGTCGAAGCTGCCGGTGCTCGATGTGGTGGTCGAGCAGACCGACCCCTCGACCGACGGCCTGATCCGCGACTGGCCGCGCCCCGACCTCGGGGTGGACCGGCACCGCGGCTATGCCGTGCAATGGTTTGGCCTGGCGGCCTTGTCCGCCGGCCTGTGTGGATGGTTTGGATGGCGACGCTGGAGACAAGATGGCCGTAGCCAAAATGACGCGTAAAGCCCGGCTGACTCTGGCCGCCCTGATTGCCGTGTGCGTGCTGCCCGTGGCGGCCTCGTACCTGGCGTTCTATGTGTGGCCGCCCAGCGGCCGCAGCAACTACGGTGCGCTCGTCACCCCGACGCCGCTGCCCGATGGTGCCCTCGGCACGCCGGCAGGCGGCGCCTTCGCGCGTGACGACATCAAGGGCTTCTGGACTTACGTGGTGGTGGCGCCGGCCGCCTGCGATGAGGCCTGCCGGCAGGCGCTGTACTTTACCCGCCAGGTGCGCACCGCCCAGGCCAAGGAATCCCCCCGCGTGGCCCGCGTGTGGCTGCTGTCCGACGACGGCGTGCCCGATGCCGCGCTGCTGGCAGAGCATCCCGAACTGGTCGTGGCCCGCGCCGAGCGGCCGTGGCTGGATCAACTCGATGGCGAGGCCGTGGCGCAGGTGTGGCTGGCCGATCCGCGCGGCCAGGTGATGATGCGCTATCCGACCGAACTCGACCCGAAAGGCATGATCAAGGATCTGGCCCGGCTGCTCAAATATTCGCAGGTCGGCTGAGCATGTATCGTCGATTGGTCATCCTCTCCCTCGTGCTGACCCTGGTGGTGGTGGTGTTCGGCGCCTATGTGCGCCTGTCCGATGCCGGCCTCGGCTGTCCGGACTGGCCTGGCTGCTACGGCCAGATGAGCCCCGCGCATGCGGCCGAGCACATCGCCGAGGCCGAATCCGCCGCGCCCGGCGGCCCGGTGTCCCTGCCCAAGGCCTGGAAGGAGATGATCCACCGCTACCTCGCGGCGACGCTCGGCTTCCTCATTCTGCTTATTGCGGCACTGGCCTGGCGCCAGCGACGGGACCCGGACGTGCGCCCCGGCATTGCGGTGTTGCTGGTGGGTGTGGTGATTTTCCAGGGCTTGCTGGGCAAATGGACGGTGACGCTGCTGCTCAAGCCGGCGATTGTCACCGGCCACCTGCTCGGCGGGCTGACTACCCTGGCCTTGCTGGCCTTGCTGGCAATCCGCGCGGCGGGCGTGCGGCGGCGCTTCGCCTCGCCGGGCCTGGTGCGGCTGGCGCGCCTCGGCTTGCTGCTGGTGGTGGGGCAGATCGCACTCGGCGGCTGGACCAGTACCAACTATGCCGCGCTGGCGTGCACCGATTTCCCGACTTGCCACGGCAGCTGGTGGCCGGCGATGGATGTAGGCAATGCCTTTCATGTGGTGCGCGAACTGGGCATGACCGCCACCGGCGACCTGCTCTCGCACGAGGCGCTCACCGCCATTCACTGGGCGCACCGCCTCGGTGCGCTGCTGGTCGCGGCGGGCTTGCTGCTGCTGGCCTTGAAGCTGTTTCGCCAGGGCTTCGGCGGCATGGCGGCCATGCTCGCGGTGCTGCTGGCCGGCCAGATCGGGCTGGGCATCGCCAATGTGCTGCTGAGCCTGCCGCTGACGCTGGCCGTGGCGCACAACGGCGGCGCGGCGCTGTTGCTGCTGGCGATGGTCTTGATCAATACACGCCTGATGCCTGAACGGGCATGGGGTGTCGCGGGGAGGAAGACACATGAAAACGCTTACGCTTGACCGTTCCGACACCTGGCGCCGGCTGCGGCACTTTTATGTGCTGACCAAACCGAGGGTCAATACGCTGATCGTCTTCTGCGCCATGATCGGCATGTTCCTCGCCGTGCCCGAGGGGTTGCCTTCGGCGCAGGTGGTGCTTTTCGCCACGCTCGGCATTGCCTGTGTGGCCGGCGCCGCGGCGGCCATGAACTGCCTGATCGAACAGCAGATCGACGCCCGCATGGCGCGCACCCGCGCCCGGCCCCTGCCGCGCGGCGAACTGAGTTCGACCGAAACGCTGGCCTTCTCGCTGGTGCTCGGCGGTGTCGGCCTGCTGCTGCTCTACCACGCGGTGAATCCGCTCACCATGTGGCTGACCCTGGCCACCTTTGTCGGCTACGCGGTGGTCTACACGGTGCTCCTCAAGCCGCGCACGCCGCAGAACATCGTCATTGGCGGGGCCTCCGGCGCCATGCCGCCGGTGCTCGGCTGGGCGGCGGTCACCGGCGAGGTGGGCAGCGATGCGCTGCTGCTGTTTCTCATCATCTTCGCCTGGACGCCGCCGCACTTCTGGGCGCTGGCCCTGTACCGCAGCGCCGACTATGCCCGCGCGGGCCTGCCGATGCTGCCGGTGACGCATGGCTCGCGCTATACCCGGTTGTCGGTGCTGCTCTACACCTGCATCCTGTTCGCCGTCACCTTGCTGCCCTTTGCCACGCGCATGAGCGGCATGGCCTACCTGGCGGCGGCGGTGGTGCTGGGCGTGGGCTTCCTGCGCTACGCCTGGCGGCTGTATGTGGATTACAGCGACAAATTGTCGCAACAGACTTTCCGCTACTCCATCGTGTACCTATCATCGCTGTTCGCCGCCTTGCTGGTGGATCACTACCTGCCCTATTGATGAGGCCACGATGCTTCGAACCCTCCTGGTGGTCGCCGCCCTCGCGCTGACCGCCTGCAGCCCCGCCGAACCGCCCAAGAGCTTCAAGAACACCGACATCACCGGTGCCGACTACGGCAAGGGATTTTCGCTGACCGACCACACCGGCACGCCGCGGACCCTGGCGGACTTCAAGGGCAAGGTGGTGACGCTGTTTTTTGGCTTTACCCAATGCCCGGATGTGTGCCCCACCAACCTGGTGACCATGACCGAAGTCATGCGCCTGCTCGGGCCGAATGCCGAGCGCACGCAGGTGCTGTTCATGACGGTCGACCCCGAGCGCGACACGCAGGAACTGCTGTCGCAGTATGTGCCCGCCTTCGATACCCGCTTCCTCGGCCTGTTCGGCGACATGGCGAGCACCGAAGCCGTGGCCAAGGATTTCAAGGTGTTCTACCGCAAGAGCGGCGACACCGAGGGGCCCAACTACACCATCGACCATTCCGCGGGCACCTACGTGTTCGACCCCCAGGGGCGGCTGCGTCTCTACGTCAAGCACGGCACCTCGGCGCAGGATATTGCCGACGATATCCAGACGCTGTTCACCGAGCGCTAAGTCGAGGCAGAATCTGCCAATACGTGGCCGCATTACGCAATAACCGGGGCGGGTGAGTCGGTAATCTGGGCGCTTCCCTGTCCCGGAGCGGCCCCATGAATCTCTCCCAAGTCCTGCTGACTGCACTCAAGGCGCACGGCGCGCGTGAAGTGTTCGGCATCCCCGGCGATTTCGCCCTGCCGTTTTTCCGCGAGATCGAAAACGCCGGCATCCTGCCGCTGTACACCCTGAGCCACGAGCCCGGCGTCGGCTTTGCCGCCGACGCCTCGGCGCGCATCCGCAGCACACTGTCGGTGGCCGCCGTCACCTACGGCGCCGGTGCGCTCAACATGGTCAATCCCGTGGCCGGCGCCTATGCCGAGAAATCGCCGGTGGTGGTCATCTCCGGCGCGCCGGGCAAGGGCGAGGCGAGCACCGGGCTGCTGCTCCATCACCAGGCCAAGACCCTCGATTCGCAGTTTGCCATCTACCAGGAAATCACCTGCGACCAGGCGCGCCTGACCGACGCGCGCACCGCGCCCGCCGAGATCGCCCGCGTGCTGGCCAGTTGCCTGCGCGAATCGCGGCCGGTGTATATCGAGCTGCCGCGCGACATGGTGGCCGAGCCCTGCGAGCCGGTGGTGGCGCAGGCCGCGCCGGCGGTCGACCCGGCGGCGCTGGATGCGTGTGCCGACGAGATCCTGGCGCGACTGGCCACGGCCGAGCGGCCGGTGCTGATGGTCGGCGTCGAGGTGCGGCGCTTCGACCTGGAGGCGCAGGTGGCGGCCCTGGCCCGGCAACTTGGCATCCCGGTGGTCACCAGCATTCTCGGTCGCGGCCTGCTGGCCGGGCACGACGCGCCGTTGGCCGGCACCTACCTGGGCGTGGCCGGCGACGAGGCGCTGACCGCGATGGTCGAGGATTCCGATGCCCTGCTGATGCTCGGCGTGCTGGTGTCGGACACCAACTTCGGCGTCTCGGCGCGGCAGATCGACCTGCGCAAGGCCATCCATGCCTGCGACGGCGAGGTCACGCTGGGCTACCACACCTATGCCCATCTGCCGCTGGGGGCGGTGGTGCGCCGCCTGCTCGAGCGTGCGCCGGCGGCGCGCCAGGTGCCGACGCTGGCGCCGCCGAGCTACCCGCGCGGCATGGTGGCGGATGATGCGCCGATCGTTCCGGGCGATATCGCCCGCGGCATCAACGACCTGATGGCCCGCCACGGCGTGATGCCGATCGCCGCGGACATGGGCGACTGCATGTTCACCGCCATGGAGATCGCCCACCAGGCGCTGGTGGCGCCGGGCTACTACGCCACCATGGGCTTCGGCGTGCCGGCCGGGCTGGGTCTGCAGGCGGCCACCGGCGAGCGTCCGCTGATCCTAGTGGGCGACGGTGCCTTCCAGATGACCGGCTGGGAGCTGGGCAACTGCTGCCGCTTCGGTTGGGACCCGATCGTGCTGGTGTTCAACAACCGCTCCTGGGAGATGCTGCGCACCTTCCAGCCCGAGTCGTCCTTCAACGATCTGAGCGCCTGGGACTTTGCCGGCATGGCCGCCGGGCTGGGCGGCGACGGCGTGCGGGTCGACACCCGGGCCGAGCTGGCCGCCGCGCTGGAGCAGGCGGTGGCCACGCGCGGGCGCTTCCAGCTGATCGACGTGAGCATCCCGCGCGGTGAGCTGTCGCCCACGCTCAAGCGCTTCGTCGCCGGCGTCAAGAGGCTGTCGGCACCGGGCGCGCGTTGAGGGTGAACTGAGCGCATGAAAAAGGGCGACCCGCGGGTCGCCCTTGTTTTTGCCCGGCAGGACTCGAATCAGGCCAGTGCGGCCAGTTCGCCGCGCATCTGCTTGAGCGCCTTGGCCTCGATCTGGCGGATGCGCTCGGCCGAGACGCCGTACTCATCGGCCAGCTCGTGCAGCGTGGCGGCCTTGCCATCATCGCCGGTCAGCCAGCGGGCCGAGATGATGCGGCGGCTGCGGTCATCCAGCGCGGCCATGGCATTGACCAGGCCGTCGGCTTGCAGTTGCGCCTGCTCGGCGTTGGCCAGCAGTTCGCTCGGTTCGGCCGACGGGTCGCGCAGATAGGCGATCGGAGCGAAGTGCTCATCCTCGTCGTCACGGCCGCCGTCGAGGGGTACGTCCTGCCCGCCGAGACGGGTTTCCATCTCGATTACTTCCTCGGGCTTGACGCCAAGCTGGGCGGCGACCACCGAGACATCGTCGGGGCTCAGCGCGCTGCGGTCTTTCTTGAGGCTGCGCAGGTTGAAGAACAGCTTGCGCTGGGCCTTGGTGGTGGCCACCTTGACCAGGCGTGCGTTCTTCAGGATGTACTCGTGGATCTCGGCCTTGATCCAGTGGATGGCGAACGACACCAGACGCACGCCGCGGCGCGGGTCGAAACGCTTGACCGCCTTCATCAGGCCGATATTGCCTTCCTGGATCAGGTCGGCGTGCGGCAGGCCGTAGCCCAGGTAGCCGCGGGCAATGGCGACGACCAGACGCAGGTGCGAGAGCACCAGCTCGCGGGCCGCGTCCAGATCGCCCTCGTCGTGGAAGCGATGGGCATAGGTCTTCTCCTCCTGCTCGGTGAGCAGGGGGATGCGGTTGGCGAACTGAATGTACTGATCGATGCTGCCGACCGTGGTCGGGACCGGTAGCGACAAAGTGTGCGTCATCGACAATGTCCTCCCAAGAATTTGCGACTATTTTAGCACTCGCATGCTTCGAGTGCTAACAACGGAATGGGTTCCGCGATCTTGAGACACATCCGGTCGCGGTCGCGCCGGGCAGGGTGATGTCACCTGATTTAACACGCGCCTGTGCCAATATTGGCATTTCGCATCAAGTCGCGGCTGTTGCTGCCGTTACTGCACTGCGAGACTTGCCCTCCGCCCGGACCCTCGGGAACTGCGACAGGATGACATGACTGACTCCGACACTTCTCAGGTCGACGCCGCGCCCCAGGCGGCACCGGCCATCGAGCCGGCGCGTGCCGATGCGCACCGGCCCGATGCCTTGCTCGAATGTCTGCTGGTGATTGCGCGCGCCCACGGGGCCACGCTGACGCGCGATGCGGCCACGGCCGGTCTGCCCCTGGTGGACCACCGCCTCACCCCGTCGCTGTTCGACCGCGCCGCCCGGCGCGCCGGGCTGGCGTCAAACCTGGCCCGCCGCCCGCTCGATCGCCTCAATGCCGCCTTGTTTCCGGTGGTGTTGATCCTGGCCGACGAGCAGGCCTGCGTGCTGCTGGGCTGGAGCGATGACGGCGCCGCTGCGCGGGTCATCTTTCCCGAACTGGGCGAGGCGGAAGTCGAGGTGCCGCTCGACACCCTGGCCGCCCGCTACGCCGGCCACGCCATCTTCGTCCGCCCGCGCTTCCGTTTCGATGCGCGCACCCCCGAGGTCGGCGCCGTGCGCCACCGCCACTGGTTCTGGGGGGCGATCAACGACAACCGCCCGCTGTATCGCGACGTGCTGCTGGCGGCACTGATGATCAACCTGTTCGCCATCGCGCTGCCCATGTTCACCATGAACGTGTACGACCGCGTGGTGCCCAACAACGCCGTCGATACCCTGTGGATGCTGGCGATCGGCGTGTCGATCGTGATGCTGGCCGACCTGGTGATGCGCACCATGCGCGGTTACTTCATCGACCTGGCGGGCAACCGGGTGGACGTCAAGCTCTCCGCCTACATCATGGAGCGGGTGCTGGGCCTGCAGATGGAGCAGCGCCCGGTGTCGGCCGGCTCGTTTGCCGCCAACCTGCGCTCCTTCGAGACGGTGCGCGACTTCATCACCTCGGCCACGGTGAGCGCCTTTGTCGATCTGCCCTTTGCGCTGATCTTCCTGGTGGTGATCGGCTGGATCGCGTGGCCGATGGTCGTCCCGATCGTCATCGCGGTGATGATCGTGCTGCTCTACGCCATGACGGTGCAGGGGCGGATGCATGAGCTGTCGGAGACCACCTACCGCGCCGGCGCGCTGCGCAATGCCACCCTGGTCGAGAGCCTGGTCGGGCTGGAGTCGGTCAAGGCGCTGGGTTGCGAAGGCTACATGCAGCGCAAGTGGGAGCAGAGCGCGGTCTTCCTCGCGCGCACCAGCGCACAGCTGCGCCTGCTTTCGGCCTCGACCATGAACGGCGCGCTGTGGGTGCAGCAGACCACCAATGTGGCGATCATCGTGCTGGGGGTGTATCTGATCGCGGAGGGGGACTTGAGCATGGGGGGGCTGATCGCCTGCTCGATGCTGTCCTCGCGTGCCCTGGCGCCGATCGGCCAGGTGGCCGGCTTGCTGACCCAGTATCACAATGCATCCACCGCACTGACCTCGCTCGACGAGATCCTCTCGCGGCCCATCGAGCGGCCGGAGGATTCGAGCTTCGTGAGCCGGCAGAATTTTGTCGGTCGCATCGAATTCAAGGATGTGCACTTTGCCTACCCGGGCCAGGAGGTCGAGGCGCTGCGCAATGTGTCGCTGCGCATCGAGCCGGGCGAGCGGGTGGCGATCCTCGGTCGCGTCGGCTCCGGCAAGACCACGCTGCACAAGCTGATTCTCGGCCTCTACCGGCCCACCGAAGGCGCGGTGCTGATCGACGGCATCGACCTGCGCCAGCTCGATCCGGCCGAGCTGCGCCGCCATGTCGGCTACGTGCCGCAGGACGTGACGCTGTTCTACGGCAGCCTGCGCGACAACCTCACCATCGCCTCGCGCGATGCCGATGATGCCGACGTGGTGCGCGCCGCCGAACTGGGCGGCATTGCCGAATTCGTCAACAGCCATCCGCAGGGCTTCGACATGCTCGTCGGCGAGCGCGGCGAATCGCTCTCGGGCGGCCAGCGCCAGGGGGTGGCGATTGCCCGCGCGCTGATCAACGATCCGCCGATCCTGCTGATGGACGAGCCGACCGGCTCGATGGACCACTCCAGCGAGGAATACGTCAAGCAACAGCTGCGCAGCTGCGCAGCGGGCAAAACGATGATCGTCATCACGCACCGCACCTCGCTGCTCGAACTGGTCGACCGGATCATTGTCGTCGATGGCGGCAAGATCGTCGCCGACGGGCCCAAGGCGCAGGTGGTCGAGGCCTTGCGCCAGGGCCGCATCGGGAGGGCGGCATGAGCGTTTCCGTACGGCGGTCCGACGCACCCACGAGCGGCCCGGGTGGCGGGAGGGGCATCCAATGAGTCATCTCAATGCAACGCAGTTCAAGCGTATCGGCGAGGCCTCCAGTGCCGTGTCGCGACGCACCCGTCCGCTGTTCGACCGGCTCTTCGGCCGCTTGCTGGGGACGCAGGAAGGCGGGGAGGGCGAGGTTGACTGGGGCAGCGACGCCGATCGCGCCGTGCTGGCGCAGGAGCCGCTGCGCGCGAGGGCCTTGCTGCGAACCTCGCTGGTCGCCTTCTTGCTGCTGCTGGTCTGGGCCGGGTTTGCCGAGATCGACGAGGTCACCCGCGGCGAGGGGCGGGTCATTCCGTCCAGCCAGTTGCAGGTGCTGCAATCCTTCGATGGCGGGGTGGTCGAGGAGATCCTGGTCAAGGAGGGCGATGTGGTCGACGTTGGCCAGACGCTGGTGCGCATCGACCCGACCCGCTTCGTGTCCTCGCTGCGCGAGAACCGGGTCCAGTACTTTGCCCTCGTCGCCAAGGCGGCCCGCCTCGAAGCCCTCTCCGCCGGCACCCCTTTCGTGCCGCCGGTGGATGTGGCCAAGGCGGCGCCTGAACTGATCGACCAGGAGCGGGCGCTGTATGAATCCAGCCAGGCCAAGCTCGATGGCGAGCTGGCCATTGCCCGGCAGCAGATGGCGCAGCGCAGCCAGGAGCTGGTCGAGCTGCAGGCCCGGCTGGCCCAGGCCACCCAGACCTTCAACCTGGTGTCGCAGGAGCTGAGCGTGACCAAGCCGCTGCTCGCCTCCGGCGCAGTCTCCGAGGTCGAGTTGCTGCGCCTGGAACGCGATGTCGCCCGTCTGCGCGGCGAGCGCGACCAGGCCTCGGCGCAGATCGCCCGCATCCAGGCGGCCATTGCCGAGGCCAACCGCAATATCCAGGATGTCGAACTGGCGTTCCGCAACGCGGCGCGCAGCGAGCTGTCGGAGACGCGGGCCAAGCTCAATAGCCTGTCCGAAGGCAGTCTGGCGCTCGCGGATCGGGTCAAGCACGCCGAGGTCAAGTCGCCGATGCGTGGCACGGTCAAGCGCCTGCTGGTCAATACCGTCGGGGGGGTGGTCCAGCCCGGCAAGGAAGTGGCCGAGGTGGTGCCGCTGGACGAAGCCTTGTTGCTGGAGGCCAAGATCAATCCCAAGGACATCGCCTTCCTGCGCCCTGGCCAGCCCGCAGAGGTGAAGTTCACCGCCTACGATTTCTCCATCTACGGCGGCCTGAAGGCGACGGTCGAGCAGATTGGCGCCGATACGGTCATGGATGACCGCGGCAATGCCTTCTACATCGTGCGTGTGCGCACAACGGAGTCAAGTTTGGGTGAGAACCTGCCGATCATTCCAGGGATGGTGGCGCAGGTTGACGTGATGACGGGCAAGAAGACGATCTTGTCCTACCTGCTCAAACCGGTGCTGCGCGCCAAGGCCAATGCGTTGACAGAACGATGACAAGACACCTATTCATTTCTTCGCAGGCAAAACTCAACCCGCGCTGGCTGGCGGCGTTTCCCGGTGCCGAGCTGCGTACCGCGGTCGGCGGCGAGCGTCCCGAGGTGCTGTGGTGGGCGGTCGTGCCGCTCGATGCCGCGGCCCTGTCTGCGGCCATTGCGGCCTTCCCCGGCGTGCCGGTGGTCGTGCTGTCGCCAGAGCCCGTGCAGGAAGACGCCATGCATGCCATTGCGCTCGGTGCGCGAGGCTACTGCCATAGCCATGCCACCCCGGGCATGTTGCAGCAGGTGGCCGTGGCCGTGACGCATGGCGGCTTGTGGCTTGGCCCGGAGCTGATGAGCCGGGTGATGGGCGCGGCCAGCGAGCGCCTGCTCGGCGAGTCGCACAGCGAACCGGCACAGGGCCTCGAGCTGCTCACCCCGCGTGAGCGGGCGGTGGCCCTCGAGGTGGCGCGTGGCGCCACCAACAAGGAAGCGGCCCGCCGGCTCGACATCACCGAGCGCACCGTCAAGGCGCACCTCGGTGCCGCATTTGAAAAGCTTGGTGTGCGCGACCGCCTCCAGCTGGTGCTGGCCCTCAAATATGTCCCGCTCGACGTCGACGACGCCGCCTGAGCCCCCGCCGCCGCGCGTGTGGGGCGACCGACCCTGTCCACCGGTCCAATAGGCGTTGCCGGGTTGCGGCCGTAGTCTTTCAGTATCGAATCAATGTCGGCCGGCGTTGTGCCGGCTCCACGGAGAACTCCAATGGCGATCAACCAACCCGTAGCCACCGTTGTGGCAGTCACCGGCGAAGCCTATGCCCGCAATGCCGACGGCGTGATGCGTGCCCTCAAGGCCGGCGACGCCTTGTACGAAGGTGAGGTGCTCATCACCCGCAACGGCGGCCGCGTCGAGCTGGCCACCAGCGACGGCCAGTTGCTCGAAGTGCAGCCGAACGAGTCGGTTGCGATCACCGCCGAGCTCTCCGACACCACCCGCCCGACGCCGCAAGAGGCCGCCGTGGGCGACGCCAGCATCGAGCGCGTCGTGCAGGCCCTTGAGCAGGGCGGCGACATCGACGATGCCCTCGAAGCCCCCGCGGCCGGCCTGGCCGGCGGTGCCGGTGGCGAAGGCAACAGTTTTGTCCGTCTGCTGCGCATCACCGAAGGTGTGGATCCGCTGTCGTTCGAGTTCGCTACGGCACAACCCGCTGTGGCCGCCGATTTCGACGGCGGCGCGGGTGACGATGCCGAGGCCGTCGTGCCCGAAGTGCTCGGTACGCTGTCGATCAGCGGCCCCGCCAACGTGGTCGAGGGTGAAAGCGCCACCTACACCATCAGCGTCGACCGGGCGCCGACCAGCGACCTGATCGTCAATATCGTCACCGGCCATATCACCACCAGCAATGGCGACGTCAATCTCGTCACCACGAGTGTGACCATCCCGGCGGGGGCAACCAGCGCCACCTTCACCATCAGCACCATCGATGATGCCTATGCCGACAGCGGCGAACAGTTCCGTGTCGGCATCGGCGGCGCTTCGGGCGGCGGGTACGACCGTATCGTGATCGGCAGCGGGCAGACCGTTACCACCATCCTCGACCAGACCGGCTCGGACAACCCGCCGGGAGCGGAGGATACGGCGACAGTCACCCTGAGCGGGCCGAGCACGGTCACCGAAGGCGGCGACGCCAGCTACACCGTGAGCATCGATCACGCACCGGCCACCGACCTCACGCTGGATATCACGCTGACCCATATCGACACGGTCAGCGGCGACATCGTCAGCGTGCCCGCCACGGTCACCATCCCCGCCGGCAGCACCAGCGCGGCGTTCAACGTCAGCACCTTCGACGACAACCTGCACGAAAGCGGGGAAAACTACAGCATCAGCATCGGCCTGCCCGCGACGCCGGGCGGCGGTTTCGAAAACCTGGTGCTGGGCAGTAGTGCCGTGACCACCACCATCGTCGACAACGACACGCCAAGCTTCAGCATCAACGACGTGACGGTCAACGAAGCGGCCGGTACGGCCACCTTCACGGTCACGCTCAGTAACCCCAGCGCCAGCACGGTGACGGTCGACTACGCCAGCGCCAACGGCACGGCCGTGGCCGGCGCTGCGGGCGCGGGCGACTACGACACGGTGGGCGGCACGCTGAGCTTCGCCCCCGGCGTGACCACCCAGACCATCACGGTCAATATCAACAACGATGCGATCTACGAGATCAGCGAACAGTTCGCCATCGACCTGAGCAACCCCACCGGCGGCGCCGTGATCGGCGACGGCCAGGGCATCGGCACCATCCGCGACGACGGCACCGGTGGCCCCCCGGGGACGGACAACGACATCCCCGCGGTGTCGATCAGCGGCCCGGTGCTGGTCAACGAAGCGGCCGGCACGCTCACCTACACAGTGAGCCTGACCAACCCCAGCGACCACCCGGTGACCGTTGACGTGGCCACGGCCAACGGCAGCGCACAGGCCGGCAGCGACTACACGGCGCTGAGCCAGTCGCTCACCTTCGCCCCCGGCGTGACCAGCCAGACCGTGACGGTGGCGATCCTCAACGACAGCCCGGCGGTGTATGAAGGCGCCGAAGACTACACGGTCGCCCTGAGCAACGTCGCTGGCGCCGTGATCGGCACCGGCAGCGTCACCACCACCATTGTGGACGACGGCACCGGCGGGCCTCCGGGAGGCGACGACGACCGCCCGGTGATCAGCATCGCGGGCCCGGCCGAAGTGAACGAAGGCGCGGGCACCATCACCTACACCCTCAACCTGAGCAACCCGAGCGCCAATGCGGTGAGCGTGACGGTCGACACCGCGGACGCGGGCGCCACGGCCGGGGCCGACTACAGCCCGATCGCCAGCCAGGTGGTCACCTTCGCCCCGGGCGCGACCAGCGCCACGGTGACGGTGAGCATCGTCAATGACACCGTGTTCGAAGGGGCCGAAGCCTACCGGGTCAATCTGAGCGCCCCCACCGGCGGCGCCAGCATCGGCACCGGCAGCGTCACCACCACCATCCGCGACGACGGCACCGGTGGCCCCCCGGGGACGGATGATGACACTCCGGTGATCAGCATCACCGGCCCTGCCGTGGTCAACGAAGCGGCCGGCACCGTCACCTACACGGTCAGCCTCTCCAACCCGAGCACCAGCGCGGTGACGGTCGGCTACGCCAGTGCCGACGGCACGGCGATTGCCGGCGCCCCCGGCGCGGGCGACTACGACGCGGTGAGCGGCACGCTCACCTTTGCCCCCGGCGTGACCAGCCAGACCATCACGCTCACCATCAACAACGACGCCACCTACGAGCGCGCCGAAGACTACAGCCTGAACCTGACCGGCCCGGTCGGCGCCACCATCGGCACCGGCAGCGTCACCACCACCATCCGTGACGACGGCACCGCGGGCGACCCGCCCACCACCGGCAACGACGACGACCGTCCGGCCTTCAGCATCAATGACGTGACCGTCAACGAAGGGGCCGGCACGGCCACCTTCACCGTCACGCTGTCCAACCCCAGCGCGCTGAGCACCACGGTCGACTTCGCCACCGCCGACGGCAGCGCCCTGAGCGGCGCCGACTACACCGGCACCGGCGGCACGCTGACCTTCGCCCCTGGCGTCACCAGCCAGACGATCACCGTCGCGATCCTCAACGACGCGGTGTACGAAGGGTCCGAGCAGTTCGTGGTCAATCTGAGCAACGCCACGGCCGATGCCACCATCGCCGACGCCCAGGGCGTGGGCACCATCGTGGACGACGGCACCGGCGGTCCTCCGGGATCGGACAACGACATCCCGACCCTGTCGGTCAGCTCGCCGACGGTCACCGAAGGGACCGATGCGCACGCCGTGTTCACGGTCAGCCTGTCCAACCCCAGCGTGCAGGACGTGAGCGTCAGCCTCGCCCTGGCCGATGTGAGCGCCACCAACCCCGCCGACTACGGCGCGGGCCTGGAAGTGTTCGTCGGCGGCGCCTGGGTCAGTGCCACGGCCGCCACCATCCCGGCGGGCAGCACCAGCGTGCAGGTGCGCACCCCGATCGCCAATGACAACCTGGCCGAAGGCAACGAGACCTTCACCCTGAACGCCACGGTCACCGGCGGCACCACCACCAACCCGGCCGCCAGCGGCACGGGCACCATCGTCGACGACGACACGCCGAGCTTCAGCATCAACGACGTGACGGTCAACGAAGCGGCCGGTACGGCCACCTTCACGGTCACGCTCAGTAACCCCAGCGCCAGCACGGTGACGGTCGACTACGCCAGCGCCAACGGCACGGCCGTGGCCGGCGCTGCGGGCGCGGGCGACTACGACACGGTGGGCGGCACGCTGAGCTTCGCCCCCGGCGTGACCACCCAGACCATCACGGTCAATATCAACAACGATGCGATCTACGAGATCAGCGAACAGTTCGCCATCGACCTGAGCAACCCCACCGGCGGCGCCGTGATCGGCGACGGCCAGGGCATCGGCACCATCCGCGACGACGGCACCGGTGGCCCCCCGGGGACGGACAACGACATCCCCGCGGTGTCGATCAGCGGCCCGGTGCTGGTCAACGAAGCGGCCGGCACGCTCACCTACACAGTGAGCCTGACCAACCCCAGCGACCACCCGGTGACCGTTGACGTGGCCACGGCCAACGGCAGCGCACAGGCCGGCAGCGACTACACGGCGCTGAGCCAGTCGCTCACCTTCGCCCCCGGCGTGACCAGCCAGACCGTGACGGTGGCGATCCTCAACGACAGCCCGGCGGTGTATGAAGGCGCCGAAGACTACACGGTCGCCCTGAGCAACGTCGCTGGCGCCGTGATCGGCACCGGCAGCGTCACCACCACCATTGTGGACGACGGCACCGGTGGGCCTCCGGGAGGCGACGACGACCGCCCGGTGATCAGCATCGTGGGCCCGGCCGAAGTGAACGAAGGCGCCGGCACCATCACCTACACCCTCAACCTGAGCAACCCGAGCGCCAATGCGGTGAGCGTGACAGTCGACACCATGGACGCCGGCGCCACGGCCGGGGCCGACTACAGCCCGATCGCCAGCCAGGTGATCACCTTCGCCCCCGGCAGCACCAGCGCCACGGTGACGGTGAACATCGTCAATGACAGCGTGTTCGAAGGGGCCGAAGCCTACCAGGTCAACCTGAGCGCCCCGACCGGCGGCGCCAGCATCGGCACCGGCAGCGTCACCACCACCATCCGCGACGATGGCACCGGTGGCCCCCCGGGGACGGATGACGACACCCCGGCCATCAGCATCAATGATGTGACGGTCAATGAAAGTGCCGGTACGGCCACCTTTACGGTCACGCTCTCCAACCCGAGTAACTTGGGCGTTAGCGTGAGCTATAGCAGCGCCGGCGTGTCGGCCACCCAGGGTGTGGACTACACCGGCGTGGCGGGTACGCTCAACTTCCCGGCAGGGGTGACCAGCCAGACCATTACCGTGCCGATCACCGACGATGCCTATGCCGAAGGCGATGAGACCTTCAACATCGTGCTGAGCAATCCGGTCAATGCGACGATTGCCGATGATACGGGCGTGGGCACCATCACCGATGACACGACCTTCGATCCGGTGGATACCGCGACGCTCACCATTTCCGGCGCGGGTACGGTGGTGGAAGGCGAGAGCGTGACCTACACCGTGAGCGTGGACAAGGCGCCGGCAACAGACCTGACGGTGAATGTGGTGACGGGCCATATCACCACTGACGATGGTGACCTGACGCCGGTCAACACCAGCGTGATCATTGCTGCCGGCACCACCAGCGCCACTTTCGTGGTCAATACCACCGATGATGCGCTTGCCGATTCCGGTGAGCAGTACACGGCGAGTATCAGCGGAAGCAGTGGTGGTGGTTACGAGAACCTGGTGCTGGGTACCAGCAGTGTGACGACCACCATCGTCGACCAGACCGGTTCGGACAATCCGCCGGGACCGGAGGATACGGTGTATGTGCGCCTGGTGAACAGCGCATCGGTCTCTGAAGGGATCCCCGACGCCACCTTGTCTCACCGCGTGGAGCTGATCGATCAGAATGGCAACCCGGTCACGGTACCGGCAGGTGGCAGCGTGACCGTGACGCTGACGTATTCGGCAGATACGACGTCTGCAGCCGACTTCGTGAATCTGAAAGTCACGACGGTGACCATTGGCGCAGGGCAGAGTTTCGCCCTCATCGAGAACGAAGTGTTCAACGACACCCTCGATGAAAATGATGAGGGCTATACGCTGAGCCTGGCGACCGTGAGCAGCGGCGTGTTCGAGCATGTGCAAGCGCATGCGACGCAAAACACGGTGACCGGCACGATCATCGACAACGATGCGCCGCCCGTGGTCGCCAGCGTTGTCGGCGACGACGACAATGTCGACGAAAATCGTGACGCCAGCCCGAGCAACGATATCGTCCAGGTCGGCACCATCCAGAACGTGGGCTCCAACGATGTGGTGACCCTGGCGGGCAATGCCGCAGGGGTGACCTCGAACGGCCTGCCGGTGAGCTATGCATGGGATGCGGCGTCCAAAACCCTCACGGCATCCAGTGCCGAGGGTGTGGTGTTCACGCTCCGGGTGAATGCTTCCAACTCCGGCTATACCTTTACCCAGGTGCGCGCGCTGGATCATTTGCCGACGGTGCAGGGCGAGAGCGAATCCAAGGTGCTCGGCTTTACGCTCTCGGTGGATGGCGGTATCAGCACGGCAAACTTCAACGTCACCGTGTTCGACGATGCGCCGACGGTGGATGGCCCCTTGTCGATCACCGCGGCCAACCAGCTGGGCCAGACCGTCATGGGCTCGCTGCCGGTGACGGTGTCCAACGATCCGACCGATCTCACCTGGAACCCGGCCGGCGCAACCCTGCCGACGCTGTACGCCGACGGCAAGCAAGTGCAGTACGAATGGAACGACAGCAACGATGCGCTGACCGGCTACGTGATGAACGGCAGCGTGCGTGAGAACGTGCTGCTGCTCGACCTGGACCTGGCGAGCAAGACCTATGTCTTCAACACCTTCGCCCAACTGCTCGGCGGCACGGTGTCGACCTCGGACTTCAGCGGCACGACGGGGGGCAACTCCGGCTCGCTGCAGATCATCGACGCCAACAACAACGTCATCCTGATCGATGCAACCGGGGTGCGAAATGGGGCAGCTGCGCAGGTGAATTACTCTGCGCAGGGTATTTCGGTCAATGGCGGGCAAGGCAACTGGATTGATGCCGCCGGCAACGAGGTGCTGACGCTGACCTATACACGCGACATTACGTCGGCAACGTTCTCGCTCGAGCCGCAGGCCCAGTCTGCGACGATGAGCTGGGCCGCCTACCGTGATGGGGTGCTCGTGGCCAGTGGCTCCAACGTGTCCATCGGGAAGTCGAACCCGGAGCAACTGCTGACCATTTCTGCAGGGGAGGCCTTCGATACCGTGACGTTCACAGCGGTCAGCGGTGAATTCCGCCCCGAGATCGTGTCGATCAGCTACATCAATTACAACGCCGATGTCAGCATGAATCTGGCGTATCAGTTACGCGACGCCGATGCCGATACGGCACAGGGCACGATCGCCCTCAACCTGTCCGGCACCCCCGCACCGTCGATCTCCGCCAGTGCGGCGCTGGTCTCCGAAGAAGGGCTCAGCGGTGGCAACCCCGACACCGTGGGCTCCCCGACCGACCTGACCAACAGCGTGGTCTTTACCGGTTCGATGAACATCTCGGGCGCGGGGACGCTCAGCGTCGGGCTGCACCCGCCGGCACAGGGGCTCACCTCGGGCGGCGCCGCCCTGACCTGGACCGGCGTCGGTACCGGGACGCTGACTGGCTCGGCCAACGGCAGCGATGTCGTCCGTGTGACGATGCAGGCCAATGGCAACTACGAGGTGCGCTTGCTCGGACCGCTCGATCATCCGAACGGTGGCGGTGAGAACCTGCTCAGCTTCGATGTGGCGGTCACGGCCAGCAACGGGACGACGAGCAGCAGCAGCCTGCTCAACGTGACGGTCGAAGACGATGCGCCGCTGGCCTTCGCGCAGACCCGGGCGATCGATGTGCCGCAGCAGGACACCAACCTGATGGTGGTGCTCGATGTGTCCGGCAGTATGACGAGCGGCTCGGTGGATCGCCTGGCGGCTGCACGTACCGCGATCACCAACCTGATCAACGCCTACGACGGCCAGGGGGATGTGGCGGTCAAGATCGTCACCTTCTCGACCCTCGCCAACGACACCACCAGCTACTGGATGACGGCGGATGATGCCAAGGCCATGCTCGCGTCGATCACCGCCGCCGGCTGGACCAACTACGACGCGGCGCTGGCGCAGGCCATCGACGCCTGGGGTTCGGCAGGTCGCATCCTGACGCCGCCGGCCGGCGGCTCGCTGCAGAACGTGGCCTACTTCATCTCCGACGGTCAGCCGAACGAGAACGACGGCAACACCGGTGCGCTGGTCAACAGCGATGCGGGTAGCCGCACCGGTCCGGACGTGGGTATCCAGGCGGCGGAAGAGGCGATCTGGCAGAACTTCCTGACCACCAACAGCATCAAGGCCTTTGCGCTGGGGCTTGGCACGGGCCTGACGGCAGCCGACCAGACCTATCTGGACCCGGTGGCCTATGACGGTCAGACGGGCACCAACATGGATGCCCTGATGGTGCCGGACGAAACCCAGCTGTCCGCCGCGCTGCAGTCGACGGTGGTGCCGATCGCCATGGGCAACGTGTTGAGCGGTGCCACGCCGGGCAGTGTGGGTGCCGACCAGGGTCACCTGCAGTCGGTGACGATGAACGGCATCACCTACACCTGGAACACGGCGTCGAACACCATCGCTACCAGCGGTGGCACCTCGGCCGCCACGTTCAACGGCACGACGCATGTCCTGACCGTGACCACGGTGGCCGGCGGCCTGCTGACCGTCGATATGGACAACGGTGAGTACTCCTACCGTCCGCCGTTCTCGGGCTCCGGCGCGATGACGGAAATGTTCGGCTTCACGCTGATCGACCGTGATGGCGACACCGGCACCGGCTCGGTGACGCTCAACATCACCTTTGACCAGGGCGCACCGACCATGGTTGGCACGTCGTCCGGCAACACGCTGAACGGGACGGCCGGCGATGACATCATCAGCGGCCTGGCCGGAAACGACACCATCAACGGCGGCGACGGCAATGACTGGTTGTCCGGCGGTGACGGCAACGACGTGCTCAACGGCGGCAACGGCAACGACAAGCTGGTCGGCGGCAACGGCTCCGATACGCTCAACGGCGGGGCCGGCGACGATCTGCTGATCGGCGGCGCCGGCAACGACACGATGACCGGCGGGCTCGGTGCGGACGTGTTCCAGTGGAGCCTGGCCGATGCGGGGACGATCAGTTCGCCGGCGCGCGACACGATCACCGACTTCGATGTTGCGCTTCCGAGTGCCGGTGGCGACATCCTGGACTTGCGCGATCTGCTGCAAGCGCCGGTGGGGGCGACTGCGGCTGCGTTGGACAACTTCCTGCACTTCCAGTACTCGGGCGGCAACACCACGATCTACGTCAGCACGTCCGGGGCGTTCAACGACAACAACAGCGCGGGGGGCTTGCCGAGCAACGTCAGCAACAACGACGTGCAGCAGATTGTGCTCAACGGGGTCAACCTGACGGCCGGCTTCTCGACCGACCAGCAGGTGATTCAGGATCTGCTCACGAAAGGCAAGCTGATCACCGACTGACGGGACGCGGCCCGGCGTTTGCCGGGCCGCACCATTGAAGGAGCCTAGCCGCATGGTGTTCGTGAAGCGCAATAGCCAGGGGCAAGTCGTGTCGGTCAGCCTGGAGGCTGATACCGAACACACCGAAGCAGCGACCTCGGGGGATCCCGCGGTGGCCGGCTTTGCCCGCACGGTGATGGGTGAGGATCCGCTCGCGGACTCCGACCTGCGTCTGGTGCGGGTGCTCGAGGATGTGATCGATCTGCTAATCCACCGCGATGTCATCCGCTTTACCGATCTGCCGCAGGCCGCCCAGGCCAAGCTGATGGAGCGGCGCTCGATGCGTGAGTCGCGGGGGGCGCTGGATCTGCTCGGCGGCGACGACTTCGTCTGACGCAGCGTCGTCGGCCGATACAAAAAGACCTCGCCGCGGCGAGGTCTTTTCTTTGGCGCCGCGCGATGTCAGCGGCGGATGCCGGGCCCGGTCAGGCCGTCGAAGCCCAGCGCGTCGAGCTGCTCGGCCTCGGTGCCGGTGGTCACGCCCTCGGCAATGACCTGCATGCCCATGGTGTGGGCGATGGTTGCCAGTCCGCGCAGGAAGGTCTGATTGCCGGGGTTGTGGTCGATGCCGCGGATGACCGCGGCGCTGATCTTCAGGTAGTCGAGCCCCACGTCGTGCAGTTCGCCAATGCGGCACACCTGGGCGCTGACATGCTCCAGCCCGATGCGCACCCCCAGTGGCTTGAGGCGCTTGCACAGCGCGCGGAACTCGACGGCGTGGCGGAAGGCCGCGCCTTCGGGGAGGTCGATCCACAACTGGCGGGCGGCCGCCGGACGGGCCTTGAGCAGTTCGGCCACCCGGCTGATGGTCGGCGCATGGCACATCGACTCGGCCGACAGGTTGATACAGACCGCCTCGCCGCCGCTGTCGACCAGCGCCAGAGCCTGCGCCACCACGGATTCATCAATGCGGGGGAGCAGGCCGCAGCGCGTTGCCCAGGGAATGACATCGCCGGCGGTCAGCTCCACGCCCTCGGTCGGGTGTTGCATGCGCACCGGGGTTTCCAGGTGCAGCAGGCGGCGATTGCGGTCGAGCACCGCGAACTGCGCCAGGTGGAAGCTGCCGGCCTCCAGCGCCGATTCGATCAGGCGACGCCAGCCGGACAGGTCGGTGGCCGGGCGTGCGGACGGATTGACATGCTCGATCTGCGGGCGGCAGTCTGTCTCCTGTTCGCTGCGGTCGAGCGCCACGTCGGCATGGGCCAGCAGTTGTGGCAGGGCATTGCCGCGCTGGTAGCAGGCGATGCCGATCGGCAGCGCCCGGTAGTTGTCAGGGAGGCTGTTTCTCACCGCCAGCTCCAGACGCTCGGCGAGCGTGGTGGCCAGCGCGTCGGGGGTCTCCAGTGCCGGGGCGAGCACCGCGAAATCCGTGCCGTTGAGTCGGCCGAGCAGCCAGGAGGCGTCGGCCGGCAGAAGCGTGCCCAGGCTCTCGGCGAGCTTGCGCAGCAGGGCGTCGGCAGTGGCGCGGCCGAGCGATTCGTTGAGTTCGATCAGGTGACTCAGGCGGACAATGACCAGCGCGCCATGCGCCGGCGCGGTGTCACTCTCGAGCGTATCGGCCACCTGCGCCAGGAAATGCTCGCGGTTGAGCAGGCCGCTGACCGGGTCGTGCTGCACCGCCTGGCGCAGGCTCTCGAGGCGGGCGGACTCCTCCTCCAGCATGCTGCGCACTCGGGTGCTGAGCGTGTTCATGGCGGTCACCACGGCGGCGAATTCCGGCGTGGCCGGCGCGTCGGTGGAGACGAAGCGCCGCTCGCCGATGGCGCGGGCCTGGTCGACCACTTTGTCCAGCGGCCGCAGCAAGGTGCGCAGCACCAGCGTGCCAAACACCCCGATGGCCGCCGCGCCGGCAACGAACCAGCCCAGCAGCTGCAGGGTGCCGCGCCACAGGCTGCCATAGGCGAAGGCCGGGTCGCTCTTGAGCGACAAGGTGGCAAACGGCGTCCAGCCGTCGCTGACCTGGCTTCGCGCCGGCAGCGACTGAATCGGCACCAGCGTGCGGAACCAGCCCGGCGCCTGTTCGTCGGCCGAGCCCGGTGCGGTGCTGGCAATGGCCGCGGTGTCGATGTTGCGCTCCATGATGACCTTGCCGTCCGGGCGCGGCTCGGTCAGCCGGATGTATTCGTAGTGGCTGTTGTCGAACTGGGCGGCGAGCAGCAGCTCGAGTGTGGTCGGGTCCTTGGGCAGCTGGGTCATGGCCAGCGCCAGCGCGTTGGCGTTGTCCATGTTCTTGCGCTGCAACTCCTGCTGGATGTAGTCGCGCGCCGACAGCGTGCTGACGACGAAGCTGATGCCGAAGGCGGCGAGGGTGACCACCACGATGGCGAGCCAGAGTTGTTTGATCAGTGACATGGCCGGGTCCTTCCGCGAAGAGCGTGCCTCATTGTTCGAATCCTTCGTCGCGCAGGCGCGCGATCAGGTCGCGCCAGCGTGACAGACGTTCGCCCGGACGGGCGGCGGCGGTTGTTGCGCCGGCCACCCACAGTCCGCTGCTGTTGAAACTGAAAACCGGAAACAGGTCCGTGCGGCGCGAGGCCGGCTGGATGTCGCCCACCAGGTTGTCGAGCACCAGCGGTTCGCTGGTCGGCGTCTCGAAATAGCCGAGCACCATGTGCGCCTGGGTCAGCGAGCTGCGTTCGCCGCCGATTTTGGCGCGGACATAGATGAGACGCAATTTTTCGTCCGCCACACCGAGCTGGCGCAGCGACAGGTATTTGGCGATCACGAAGTCTTCGCAGTCGCCGGCGCGCTTGGCGAGGGTTTCCAGTGGCGTCGCCCAGTAGTCCTTTTGCTGCCAGACGATGTGATCGTCGAGGAACTGCACCTGGCGGTTGAAAAAATCGTTGGTGTCGCGCAGTTGCTCGGCTTCGGGTTTGTCCTGCATCCGGGACAAGGCCGCGCGCCACTGCCGGACCCGCTCGACCACCGCATCGTCATAGCGCAGGCGGGCGGTCTGCTCGACCTTGTCGAGGCTGGGCGTCGCCGATACCGCAAGACAGGCCGCGGCGACGGCCAGCATGCACGACACCGCCCGCCTCAGGCGAGGCACGCGGGGGCGTGGGGAGGAGCCGGAGGGCTGCTCTGTCACTGCGAAGAAAGGGCTCGGAGCCACTGCATGGACAATGACAAATGAAAAATTTGGTGACTTGACGCGAACAAGCGTCCATTAGTGCCTGTTGAATCACAACTTTTTTACGGTTGTGGGCGAAATGATGGGCTAACATCGCCTGCTAGCGTGTGCTGAGCACTGACTTGAATAACGGACCGATCGAGACATATTTGAGACCATGAAGAAAATTTCCCGGCTGCCACTGGCGTTGGCCATCGTCTTGCTTCCGTATTCACTGTACGCAGCGCCCGCGGAGTCGCTGCGCGAAGCCGTCCAGCGAGCCGTGGTGAGCAACCCGGAAGTGCAGGCGCGCTGGCATGCGTATCTGGCCGCCGAGGAAGAGCAGGACGTGGCGCGCGGCGGCTACTATCCGCGGGTCGACCTGACCGCCGGCATCGGCCGCGAGCGGCAGACCGATCCGGGCGTGGCCGATCGCAACTACACCCGCCGGGGGGCCACGCTCTCGCTGAACCAGATGGTCTATGACGGCTTCGCCACGCAGAGCGAGGTTGCCCGTCTGGGCCATGCCAAGCTCACGCGCTACTTTGAAATCCTCGACGCCTCGGAAAGCGTGGCCGGCGAGACCGTGCGTGCCTATGCCGACGTGCTGCGCTATCGCGACCTGGTGCAGCTGGCGCAAGAGAATTTCCTGCGCCACAAGGAAGTGTTCGACCAGATCGAGGAGCGTGCCCGCGCCGGTGTCGGCCGGCGGGTCGACCTCGAGCAGGCCGGCGGCCGTCTGGCCCTGGCCGAGTCCAACCTGCTCACCGAGGCCTCCAACCTCCACGACGTGAGCGCGCGCTACCACCGCCTGGTGGGCGAGCTGCCGGCCGACACGCTGCAGCCAATGGGGCGCATTGCCGAGCAACTGCCGCCGTCGGTGGCCGACGCCCTGCGTCTGGCCTACGAGGGCCACCCGGCCTTCCATGCCGCGGTCGAGAACGTGCGTGCCGCCACCGAGGAGGCCAAGGGCAAGGAGGCTGCGTATCAGCCGCGGGTCGACCTGCGGGCGCGCCAGAGCGTCGACTACAACACCGACGGCGTCGATGGCCGCCACGGCGACAGCGTGGTCGAGCTGGTGATGAACTTCAACCTCTTCAAGGGCGGCTCGGATCGCGCCACCGTGCGCCAGTTTGCCCAGCGCCTGAACCAGAGCAAGGATCTGCGCGACAAGGCCTGCCGCGACATCCGCCAGACCCTGTCGATCGCCTACAACGACGTCCAGCGCCTGGCCGAGCAGCTCAAGTACCTCAACCAGCACCAGCTGTCGATTTCCAAGGCGCGCGAGGCCTATCGCAAGCAGTTCGACATCGGCCAGCGAACACTGCTCGACCTGCTCGACACCGAAAACGAATACTTTCAGGCCCGTCGCGCCTATGTGAATGGCGACTACGACCACAAAGTGGCCGAGGCCCGCACCCTCGGCGGCATGGGCAAGCTGCTGCCCAGCCTGCAGGTGGCACGCGAAGACCTGCCTGCACTGAGCGACCTGGCCAAGGACCGCGAAGCCGTCTCGGCCTCCGCGGCCTGCCCGGCCGAAGCGCCCGAGCCGAGTGCCGTGCTCAAGCTGCTCGGCCAGCGCAGCGCCGCACCGGCGGCCGTTGCCGCCGCGCCGGTAGAAGCGCAGCCCGCGGTCGCCGCCACCGAACTGGCTGAGCTGACGAATGCCTGGGCCGCCGCCTGGGCCGCGAAAGACTATGACGCCTACCGCGCCTACTATGGCGCCGGCTTCGCGCCTGCCGACGGCCTCTCGATGGCCGCCTGGGAGAAGCAGCGCCGAGTGCGCCTGGCCAAGCAGGGCAGCATCTCGGTCGGCGTGGCCGAACTACGGGTCGAGAAGCTCGGGCCGGACATGGCGGCGACGGTGTTCCGCCAGACCTATCGTGCCAACGACTACCAGGACGTGGTGACCAAGCGTCTCGAGTGGGCACGGGTTGACGGCCGCTGGACCATCCAGCGCGAGATCGCCCAGTAAGCCGCGCCAGGCGGTATCAGCCGACGGGCCCTGCGGGGCCCGTCGCGTTTTTGGGCGCAGCCCGAACGATGGCGGCCGCTTGCCCTCCAAGCTTCAGGAACGCTTTGGAGGACACGGACATGCCACGCATCGAACACGACAGCCTCGGCCCGGTCGAGGTGGCCGACGAGGTCTTGTGGGGCGCGCAGACCGAGCGGGCGCGCCATCACTTCCGCATCGGCGAGGGGCGCATGCCGATGTCCCTGATCCGTGCACTGGCCCAGGTGAAGGGTGCGGCGGCCGGTGCCAACGCGGCGCTCGGCCGGATCGAGGCGCCGCTGGCCGGGGCCATCGCCGAGGCCGCGCGCGAGGTGATCGACGGGTGCCACGACGCACAGTTCCCGCTGCCGGTGTGGCAGACCGGTTCGGGCACCCAGACGCATATGAACATGAACGAGGTGCTGGCCAACCGCGCCTCGGAACTGCTCGGTGGCGCGCGTGGAGCAGATCGCCGGGTGCATCCCAATGACCAGGTGAACCTTGGCCAGTCGTCCAACGATGTGTTTCCCACCGCCATGCATGTGGCGGTGGCGGCTCAGGTGGCTGACGCGCTGCTGCCGGCGCTGGCCCAGCTGCGCGCGGCGTTGGCGGCCAAGTCGGCAGCCTTTGCCGACATCGTCAAGATCGGCCGCACCCATCTGCAGGACGCCACGCCGCTGACGCTCGGCCAGGCCGTGTCCGGCCATGTGGCGCAGCTCGACCTCGCCGCGGCGGCCATCGAGCAGGCCCGCCCGGCGGTGCATGCGTTGGCCATCGGCGGCACCGCGGTGGGCACCGGGCTCAACACGCCGCCCGAGTTCGGCCCTGCGGTGGCCAGCCGGCTGGCCGAGGCGACGGGGCTGCCCTTCGTCTGTGCTGACAACCGCTTTGCCGCGCTGGCCGGGCATGAGGCGCTGGTGACGCTGCACGGTGCGCTCAAGACGCTGGCTGCCGCCCTCTACAAGATTGCCAACGACATCCGCTGGCTGGCCAGCGGGCCGCGTTGCGGTATCGGCGAGATCAGCCTGCCGGCCAACGAACCGGGCAGCTCGATCATGCCGGGCAAGGTCAATCCGACCCAGTGCGAGGCGCTGACCATGCTGTGCACCCGCGTGTTCGGCAACGATGTGACGGTGGGCATGGCCGGCGCAGCGGGCAACTTCGAACTCAATGTGTTCAAGCCGGTGATCGCCCACGCCGTGCTGGAGAGCATCGACCTGCTGGCCGACGGCATGCGCAGCTTCGACGAGCACTGCGTGGCCGGCATCGAGGCCAACCGCGAGCGCATCGACGACTTGCTGTCACGCTCGCTGATGCTGGTGACGGCGCTGACGCCGCACATCGGCTACGACGCGGCGGCGGCCATTGCAAAGCAGGCCCATGCCGAAGGCCTGACGCTGCGCGAGGCGGCGCTGCGCTCGGGGCAGGTCAGCGCCGAGGATTTCGACCGCTGGGTGCGGCCGGAGGACATGGTCTGAGTCGGGTGATAGGTGATGCGGGGCGGCGGAGATCTCAAACGTAGCGCGCCACGAAGGCGCCGACGGCCTCCGGCGGCAGTGGCAACCACACGCGATGGCCGCTGCCCGGCGCCACCTCGACCGGCTCGCCGGCGGCGTTTTCCATCTGCGTGACGGCGATCTCGCGGTTGCCGGCCGGCAGGATCAGTTCCAGCCGGTCGCCCACGCCGAACTTGTTCTTGACCGTGATTTCGGCCAGGCCGCGCGCTGCGTCCCAGGCGACCACGTCGCCCACATACTGGCTGCGGTCCGACTCGGAGTGGCCGCGCAGGTAGTTCTGTGTTTCGGCCGGGGTGTGGCGCTGGTAGAAGCCGTCGGTGTAGCCGCGGTTGGCCAGGCCTTCGAGTTGGCCGAGCAGGGCGGGGTCGAGGCCGCGGCCGGCCACCGCGTCGTCGATGGCCTGGCGGTAGGTCTGGCAGGTGCGCGCCACGTAGTAGGGGCTCTTGGTGCGGCCCTCGATCTTGAGTGAGTCGATGCCGATCTCCACCAGTCGCTGCACATGCTCGATGGCGCGCAGGTCCTTGGAGTTGAGGATGTAGGTGCCGTGCTCGTCTTCCTCGATCGGCATGTAGCTGCCCTGGCGATTCTCGCGCTCCTCGATCACGTACACATCGCCGCTGGCGTCCTCGGCCGCCGGCTTGACGTTGAAGTC
Organism: Pseudomonadota bacterium; assembly: GCA_008501585.1. Lineage (GTDB taxonomy): Bacteria > Pseudomonadota > Gammaproteobacteria > Burkholderiales > Rhodocyclaceae > Nitrogeniibacter. Next base: position 31,012 of record QQUN01000007.1, on the reverse strand, counting down.
CCAGCGGCAGGAGTTGGTGCAGGTGCCCTGATTGGGGTCGCGGTGGTTGAAGTAGCCCGACAGCAGGCAGCGGCCCGAGTAGGCGATGCACAGCGCGCCATGCACGAACACCTCCAGTTCGGTGTCCGGGCAGGCCTGGCGGATCTCGGCGATCTGGTCGAGCGACAGCTCGCGCGAGAGGATCACGCGGCTGACGCCGGCCTGGCGCCAGAAACGCACCGCGGCGGCATTGACGGTGTTGGCCTGCACCGACAGGTGGATCTCCACCTCGGGCCAGGTCTCGCGCACCATCAGGATCAGGCCCGGGTCGGACATGATCAGCGCGTCCGGTTTCAGTGCGATCACCGGCGCCATGTCGTCCAGATAGGTCTTGAGCTTGGCGCCGTGCGGGTAGATGTTCGACACTAGGAAGAAGCGGTGGCCCAGCGCATGGGTGCGGCGGATGCCCTCGGCCAGCACGTCGATGTCGCCGAAATCGTTGTTGCGCACGCGCAGCGAGTAGCGCGGCTGGCCGGCGTAGATGGCGGTGGCGCCGTAGGCGAAGGCGGTGTCCAGCATGGCCAGGGAGCCGGCGGGGGCGAGCAGTTCCGGGGGGCGCAAAGTCATTTTATTGTCGAGGTTCGTCGGGGGAGGCCGATTATACGGGCTGGGCCGCGCCCGCCCGCGGCCAGCCGTCGGGCGGCCGGTGGCGGTGCGGCGTTGCGCAAACTATGGTGAACAAGCCGCGGCCCGTGACGCTGCGCCGAGCCTTTCGTTGTGAATCGCCATGCCCTTGCCTTGATTGCTGTTGCCTGTCTCCTGCTGCCCGCCACGGTCGGCGCGCAGCAGCGGTATGTGGTGGTCAACGGCCAGCGGCTGGGCCCGGCGGCGATGGCGCGGCTCGACCGCGCGTCGTGCCTGCGCGTGCCCAACGGGCGCTACTGGATCGATATGCGTTCCGGCGTGTGGGGCTACGAGGGCGGCGCGCCGCAGGGGCGGGTGGGCGACAACTGCCGCCACCAGCGACCGAAGAGCCTGTCCGAGCGCGGCCTGCTCTACAGCCCGGGCGAGTTGCTGCGCTGAGCGGGCCGGTCTTCCCGCGGTGTCGACCGGCTGCGGCGAAGCCGAAAATTCTTTTCACCCCGCGACTTGAAATCGCCTGGGGCCGTCCCTATTATTAGCACTCGTTGGCAGGGAGTGCTAACAACCGGTGGCACCGCCGGCCGGTTCTTTTGTTTTCCCTATGCGCGGCACCGAGCCGCAAGCAATCGAATTTGTTCCAAGGAGAGAACTCGATGAAAATTCGTCCTTTGCATGATCGCGTCATCGTCAAGCGTGTTGAAGCCGAGCGCACCACGGCCAGTGGCATCGTGATTCCGGATTCCGCCGGCGAGAAGCCCGATCAGGGCGAAGTGCTGGCTGTCGGCAACGGCAAGATCCAGGACAACGGCGAAGTGCGCCCGATGGCCGTCAAGGTCGGCGACCGCGTGCTGTTCGGCAAGTATGCCGGCCAGGGCGTCAAGGTCGAAGGCGAGGAAGTCCTCGTCATGCGCGAAGAAGACATCATGGGCGTGATCGAGGCCTGAGGCCTGTCCGCTGCACGTTCCACGCATTTCACAGTATTCAGCTAGGAGTAAAACATGCCTGCTAAGGAAGTTAAGTTCGGTGATTCCGCCCGTGCCCGTATGGTCGAAGGCGTCAACATTCTGGCCAATGCGGTCAAGGTGACCCTCGGCCCGAAAGGTCGCAACGTCGTGCTGGAGCGCTCGTACGGCGCCCCGACCGTGACCAAGGACGGTGTGTCGGTGGCCAAGGAAATCGAACTGAAGGACAAGTTCGAGAACATGGGCGCCCAGATGGTCAAGGAAGTCGCTTCCAAGACCTCCGACGTGGCCGGTGACGGCACCACCACCGCCACCGTGCTGGCCCAGGCCATCGTGCGCGAAGGCATGAAGTTCGTCGCCGCCGGCATGAACCCGATGGACCTCAAGCGCGGTATCGACAAGGCTGTGGTCGCCACGCTCGACGAACTGAAGAGCCTGTCCAAGCCGTGCTCGACCACCAAGGAAATCGCCCAGGTCGGTTCGATCTCCGCCAACTCCGACGGCGACATCGGCGAGATCATCGCCAACGCCATGGAGAAGGTCGGCAAGGAAGGCGTGATCACCGTTGAAGACGGCAAGAGCCTGCAGAACGAGCTGGACGTGGTCGAAGGCATGCAGTTCGACCGCGGCTACCTGAGCCCGTACTTCATCAACAACCCGGACAAGCAAGTCGCCGTCCTGGAAGATCCGTTCGTCCTGCTGTTCGACAAGAAGATCTCCAATATCCGCGATCTGCTGCCGGTGCTCGAGCAAGTCGCCAAGTCCAGCCGTCCGCTGCTGATCATCGCCGAAGACGTCGAAGGCGAGGCGCTGGCCACCCTGGTGGTGAACAACATGCGCGGCATCCTCAAGACCTGCGCCGTCAAGGCCCCGGGCTTCGGTGACCGTCGCAAGGCCATGCTCGAAGACATCGCCATCCTGACCGGTGGCCAGGTGATCGCCGAGGAAGTCGGCCTGTCGCTCGAAAAAGCCACCCTGGACGACCTCGGCCAGGCCAAGCGCATCGAGATCGGCAAGGAAAACACCATCATCATCGACGGCGCCGGCAACACCGAAGCCATCGAAGCCCGCGTCAAGCAGATCCGCGTCCAGATCGAGGAAGCCTCGTCTGACTACGACCGCGAGAAGCTGCAGGAGCGTGTAGCCAAGCTGGCTGGCGGCGTGGCCGTCATCAAGGTCGGCGCTGCCACCGAAGTCGAGATGAAAGAGAAGAAGGCGCGCGTGGAAGACGCACTGCACGCCACCCGCGCTGCCGTGGAAGAAGGCATCGTGGCCGGCGGCGGCGTGGCCCTGCTGCGTGCCCGCGCTAACCTCGATGGTCTGAAGGGCGACAACCACGACCAGGACGCCGGCATCAAGATCGTGCTGCGCGCCATGGAAGAGCCGCTGCGCCAGATCGTCTCCAACGCCGGTGACGAGCCGTCGGTGGTGGTGAACAAGGTTGCCGAAGGCAAGGGCAACTTCGGCTACAACGCCGGTACCGGCGAGTACGGCGATCTGGTCGAAATGGGCGTGCTGGACCCGACCAAGGTGACCCGCACCGCGCTGCAGAACGCCGCTTCCGTGGCTGGTCTGATGCTGACCACCGACTGCATGGTCGGTGAGCTGCCGGAAGACAAGCCCGCCATGCCCGACATGGGCGGCATGGGTGGCATGGGCGGCATGGGCGGCATGGGCATGTAATCGCCCCGGCGCCAATCGCCTCGAAAGGCCCCGCTTCGGCGGGGCTTTTCTTTTGTGGCGGGCGCTGTGCCCGTCTGTGCGATGCGCTCAACCTTTGCGCATGCGAAGACGATCCGCCCAGGGGCGGGCAAGCGTGGGATAATCAGGCGGAAAAAAGCGGCAGGGAGCGCGCAGCGAATGTTCGCGTCAGCTCCCTGGAGCAAGAAATCCGACAGATTTCTGACTCCCGAAGACCGAGTAAAGGAGAACAGCGGAATCCAAGTTATCGATATCCGCTTACGTCAAACTTACAGTCTGTCCAGCATGCGAATACTTCTAGCGGAGGACGACCCGGTCATCGCCGATGGCCTGGTCAGGGCGCTCAAGCGCGCGGGCTATGCCGTCGATCATGTGGCGACGGGCACCGAAGCCGATACGGCGCTGCTTGGCCAGCCCTACGATCTTGTCATTCTCGATCTGGGCTTGCCGAAATTGCCGGGGATCGATGTGCTCAAGCGTTTGCGGGGGCGAAAGTCGGCGACGCCGGTGCTGATCCTGACCGCTCAGGATGGTGTCGACGATCGCGTGCGCGGCCTCGATGCCGGCGCCGACGACTACCTCACCAAACCGTTCGCCCTGCCTGAACTGGAGGCGCGTGTGCGGGCGCTGACCCGCCGCGGCACCGGGCAGCCGCGGTGCATCGAGCTGGGCTCGCTGAGCTACGACCAGGCCGACAGGGTGGTCAAGATCGCCGGGCAGGTGGTGGAGTTCTCGGCGCGCGAGGTCGGCCTGCTGGAGATCTTCATCCTGCGGGCCGGGCGCCTGGTGAGCAAGGACCAGCTGGTCGACCAGCTCTGCGGCTGGGGCGAGGAGGTGTCGAACAACGCCATCGAGGTGTATGTCCACCGCCTGCGCAAGAAACTCGAGGCCAGCGGCGTGCGCATCGTCACGGTGCGCGGCCTGGGCTACTGCCTCGAGAAGCCCGAGGGCGAGGCGTGACCGGCTCGCCTGGCGGGGAGGCCCGGCGTTGATCAGCAAGGCCATTCGTGCCGGCAAGGCGGGCGCCAAGGATGAGCGCAAGGGCGGGCAGTTCAACTCGCTGTTCGGCGAAATCCTCGACTGGATGCTCGCGCCGCTGCTGTTCCTGTGGCCGATCTCCATCATCGTCACGCACAACGTCGCCGACAACATTGCCAACGAGCCCTACGACCGCGCCATGGCCGAGAGTGTGCGCACGCTGGCCCGGCTGGTGGTGCTCGATGACAAGAACGTGCGGGTCGACTTCCCGGCGCCGCCACGCACGCTGTTCCGCGCCGATCGCGATGACACCGTCTATTACCAGGTGGCGGACCACCAGGGTGAAGTGGTGGCCGGCGATTGGGAAATCCCGTGGGCGCCGCCGCCGATCCGTCTGCTGCCCGATGATGTGCTCTACCGCGACGCCGTGATCCACGGAGAAGAGGTGCGGGTCGCCTACCTGTTCATGCGCGCCTATCCGGAGCCGAGCAGCCCGCTGGTGCTGGTGCAGATCGCCGAGACGCGCAACAAGCGCGCCGAGCTCGCGTCGCGCGTGGTCACCGGCGTGCTGTTGCCGCAGTTCGCCATCATTCCGTTGGCGGTGATCCTGGTCTGGGTGGGGCTGTCGCGCGGTATCTCGCCACTCAACCGGCTGCAATCGGTGATTCGCCGTCGCCGGCCGACCGATCTGGCACCGATCTCCACCGCCGGCGTCCCCGAAGAGCTGCGCCCGCTGATCGTTGCCTTCAACGAGATGATGGCCCGCCTTGAAGAAAACCTGCAGGCCCAGCAACGCTTCATCGCCGATGCCGCTCACCAGATGCGCACCCCGCTCACCGGGCTGCGCATGCAGACCGAGCTGGCGCTGAACGAAACCGACCCCGACATGCTGCACGAGGCGCTCACCCGCATCGCGCTCAGCACCCAGCGCGCCAGCCACCTCATCAACCAGCTGCTGACGCTGGCGCGGGCCGAGTCCAGCTCCGAGAAAATCTATGCGGTCGACCGGGTCGACCTCGAAATGCTGGTGCGCGAGGTAGCGCTCGACCTTTACCCGCGCGCCCAGGCCAAGGAGATCGACCTCGGCGTGGAAGACACCGGCTGGCCGCTGCTGATCGACGGCAACCCGGTGCTGCTGCGCGAGCTGATCATGAACCTGATGGACAACGCGATCAAATACACGCCGGTCGGCGGCCGCGTGACGGCGCGCACCCAGGCCACCGAATTCGCCATCCTCGAAATCGAGGACACCGGCGCCGGCATTCCCGAGGAAGACCGCGAGCGGGTGTTCGAGCGTTTTTACCGGGTGCTCGGCAGCGGTGAGGACGGCTCCGGCCTGGGCTTGCCGATCGTGCGCGAGATCGCCGAATTGCACCGCGCCACCGTCACCCTCAAACCCAGCCCGGCCGGCTCGGGCACCATGGCCCAGGTCGTTTTCCCGCGCAGCTATACCCGGCGGGCGCCGGCCGATCCGGCATGACGCGGCTGGCTACTGACAAAAAACGGCCAAGGGTGTTTGACGCGGCAAATTATTCGGCTATAATGCGCGCTCTTTGGGCCAGTTAGCTCAGTTGGTAGAGCAGCGGATTGAAAATCCGCGTGTCCGTGGTTCGATTCCGCGACTGGCCACCAAAACAAAAAACGCCGATCCGATGGGTCGGCGTTTTTCTTTTTTCCTGTCGTTGCGCGGCGCCCTGCGTGGCGCGTCGGGCTGACAATGCTCAAGCTTTGGGGGCAGGGCCGGGTGATATAATTCGCGCTCTGTTCGCCCCAGACCAACCGCTGCATGCCTCTTTTTGCCCTTGGCTTGAACCACCACACGGCACCGCTCGCCATTCGAGAGCGCGTGTCGTTTCAGCCTGAGCGTCTGCTGGGCGCGCTCAAGGATCTGACCGCGGCGCAGGTGCAGGAGGCCGCCATTTTGTCGACCTGCAACCGGACCGAGGTCTACTTCTCGACCGAGGCGCCGGAGTTCGCCGCCGACTGGCTGGCGCGTTACCACAACCTGCCGCTGGCCGATGTGGCGCCGTATCTCTATACCTTCCCGGCGCAGGACGCGGTGCGTCATGTGTTCCGCGTGGCCAGCGGGCTTGACTCGATGGTGCTGGGCGAGCCGCAGATCCTCGGCCAGGTGAAGGACGCCGTGCGCCACGCTGAAGCTGCCGGCACGCTGGGTACCACCTTGCACCAGCTGTTCCAGCGGACCTTCTCGGTCGCCAAGGAGGTGCGCTCGTCGACGGCGATCGGCGCCAATGTGGTGTCGATGGCGGCGGCCTCGGTGCATCTGGCCGAGCGTATTTTTGAACGCATGTCGGACCAGCGGGTGCTGTTCATCGGCGCAGGTGAAATGATCGAGTTGTGTGCGGCGCACTTTGCTGGCACCAAGCCGCGGCGGCTGACCATCGCCAACCGCACCGAGGCCCGCGCCCAGGGGCTGGCGGAGCGTTTCGGCGGCGACACCTTGCGCCTCGACCTGATCGGCGATGTGATGTCGCAGTACGACGTGATCGTCTCCTGTACGGCAGCGCCGCTGCCGATCATCGGCCTGGGCATGGTCGAGCGTGCGCTCAAGGCGCGGCGCCATCGCCCGATGGTGATGGTCGATCTGGCCGTGCCGCGCGATATCGAACGCGAGATCGGCGACCTGGACGACGTCTTCCTGTACACCGTCGATGACCTCGCCCAACTGGTTGCCTCGGGCAAGGAGACGCGGCAGTCGGCGGTGGTCGAGGCCGAGTCGATCATCGAAGAGCGGGTGCGTGGCTTCTTCGCCTGGATGGAAGGGCGCGAGGCCGTGCCGGTGATTCGTGCGCTGCGTGAAGAGGCCGAGCGCGTCCGCCAGCAGGAGCTGATGCGGGCCGCCAAGCGGCTGGCCAAGGGCGACGACCCGCAGAAGGTGCTCGAGGCGCTGAGCCAGGGCATTACCAACAAGCTCATTCACGGGCCGTCGCGCTACCTCAACCAGGCGGAGGGCGAGGCGCTGGTCGAAGCCGGCCGCGTGGTCAGCACGCTGTTCCAGCTCGATCGCAGCGACCGCCACTAGCCTGATTCTTTAGCGTTGCGCCGCCCGGTGCGCAACGGACTGCCATGAAACCATCCATCCGCGAAAAACTCGAGCAACTTGCCGTCCGCCTGGAGGAGATCGACCGCCAGATGTCGGACGGCGCCGCACCGCTCGACGGCGCTGCGCTGCGCCGCCTCGGCCAGGAGCGCGCCGAGCTTGAGCCGGCCGTGCTCGCCTACGCCGACTACCGCCAGGCCGAGGACGACGCCAAGGCCGCCCGCGAGATGCTGGGCGATCCGGAGATGGCGGCGCTGGCGCGCGAGGAGATCGAGGACTGCGACCAGCGGCTGGTCTCGCTCGAGAAGACGCTGCAGACCGCCTTGCTGCCCAAGGACCCGGACGACCGGCGCAACCTGTTTCTCGAGGTGCGCGCCGGCACCGGCGGGGACGAGGCGGCGCTGTTTGCCAACGACTTGCTGCGCATGTATCTGCGCTATGCCGAATCCCGCCGCTGGAAGACCGAGACGGTGTCGCTGTCCGAGTCCGAGCTTGGCGGCGTCAAGGAAGCCGTGGTGCGCATCGTCGGCGACGGCGCCTATGCCCGGCTCAAGTTCGAGTCGGGTGGCCACCGGGTGCAGCGGGTGCCGGTGACCGAAACCCAGGGCCGCATCCACACCTCGGCCTGCACCGTGGCGGTGATGCCCGAGGCCGACGAGCTGGAGGAGGTGTCGCTCAACCCGGCCGATCTGCGCATCGACACCTATCGGGCCAGCGGCGCCGGCGGCCAGCACATCAACAAGACCGATTCGGCAGTACGCATTACCCACCTGCCCACCGGCATCGTGGTCGAATGCCAGGACGATCGCTCGCAGCACCGCAACAAGGCCCAGGCCATGTCGGTGCTGGCGGCGCGCATCCGCGATGTGCAACAACGCGCCCAGCGCGACGCCGAGGCGGCCACGCGCAAGAGCCTGGTCGGCAGCGGCGACCGCTCCGAGCGCATCCGCACCTACAACTTTCCGCAGGGGCGGGTGACCGACCACCGCATCAACCTGACCCTCTACAAGCTGGATGCGGTGCTCGAGGGCGCGCTGGACGAGATCATCGACGCGCTGACCGCCGAGCACCAGGCCGACCAGCTCGCCGCCCTGGCCGATGACGCCCATTGACACGGTCGGCGCTGCGCTGGCGGCCTGCCGTGGCCGCATCGACCGGGTTGATGCCCGCATCCTGCTCGCCGAGGTCATCGGCCGTCCGGCCAGTTTTCTCATCGCCCATCCCGAAGCGGCGTTGACCGCAGCCGAGCAGCAGCGCTTTTCCGACTGGCTGACACGCCGCGAGGCGGGTGAGCCGGTGGCCTACCTGATCGGCACCCGTGAATTCTACGGCCGGCAGTTTGATGTCTCGCCCGCCGTGCTGATCCCGCGCCCGGAAACCGAGGGGATCGTCGAGATCGCGCGCGAGGCCTTTGGCCTGCCCCCCGCCGCCATCCTGGACCTCGGGACGGGCAGCGGCGCGCTGGCCGTTACCCTGGCGCTTTGCTGGCCACAGGCCGCGGTGACGGCGGTCGACCGTTCGTCGGCCGCTCTGGCCGTGGCCAAGCGTAATGCGCAGCGGCTGGGGGCGGCCGTGAGCTTCCTCGAAAGCGACTGGTTCGGCGCGCTGCCCGCGGCGGCACGCTTCGACCTCATCGTGTCGAACCCGCCCTATGTGGCCGAGGTCGATCCGCACCTGAGCGAGGGCGATGTGCGCTTTGAACCCGCGAGCGCGCTGGCCGCCGGCGCCGACGGCCTCGACGACATCCGCCGGATTGCCTGTGACGCACCCCGTTATCTGCGCCGCGGCGGCTGCATCCTCATCGAACACGGCTACGATCAGTCCGACGCGGTGCAAGCGATCTTGTCCCACGCCGGCTTCTGTCGCGTGCGCAGCTGGCCCGACCTGGCCGGCATCCTGCGTGTCTCCGGTGGCTGGCTTGACGCTGCTGCAGACGAAGCCTAGAATTTCCCGACTTATTAACTCAACTATTCGAGCAGCTACCATGAGCGTCCAAGACCTGATCCGCGAGCAAGTCACCTCTAACCCCGTCGTGCTGTACATGAAGGGCACGCCGCAGTTCCCGCAGTGCGGCTTCTCCGCGACGGTCGCGCAGATTCTCAAGCTCTGTGGCCTGCAGAACTACGCCTCGGTCAACGTGCTGGCCGACGAGCAGATCCGCCAGGGCATCAAGGAATACGCCAACTGGCCGACCATCCCGCAGCTGTACATCAACGGTGAATTCGTCGGCGGTTGCGACATTCTTCGCGAGATGTATGAAAGCGGCGAGCTGCAGGAGATGCTGAAGTCGGCCGGCCTGGGTCAGGACGCCTGAGCGCGCAGCACAGAACGGCAAGAACAAACAGGGGGCTTCAAGCCCCCTGTTCGTTTTTTCCGGCGGCACTGGCGTCGGGGAGAAGGCGTTGCCAGGCTTTGCGTGACAGATGGCGCACCAGCAACTGTGGCGGCATGCGCAGCCAGTGCGACCGGATGTAGATGAGCAGCTGGGCAGCAAGGCTCCGAAGCGGGGGGCGCCCTTCCGGGTGAGGGGCAATGGCGGTGTCGTAGCGTTGCGCGAGCCGTTCCAGTGCACGGGCGTTGCCGCTGGCGAGCCGTGCAATCAGCGAATCAGGCACCGGGGTGTCGAAGAAGCGCCGGACCAGTGCCAGACACAGTGCCACCGGCATGGCGAGATCATGGTGCTCGGCACGCGCGCCAAGCCGGTCCCAGAACGCCGGTGCGACCGTATGCTCGCGAAGCAGCGAGTCGATGTCGTCGAGATCGCGCAGCGCATTGTGCAGTTCGCCTTCGTGGGCCAGGTGACACATGCTGTGGATGATCAGGTCTTCGTCGCAGGGGATGCGGAGCGAGCGATAGCCGGGCAGGGGGGTCGAGCACGCAATGATGGCCTCGGCATCGGGATGATGGCGTGCGGTCAATGGCAGGATGGTGTGGTGAACGTCGATGACCGTGCCGCGACGAACGTGGACCATCGGGGGCAGCTCGTGCATCCATTCCCGGTAGTAGCGCTGGTCGTACTCGTCGGATTTCATCTGGGTCCAGCCGCCGATCATCAGGCGGACCTCGACCTTGCCGAGGCTGTGTGGCGGGACCAGAACGTCGACGTCGCCAAAGAGGCGTCCGACACCCGCGGCCTTGCCGGACAACACATAGGCGGAGCCCTTGAGCAGGACGATGGGCTCGCCGGTGTGCGCTAGCGCGGCATCGATGCACTGCGCTTCCCAGGCGACCGAATGATGCTGGCGCTCGCTCAGCAGGCGCGCACCGTCCAGATGGCGCATCGGGCCCGCCGGGACGCTGACGCCAGCCTCGCGCAGCCGGTGCGCCAGCTTGCCGAGCAGGTTGGCATTGCGGGCGGTGGCGATGAGATCGCTCCAGAGCGACGGCGTGAGCGCGGCGGTGCGTTGCGGGTGCTGCATCAGGTCGAGGAGCGTGACGCGATCCATGTGCTCAGTCCTGTTGTGTGACTTGTGCCACGAGATCCAGTGCGTCTTCCGTTGAGCTGTATTCGATCTGGTGGCAATCGACGCGGTCGAGCAGGGCGCACAGTGCGCGAAAGCCGAGCTCGCCCATGCGCTCCTGGTTGAAGGATTGTTCGCCGATCAGTGCGAAGGCCTCGGCATGGCTGACAGGGGTCACCTGGCGGCCCGGCTCGGGGGAGAACTGCGGAAAAATCAGCCACCGCGGCTGGGCGCTTTGATCGGCACGTTCGATGGCATCCCGCGTGGGCGCCGCGTGGGCGACGGTCCCTTTGCGTGTATCCAGATACTGTCGGCCGACGCGGGTGCCGGGGAAACGGGTGACGATGTCGATCGATGCGTTCTTGAGGCTGATCGGCCGCGGGTTGGCGATCAGGGCGCCGGTTGCCGGGTCGAGAATGGCCAGTTCGTCGGACAGCAGCCGCCAGCCGCGCAGATGGCTGAGTGCGGCGCAAAGCGTGCTTTTTCCGGCGCCCGGAAAGCCGGGAAGAATGATCGCGTTGCCCGCCTTTTCCAGCACGGCAGCATGGAATACGACGTAGCCGAGCGAGCGGCTGGCAATCGTCCAGTTCAGGCCCCATTCAAACATCGGGGCGGCCTGGTTGGCGGGCAGGGGAAGAAACGGGTTCTGGTCGTCGACCAGGAAGCGCGCCTGTGGTCGCCACAGGCGATGGAGCCCCTGGCCAGGCAGCAGGCGGATGTCGAAATCGACGAAGGCGTCGCGGGGCTTTTCGCAGTCGCGGTAAAAGAATTCGAGGTGTTCGACGACGCTTGCAAAGGGGGAGCGTACCCGAATGACGAATGGGGCGATTCTCAGCGTGGTATCGAACACGCGCGACTCCGGCTGGGCCAACTTGGCATTGGATACTATCCCATTGCCAAAATGCCAAGTGCGGAAAGTTCCTCAATCATCAGTGATGTGTTCGGGCTGTCAGGTGGCGTGGCGTGCTTCTGGAGTTCCGCCATGGGCAAGGGGCGGGCGGCGTCGACGAGGTGTTGGACCAAGGCTCTCGCCGGGGGGGTGATCACCCAGTAATCGCCTGAATTGCGGTCGAACAGGACGGAGGCGTCCTCGCCTGGCCACACGGGCGACAGTACGAGAAAACGCCCATCCGCCGGGCGCACGGAAATGCAGGTCACAGCGGGCGTCCTCAGCGCAGATCAGGGATTTTTCTTGCAGATGTCCTGTTCGAGCTCGGCATTGATGTCGTACATGCCCTCGATGTAGGCAACGACATCGTCGGCACTCATGCCGTTGGTGCCGCAACTCATGTTCGAGGGGCAATACAGCCCGCCGATCGACACTGCGTTCCACATGTCGAGGATCTGGTTGCGCGTGAGCGGATAGTCGGGGAAGGTGCCAGCATTGAGCCACGCGGCGATCAGGTGGCGCATCAGTTGCCCCGCGGTAAAGCTGGTGGGAAAGGCCAGTACCTCCCAGATGCCCGTGCTGGCCGAGACATTTGCGCCCGGAAGCACGGTGCTGACGAGGGTGCCCGGCGTTTGAATATTGCTCTTGCCGATGTTGCCGAGACCGGAGGCGCAAGCTTCGACGGGCACGTTGAAGGTCGGCGGTGTGGCGCCGGCGCCGCTCCAGTACTGGAACTTCTGCGGCTGCTTCCAGAAGCCCGGAGAGCGGCCGCCCGAGCATGCCTGAGGGTCGCCGGGGCGTGGGCTGGTGTTGCCGCTGATCATTGCCGACGGGCTTTTGCAGACCCCGGTGCCGAGCGCCGTTCTGGCCTGGACGGAGAGCAGGACGCCCATGCCGCCAGCGGCTGCGCCCAGAATGCGCCGCCGCTTCCGCAGTGCTGTTTGCGCAAGATCAGGCGTGGGATCGTCGTGGGTGGTGTTGTCGAGATTTTTCATGCTGGTTCCATTGAGTGCATCCATGTCGTGAAGCCGAGCGATGCAGCAGAGCGACCATGAGCTTGTATCTTCAATAGCAAATTCCGAGCCAGCGTTATTTGCTGGCGTAGGTTGTTGATCTGAAAGCAATTGTGCTTTTGTTGCGGTCCCGGCTGGGCGTTGGTGTAAAAAGTGTCGACATGCCGGGGCGGTTGATCGCCATACGCTTCATGGTAGCAGCACGGCATCGGCGTTTCTGTTGGGCCCAGGTCGCGGCGTGACGAATCTCACCGGACGGCGGCGTCAGCCGTGTGCCACCCGCGCACTGGTCATCGACAGCCGGCCGGCCAGGACCTCGAGAAAGGCTTTGTAGAAGTGCATGCGGCAGGTGTCGGAGGCGCGCTGGAGGGCGCGGGCGCGGATGGTGATGATCTCCACCTCCGAGGTGGCCTCGACCGAGGCGGTGCGCAGGCCGTTGCCGGGGGCGAAGACGGCCATCTCGCCAAAGCAGTCGCCGGGGGTGAGCAGGTGCAGCAGGCGGTCCTGCTTCTTGACGCGGGCTTCGCCATTGGCCAGGAAGCAGAAGTGGTCGCCCGGCTCGCCTTCCTTGAGCAAGGTGGTGCCCGGCTCGGCAAATCGCCACTCGGAGAAGCGCACGATCTCCCAGATTTCGATATCCGTGAAGTCGCGGAAGAACGGCAGGCGGCGCAGGGTTTCGAACTTCTGGGTATCGGAGACGGCGCGCTTGCGGTTGCCCAGGCTGAGGTTGCGGAAGGCGTGGGCCAGGTCGTGCGAGAACTCGACCCAGCTCTGGTAGCGGTCGTCGAGCGATTTTTGCGTCGCGCGGCGGACGATGGCGTCGAGTTCGGCGGGAATGTCGGGGCGCAGGGCGATCGGTGCCGGCGGTGTTTCGTGGGCGATGCGGTAGAGCAGGCTGTAGTTGTTGGCCGCTTCGAAGGGCAGCCGGCCGGTCAGTAGCTGGTACATGACCACGCCGAGCGAGTAGATGTCGGTCTGGTGGTTGAGCGGCATCTCGCGCACCTGCTGCGGCGACATGTAGGCCGGTGAGCCGACGCCGGAGATCTGGGTGGTGTCGGCGGCGTTGAACAGCGCCGCGCCGAAGTCGGATAGCTTGATGTCCTGGCTGTCGGGGGCTTCGAGCAGGATGTTGGCGGGCTTGATGTCGCGGTGGGTGATGCCCTGGTGGTAGGCGTAGTCGAGCGCGCGGGTGGCCTTGAAGACGATTTCGATGACGCGGTCGAAGGGGAGCAGGCGGTCGGGGCGGCAGAAGGGCTCGAGCGTGCCGCCGGGCACATACTCCATGACGACGTAGCCCTGGGTTTCTTCGACGGTGGCGTCGTAGATCTGGGCGATGTGGGGGTGCGATAGCCGGCCGGCCAGCGAGGCTTCGTTGATCAGCAGGTGGCGGTAGAGGCGGCCGCGCTCGGGGTCCTTGAGGACTTCCGGGTAGAGCTGCTTGATGGCGACGTCGCGCTGGGTGAAGGGGTCGTAGGCGAGATAGACCGCACTGGTGGCACCTTCTCCGAGCAGCTGCCGGATCTCGTACTTGCCAATGCGGTCCATGGGCGGGCGATCAGCCCAGCGTGGCGCGCGCCCGGGCGATGGCGGCGCGGACCTGGGCCGGCGCCGTGCCACCGATGTGGTCGCGGCTGTCGAGCGCGCCTTCGACGGTGAGCACCTGGTAGACGTCTTCCTCGATCAGCTCGGAGAAGGCGCGCAGGTCGCCCAGCGGCAGGTCGGGCAGGTCGCAGCCGCGGCCCTCGGCGGCACGCACCGCGCGGGCCACGACTTCATGCGCATCGCGGAAGGGCAGGCCTTTCTTGACCAGGTAGTCGGCCAGGTCGGTAGCGGTGGCAAAGCCCTGGCTGAGGGCGTCGCGCATGGCGTCGGCCTTGACCCGGATGCCGCCGATCATGTCGGCGTAGATGCGCAGTGTGTCGATCACCGTATCGGCGGTGTCGAACAGCGGCTCCTTGTCTTCCTGGTTGTCCTTGTTGTAGGCCAGCGGCTGGCCTTTCATGAGCGTGAGCAGGCTGATCAGGCTGCCGTTGACGCGGCCGGTCTTGCCGCGCACCAGTTCGGGTACGTCGGGGTTTTTCTTCTGCGGCATGATCGAGCTGCCGGTGCAGAAGCGGTCGGCCAGGTCGATGAAGCCCACGCGCGGGCTCATCCACAGGATCAGCTCTTCGGAGAAGCGCGACAGGTGCGTCATGAGCAGCGACGACGCGGCGCAGAATTCGATGCCGAAGTCGCGATCGGAGACGGCGTCGAGCGAGTTTTCGCACACGCCGTCGAAATCCAGCGCCTGGGCCACGAATTCGCGGTCGATCGGGTAGGAGGTGCCGGCCAGTGCGGCGGCACCCAGCGGCAGGCGGTTGACCCGCTTGCGGCAGTCGGCAAAGCGCTCCGCGTCGCGCCGGCTCATTTCGTAGTAGGCCATCAGGTGGTGGCCGAAGGTCACCGGCTGGGCCACCTGCAGGTGGGTGAAGCCCGGCAGCGGGGTGGCGGCATGGGTTTCGGCCAGGTCGAGCAGGGCGCGCTGGTAGTCGACGAGCAGGGCGAGGATCTGGTCGATGGCGTCGCGCAGCCACAGGCGGATGTCGGTGGCGACCTGGTCGTTGCGGCTGCGGCCGGTGTGCAGGCGCTTGCCGGCATCACCAATCAGCGCGGTGAGGCGCTTCTCGATGTTGAGGTGGACGTCCTCGTCCTGCAGCGACCATTCGAACGCGCCGCGTTCGATCTCGTCGCGGATCTGCCCCAGGCCGCGTTCGATGTCGGCCAGGTCGTTATTGCCGATGATGCCCTGGCGGGCCAGCATCCTGGCGTGCGCCAGCGAGCCGCGGATATCCTGCGCGGCCATGCGCTGGTCGAAGAACACCGATGCGGTGTAGCGCATCACCAGGGCCGACACGGGTTCGGAAAAACGGCCGGACCACGCCTTGCCGGCGTCATCCCGATTGGATTGCTGATCTGCCATAATGCTCGGAATACTTTATGAAAAGTGGTTCGATGGGATGTTGCCCGCCGGTTCGGCGGCGACCCTGCCGGCCGCTGATCTCACGTGAGAGCGCATGGCCGTGGTGTCCCCCGGAAAGACGCAAAGTATAAGTCAAAAGCCCAAGGCGCTCGCCATTGACGGCGCCTTGCCGGACTTTCGCAACATTGGGGTCATGCTGCGCGTGATCGTGCTGGTCAATGCGCTGGCTGTCGGCGTGGTGCTGCTGCGCAGCCGTTCGGCCGAGGAGGTGGTGCCGGCCCTGGTGGCCTGGGCCGGGTGGCTGGAGCTGCCGCTGTTCATTACCATCCTGCTGTTGTATCTGGTGCAGCCGGTGCTGCAGCGGCTGGCGCCGGGGCGGTTCTGGCCGGCGGTCGGCATCCTCGTCGTGGTCGTCGCCCTGTTCGCCTACCCGCCACTGGGGGCGCCGGCGGACGTGGCGCTCTGGCGCTGGCTGGGGTGGAGTGTTTTGGCGTCGTGCGCGGTGATGGGCTACTTTGATTACCGGGGGCGCCTGTATTCGCCGGCGCTGACCGAAGCCCGCCTGCACGCGCTGACGGCGCGGATTCGTCCGCATTTCCTGTTCAACAGCCTGAACGCCGTGCTGGGCGTGATACGCGAGGATCCGTGCCGCGCCGAACGGGCGCTCGAAGAACTGGCAGACATGTTTCGGGTGCTGATGAAAGAGCACAAGGAACTGGTCTCGCTCGACAGCGAAATCGGCCTGTGCGAGCGTTATCTCGATCTGGAACGCTTGCGACTGGGAGACCGACTGGTGGTGAACTGGGACTTGAGCTGCAAACCGGCCCAGGCGCTGGTGCCGCCGCTGTTGCTTCAACCTTTGCTGGAGAACGCCGTTTATCACGGCATTGAACCGTCGCTGCAGCCGGGCGATATCGCGGTGCGTGTGGCGCGGCGAAGCAGCGAGGTGCTGATCGAGGTCAGCAATCCGATGGTCGATACGCCGCGCGCGCACAAGGGCAACCATATTGCCCAGGCCAATATCCGCGAGCGGCTGTCGCTGTTTTTCGACCTGGAAGCCGATATGCGCATTGACCGCAGCGCGGGCCGCTACAGTGTGTGCATCCGTCTGCCCTACCGGAGGCTCAAAACATGACGCAAGCCGAACTCCGAGTCCTGATCGTCGATGACGAAGCGCCGGCGCGGGCGCGCCTGAGAGACCTGCTTGGCGACGTCCGCCGCGAGCAGCCCAACCGGGTGGTGGGCTTTGCCGCCAACGGCGAGGAAGCCCTGCGCCTGATCGATGCCGAGGTCGTCGATGTGGTGCTGGCGGACATCCGCATGCCCGGCATGGATGGCGTGTCGCTGGCGCAGCACCTCAACGGCCGGGCCGATCCGCCGGTGGTGATTTTTACCACCGCCTACGATCAGTACGCCGTTCAGGCCTTTGACCTGTCGGTTGCCGACTACCTGCTCAAGCCGGTGCGCGCCACGCGGCTGGTCGAGGCGCTCGACAAGGCGCGCAAGCTTTGCCATGGCGGCGAGGCGCCGGCCGGGGACGACAAGCCCTTGAGCGTCACCGAGCGCGGCCGCATCCTGCTGGTGGATATCGCCAAGGTGCTGTTCCTGCGTGCCGAGCAGAAATACGTCACCGCACGCACGGCCGAGCGCGAATACCTGCTCGACGAATCCCTGGTGCATCTCGAAGAGGCGTATCCGGGGCGCTTCCTGCGCATCCATCGCAACTGTCTGGTGGCGCGGCACGCCATTTCCGGGATCGAGCGCGAAGCCGGGGAAGGCGAAGGGCGCTGGCTGGTCGTGCTCGATGGGCTCGACGAGCATCTGCCGATCAGCCGCCGGCAGTGGCCTCAGGTCAAGGCCGTGCTTGATCTCTAACGTGCGTGCGAGGTCGGCTCAGGCGCTCAGATGTCCGCCAGATGCATGCCGTCGGTACTGCGCCGCCCGCGTCGTCCGCGGCGGTCTTCGAGCCCTTGTGCGACATGCATGTGACTCTCCGGCCGATAGGGGTTGCGCCGGTCGCCGCGGCGGCGATCCTTGTAGTGGGTGAAGGTACACCGGCAGCGCGAGGCGTCGCAGCTGGCCAGCGGGAGTAGCGGCGCTTCGGCCGAGAGGAAGCGGATGCCCTTGAGTGTCTGGGCGGTACGGCAGGCGGGTTCCCCCGGGTTGATGGTGACGCAATGATAGGGGTGGGTGGCGCTGTCGTTTTCGTCCTCGTCATCGGCAGGGCGGCCACGCATCACCCACCACGCGACGAGCGCCAGCGCTGCCAGCATGCCTGCAAACCATTCGATCGACATCAGTCTCGCTCTCTATGGGTTTTGCCTCCTTTCAGTATGGCTGCTGCGCCGCCGCAGTGCAGGGGCTGTCCCGGAAAAGCCCAATGGGATTTTGTATCAAAAGGTTAGCCTGGCCCTGGCGGTCGGGCGCGAAGCGGCGCATGGCGGTGCCGTGCGCCGTTGCGGTGACCGGTAGGCTGCAAGGCGCGCTCGCGGCGGCGGGGCGCCCTCCCCGCCGCCGTCCGGCTCAGCCGCTGTTGCGCAAGCCGGCCGCAATACCGTTGATGGCAATGTGGATGCCGCGGCGGATGCGTTCATCCTCCGCGCCGTTGCGGTGGCGGCGCAGCAGCTCGACCTGCACATGGTTGAGCGGGTCGAGATAGGGGAAGCGGTTGCGGATCGAGCGTGCCAGCAGCGGGTTGCCTTCGAGCAGGCTGCGCTGGCCGGTGATGGCGAGCAGGGCGTCGATGGTGGCGGCGTGTTCGGCGCGGATGCGCGGGAAGATCGCCTCGCGCAGGGCCGGGTCGGACACCAGCGCGGCATAGCGGCCGGCGATGGCGGTGTCGGACTTGGCCAGCACCATGTCCATGTTCGACAGCGTGGTGGAGAAGAACGACCAGTCGCGGCACATTGCCTGCAGCAATGCCAGGCCGTCGTCCGGGCGCTCGGCGAGAAAACGCCGCACGGCGGTGCCGAAGCCGTACCAGCCGGGCAGCATCAGCCGGCACTGCGCCCAGCTGAACACCCAGGGAATGGCGCGCAGGTCTTCGATGGCGGTGCTCTTCTTGCGCGAGGCCGGGCGCGAGCCGATGTTCAGCGCGGCGATCTCGGTGATGACGGTCGACTCCCAGAAGTACTGCTCGAAGCCCGGGGTTTCGTACACCAGGCCGCGATAGGCTTCGAAGGCGTAGTCGGACAGCGCCTGCATGGCGTCCATGTACTCCGGGCGCGGCGCCGGCGCGACGTCGGCCTGCAGGCTGGCCTGCAAGGTGGCGGCGACCAGCACTTCGAGGTTGCGCCGGCCGACCTCGGCGTTGCCGTATTTGGCGCCGATGACTTCGCCCTGCTCGGTGAGCCGGATCTGCCCCTGCACCGCGCCGCCGGGCTGGGCCAGAATGGCCTCGTAGCTAGGCCCGCCGCCGCGGCCGACCGAGCCGCCGCGACCATGGAACAGACGCAGGCGCACGCCGTGCTTGCGGAAGACCTCGACCAGCGTCACCTCGGCCTTGTACAGCTCCCAGCCGGAGGTGAGGAAGCCGCCATCCTTGTTGCTGTCCGAATAGCCGAGCATCACCTCTTGCGCCTGGCCGCGGGAGGCAAGCAGGCGCATGTAGGGCGCCAGCGAAAACAGCCGGTCCATGGTGGCCCCGCTGGCGCGCAGGTCGTCGATGGTTTCGAACAAGGGGATGATGTTCATGTCCAGCGCCTGTTCGTGCGGGCGCAGGATGCCGGCCTCCTTGAGCAGCAGCGCAACCTCGAGCAGATCGGAGACGCCGTCGGTCTTGGAGATGATGTAGTTGGGCAGCGCAGCGGTGCCGTAGCGGGCATGGGCGGCGCGGGCGGTACGCAGGATCGCCAGTTCGCTCTCGGCCAGCTCGCTGTAGACGATGTGCGGGGAGCGCAGCGGGCGGTTGGAGGCGATCTCGGTCAGCAGCAGCGCGATACGGTGGTCTTCGTCCAGCGCCAGGTAATCGATGGCCGGGTCGGCCGCGTGCAGCAGTTCGGCGACGACTTGCTCGTGGACATCGGCGTTCTGCCGCAGGTCGATCGGCGCCAGGTGGAAGCCGAAGACCTTCACCGCGCGGCGCAACTGGCGCAGCCGGCCACGGGTGAGCGGCGCGGAGCCATGTGCCATCAGCGAGTCGTGGAGGATGTCGAGGTCGGCGGTCAGTGCCGCGGCGTTGGCGTAGGCGTCGGCGCTGCCGGCGGGCGGCGGGGTGGCGGGCTTGCCGAGCAGGGCCTGGTGGGTGGCCGCCAGCCGTGCGTACATGCCGGCGATGGCGCGGCGATAGGGTTCGTCGGCGCGGTGGGGGGAGCGGTCGACGCTGGCCTCGGCGAGCGCCAGCAGCGCGTCGGAGGGGGTGACCAGACCATCGGCCAGCGACAGCTGCGAGCCGAGGGTGTGCAGCTCTTCCAGATAGAAGGACAGCGCCACCGTCGATTGCATGAGCAGGGCCTGGTCGAGCACCTCGGCGGTGACGAAGGGGTTGCCGTCGCGGTCGCCGCCAATCCAGTTGCCGATCTGCAGGAAGGCCGGCCAGTCCTGCTCGGCGAACGGCGCATGCAGGCCGGCCAGGGTGTCTTCGACCTTGGCATACAGCCGCGGGACTTCACGCAGGAAGGTGGCGTCGAAATACGACAGTCCGTTGGCGACTTCGTCGATGACCGACAGCTTGGCCGGGCGCAGCATGCGGGTCTGCCACAGCGTCAGCACCGCGCGGCGCAGCGCGGCGTCGGACTCCTCGGCCTCCTCGGGCGTCAGCGTCATGCGGTCGCGCTCGTCGAGCAGGCGGGCGATGGCGGTCTGGCAGTTGAGGATGCTCTTGCGCTGCACTTCGGTGGGGTGGGCGGTGAGTACCGGGCTGACCAGTGCGCTGCCGAAGAAGGCACCAAGGTCGTCGGCGCTGGCGCCGTCGCTGAAGACGCGCTCGATGGCATGCGACAGGCTGCCGGCGCGCGGTGTCGAGCCGCCCACCAGATGCGCCCGGGTGCGGCGGATGTGGTGCTGGTCTTCGGCGATGTTGGCCAGATGCGAGAAGTAGCTGAAGGCGCGCACCACGTCGATGGTCTCTTCACGCGAGAGCGCATCGAGCGTCGATTCCAGCCCGACGCGGGCTTCTTCGTCGTCGTCGCGGTGGAAGCGCACCGACAGCTGGCGGATGCGTTCGACCAGATCGAAGCTGGCGTCGCCGCGCTGCTCGCGGACGGTATCGCCCAGCAGGCGGCCGAGTTGTCGAATGTCTTCGCGGAGGGGGCCGTCTTTATCCTGGTCCATGCGTGCGTCCATCTTGTGTGTCGGGGGGAAGGCACTTAAGGTGCCACAAAAAGTGGCCCCGGTGCTCATGCTAGAATCGCCTCCGGCGCTGGCGCCATGGGGGGCGTCCCCCATGCTGCCATGCAACACGCGCCGCCGCCACCCATCCGTTTTTCCGCATCACTTGAGTGAGTCGCCCATCGTGAGTTCGTCCCAGCCTGTCGCCGCCCCCGAGCGCATCGTCATTGCAACCCGTGAGAGCCGTCTTGCCCTGTGGCAGGCCGAGCATGTCAAGGCACGGCTCGAGGCGCTGTACCCCGCGTGTGAGGTCGTGCTGCTCGGCATGACCACCCGCGGCGACCAGATTCTCGATCGGCCGCTGGCCAAGGTCGGCGGCAAGGGCCTGTTCGTCAAGGAACTCGAAACCGCCTTGCTCGACCGCCGCGCCGACATCGCCGTGCATTCCATGAAAGACGTGCCGATGGAAATGGGCGAGGAGTTCGCACTGGTCACCATCTCCGAGCGCGAAGTGCCGCTCGACGCCTTTGTCTCCAACAAATACGACAGCCTCGACGACATGCCGCCGGGCGCCGTGGTGGGCACCTCCAGCCTGCGCCGCGAGTCGCAGCTGCATGCCAACTACCCGATGCTGGCGGTCACCAGCCTGCGCGGCAACCTCGACACCCGCCTGCGCAAGCTCGACGAAGGCCAGTACGACGCCATCATCCTCGCCGCCGCCGGCCTGACCCGCCTCGGCCTGGGCGAACGCATCCGCGGCGTGCTGCCGTCGGAGGTGTCGCTGCCGGCCGCCGGGCAGGGCGCGCTGGGCATCGAAGCACTGTCCGACCGGCCCGAAGTGGCCGCCTGGATGGCCCCGCTCAACGACACCGAGACCTCCGCCTGCGTGCGTGCCGAGCGTGCCGTGGCGCGTGCCCTGGCCGGCAGCTGCGAAGTGCCGCTGGGCGCCTACGCCGAAGTCGAGGGCGGTACGCTGTGGCTGCGCGGCTTCGTGGCCCGGCCCGACGGCAGCGAGATCGTGCGCGCCGAGCGCCGCGGCCCGCTTGCCGAGGCCGAATCGCTGGGCAAGGCTCTGGCCGATGAGCTGCGTGCCGGCGGGGCGGCCGAGATCCTCGCCAGCCTCTGAGCGCCACCACATGACTCCGTCACCGGCCCAGGCGCTGGCCGGGCGTCGTATCGTCGTCACCCGGCCGCAGGCCCAGGCCGACGGCCTGTGCGAGGCGATCACTGCGGCCGGCGCAGAGGCGCTGTGCATCCCGGTGATGGCGATCGATGCCGTGCCGGTCAGCGCCGAGTTCGCGGCCCTGATCGACACGCTCGACCAGTTTCACCTTGCCTTCTTCGTCAGCCCGAATGCCGCCGAGCACGGCCTGGCTGCCGTGCGCGCACGTCGCGACTGGCCGTCCACGCTGGCGGTGGCCACGGTCGGCAAGGGCAGCGAGCGGGCCTTGCATGCCCTGGGCTTTGACCGGGTGATCGCGCCGGACGCCGGTTTCGACAGCGAAGCCGTGCTGGCATTGCCCGAGTTTTCGGCCGCTGCGGTGGCCGGCAAGCGAATCATCATTTTTCGTGGCAACGGCGGACGCGATCTTCTGGGTGATACACTGGCACGGCGAGGCGCGGCGGTCAGCTATGCCGCATGCTACGCACGACGGGTACCGACCGAGGGTGCCGCCAGCTTGCTGGCCGAGGCCGACCGGATCGATGCCCTGATACTGACCAGTAGCGAAGGCGTCTCCAACCTGATGACCATGTTGGGAGCACAGATGAGCCGACTGGCCCGCATCCCGGTGTTTGCACCGCATCCGCGCATCTGCGCGCGGGCAACGGCTGCGGGCTTTGCCCGGGTCGTGGAAACCGCAGCCGGCGATGCCGGGGTGGTCGAAGGCCTCGCAAGCTACTTTCTCGGCGGTTGCCGCAACGCTTGATCAAGACAAGACGATATGAGCGAAGACACTCCTGCCCTCACCCGCGCCCAAGCCGACGCGGATGCCCCTGAACCCACCGACGCGGTGCGCAGCGATGCGCCCCCGGCGGACGATCGCCCCGCCGAGCCCGCGCCGGCCAAGCGCGGCATCGTCGTGCCGGTGTTGCTGGTGCTGTGCCTGCTGGCCATTGCCGGCCTCGGCTGGCAGTGGTGGGTCATGCGGGGGGATCTGGTGAAGACCCAGGAAGAACTCACCCGCCGCCTGGGCCAGGGGGACGATGTCGCCCGTGAAGCCCGCGCCAGCGCGCGCCAGGCCATCGACACGCTGACCGCCCTGCAAGGCAAGGTCGGCCTGCTCGAAGCCAAGGCCGAAGAGGCGGGCGGCCAGGCGGCGGCGCTCGATGCGCTGTACCAGGAGTTCTCGCGCACCCGCGACGAGCGCACCATGGCCGAAATCGAACAGGCCGTGACCATCGCCGGCCAGCAGTTGCAGCTCGCCGGCAACGTGGAGGCCGCGCTGATCGCGCTGCAGGCCGCCGATGCGCGCCTGTCCGGCATGGATGAATCGCGACTGGCTCCGTTGCGGCGCAGCCTCAAGCGTGACATCGAGCGTCTTCGTGCCGCCCCGCGGGTGGATATCCCCGGCATCACGCTGCGTCTGGAGGCGCTGCTGGAGTCGGTCGATCGTCTGCCGCTGGCCTTTACCGGCGAAGCGGTGGCCAGCGAGGCGCCCGAGAAGACCGCCACCGGCGCCCTGATGGACGACCCGGTCGGTTTCGCCAGCGCCGCGTTTGCCGACTGGTGGGCCGAGATGCGCTCGCTGGTGCGGGTGGAGCGGCTCGATCGCTCCTCCGAGCCGGTACTGCTGTCGCCCTCGCAGGCGACCTACCTGCGCGAGAACCTGAAGATCCGCCTGCTCACGGCGCGCCTGGCGCTGCTCGGCCGCGACCATCGCACCTTCGAGGCCGACATGCGCCAGGCCAGCGAATGGCTCGGCAAGTACTTCGATCTGCGCGATGAGGCGGTGACTGAAACCCTCACCACGCTCAACACCCTGGCCGAGACCCAGATCGCACCGACGCAACCGGCGCTGACCGAAACCCTGGCCGTGCTCAAGACCCTGCAAGGCAAGCCCGGCGTCAGCGGCAGCGAGGCCACGCCGTCGCCCAAGAAGGCTGACGCGCCGGCCCCCGCCCCTGTCAAAGCCGCGGAGTAAGACGCCATGCGAGGACTACTCTGGCTCATCGCCCTTTTCGCTGCCGCCGTCGGGGTCGCCATGCTGGCCCGGGTCAATGATGGCTATGCCCTGTTGGTGCTCTCGCCCTATCGGGTGCAGATCTCGCTCAATCTGCTGGTGCTGGCGTTGCTGGCACTGTTCCTGGCTTCTTACTTCGTGATGCGCGTGGTCACCCGAGCCGTGCGGCTGCCGGGGCAGGTGGTTGCCTACCGCGGCCGTCGCCGCAAGGAAAAGTCCGCCCTGGCGCTGCGCGAGGCCTTCCGCCTGCATCTCGAAGGGCGCTATGCCCATGCGCTCAAGCAGGCCAAGAAGGCCTACGACCTGGCCGATCAAGACGGCGTTGCGGCGCTGATGGCCGCCCGAGCGGCGCATGCCCTGCGCGACGATACCCGCTATCGCGACTGGCTTGGCAAGGCCGCCGGCGACGAGCGCCTGCGCGCTGCCCGCCTGATGACCGAGGCCGAGATGGCGGTCGAGGGCCGCCGTTTCGATGAAGCCGCCGAGCGCATCCGCACGCTCAAGGGCAGCGACAACCGCCCAGTCGCCACGCTGCGCCTGGCGCTCAAGACGGCCCATGCGCTCGAGAACTGGGAAGAGTTGATCCGCATTGCCCGGCAGTTGCGCAAGCACAAGGCCCTGAGCAAGGAACAGGCCGAGCCGCTGCTGCGTCGCGCGCATCTGGCGGCCCTGCGTGAGCGCGACGGCCAGAACGAGGCCATTGCGCGGTACTGGGAGGGGATCCCCTCTGACGAGCAACAGGACCGCCGCCTGGTCGAGAAGGCGGCGCCGTTGCTGGTGGCCAATGGCCAGGGCGCGACGGTGCGCAAGATGCTCGAGAAGCTGCTCGACGAGCAGTGGGAGAGCGATCTGGCCCGCTTGTATGGCTACTGCGGCGAGAACGACGCCGTGGCCTGCCTGAATCGCGGCGAGAAGTGGCTCAAGGACCATCCGGACGACGGCGGCCTGTTGTATGCGCTGGGGCGCTTGTGTCTGTCCGCCCAGTTGTGGGGCAAGGCACAGAGCTACCTCGAGGCCTCGGCGTCGGTGGCGCCGACGGTTGACGCCCACCTGGCGCTGGCGCAGTTGTCGGAACGCTTCGAGCGGCCGGAAGAGGCGCAGAGCCATTTCCGCCGCGCGGCCCAGCTCACCGGGGCGGCGCAGCAGGCGCCGGCCCTGGCGCAACTGCCCGCGCCGGAGTAAGTCTCCGTCGGCAAGCAAAAAAAACGCACCTGGCACGGTGCGTTTTTTTTCGTCAGACCCAGTCGCGCGGCGGCAGGAAGTCGTCGTAGAGCCGGGCCTCTGGGCTGCCCGGCTCGGGGTGCCAGTCGTAGCGCCATTGCACGCGCGGCGGCATCGACATGAGGATGGACTCGGTGCGCCCGCCGGACTGCAGGCCGAACAGCGTGCCGCGGTCGAAGACCAGGTTGAACTCGACATAGCGCCCGCGGCGGTAAGCCTGGAAGTCGCGCTCGCGCTCACCGTAAGGCACATCCCGGCGGCGTTCGACGAGCGGCACATAGGCGTCGATGAAGGCGTCGCCGACGGCGCGGGTCAGCGCAAAGCAGCGGTCGAAGCCGCCGGCATTGAGGTCGTCGAAGAACACGCCGCCGACGCCGCGTGCTTCGTTGCGGTGCTTGAGGTGGAAGTAGCGATCGCACCAGGCCTTGTACTCGGCATGCACGCCCGGGCCGAAGGGCACCAGGGCCTGCTTGCAGGTGGCGTGGAAGTGGCGCACGTCCTCTTCGAAGGGGTAGTAGGGCGTCAGGTCCATGCCGCCGCCAAACCACCACACCGGCTCGGCGCCGGGCTTGCTGGCGATGAAGCAGCGCACGTTCATGTGGGCGGTGGGGCAGTAGGGGTTGCGCGGGTGCATGACCAGCGACACGCCCATGGCCTCGAAGCTACGCCCGGCCAGCTCGGGCCGGCTGGCGGTGGCCGAGGCGGGCAGGCCCTCGCCCATCACATGCGAGAAATTGACGCCGCCGCGTTCGAACACCGTGCCGTCTTCAAGCACCCGGGTGCGCCCGCCGCCGCCGTGCTCGCGGGTCCAGCAGTCTTCGCGGAACGGGGTGCCGTCGAGGGCTTCGAGGCGGTCGGCGATGCGGTCCTGCAGGCCGGTGAAATAGGCCTGGATGGCGGCGGTGTCGATCATCGCTTGATGGCGCGGTGGCCGATGTCGCGGCGGTACTGCTTGCCGGCGAAGTCGATGCGGTCGGCGATGTCGTAGGCGCGGCTCTGTGCGGTGCGCACGTTGTCGCTCAGTGCGGTGACGCACAGCACGCGGCCGCCGCTGGTGAGCAGCTTGTCGCCATCGAGCACCGTGCCGGCATGGAAGACATGCGCGTCTTCGCTCTCTTCAGGCAGGCCGGTGATGACATCGCCCTTGCGCGGGTTGGCCGGGTAGCCTTCGGCGGCCAGCACCACGCCCAGCGCGATGCGGCGGTCCCACTCGGCTTCGGCGGTGTCGAGCTTGCCCTTGACGGCGGCCTCGAACAGCTCGACCAGGTCGGACTTGAGGCGCATCAGGATGGGCTGGGTTTCCGGGTCGCCCATGCGGCAGTTGAACTCGACCACGCGCGGGTTGCCCTCGGCGTCGATCATCAGCCCGGCGTAGAGGAAGCCGGTGTAGGGCGTGCCTTCGGCGGTCATGCCGGCGAGAGTGGGGTGGATGATCTCGCGCATCACCTTGGCGTGGATCTGCGGCGTGACCACCGGGGCGGGCGAGTAGGCGCCCATGCCGCCGGTGTTGGGGCCTTCGTCGTTGTCCTTGAGGCGCTTGTGGTCCTGGCTGGTGGCCAGGGCCAGGGCATGCTTGCCGTCGGCCATGACGATGAAGCTGGCCTCTTCGCCCTGCATGAATTCTTCGATCACCACCCGGGCGCCGGCCTGACCCATGCCGGCATCGCGCAGCATCATGTCGATGGCGGCGTGGGCTTCGTCCAGCGTCATCGCCACGACCACGCCCTTGCCTGCCGCCAGGCCGTCGGCCTTGATGACGATCGGCGCGCCTTCGGCGGCGACATAGGCGTGCGCGGCGTCGGCGTCGGTGAAGGTCTGGTACGTGGCGGTGGGGATCTTGTGGCGGATCAGGAACTGCTTGCAGAAGTCCTTGGACGCTTCGAGTTGCGCGGCTTGGCGGGTGGGGCCGAAGATCGGCAGCCCGGCGGCGCGGAAGGCATCGACCACGCCGGCGGCCAGCGGGGCCTCGGGGCCGACCACGGTCAGTCCGATGTCCTCGTCGCGGGCGAAGGCGACGAGGTCGTCGATGCTGGAGATGGCCACGTTGTCGACCATCGGTTCGTTGGCCGTGCCGGGGTTGCCCGGCGCGACGAACACCTTGGTGATGCGCGGCGACTGGGCGATTTTCCAGGCCAGTGCGTGTTCGCGCCCGCCGGATCCGATGACAAGAACTTTCATGTGTGTTGCCGTTGCCTGAGCGTCGGCGCGGGGTGTGCGCGCCGACTGGTGGAAAAGGGATTAGTGGCGGAAGTGACGGAAGCCGGTGAGCACCATGGCAATGCCGTGCTCGTTGGCGGCAGCGATCACCTCCTCGTCACGCATCGAGCCGCCCGGCTGGATCACCGCCGTGGCGCCGGCTTCGGCCAGCACGTCGAGGCCGTCGCGGAACGGGAAGAAGGCGTCCGAGGCGACCACGCTGCCGGTGATCGACAGACCGGCGTTTTCGGCCTTGATCTTGGCAATGCGTGCCGAATCGACGCGGCTCATCTGCCCGGCGCCGACGCCGACCGTCATGCCGCCCTTGCAGTAGACGATGGCGTTGGACTTGACGTACTTGGCCACGCGCCAGGCGAAGAGCAGGTCGCCCATCTCTTCGGGGGTCGGCGCGCGGGCGGTGACCAGCTTGAGGTCGCTCTCGGCGATGCGCGCCACGTCGGCTGTCTGCACCAGCAGACCGCCACCGACGCGTTTGTAATCGAGTGCGCCTTCGCCGGCGCCGAGCGGGCAGGTCAGCACGCGCACGTTCTTCTTGGCGGCCAGCAGGGTAAGCGCTTCGTCGGTGTAGGCCGGGGCAATCAGCACTTCGAGGAACTGCGCGCTGACCGCTTCGGCGGCAGCGGCATCGACCACGCTATTGAAGGCGATGATGCCGCCGAAGGCGGACGTGGGGTCGGTGGAGAAGGCTTTTTTATAGGCTTCGAGCGGCGACAGGCCGAGGGCGACGCCACAGGGGTTGGCGTGCTTGACGATGACACAGGCGGTGGTGTCGAAGGCCTTGACGCATTCCCAGGCGGCATCGGCATCGGCGATGTTGTTGTAGGACAGCTCCTTGCCCTGCAGCTGGGTGTAGCCGGCCACGCCGCCCTCGGGGGCGTTGGGCTCGCGGTAGAAGGCGGCGCTCTGGTGCGGGTTTTCGCCGTAGCGCAGGTCCTGCACCTTGTCGAAGGCCAGTTGCAGGCGCTCGGGGTAGGCCATGCGGCTGCCGTCCTCGGCCAGCGCGGTGAGGTAGTTGGAGATGGCGCTGTCGTAGCGGGCGGTGTGGGTGAAGGCTTTGACCGCCAGGGCGAAACGGGTCTTGGCCGACAGCGCGCCATTGGCCTTGATCTCGGCCAGCACCGGGGCGTAGTCGTCAGCGTCGGTTAGCACGCCGACACCGCCGGCTTCGTTGCCGTGGTTCTTGGCCGCCGCGCGCACCATGGTCGGGCCGCCGATGTCGATGTTCTCGATGGCGTCTTCGAGCGAGCAATCGGGCTTGGCGATGGTCTGGGCGAAGGGGTAGAGATTGACAACCACCAGGTCGATGCGCGCGATGCCGGCGCCGGCGATGGTGTCCATGTGCTCGGCCAGGTCGCGGCGGGCGAGGATGCCGCCGTGCACCGTCGGATGCAGCGTCTTGACCCGGCCGTCGAGCATCTCGGGGAAGCCGGTGTGGTCCGACACGTCGGTGACCGGCAGGCCGGCCTCGCGCAGCAGCTTGGCGGTGCCGCCGGTCGACAGCAGCTTGACGCCGAGCTGGTGCAGCTCACGGGCGAAGGCTTCGACGCCGGTCTTGTCGGAAACGCTGATCAGGGCAGTGGAAATTTGCATGTTGAGGAGCGCCTTGCGGCGGTTGGTTTAGAGAAGATCGTATTCGGTCAGCTTGCGTCGCAAGGTGTTGCGGTTGATGCCGAGCAGCTGGGCGGCGACGGTCTGGTTGCCGTCGGTCTGGCGCAGGACGAACTCAAGCATCGGCCGTTCGGCGCTGCGGATGACCAGGTCGTGCAGGGCGACCGGGGCTTCACCGTCGAGGTCCTTGAAATATTGGTCGAGCGTGCGCATGACGGCGCTGGCAATTTCGTTCTGTTGGCTCATGCGGCCAGTTCCTCGAAACAGGATGCCTGGTAATGCACCGTGACACCCTGATGACTGAGCTGTGTAAAGAAATGGTCGACCGCGGCCAGTTGCCCGGCGACGCTGTCTTCTGTGTTCATGGCCTGGCGGAACACATGCGCGCCAGCCAGACCCTTGGTGTACCAGGCGATATGCTTGCGCGCGATGCGCACGCCCGACCACTCGCCATAGAATGCGTACAAGTCGTCGAGATGGCTGCGGCAAATGTCGCGGATCTCGCCAACCGGCGGCGGGGGCAGGATCTGTCCCGTGGCCAGGTAATGTGCGATCTCCCGGAAGATCCACGGCCGCCCCTGCGCCGCGCGGCCGATCATCACGCCGTCGGCACCGGTGTGGCGCAGCACCGCCGCGGCTTTTTCGGGCGAATCGATGTCGCCGTTGGCGATCACCGGGATGCCCACCGTCGCCTTGACGGTGGCAATGGTGTCGTACTCGGCGTTGCCCATGTACTTGTCGGCGCGGGTGCGGCCATGGATGGCCAGCGCGCGGATGCCGCAGTCTTCAGCGATGCGGGCCAGATGCGGGGCGTTGCGGTTATCGCGGTCCCAGCCGGTGCGCATCTTGAGCGTGACCGGGGTGTCGGGCACGGCGGCGACCACGGCTGACAGGATCTGCGCCACCAGCGCCTCGTCGCGCATCAGCGCCGAACCGGCGGCCTTGTTGCACACCTTCTTGGCCGGACAGCCCATGTTGATGTCGATGATCTGCGCGCCATTGGCCGCGTTGAAACGCGCCGCCTGGGCCATCTGTTCGGGGTCTGCACCGGCGATCTGCACCGAGATCGGCTCGGTCTCGCCGGCATGGTCGGTGCGCCGCCGGGTCTTGTCGGTGGCGTAGAGCAGGGTGTTCGACGACACCATCTCCGACACCGCCAGCCCCGCGCCCAGCCGCTTGCACAGCTGGCGGAACGGCCGGTCCGTCACGCCCGCCATGGGGGCGACAAACAGGTTGTTCGGCAGGGAGAAGCCGGCGAAATCCATCGGGTCGGTCGGTCGGGGAAAAGCCGCCATTCTAACCGATGGGGGGGTGTCGGCGAAGCCAAATAACGTAACGCCCGTCGGAGGGGAGGCGGGGCGGTTTCGGCACCGCGGGGCCGGTTTCTTTGGTGCCCGTCGGGGAGGTGCGTTGGCCGGGTCTCGCCCCGGCGGGCGAGTTACTTCTTTGTCGCGCGACAAAGAAGTAACCAAGAAAACGCGCCCCGCTGTGCCGCCGGCTGCGCCGGTGCCCTCACTACGCCCGGCGCCGGCGGGTCGTGTCGCAAACTCGCCCGTTCCGGGCTCAGACAGCGACACGACAATTCCCGCCGTCGCCGGTCTCCGTTCGGCGGCACAGAAGGGGAAGGGCTCGCGGGCTCGGCTTCGCCATCGCCCGCTCGGGTGGCGCTTCGTAGGGCGGGTTTCAACCCGCCATCGGTATTCGTGCGCAGATCATTGGCGGGTTGAAACCCGCCCTACCAAAACCTGCGCCGCTGTTGCCGGCGGGCTCCCCCATTCCCCTCTGTCGTGCCGAGCGCAGCAAGTGCGGGGCGGAAACAGCGGCTTCGCTGTCTGAGCCCGCAGGGCGAGTTTGCGAAGCTGCCCGCCCCG
>QQUN01000025.1 GCA_008501585.1 Pseudomonadota bacterium | reverse complement strand
CGAAGTCCAGCTCGCCGGCGCGGATGGTGTTGACGTTGTACACCGAGCCGCCGGTACTCTCGACCGAGCAGCGGATGCCGTGGGTGGCGCGGTCCTTGTTCATCAGGCGGCAGATGGCGCCACCGGCAGCGTAGTACACGCCGGTGACCCCGCCGGTACCGATGGTGACGAACTTGGTTTCGGCCTGGGCCGGGGTGGCACCCAAGGTGGCGCCCAGGGCGAGCGCCGTCGCGATAGCAGTCAGTTTGGTCATGTCAGATTCTCCTCCATGTGTTTTTTTCGTGTTGCCAGTGGCCAGCTTGCGGGGCTGGCCGGCCCGTCAGACGATCGTCAGGCGCCGATGGCCTCGAGCGAGGCTTCGATGATGTCCAGTCCTTCGTCGAGCAACGCATCGCTCAGGGTGAGCGGCACCATCACCCGGAGCACATTGCCGTAGATGCCGCAGGTCAGCAGGAGCAGCCCGCGCCGCGCCGCTTCGTCCTTGAGTGCGGTAGCGATATCGGCTGCCGGCTGCGCCGGATCGCCATTGCGGCAGAACTCCACCGCCGTCATGGCGCCCAGGCCACGCACCTCGGCCATGCTCGAAAAGCGTGTCTTCATGGCGTTGAACCGCTTGCGCATGTGCTCGCCGAGCACTGTTGCCCGGTCGCACAGCTTTTCCTCTTCGACCACGTCGAGCACAGCCAGCGCACTTGCCACGGCCACGGGGTTGCCCGCATAGGTCGACCCCAGCCCGCCCGGATCGGCGGCATCCATGATGTCGGCCTTGCCGACCACGGCGGAAACGGTCATGCCGCCGCCGAGGCCTTTGGCCAAGGTGAGAATGTCGGGCTCGACGCCATAGTGCTCGGACGCAAACAACTTGCCGCAGCGGGCAATGCCGGTCTGCACTTCATCAACAATGAGCAGGATGCCGTGCGCATCACAGAGACTGCGCAGCCGTTGTAAAAAGCCGAGCGGCGCAGGCACGTATCCACCCTCCCCTTGCACCGGCTCGACGAGAATCGCCGCCACACGCGAGGCCTCGATGCTGTACTTGAAGGTACGCTCGATCGCCACGATGGCGTCATCTTCGGATACGCCATGCAGCGCGTCCGGGAACGGGACGTGAAAGATCTCCGCGGGGAAGGGACCGAAACCGATCTTGTAGGGCGCGACCTTGCCGGTCAGCGCCATGCCGAACATGGTGCGGCCATGGAAGCCGCCGCCGAAGGCGATCACGCCAGAGCGGCCGGTGGCCGATCGCGCGATCTTCACGGCATTTTCGACCGCTTCGGCCCCCGAATTGACCAGAAAGGACTTCTTCGGCGTGCTGCCCGGCACGGCCGCGTTCAAGCGCTCGCACAGCGCGACATAGGACTCGTAGGCCATCACCTGAAAGCAGGTGTGGGTGAATTTGTCGAGCTGCTGGCGCGCAGCGGCCATGACTTTGGCGTGGCAGTGGCCGGTATTGACCACCGCGATGCCGGCGCAGAAATCGATCCAGCGACGGCCCTCCACATCCCAGATCTCGGCATTGTCCGCGCGCTCGGCAAACAGCGCATGCGCCTGACCCACACCTCGCGGCAGGGCGGCAGTGCGTCGCGCCATCAGGGCGGCGTTGGATTTGGCCGGCGTGTCGCTGCGTGCATTCATGGCTTCGCTCCCGAGATGACTGCAATCGATCAGTCGATACCGCCGATGCAGACGTGCTTGATTTCCAGATAGTCCTCGATGCCGTACTTGGAGCCTTCCCGGCCCAGGCCGGAGGCCTTCATGCCGCCGAAGGGCGCCACCTCGGTCGAGATCAGGCCGGTGTTGACGCCGACGATGCCGTACTCCAGCGCACTGGATACCCGCAGGGTGCGGGCCAGGTTCTCGGTGTAGAAATAGGAGGCCAGGCCGAACTCGGTGTCGTTGGCCATGGCGATGGCTTCCGCCTCGGTCTTGAAGCGGAAGACCGGCGCCACCGGCCCGAACACCTCCTCGCGGGCAATGCGCATGGCAGGCGTCACGTTGGCCAGAATCGTCGGCTGGTAGTAGGTCCGGCCCAGTGCATGGCGCTTGCCGCCGCACACGACGCGCGCGCCCTTGTCGCTGGCGTCGCCGACCAGTTCCTCGACCTTGGCAATGGCCGCATCGTCGATCAACGGCCCCTGCGTCACGCCATCGTCCACGCCGTTGCCCACCTGAAGTGCGCTGACCGCGGCCGACAGCTTGTCAACAAAGGCGTCGTAAACGCCGTCCTGGACCAGCAGGCGGTTGGCGCACACGCAGGTCTGTCCGGCATTGCGGTATTTCGAGGCCATGGCGCCCTGCACGGCGGCATCGAGATCGGCATCGTCGAACACGATGAACGGCGCATTGCCGCCCAGTTCCAGCGACAGCTTCTTGATCGTGGGCGCGCATTGCTGCATGAGGATGCGACCGACTTCGGTTGAACCGGTAAAGGTCAGCTTGCGCACCGTCGGGTTGGCGCACATTTCGCCACCAATGGCGCGTGCGTCACCGGTCACAACGCTGAAGATGCCTTTCGGCACGCCGGCGCGTTCGGCCAGTTCGGCCAGCGCCAGTGCCGACAGCGGCGTCGATTCGGCGGGTTTGAGCACCATGGCGCAACCGGCGGCCAGGGCCGGGCCGGCCTTGCGGGTGATCATGGCCGACGGGAAGTTCCATGGCGTGATCGCCGCGCACACGCCGATCGGCTCCTTGGTCACCAGCACGCGCTTGTCGGCGTGGTGCGGGGGGATGATGTCGCCGTAGATGCGCTTGCCTTCTTCGGCAAACCATTCGATGAAGGAGGCCGCGTAGGCGATCTCGCCGCGCGACTCGGTCAGCGGCTTGCCTTGCTCGGCCGTCATCAGTTGCGCCAGGTCTTCCTGGTTGGCCAGCAGCAGGTCATGCCAGCGACGCAATACCTTGGCGCGTTCGCCGGCGGTCCTGGCCCGCCACGCCGGCTGCGCCAGCCGTGCCGCCTCGATGGCGCGGCGCGTCTCCTCGGCGCCAGCATCCGGAACCGTGGCCAGCACCTCACCCGTCGCCGGGTTGTCGACGACGAAGGTCCGGCCGCTGTCGGCGTCGGTCCATTCACCGTTGATGTAACACTGTTGCTTGAGTAGCGAGGTATCGGTCAGCTTCAAGGTAGGGCTCCGTGATGGGGTGAGTGCCCGTGAACAGGCGGGTTCTGGGGGGCTTCGAACGGTCGTGCGCCCCTCGGTAGTGATTTGATTCTAGCCGTCAAACCGGCGCAGCATTGGTCCAATTGTGGGGAAAATGCTGAGACCAATCATGACGCGTCGCAGCGAATACACCCCTTCCGGCGGCATGAAAACCGCGCCTCGCTGTGCCGCGAAACGCCGCGCACTGTCGGCCTGGCCATGGCGCCCGCCGGTCGCGGCGGGGGTGTCTCCGGCGAGGCCTGGCACGCCCGTGCAGCAGGCACGGTGGCGGCTGGCAGCATTCCGGCGGCGTCGCGCCATGCGGGGATTCACGTGCCGAGGGGGCCGATCTCCTTGCACTACGATACACAGTTCATCGCGTCGGTGCCGGCGCGGGTGATGCTGCACTGCAAGGCCATCGCCCCGTCGAAACGCAGCACCGAAAAATTTCGCGCCACGACGGTGGCCGGGACGATTCCGGCGGAGTATCGTAAGCCGGGCATCGGCGCCAAAGCGGGGCCTGCACACGGGGCGCGCCACCGCGCCAACCCGTTCGACATTCGGCCCGGCGGGCACGGCAACATGTTCTTGGATCGGGGGGCGCAAACCATGCAGGGCATTGAAAACATGCGTGCCCTCACCCGCACCCGGATGAACACAGCCGAGCACCGGCGCAAACCAACAACCTAGCCAACGGCACACAGCAAGGCGCCACAAGCGCCATTGTCCAACCTGCACAATAAGGATAAGGAGAACAGCATGTCACCACGTACCGATGAGGCCGGCTCCAGCCAGATCGAAGCGGTCGTCGAACTGATCCGCAGCAAACTGGCACCCGACCAGGCTGCGGTCGTCGAACCGTTTGCGCGCAAGTACTACAACCAGGTCGACACCGACGATATGGCCGACCGTGAAGTCGCCGACCTCTATGGTGCCGTGCTGAGCCACTGGCAGTTCGCCCGCAAGTATGAGGGCGATACCAAGGTGCGCGTCTATAACCCGCGCATGGACGAGCACGGGTGGGAGTCCACCCACACGGTGATCGAGCTGGTCGGTACCGACATGCCCTTCCTGGTCGACTCCATCGGTATCGAGGTCAACCGGCAGGGGCTGACGCTGCACCTCATCATCCATCCGGTGATGTCCGTCGTCCGGGATGCCAAGGGCCAGTACGAGCGCATGGGCGAGAACGGCGAGGCCGGCGCTCGTTACGAGTCGATCATTCATGTCGAGGTCGATCGTCGCACCGAAGCGGCAGACCTGGACGCCATCAAGGCCGGCATCGAGCGTGTGCTGCGCGATGTCCGTGTGGCTGTCGAGGACTGGCCGGCCATGACCGAACGG
Source organism: Pseudomonadota bacterium (assembly GCA_008501585.1). Taxonomy (GTDB): domain Bacteria; phylum Pseudomonadota; class Gammaproteobacteria; order Burkholderiales; family Rhodocyclaceae; genus Nitrogeniibacter. The sequence continues at coordinate 6,799 of QQUN01000025.1, read as the reverse complement.
CTGACCGAAGTCATCGCCGAGGCCAGCGCCAGCACCACACCCGAGACGCCGGAGGAAGTGGCGGAGGTCAAGGCCTTCCTCGAATGGCTGGCCGATGACAACTTTGTGCTGCTCGGTTGCCGCGACTATGACCTGATCAGCAAGGATGGCGAGAACGAACTGCGCATCCGCGCCGGTTCCGGCCTCGGCCTGTTGCGCGAGACCGGCGACAGCAAGCAGTCACTGTCCTTCGCCGCCCTGCCCGCCCAGCTCAAGGCCCAGGCGCATCTGCCCAACCTGCTGACCATCACCAAATCCAACACCCGCTCGACGGTGCATCGTCAGGGCTACCTGGACCACCTCAGCATCAAGTGTTTCGATGCCGACGGCCGTGTCACCGGCGAGCGCCGCATCATCGGCCTGCTCACTTCCACGGCCTACAACACCAACCCCAAGCGCATTCCCCTGCTTCGCCGCAAGGTGCAGGGTGTCATCGAACGCGCCGGGCTGATGCCCAAGAGCCACGCAGGCAAGGCGCTGGCCACCATTCTCGAGCAATACCCGCGCGACGAACTCTTCCAAAGTTCGCCGGACGAGTTGTTCAACACCGCCACCGGCATCCTGCGCCTCGGCGAGCGCCAGCGCATCCGGCTGTTTGCCCGCGCCGATGCCTATGCCCGGTTCGTCTCCTGCCTGATCTACATCCCGCGGGAAAACTACAACACCGAACAACGCAAGCGCATGCAGGCGGTTCTGATGGACGCCTTCGAGGGCGTGTCGTCGGAGTTCGAGGTGCATTTCTCCGAGTCCGCCCTGGCGCGGGTGCTGATCATCGTGCGCACCAAGGATTCGACCATTCCGGTGTTCGACGTGCGCGAGATCGAGACCCGCCTCATCAACGTCGCCCGGCGCTGGGAAGACGGGCTGCAGAGTGTGCTGATCGAACACCACGGCGAAGAGCGCGGCATGCGCCTGTGCCGCAGCTACGCCACCGCCTTCCCCGCCGGCTACCGCGAAGATTACCCGGCACGCATCGCCGTGCACGACATCGACCTGATGGAGTCGCTCGATCCGCGCAGCGGGCTAGGCATGAACCTCTACATTCCGCTGGAGGCCGCACAAGGCCACATCAACTTCAAGCTCTTCCATGCCGGGGCGCCGGTCGCGCTGTCGAGCAGCCTGCCCATGCTCGAACGCACCGGCGTCAAGGTCATCGAGGAGCGGCCCTACCGTATCGAGCGGCAAGACGGCTCGGTGGTGTGGGTGCACGACTTCGGCATGCAGCTGGCCGGTGTCGAGGAGCTCAACCTCGAGCGCCTGCGCCCGCTCTTCCATGAAGTGTTCGCCCGCGCCTGGTGCGGTGACATCGAGAACGACGACTTCAACCGCCTCACCCTGCTGGCGGGCCTTGACTGGCGCGAGGTGAGCATGCTGCGCGCCTACGCCAAGCACATGAAGCAGGCGGCCTTCACCTTCAGCCAGACCTACATGGAGCAGACGCTGGCCAACTACCCGGCGCTCACCGCCCAGCTGGTCAAGCTGTTCAAGACACGCTTCGACCCGGCCGAAGATGCTGATCGCGAGGCCCGCTGCGACACGCTCGTCAGCGAGATCAACGCCACGCTCGACACCGTCGCCAACCTGGACGAGGACCGCATCCTGCGCCAGTTCCTGGCCATGATCCAGGCGACGCTGCGTACCAACTTCTATCAGAGCGGCAAGGACGGCAAGCACAAGCCCTACCTGTCGTTCAAGTTCAAGCCCAGCCTCATCCCCAACCTGCCCGAGCCGAAGCCGATGTTCGAAATCTTCGTCTACTCGCCGCGGGTCGAGGGGGTGCACCTGCGCGGCGGCAAGGTGGCGCGCGGCGGCCTGCGCTGGTCGGACCGCATGGAGGACTTCCGCACCGAGATCCTCGGTCTGGTCAAGGCGCAGATCGTCAAGAACGCCGTCATCGTGCCGGTCGGCTCCAAAGGCGGGTTCGTGGTCAAGACGGCGCCACCCGCCGGCGACCGCGAAGCCATGCTGGCCGAAGGCGTGGCCTGCTACCGCATGTTCCTCTCCGGCCTGCTCGACGTGACCGACAACCTCGTCATGGGCGAGATCGTTCCGCCCGCCGCGGTGGTGCGCCACGACGAGGACGACCCCTACCTCGTCGTCGCCGCCGACAAGGGCACGGCCACCTTCTCCGACATCGCCAACTCGGTGGCCGCCGAATACGGCTTCTGGCTCGGCGATGCCTTCGCCTCCGGCGGCTCGGTCGGCTACGACCACAAGAAGATGGGCATCACCGCCCGCGGCGCGTGGGAGTCGGTCAAGCGGCATTTCCGTGAGATGGGCATCAACACCCAGGAAGAACCCTTCACCGTGGTCGGTGTGGGCGACATGTCGGGCGACGTGTTCGGCAACGGCATGCTGCTGTCCAGGAAGATCAAGCTGCTCGCCGCCTTCGATCACCGGCACATCTTCTTCGATCCGGATCCGGACCCGGAAACCAGCTGGGTCGAGCGTGACCGCATGTTCGCCCTGCCCCGCTCATCGTGGGACGACTACGACCGCAAGCTCATCTCGGCCGGCGGCGGCATCTGGCCGCGCAGCGCCAAGTCCATCCCGCTGTCGGACGAAATGCGCGCCGTGCTCGACACCGACGCCACCGCCCTGCCGCCGACCGAGCTGATCCGCTGCATTCTCAAGGCCCCGGTCGACCTGCTCTACAACGGTGGCATCGGCACCTACATCAAGGCCACCAGCGAGACCGACGCCTCGGTCGGCGACCGCGCCAACGACGCCGTGCGCGTCGACGGTCGCGAGCTGCGCTGCAAGGTGGTGGGCGAAGGCGGCAACCTCGGCGCCACCCAGCTCGGACGCATCGAGTTCGCACTCAATGGCGGGCGCATCTGCACCGATGCCATCGACAACTCCGGCGGCGTCGACTGCTCCGACCATGAAGTGAACATCAAGATTCTGCTCAACGGGGTGGTCGCCGAAGGCGAGCTGACCGACAAGCAACGCAACCAGCTGCTGATGGACATGACCGACGAAGTGGCCACGCTGGTGCTGCGTGACAACTACTTCCAGACCCAGATCCTGTCAGTGACCCGCACCCGCGGCACCGAGCTGATCGACGCCCAGGCCCGCTTCATGCGCCGCCTCGGCAACGCCGGCCGCCTCAACCGCAAGCTCGAATTCCTGCCCTTCGACGAAGAAATTGCCGAGCGCAAGGCCGCGCACACCGGGCTCACCTCGCCCGAACTGGCCGTGCTGCTCGCCTACAGCAAGATCGAGCTCTACGACGAAGTGCTGGCCTCGGACATTCCCGAAGACCCCTACATCTCCACCGCGCTCATCCGCTACTTCCCGGTGCCGCTGCGCGAGCGTTTCGCGGCGCAGATCCAGCGCCATCCGCTCAAGCGCGAAATCATCGCCACCCATGTCATCAACAGCATGGTCAACCGGGTTGGCGCCACCTTTGTCGGCCGGCTCAAGGAAGAAACCGGCGCCAGCGCACCGGATATCGTGCGGGCCTACCTCGCCACCCGCGAGGTGTTCGGCCTGGTGTCCGTGTGGGCCGAGATCGAGGCGCTCGACAACCAGATCCCCGATGCCGTGCAGACCCGCATGATCATCGACTCCGGCCGACTCGTCATGCGTGGCACGCTGTGGTTCCTCCGCCACCCCGACCTCACCCGCGACCTGAGCGCCACCCTCGAACGCTTCATCCCGGGGGCGCGCGAGCTGGCCGATACGCTCGAAGAAGTCGTTGCCTCAGGCTACCGTGCCGAGCTTGAAAAGCTTACCGCCGGTTACACCGAGCAAGGCGTCCCCGAGCCGCTGGCCCGCCGTGTCGCCGGGCTGGACGAGCTCTATTCTGCGCTCGACCTGGTCGAGCTGACAGGCGAAACCGGTCGCGACCAGCGCACGGCGGCCACCGTCTACTTCGCGCTCGGCGGCCGCTTCGACCTGCACTGGCTCGGCAGGCAGATCTCCAGCCTGCCCGCAGAGACGCACTGGCAGTCGCTGGCCCGCACCGCGCTGCGTGACGATCTCTCGGCCCAGGCGCGCCACCTCGCCGCCAATGTGTTGCGCCTGTCGCCCGACCTGGCCGATCCGGATGAACTCATCCAGGCATGGGAAACCCAGCGCAGCACCCAGATCGACCGTAGCCAGCAGCTCTTTGCCGACATCAAAGGCTCGCCCAACATCGACATGCCGATGCTGTCGGTCACCCTGCGGGAGTTGCGCAACCTCGCCTGAGAACTTGTGAAGAAATCGTCGCGAGCGGGGCCGAGTGCAAGGCGCGAGCGAGCGAGTGAGCAACCCAGCCATCGGCACGCGCAGTCGATTTAGTCACAAGTTCTGAGCCTCAAGCGGTGGCGCCGGATTCGCCCAAGGGGCATGCCGGCGCCACCGGGCTGGTGGTAGCACAAGGCACGCTATAGCTGCGCCCAGCCGTGAGCGAGGCCGATCAGATGTGTCAGGCCGATGACCAGGCAGATGCCCGAGGACACAAGCCAGAACACCATGCTGTTACCGGGAAATGCCGGCTTGAGTAGCGGGAAGGCCAGCGCACGGATGAGGTAGGCCCCGGTGATCAGGGCCAGCACGGTCCGCCGATACGGCAGCGGCCCCACCACGCCGGCACCGGAGAGCGCGTAGACCGCCCAAAGCGTCAGCATTGCCCCCATGGCAAAGGCAACCGCCCGCGGATACCAGTGGCCTGCGGCCGCTAGGCTGATCAGCGGCTCACCAGCCCCCAGGCGCCGGAAGCCGTTCGCGCCCCAGAAGATACAGGCGAAATGCACTATCGCTGCCGTCTGGCTGAGTAGCCCAGCCATCAACAGCGGGATGTTGTCGGTTGCCATGGTGGGTCACGATGCCGTCACAGGGCCGCCGGGGGAGCTCAGTCCGGCGCGGCGCTTGTGTGCGGGTGCGCCGTCAGCGCCGCCGCCCGGGCCTGGAGATAGCCGGCGAGGCGGAAAAAACGCTGCAGGGGGACAATCTCGGGGTGCCGGCGCGCCTGCTGGGGCAGCGCAGTGACCGAGACCGCATGATGCCGGTCGTCAAGCGTGAGTGTCAGCGAGGTGGTCGATGCGTCAGCGATGCGCAAGCGGCCATCGCCGGCCCGAGACAGCGCGTCGTCGATGGCGGCGCCGTCGATGTCGAAAGCGCCATACTGCGTGACCACCGCGTCGAGCAATGCGGCGGATTCGGCCGGGGACAACTGGACGGTGATGCGGGCGTCACCCGGGCGGGGTGGCCGAACGCTGATCTGGCCGGTGGCCGACAACACCAACAGCGGGCCGTCAGCCGATCTGGGCCGCTGGCCCCCAACAATGTCGAATACGAGCACCTGGCCGGACGGGTCGGTGCCGGCATGGCCTGTTGCGGCCGCGCCGGCCACAACGGCTGCAATGCAGCACTGAATCACCCAGCGTGAAATCGATAGCAGTCGCACCTGCGCCTCCTGTTGAATCAGCAATCGCCGCCACTGCCCGGTGCGCGGGCAGTGGCGCGGTCGATCAAGCCGAGCGACGGCGCTTGGCAACACCCAGGCCGGCCAGGCCGGTGAGCATCATCAGCCAGGTTTCGGGTTCCGGCACCGGGCTTACCGTGGTGTAGCCGATATCGCGGAACGCGGCCAGCGTGGTGTTGCTGAAGGTGGCGTTGGCGACGGCATAGGGCGTCATCAGTTCGAGGTCATTGGTGGCGTTCGGCTGGCTCTGGTCAGCGACGCAGTTCGGATCGCCGTTGACCTGGGCACGCCAGCACTCACTCCAGTGACCACCGCCGTCTTCGAGCAGGATGCTCGACACGTTCTGGCCAAACTCCTGGTTGAACGCCGCCACGGCCTGCGCGCCAATGTAATTGTTGCCGGACAACACGCCGTTGTCGGAGAACAAGGTGCCAAAACCGAGGGCATGGGCCATTTCATGCTGCACCGAGTCGATGAACTCCTGCATCAGGAATTCGCCGCGTGTGAACGGCGTGTCGCCCGGCCCCCAGTCCAGCGAGTCGAACTGCATGAAGCCGGTCGTCGGCAGTGTAAAACCGCCCGACGTCTGAATGAATTCGGGCCCGGCATAGGCGAGGGAGTTGTACTCGCCGTCTTCCGGCGCGAAGGCGGCGGTGATCGTGAACGTGGGAATGCTGATGCTGCCCTGGTAGCCGGTGATCTTGCTCTCCCAGAACTGGGCAGCGCTCTCGAAGGCGGCCTTCTGCTGAGTCGAGAAGCTGACCGGGGCACCGGTGCCCCACGACGGCTGGGCATCACCCGCCTCGAGGAAGTTGATGACAATGTCAAAGCCCGGCAATGCGAGCGCAGGCGTGGCGGACAGCGCCATCGTCATCGCGGCGGCCGACGCGAACAAACGTTTCTTCATGGAAAATCCTTTGAGCTATCAGGCGACGATGTCGCCATGGGCGGTTAAAAATTCGCTGTTGGGTGAATGCCATCGGTATTTGGCTGAAGCCGAAAACGATGACACCCGCCGCGATCGTACCAAGCAAATTACATACCGCGATGGCATAAGCCATTAAGAAACAATTGTTTGATGAATGACGCAGGGATGCTGTTGTGGTGGGCTGTAAAGAAGGTCGACAGGCAGCGCCAGTGCGCCTTGCTGCATGAGGCGCCATCGACAGAAAAAAACGGAGCGCTGAGTGCGCTCCGCTTCTTTCTGGCCGTCGCCTAGGTGTTGAGTTGCAATAGGTTGTTCCCGGGGATTCGGGAAGCTGGAGGCTGGTATCCAAGAGCGGAGTGAGGCCGTCGGGCATTGTAGTAGGCCAGGAACGCTGGCAACCATGCAGTGCGCTGGTCGCT
>QQUN01000078.1 GCA_008501585.1 Pseudomonadota bacterium | reverse complement strand
TTGCCGTGGTGGCCTCGGAAGTGCGCGGCCTGGCCCAGCGCAGTGCGCAGGCCGCCAAGGAGATCAAGTCGCTGATCGCCGATTCGGCCAAGACGATCGAAGACGGCTCGCAGCTGGTCAACGATAACGGCGCCACCCTGAGTACCGTGGTCGGCAACTTCAAGCGCCTGACCACCCTGGTGACCGATATCGCCAATGCCAGCCGCGAGCAGAGCGCCGGCATCGAGCAGGTCACCCAGGCGGTCAGCCAGATGGACGAAGTCACGCAGCACAACGCAGCGCTGGTGGAGCAGGCGACGGCCGCGGCGGTCGGGCTGGAAGACCAGGCCCGCGCGCTGGTGGCCATGGTGCGGCGTTTCCGCCTGTCGGCCGATGCCGTGCTGGACGAGGTGTCGCCGCGGGCGGCGGCGCCCTCGCGCAAGGCCAAGGTGGCGACGCTGCCGACCCGCGGCTCGCGCCGCAGTGGCCGCACCGACCTGGGCGCGCCGCTACCCAAGATCAAGCGCGCGCACGGCAGCGTCCTGAATGACGAGTGGGAGGAGTTCTGAGCATGGCTGACGGCCACAAGCGCCCGTCGCTGGCGGGTTTTGGCGGCGCGCCGGTGCGTCCGGCGGCACCCAGCCCGATCGACACCGCCTTGCCCTTGCGCGAGTTCCAGTTTACGTCGGCCGACTTCGACAAGGTGCGCAAGCTCATCCACCAGCAGGCCGGCATCTCCTTGTCTGCCGCCAAGCAGGACATGGTGTACAGCCGCCTCTCGCGGCGCCTGCGTGCCTGCGGCGACAAGACCTTTGCCGACTACCTGGGGCGGTTGGAGCGCGACAAGGCGGAGGCGGAGACCTTCATCAACTCGCTCACCACCAACCTCACCTCGTTCTTTCGCGAGGTGCACCATTTCGACATCCTGGCCGAGCGGCTGCGGCAAGCCGGGGAGCGCCAGCCGATCAAGATCTGGTGCGCGGCGGCCTCGACCGGCGAGGAGCCGTACTCGATCGCCATGACGGCGTGCGAAGCCTTCAACACCTTGACGCCGCCGGTGCAGATCCTGGCCAGCGATATCGACACCCATGTGCTGGCACAGGGGCAGGCCGGTGTGTATCGTGCCGACCGGATCGAACGCATGGACCCGGCGCGGGTGCGACGCTTCTTCCTCAAGGGCGTGGGCAGCCAGGCCGAGCAGGTGCGGGTGCGTCCGGAATTGCAGCGGCTGGTCAGCTTTCGAAAGCTGAATCTGCTCGATGCCCGCTACAGCATCGCCGGGCCGCTCGACTTCATCTTCTGCCGCAATGTGATGATCTATTTCGACAAGCCGACCCAGTACGCCATCCTGCAGCGCTTTTTGCCCCTGCTCAAGCCGGAGGGGCTGCTGTTTGCCGGCCACTCGGAGAGCTTTCTCCATGCTGCCGACCTGTTCCGCTCACGCGGGCGTACCGTGTATGAGCGTAGCGATGCCCCGCGCGACCGGCCCTGAACCGGTCCGGCATCTGGCCTCGCAGCGCTATTTCGACCGGCGTTTCGGTCGCGATACGGTCAAGGTACAGCCTGGCGAGTATTACGTGAGTGCCGACGGCGAGGCCATCGTGACGGTGCTCGGCTCGTGCGTGTCGGCGTGCATCCGCGACGTGCGGATCGGCATTGGCGGCATGAATCATTTCATGCTGCCCGGAGCCGGGGGCGATGCCGGCGTGTCGTCGGCCTCGGCGCGCTACGGGGTGTTTGCCATGGAGGTGCTCATCAACCATCTCCTCAAGCTGGGGGCGCGGCGTGAGCATCTCGAAGCCAAGGTGTTCGGCGGCGGGCGGGTGGTGGCGTCGATGACCACCAGCGATGTGGGCGCCCGCAATGCCCGCTTCGTGCGCGAGTACCTGGCGCTCGAGCACATCCCGCTGGTCGCTTCGGACCTGCTCGACGAGTGTTCCCGCAAGGTGGTGTTCTTTCCGGCCACCGGGCGTGTGCTGGTCAAGCGGACGATGCGCGCCGTGGCCGACGCCGACCTGGTGCGCGAGCAACTGTATCAGCGCCGCTTGCAGAGTGAGCCGGTCGACGGCGAGGTCGAACTGTTCCCGCCCGGTCCGGCAGGAGGCTGCGCATGACCATCAAGGTGCTGGTCTGCGACGACTCGGCCGCGACGCGGCTGTTGCTGCGCCGGATCATCGATGCGCAGCCCGACATGCGCGTCGTCGGTGTGGCGGCCGACGCCCTGATCGCCCGCGAGATGATCAAGTCGCTCAACCCGGACGTGCTCACGCTGGATGTCGAGATGCCGCACATGGACGGGCTGGACTTCCTCGCCCGCCTGATGCGGCTGCGACCCATGCCGGTGGTGATGATCTCCGCCTTCACGGGGAAGGATTCCGATGCGTCGATCCGGGCGCTCGAGCTGGGCGCGGTGGACGTGCTGGGCAAGCCGGACAGCCGCAGCGCCGGCGCCTTGTCGGCCTATGCCGACGAGGTGTGCGAGAAGATCCGCGCGGCACGGGCGGCGCATGTGCACCGCCCGGTACCCGCCGCCGAAGGCGCGCCGCTGGCGCCGGCCGGCCCGGGCGCGCGGGCGGCGCAGGGGCGCCTCATCTGCATCGGCGCGTCCACCGGCGGTACCGAAGCGATCCGCGAGGTGCTCGTCCGCCTGCCCCGGCAGTGTCCGCCGGTGCTGATCGTCCAGCACATGCCCGAAATGTTCACCGGCGCCTTTGCCCGGCGACTGGACAGTCTGAGCCAGATCCATGTCAAGGAGGCCGAACATGGCGAGCGGGTCGAGCCGGGGTGTGCCTATCTGGCGCCCGGGCATTCGCATCTGCTGCTCAAGCGGCACGGACTGGCCTATCATTGCGAGCTTTCAGGCGCCGATCCGGTCAATCGCCATCGGCCGTCGGTGGATGTGCTGTTCCACTCGGCGGCGGCGCAGGCCGGCGGCGCGGCGCTCGGCGTGCTGCTGACCGGCATGGGCAAGGACGGCGCGCAGGGGCTGCTGGCCATGCACCGCAGCGGCGCATGGACGATCGCCCAGGACCAGGCCAGCTGCGTGGTCTATGGCATGCCACGGGAGGCGGCGGTGATCGGTGCCGTGTCCGAAGTCGCCCCGCTGACCGACGTGGCACAACGCATCATGGCCCGGCTGGCGGTCAGCGCGGGCGGGGCCGTGCTCAAGCCGGGCGCCTGAACAACACAAGAACGCGAGAGGGGATCGACATGGATGTCACGGTAAACCAGGGCGAATCGGGGGCGGTGATCAAGCTCGTCGGACGATTCGATTTCAATGCCCACCGCGAGTTTCGCGACAGCGTGGATCGTGCGCTCGGCCACAAGGCCGATGTGAGCGTGGATCTGGGCGAGGTGTCCTACCTCGACAGCTCGGCGCTGGGCATGCTCCTGATGCTGCGCGACAAGGTCAAGACCGGCGGCCATCAGGTGCGCCTGGTCAACACGCGCGGCAGCGTCCGCCAGGTGCTCGACATCGCCAACTTCGGCAAGCTGTTCATCATCAGCTGATGCCGGCCCGGCGTGACGCCGGCGCCTCATGCCGTTCGGGCGCGCGCCATGCCGCGCCCGGACGCCCCGTTGCTCGCCCGCCGTGCCGCCGTTCCCCACGGCCTGCGCGACGCCTGCGGCCGCCTTCCCCGCCGTTATACGACTTTCGTTTGTCGATGCATTGAAAACGCCGCTAAAGAAAGCGTCACCCGGACCGTAATCCGCCTTACTGAAGCAAACACGGATTTGCTCGGACAACGAAGTCATTCCCGGGTGGTCGGGGCGGAGGAAAATGACAATGGGGACGTATCTTGTACTTGGCATCGTCGGGTTCGCCATCGCGGCGACGGGCGTTGCGGTTTCCACGGCGAGCGGCGCAGCGATGGGCGTCGGTCTGATCGCCGGACATGGCGTGATCGGCCTGGTGCTTGCCGGTGTGCTCGGCGGCTTGCTCAAGGCGCGCATCCTGGCGCCACTCGACGCCCTCCAGGCGGCGTTCTCGCGGATGTACCGCGATGGCGATCTGTCGCAGCGCGTGCAGGTCGGCGGCGGTCCGGTGGGGGAATGTGCCGACCGCTTCAACGAACTGATCGGCAGCTTCCAGGGCATCGTCGGCAAGGTGATTTTCGACGCCGACCGGGTGGCCGAGGCGGCCGACAAGCTCTCCGCCCATGCCAGCAAGGTGGCGCAGGGCTCGCGGACGCAGCGGGCCGAGTCCGAGTCAATGGTGGTATCCATCGAGGAGATGACCGCCGGGGTCAACGCGGTGGCCGAGCATGCCGGCCAGACTGCCCAGAACGCGCAGCAGGCGCGTGAGCTGTCGATGGAAGGCGGGCGGATCGTCTCCGAGGCGTCCGACGAGATCGAGCGGATCGCCCGTTCGGTGGAGCAATCGGCGCAGGTGATCGCCGCGCTGGGCGAGCGTTCCGAGGCGATCAGCGGGATCGTCAAGGTGATCCGCGAGATCGCCGACCAGACCAACCTGCTGGCGCTCAACGCGGCCATCGAGGCCGCCCGTGCCGGCGAGCAGGGCCGGGGCTTTGCGGTGGTGGCCGACGAGGTGCGCAAGCTCGCTGAGCGGACCTCGACGGCGACGACCGAGATCAGCTCGATGATCGAAGCCATCCAGGGCGAGACGCGCAGCGCGATCGGCTCGATCAAGGCCGGTAGCGACCAGGCCCGCTCGGGCGCCGAGCTGGCGCGCCAGGCGGCCGATTCGCTCGACAAGATCAACCGCGGTGCGACCGAAACGATGGAGAAGGTCGATGCCATCGCGGTGGCCATTGCCCAGCAGTGCCGGGTGGCCGACGGGGTGGTGGCCAATGTGCGCGAGATCATGACCATGGTCGAGAGCAACACCGAGGGCGCCTCGGCCACGCTGGACGAGGCCAAGCGGCTCGAGAGCCTGGCGGTGAACCTGCACGAGATCAGCAAGGTCTTCCGCCTCGGCGCGACGGGCGAGAACGCGATGAAAATCCACGCGCAGATGCCGGCGCTGGCCAAGGCCGCAGCGGCCAAGATGTCGGCGGCGCTGGAGCAGGCCGTGGCCAGCAAGCGCATCGACGCGGCGGCGCTGTTCGACCGCAAGTACGACCCGATCCCGAACACCAAGCCGCAGAAATTCACCACCCGCTACGACAAGCTGGCGGACGAGATCTTTCCGGCCGTGCAGGAGCCGGTGCTGAGCGAGCACCCGGCCACGGTGTACGCCATCGGCATCGACACCAAGGCCTATGTGCCGACGCACAACAAGGCGTTTTCCAAGCCGCTGACCGGCGACTACGAGAAGGACTTCGTGGGTAACCGTACCAAGCGGATCTTTGATGATCCGGTCGGCCGCCAGTGCGGCGCGCATGAACTCGAATTCCTGATCCAGACCTATCGCCGCGATACCGGCGAGATCTTCCACGACGTCTCCGCGCCGGTGTACGTCAATGGGAAGCACTGGGGTGGCTTCAGGGTCGGTTACCGTGCCTAAAGGTCTATCGGCATCGTGCCGTTAGTAGCAGGAACAGCCAAGAGGATGCCGGGTCACTGTCCCGACGCGGCATCGACGGAGAAACCAGATGTCCGATTTGCTCAAGAACATTGATGCGCGCACGCGCCTGGCAGGCACCAATAAACTGGAGATCCTCCTGTTTTCGCTCGGTGCCGACCCGCGCACGGGGCGCCGGGAGACCTTCGGCATCAACGTGTTCAAGGTGCGCGAAGTGATGCGTACGCCCGCGGTGACGGCTGCACCGGAAATGCCCAGCTCGGTCGAGGGCATGGTCAGCCTCCGTGGCACGCTGGTGCCGGTGGTGGACCTGGCCAAGTACGCCGGGGTCGGCCTCGATGCCAAGCGCGAGATCATGATCGTGACCGAGTACAACGGGCACACCCAGGGCTTTCTGGTCGAGGCGGTCGACACCATCCTGCGCCTGGACTGGTCGCAGATGCGGGTGCCGCCGCAGATGCTGGCGGCCAAGCTGGGCGGGCTGGTCACCGCCGTCACCGAGCTGCCCAACGGCGAGCTGGTGATGATGCTGGACGTCGAAAAGGTGCTGTCCGAAACCACCGGCTATGACGACGACCACCTGTTCAAGGGCATCGAGCCGATCGGCAACCCGGAGGCGACGGTGCTTTATGCCGACGATTCCTCCGTGGCGCGCAACCAGATCGCCCGCACCCTCGATGTGCTCGGGGTGAAGGGCATCGTGGCGGTCAATGGCCGCATGGCCTGGGAAGAGCTGCAGAAGCTGGCCATCGTGGCCGACAGCACCGGTCGCAAGGTCAAGGACCTGGTCGGAGTGGTGCTGACCGATATTGAAATGCCGGAGATGGATGGCTACATCCTGACCAAGAAGATCAAGTCCGACCCGCGCTTCGAAGGCGTCCCCGTGCTGATGCATTCCTCTCTGTCGGGGATGTCCAACCAGCAGCTGGGGCTGTCGGTCGGGGTCGATGAGTATGTTCCGAAATTCGAACCCCAGCGCCTGTCTTCGACGTTGCGCCGCCTGCTGTCGAAGGGCAACTCGAATGCGGCGGCGGCCTGAGCGAGGAAGACGCACATGAGCAAAGTGCAGACCAAGACCAAGAGCGACGCCTACAGCGCGGCCGAGAAGAACCTGCTTGACGCCGTGGATGCGCGCACGACGCTGGCCGGCTCCAACCGCATGGAGATCCTGTTGTTCTCGCTGGGGACCGGCGAGACCTTCGGCATCAACGTGTTCAAGGTGCGCGAGGTCTCCAAGGCCCCGTTCGTGACCAAGGCGCCGAACATGCCCAAGGGCGTCGAAGGCCTGATCTCGCTGCGTGGCAACGTCATCCCCGTGCTGGCCCTGGCCAAGGTGCTGGAGCTGACCCAGCCGGGCGATCCGCTTGGCGGCTCGATGATGGTGACCGAGTACAGCAAGCGCACGCTCGGCTTCCTGGTCGACGAGGTCGATCGCATCATCCGTGTCGATTGGGACAAGGTGCGTACGCCGGAGAACGTCTCCAGCGGCGTCAACAGCTTCATCACCGCGATCACCGAGCTGCCCGATGGCACCCTGGTGTCCATTCTCGATGTCGAGACCATCCTCGCCAACACCTTCGGCGAGGCCATCATCGGCAATATCGAACCGCTCAATACCGAGCACGACGTGAATATCTTCTTTGTCGATGACTCGGCCGTGGCGCGCAAGAAGATCGCCGAAGTGCTCGACAAGCTCGACGTCAAGCACAAGCATGCCCAGAACGGCCTGGAAGCCTGGACCCGGCTCGAAGGCATGGCCAAGCATGCCCATGCCTGCGGCCGCCCGCTGATCGACGAAGTGGACCTGATCCTGGTCGACGCGGAAATGCCCGAAATGGACGGCTACGTCCTGACCCGCAACATCAAGTCCGATGCCCGCTTCGAGGGCATTCCCGTGGTGATGCACTCCTCCTTGTCCTCGGAGGCCAACCGGGCCATGGGCAAGCGGGTGGGGGTCGATGCTTACGTGGCCAAGTTCGATGCAGACAATCTCGCGGACACACTGCGTCCGCTCCTGATGCGCCACCGCTGAGCGGCATCGGGCACCAAGCAAAACTCCGGAGAAAATGATGGCGGATCCCAACATGAAATTCCTCGTTGTCGATGACTTTTCGACCATGCGTCGCATCGTCCGCAACCTCCTCAAGGAACTCGGCTACACCAACGTCGATGAAGCCGAGGACGGCGTGGCGGCACTGCAGAAACTCGCCAGCGGCGGATTCGAGTTCGTGGTTACCGACTGGAACATGCCCAACATGGACGGCCTGACGCTGTTGCAGACCATCCGGCAGTCGCCCCAGTACAAGGACTTGCCGGTCCTGATGATCACCGCCGAGGCCAAGAAGGAAAACATCATTGCCGCGGCCCAGGCCGGCGCCAGCGGCTACATCGTCAAGCCCTTTACCGCCGCGACGATGGCCGAGAAGCTCGAGAAGATTTTCGAACGCATGGGTAAAAAGGCGGCCGCCTGAGCGCCGTTGGATAACAGGAGGCTCAAGCATGGCTAAAAGAATGAAATTCGACGAGTCCGGTGATTCCGACGACCTGCAGGCGCTGTTCGACAGCATCGCCTCGGTGCCGGAGAAGCCGAAACTCGAAGTGATCGCCGCATCGGTGGTCGATGACGGTGGCGATTCCGATGATCTCCAGGCCCTGTTCGACGCCGTGGCCGGAGAGTTCGCCGCCGCGCCGGAAGCCGCGCCCGACGTGCCGGAAGCCGCGCCCGACGTGGCGGCAGCAGCGCCCGACCTGCCTGCCGCGGCCGCCCAGGTGGACGACCACAGCTGCGAGGTGGTGTACAAGCGCCTCGGCCAGATGACCCGGAAAGTCCACGACGCCCTGCGCGAACTGGGCTTCGACCAGAGCCTGCAATCGGTCGCCGAGGCCATGCCCGACGCCCGCGAGCGGCTCAACTACATCGCGCAGATGACCGAGCAGGCCGCCAGCCGCGTGCTCAACTCGACCGACATCGCCAAGCCCTTGCAGGACCGTGTCGAGAGTGGCGCCAACGAGCTCAAGGCCCAGTGGGACAAGGTCTTCGCCAACCAGATGTCGGCCGACGAGTTCAAGGCGCTGGCCACCCGCACGCGGGATTTCCTCGGCAAGACCGCCGAAGACAGCCGGGCCACCAATGCCCAGCTGACCGAGATCATGATGGCGCAGGACTTCCAGGACCTGACCGGCCAGGTGATCAAGAAAGTTGTCGCGATGGCCCAGCAACTCGAAACCCAGTTGCTTGAAGTGCTCATCGAAACGGCACCCAACGACAAGAAACCCGTCCGCAAAGAGGACGGCCTGATGAACGGCCCGGTGATTACCGCCGAAGGCCGGGATGACGTGGTCTCCAGCCAGGAGCAGGTCGACGACCTGCTCGAGAGCCTGGGATTCTGACGACACGGGGCGACCGGGCGAGGCCGCGGTCGTCACCAGCAACACAGTGGAGCGAGCCAAAATGAGCGATTTCGCTGGAATGGAAGACCTGCTGCAGGATTTCCTCCTCGAGGCCGGAGACTTGCTGTCCGACGTGGACAACAAACTGGTGGACCTCGAGCGGGCACCCGACGATCGCGGCTTGCTCAATGAGATCTTCCGCGGTTTTCACACCATCAAGGGCGGCGCCGGTTTTCTGAACGCCACCGAACTGGTGACCTTGTGCCACCTCACCGAAAACTTGTTCGACAAACTGCGCAACGGCGAGCTGCGGGTGACGGCCGAATCGATGGACGTGATCCTGTCGGCCACCGGCTCGGTGCGCGACATGTTCGGTGCGCTGGAGAGCAGCACGCAGCCGCATGCGGCCGACCCCGACCTGATCGACAGCCTCAAGCGCGCCATTGCCGGCGAGCTTGGCGCGGCCAGCGCCGCCACTGCGGCGCAAGCGCCCGCCGCGCCGGCCGCGGCCCCCGCTGCGTCTGCACCGGCGGGTGCCGGCAGCGAGCCGGACTGGGATATCCTCCATCAAGCGGTCAGCGGCGTACCCGCGGTCGTCCCGCCGGCGGCGGTGATCGAAGCCCCGGCCGTGCCGAAGGAAAAGCCCGAAGAAATCATCAAGGCGGCGATCGGCCGCCGCGCCAGCGACAAGCCGGGCTACAGCGGCCCGACCGGCCGGCGCGAGAGCGAAAAACAGCGCGACAACTCGATCCGTGTCGACACCACGCGGCTGGACCAGGTGCTCAACCTCTCCGGCGAGATCGGCCTGACCAAGAACCGGCTCAACGCGCTGCGCAGTCAGATCCTGAACGGCGACGACGACCCCGAGACCATGCATGCGCTCGACGTGGCCGTGAGCCAGCTCGATCTGCTCGTCTCCGACCTGCAGAACGCGGTCATGAAGACCCGCATGCAGCCGATCGGCCGCCTGTTCCAGAAATACCCGCGCATCGCCCGCGACCTGGCCCGCAACCTGGGCAAGGACGTGGAGCTGGTGCTGGCCGGCGAAGACACCGAGATCGACAAGACCATGATCGAGGACTTGTCCGACCCGATCATCCACCTCATCCGCAATGCGGTGGACCACGGGGTCGAGGGCAAGGCCGAGCGCCTGGCCAACGGCAAGAGCGAAAAATCCATCCTGCGTCTCGAAGCCCGTCAGGAAGGTGACCACATCATCATCCTCGTCGCCGACGATGGCCGCGGCATGAATGCCGAGAAGCTGCGCGCCTCGGCCGTCTCCAAGGGCCTGATCACCGACGAAGAAGCCAACACCATGGACGAGCGCCAGAGCTACAACCTGGTGTTCCTGCCCGGCTTCTCGACCGCCGGGGTGGTGTCGGACGTGTCCGGCCGTGGCGTCGGCATGGACGTGGTGCGCACCAACATCCAGAAACTCAACGGCCAGATCGACATCAAGTCGACCGCCGGGCAGGGCACCAGCTTCATCATCAGCCTGCCGCTGACCCTGGCCATCCTGCCGGTCCTGCTGGTGCGCCTCGGCGACCAGCCGCTGGCGGTGCCGCTGTCGATGGTGCGCGAGATCCTGCCGATCACGCCGGACGAAGTCCGCGAGGTCGGCGGCCGGGCCACCATGGTGGTGCGCGGCGAAGTGCTGCCCATCATCCCGCTGGCCAACCTGCTGGGCTGGCCGCAGGAGGCTCAGCCCGAGTACGGTGTGCTGATGCAGACCGCGGAGCAAAGCTTCATCCTCGCCATCGACAGCTTCGCCGGCCGCGAAGACGCGGTGATCAAGTCGCTCGACGACTTCCGGCCGAAGGGCGTGGCGGGTGTGACGACCCTCTCCAACGGCCAGATCGTGCTCATTCTCGACATGAAAGAGTTGCTCGGCGGCGTGGGCGAACGCCATGGCGTGTCGCGCGCGGTCTTGATCCAGGAGTCGAAGAAGAAGCTGCTCGCCGCCTGATCCGGCACCGGCATCACACCGCACCCCCGGCCCGTCACCGACGCGCCGGGGGTGTGTTTTTTGTGACTTCCTCGCCTTGCCCCCGCCGAAGTCCCGCCGTAGGATCGAACGCATGCACCACGCCGAGGAGGCGAGTGAGCATGGCGGATTTCGATTTCGATGCCTGGAGCAACCTGGCCCGGCGCAGTCCGGCGGCCTTCTTTCGTGCACGCGAGCGCGCCATCGACCGCATGATCGCCGGCCACCCGCCGGCGCAGGCCGACCGGTTGCGCGAATTCCAGGGACAGATCGACAGCGTCCGTGCGCTGGCCGGCTCGCCGATCAAGGCCACCCGCGAGCTGGTCGGCATGATCGAAGACCGGCTCGAGGCGATGCGCGCCCGGGTCAGGACATTGCACCGCACCGCCGACGAACTCGATGCGCTGCGTCAGCGGCTCATCCCGCCGGAACCCGACGACCCGGAGGGGCCGCCGGGGTGATGCTCAGGCGGTCGCCTTGAGCAGGTCGGCAAATGCCGTTTCAAACTGCGACAAACCGGCCGTCTGCAGTTCTTCACCGATCGCTGTCAGGTCGATCCCGCGCCGTGCCAGCCCGGCGAAGTGCGCTTGCGCCCCCACCACATTGCTCTCCAGCGTCGCGTGGACGCGGCCGTGGTCGAGCAGGGCGGCCAGGGTGGCGTCGGGAAGGGTGTTGACGGTTTCGGGGCCGATCAGCGGTTCGACATAGAGCAGGTCGCTGTAGGCCGGGTTCTTGGTGCCGGTGCTGGCCCACAGCAGGTACTGCGGGCGGGCGCCCTGGGCGCGCAGCGCGGCGAATTCTTCACCACGGAAACGGTTGCCATAGGCCTGGTAAGCGAGCCGGGCCATGGCCACGGCAGTGCCGCCACGCAGTTCGCGGGCGCCGTCATCCATGGCATCCAGGCGGCTATCCACCAGGGTATCGACCCGGCTGAGGAACAGGCTGGCGACCGAGAACACACCGGTGACCGGCTTGCCGGCGGCGGCACGGGCGCTCAGGCCGCGCACATAGGCGGCGGCCACGGCATCGGTCTGGGCAAGCGAGAACAGCAGGGTGACGTTGACGCTGATGCCGTCGGCGATCAGGCGCTCGATGGCGCGCACCCCGGCGGGAGTGGCGGGCACCTTGATCAGCACGTTGTCGCGCGCCACGGCGGCATGCAGGCGATGGGCGGCGGCGACGGTGCCGTCTTCGTCGTGGGCCAGAGCGGGCGAGACTTCGAGGCTGACATAGCCGGCCTCGCCTTTTGACTCGGACCAGGTGGCGTGCAGCAGGTCGCAGGCGGCCTGGACGTCGGGAATCACCAGCTGCTCGTAGCGCGCTTCGGCGTCGATGGGTTCCGCCTTCAGGCGGGCCAGATCGTCTTCGTAGTAGCGTCCGCCGGCGATCGCCTTCTGGAAGATGGCCGGGTTGGTGGTGACGCCGGCAACACCGTTCTCATTGACAAAACGGGCCAGGTGACCGTCGCGGATAAGGCTGCGGGAGAGATTGTCGAGCCAGATTTGTTGACCAAGTTGACGGACTTCGAGCAGACGATTCATGGGCGAGCAGATTGGAATAGTGTTAGCGGCCCATTGTGCCTGCAAAAGGGCGTGATCGAAAGTCGCCTCACCCGCCATGGTGCGCAAAGCGGCGCATGAAGGCACGGTCGATGTGGTCTTTCCAGCGCCATACCCAGGCGCCCTCGGCGGACAAGGAGCCCCAGGCGGCCATGGCGCGGCGATCTCCGGTGCTGATCAGGTAGAGCGCGCGACTTTGCGGTTGCCAGTCGCGCAGCGGCTCGCCGTGGATGGCACGACGCAGGTTGTCGGCCAGCGGCGGGCCGGCGCGCACGGCGAAGACGCCGGACTTGGGGCGCGGGTCGGCATAGGCGGCGATGTCGCCAGCGGCGAAGATGAAGGGGTGCGACACCGATTGCAGGCTGGGCCCGACCCGGATGAAGCCGCCGGCATCGGTCGCCAGGCCCGCGTCGACCGGCCAGCCGGGCGCGGCGGCACCGGTAACCTGCAGGACATGACCGGCGGCGACATGCTGGCCGTTGTCGAGCCAGACGCCGTCGGCGTCGATGCGGGTCGCACGTCGCTGGCCGATCCAGCGAATGTTGCGCTGATCGAGCAGCCGGCGGGCGCGGCGTTGCAGACGGGCGGGGAATCCGTCGAGCGGCGCGGCGGCGGCGCCAATGAGCGCCAGCGGCAGCTGTGGCAGCCGGGCCCGCAGGGCAAGCGCCAGCTCGAATCCGGCGGCGCCGCTGCCGATGAGCGCCGTCGGGGGGCCGGGCGCGTGGCCGGCGGCGGTGATCAGGGTGTCGATCCGCGTCACGAAATCTTCGATGGGACGCACGGGCAGGGCGTGGCGCGCACTGCCGCTGATCGGGCCGGGGTCGGTGGTCGGGCCGGTGTCGATGGACAGCCAGTCGAAGGCGATCCGCGCGCCGTCGTCACACAGGACGGTGCGTGCGTCGAGGTCGAGGCCGCTTGCGCGCGCCGGCTTCCAGCGGATGCCAGCACGTTCGGCGAGCGGGGTGAGCGCAATGGCCAGTGCCTCGAGCGTGTAGTGCCCGGCGATCCAGCCCGGCAGCATGCCGGAGTAGAGCTGCCGCGGGTAGGGCGAGACCAGCGTGACCTCGGTGTCGGGCAGTGGTGTGCGGGCCAGCGCATCGAGCACATGCACATGGGCGTGGCCGCCGCCGAGCAGGACGAGGCGCTTCACTGCGGTGTCGGGACCAGGCGCAGGTCGCCGAAACGGGCTTCGACGGTGGCGCCGGTGTTGTCGGTGTCGGCGCCCAGCGCGACGCCGGTCACGGCCGGTGCCGGCTCGCCGAAGGCGGCCTGGAAATCGGCGGCGAGGTCGCGAGACTCGTGGACCCACTGACCGGCGCGTTCGTCACCGCGTTGCAGGACGATCATGCGCACCCGGTCGGTGTAGGGGTTGGGGGCCATGGCGCCGATGGCATCGGCCGTTCCCCACACGTAGCACAGGGCGGCGGTCGGCAGGTCGGCGCCGTAGAGATTGCGCGCCAGGTCGATCTTGACCCGGTCGGCGAAGGGCAGACGCGATTTGTCGTAGTCGAAGAACACGTACACCCGCGCCGCGTAGTCGTCCGTGGCCTTGCTGGCCATGGCGGAGCCGGGGACGGCATGGGAGACTTTCCAGCGCCACTGCAGTTGCGCATGGGGAGCGGCGGGCGTGGCCAGGGTGTGCACCAGGCTGGACGCGCCGGCTTGCGAGTAGGCGCGCAGCACACCGCCCGAGGTTTCGTGCACGACGGAAAAATCGGTGCCGCGCTGGTCTTTGTTGATCCGGGTGTGCACCCAGCCGGCCGGCGGGGCGCCGACCGGGGCATTGGCGAAGGGCGTCGGCTGGGCGGGGCTGGCGTTGGCCGGCAGCGGCAGGGCGAGTGCGGCGAGGCTCAGCATCAGGGTGAAGCGGTGCGGCATCAGTCGGGACTCCGGCCGTCGGGTTCGGGACGGGTGTGACCCGGCGCGCCATCGCGTGTTCCCGCCAGGGCGGTCTGGCGCAGCCGGGGGAGGTCTTCGGGGCGGTCGACGTCCCACACTTCGCCTGGTTCGGCCCATCGCAGGCCGCGCTGGCGCAGGCGTGCCCGCGTGTCGGCCATGACGGTGCCGCTGCCCCAGGCGATGTCGTGGAACAGGCCGGGTTGCGGCTGGCGCAGGCCGACCAGTGCATAGCCACCGTCTTCGGCCGGCAGAAAGACCGCATCGTTGCCTTGGCGCAGCGCCGCCGCACAAGCCTGGAAGAGGGCGCGGTCGAGCATGGGGCAGTCGGTGCCGATCAGCAGGGTCGGTGCGCTCGTGGTGAGGGTGGTGAGGGCGTGATGCATGCGTTGGCCGAGGTCGCCGCCGTGCTGAGTGTGGAGGGCGATGTCGCCGGTGGCGGCCAGGGCGCGAAAAAAACGGTGCCGGGTGTCGGGGGCGCACCACAGGCTGACCGGGCCGAGGGCCGCCGCATGGGCGGTGCGCAGGGCGTGGCGCACCAGCTGGCGATGCAGGCGGGCAGCGCCGGCGGCACCGAGGGCCGGGATGAGCCGGGTCTTGGCGGTGCCGGCCACTGGCGCCTTGGCAAAGACGGCGATGTTGATGGGGTCAGGATTCACGGGGGGTGTAGCCATAGCGTCGGGCAAGCTCGGCCGGGTCGGTGCCGAGGGCGTAGGCGGCGCGCAGCCGCCACATCAGCGCGATGGTGCGAAACACGCCATGGCGCTCCCAGCGGCGACCGGCGGTGGTGACACGCAGGCGCAGGCAGGCCGGGCGACCGAGGGATTTCATGCTGCGTGAAAAGGCGATGTCTTCCATCAGCGGCAGATCGGCGAAGCCGCCGATTTTCGTGAAGGCGTCTCGGCGGGCGAAGATGGCCTGGTCGCCGGTGGCGATGCCGGTGAGGCGGGAGCGCAGGTTCATCATGGCCGCGACGACCTTGAGCATCGGATGGCGGCCATCGATGCGGACATCGAAGCGGCCCCAGGCGTGGTCGGCGAGCGCGTCGTGGATGGCGGCGATGGCACCGTCAGGCAGGCGGGTGTCGGCATGCAGGAACAGCAGGCGGTTGGCCTGTGCTGCGCCAGCGCCGGCGTTCATCTGGCTGGCACGGCCGCGCGGCGCGGCGATCACGGCCTCGCATAGGGGGGCCGCCAGCGCCGCTGTGCCATCGGTGCTGCCGCCGTCGACCACGATCAGCTCGACGCTCCTGCCCCGTAAGGCCTGCAGTGGTGCGAGCACCGACGCGATGCCGGCGGCTTCGTTGAGCACGGGGACGATGATCGACAGGCTCGGCACAGGCATGGGGGATCAGCGCTGGCAGTCCGGCAGGGCGAGCGCTTGCAGCACCTCGCCGCTGCGCAGGTCTTCGATAAAGGCGACGACACCGCCGGTGTGCTCGGGCGCTTGCAGGCGGATGTCGGTTTGCAGTGGCGCGTTGGCCGGCATGGGGCGGGTCTCCCAGTCACGCACGACAAAATGGTGCTTGAGGGTTTCGCCCTGATTTTCGCCGGCTTTGACCTCACTTTGATGACCGTTTTCATACCGTGCGACCACCAGTTGCGTCTGGCGATCACCCGGGGCGGTGGCGCGGACGCTGACCGTGGCACCGCTGGGCGCGGCAACGGCGGTGAGCTGGATCTGCGCCGTGGCCGCGTCACGCGGCACATTGGCCAGCGGATTGTGCCCGCGCCAGGCGCGGCTGTCGCGGCCGTTGATCATGACCTGCGGCGTGTAGACCGTGCGCCCGCCGGCCAGCGCCACCTTGTCGCGCTGGCGCTGGCTGTTGCGCGGCTCCGCGAAACGGTCTTTCCAGCCGATGTCGTCCCAGTAATCAACATGGTAGGCGAGGGCGACGGTGTCGGCCGATTGCGCGATCGTGCCCAGCCAGCGGTCGGCCGGCGGGCAGGAGCTGCAGCCTTCGGAGGTGTAAAGCTCGACCAGCGGGGTTTGCCGGGGGCCGCTGTGGGCGGTGCATTCGGCGGCTGTGGTGGTGCCGGCGCAGAACGTGGCGGCGAGGGCGAGGAGGGGTTTAGCGAACATCGTTGAGCCTCCAGTCGTAGTCGAGGTGCTCGATCCTGGGCGTGCCGGCGCGCAGCGTTCGGGCGGCCTCCGGTGAGTCGGTGAGCACGTCGGCGTAGCGGGCGAAGGTGGTGTGGAGCGTGTCGAAGCCCTTGTGCCCGCGGCTGAAGTCGTCGGCGTACCAGTCGAAAATCTTTGACACGTAGAGCGTGTTGCTGGCCGTGTCGAAGCGGTTGCGGCTGCGGTCGGAAAGGAAGCGGCGCATGCCGTCTTCGAGTTGGGCGTCGAGTCGTTCGGCGACGAAGGCTTCGTCGCGCAGCATGGGGCAGCCGATCGAGGCGCAGACCACGGCGGCGTGGATGCGGGGGTCGTCGAAGACGCCGGCAGCGCGGATGCGGCCGTGTTCGATGCCGTCCAGGCTCTCGTCCTGGCCGAGCAGGGTGAAGAATTTCCGCTTCCAGGGCGACGCGAACAGGCTGCCGAGGTCCTTGATCGAGGCCAGATCCGGATAGCGGGTGAGGATCAGCTCGACCGTGAATGCGTTATAGGCATTGATCAGGAAGGCGAGTTGTTGCGGCTTCTGCCAGCCGGCGAAGTCGATCGGGGTGACGGCCGACAAGGTGTCGAGGTAGGCCTTGAGCTTGGGGCGCTCCTGTTTCAGCGCGGCGTAGCGTACCGCCGACGCGGTGCCGGCGGCGTTGACCACCACGTGTTGCTTGAGCAGTGCGGTCCAGGCGGCGTGGCTGTGATCAAAGGCGTGTACGGCGGCGCTGAGCAGACTGAGGCCGGCGGCCAGCAGGAGGGATCTGAGGCGTGTCATCGGTGGTTTTCCTCACGCGCGGCGCCAGGCGTGGAAGCGGCCGACCCATTCGAGCAGTGTCTGCGGGGCGTGGGCGCGTTTCCATTCGCCGGCGGCATATTTGTTGGCTTCGGCCAGGGTCGGGTAGATGTGGATGGTGCCGAGGATCTTGTTCAGCCCGATGCCATGCTTCATGGCCAGCACGTATTCGGCGATCAGGTCGCCCGCGTGTTCGCCGACGATGGTGACGCCGAGGATGCGGTCCTTGCC
Organism: Pseudomonadota bacterium; assembly: GCA_008501585.1. Lineage (GTDB taxonomy): Bacteria > Pseudomonadota > Gammaproteobacteria > Burkholderiales > Rhodocyclaceae > Nitrogeniibacter. The sequence continues at coordinate 84,939 of QQUN01000078.1, read as the reverse complement.
GGGGACGGTGAGCACCTTGACGAAGCCGTGGGCCTCCGAATCGGCAATGGCGCGGTCGAGGTCGTCGATGCCGAACTTGGTGACCTCGTAGGCGATGCCCTCGGCCTGCGCGTCGGCTTCGTTCAGGCCGACACGGGCGACTTCCGGCTCGACAAAAGTGGCCCAGGGGATCACCGAGTAGTCGGCCTTGAAGGTCTTGAACGGGTCGAACAGGGCATTGACGGCGGCGTACCAGGCCTGGTGCGCGGCGGTATGGGTGAATTGATACGGCCCGGCCACGTCGCCGGCAGCGTAGATGTTGGGGTAAATCGTCTGCAGCAGCGCGTTGGTGTCGACCGTCTTGCCGGTCGGGATGCCCATCTCCTCCAGCCCGAAGCCCGTGAGGTTGGCCGCGCGGCCGACGGCGACCAGCACGGCGTCGAAGGGGATGCGCACGTCCTTGCCCTCGTGTTCGGCGATCAACACCTTCTCGCCGTCTTCGATCACGAACTGCCTGGCTTTCGTGCCGACACGCACGTCGATGCCTTCGGCGATGAAGCGGGCCATCACCAGTTCGGAGACGTCGTTGTCTTCCCGCGCCATGATCCGCGGCAGCATCTCGACTTGCGTGACCTGGCTGCCCAGTCGGGCGAAGGCCTGGGTCAGCTCGCAGCCGATCGGGCCGCCGCCAAGCACCAGCAGGCGGCGTGGCTGTTCGCGCAGTGCCCACAGGGTGTCGGAGGTCAGGTAGTCCATGTCGTCGATGCCCGGGATCGGCGGCACGAAGGGGCGGGCGCCCGTGGCGATGACGATGGCGCGGGTGGTGAGGGTCTCGACGCGACCGTCGGGACGGGTGATATCGACCGACCAGGGCGAGGTGATCTTCGCCGAGCCTTCGACCACATCCACGCCGAGGCCGGTGTAGCGTTCGGCCGAGTCGTGCGGTTCGATGGCCTTCACCACCGATTGCACGCGTTCCATGACTTTGGCGAAGTCCATTCGGGCTTCGGCGGAATCGATGCCGAACGCCCGGGCGCGCTCGACATGCGACAGGAACTTGGCCGAGCGCAGCAGCGCCTTGGACGGCACGCAGCCGGTGTTCAGGCAGTCGCCGCCGAGCTTGTGGCGCTCGACCAGGGTGACCTTGGCCTTGACCGCCGCCGCAATGTAGGACGTGACCAGGCCCGCCGATCCGCCGCCGATCACGACGAGGTTGCGGTCAAAGCGGGCGGGCTTCCTGTCGGCCCACCTGGCGAATACCTTGCGTGCCTGGACGGCCGCGACGATCCGCTTGGCGATCAGCGGGAAGATCCCGAGCAACACGAAGGAGCCAAGCAGGTCCGGTGACAGGATGCCGGCCAGGGAATCGATCTGGCCCAGTTGGGTGCCGGCGTTCACATATACGACGGTGCCGGCGAGCATACCGATCTGGCTGACCCAGTAGAAGGTGCTGGCGCGGATCGGTGTCAGGCCCATCACCAGGTTGATGACGAAGAACGGAAACGCCGGCACCAGGCGCAGGGTGAAAAGGTAGAAGCCGCCTTCCTTGGCGACGCCGGCGTTGATCGCCTTCAGCCGGTCACCAAAGCGTTGCTGCACCCAGTCGCGCAGCAGGAAGCGCGAGGCCAGGAAGGCCAGCGTGGCGCCGATGCTCGAGGCAAAGGAGACGATGACCAGGCCGGTGAGCAGCCCGAAGATCGCGCCGGCGGCCAGGGTCAGTACGGCCGCACCGGGAAACGACAGCGCGGTGACGGCCACATACACGGCAAAGAAGATGCCGGCGGTCGCCCACGGGTTGGCGACGCGATAGGCCTCGATGGCCGCTTGCTGGCTCTTGAAGTAATCGAGACTGAAGAAGCGCCCCAGATCGAAAACGAAATAGCTCGCCACGAGGGCGGCAATGAGAACGGCGAGTCCGAGTTTTTTCTTGTTCATGGCCTGACGGCGCTCCGAGATCTGTTTGCCAGCGGCCGCCGTGGCGGCTCGCAGGGGTGTGATGGTTCAGACCGTGCCGGGGGGGCAAACCTGACAGTCAATTGTGCCGAAACCGGTCAATTCTTTTGTGCCGCGCACAAAAATCGAGTAGAATGAAGCCCTTATCTCGGTTGCGGGACCAGACGCATGGGGCCGCACCGATCCAGCATGGCGCCAAGCGCCGTCCTGTCCGCCATTCTGGCAGGCCTTTTCGGCGCCGGAGTGGCCGGATCGTCGGGCGTGGTCCCGTCAATTGCGTCCGGAAGCTGTGTTTCCGGGCTGCCCGTCGGCACAGGGCATCAATTGCCCGCCGCCAGCAAATGCATTCAATCCGGCGCGCTCGCCAGTCGTGAGCGACGCAATGCGCTGCGGACGCACCGATGGCGTCGCCGGACCCCACAACAGATTAGGAGAGAATTTATGGCCAAAGAAGAAATGATCCAGTTCGAAGGTGTGGTGCAGGAAGTGCTTCGTGATGCCCGTTTCCTGGTCAAGCTCGACAACGGCATGGATGTGGCCGCCTACGCCTCGGGCAAGATGCGCAAGTTCCGCATCCGGATCCTGGCCGGCGACCGCGTGACGCTCGAAATGTCGCCGTACGACCTGTCGAAGGCGCGGATCAGCTTCCGCCACAAGGAAGTCCAGCGTCGCACGCACTGAGCGCGCACGACACCCGAAAAACCCGGTTGCGACCGGGTTTTTTTTCGTCCTACTCAATCACCCCGTTGGCCAGCGCGCGGCGCGCAGCGCCACTGAGGAAGCGCTGGATGAGCCCGCTGTCGGCCACTGGCGCGAGATCTGCGGCCGAGCCGACGCGACCGGTCTGGCGGGCCTCCAGCTTGCCGTCCGCGCCCGTGGCGAGCCGGTATTCACCGGTGCATTGCGGACAGAACAGGGTGTCACCGGTCGCCTGTTCGCGCCGCGCCACCAGCGTGGGGCCGCACATCATGCAGTCAAGAAGCGGAATGCCATCGTCGCTGTGGCCGACGATGTGTTCCAGCACGCCGGTGTGCGCCAGGCTGAGAAAGTGTTCTCCGAAGCGGCGGTCGAACTGGCTGCCGAGGTGGTCGCGAATGATCGCCAGCGCCGCGTCGATGGGCATGCCCTTGCGGTAGGGGCGGGCGCTGGTCATGGCGTCGAAGGCATCGCAGATGCCGATGATGCGGGCGTCTTGCGGAATGTCGTCGGCGCCCAGCCCGGCCGGATAGCCGCGGCCGTCGGGCCGTTCGTGGTGAGCCAGCACCGCATCGGCGGCCAGTGCCGCGAGCGGGTGGCCGGCCAGCAGGCGGGCGCCGACGGCCGGATGGGTGCGCACGATGTCGAATTCATCGTCGCTCAGGCGGTCCGGCTTGCGCAGGATGGCGTCGGGAATGCCGACCTTGCCCAGGTCATGCAAAAAGCCGCCAATCGCAATGCGCGAGACATCCCGCTCCCCCAGCCCGGCCCGCCGGGCGAGCGTTTCGGCCAGACGCGAGACCCGCCACAGGTGGCCGCCGGTGTAGGGGTCGCGCGCTTCGACCACCCAGGCCATGGCCAGCAGGGTGTGCATGAGTTGCTGTGCGCCGAGGGCGTCCTGACGAGAGCGGGAGAACGGCCAGAAGGGCATGGGGTGGGCGATCCGGTGGGTTAGACCGGAGAAATAACGGCGGCGACACACGAATATTGAGAGGGCGCCGGCGCGACATCGCAGCGTGTCGTCGAACCGTCACACCGCATCGCTAGCATGCGTCCACCACCATGCGACACGGCCGCGCCGGACGGCACGCGCGTCGCAGTGGCCCAACAAAATCCATTGAGGTCAGAAAAATGAAGAAGACGCTTTACGGGTTCGGCCTGGCCCTGCTGTTGTCGGGGCAGGCGGGTGCGGCGGTATCGGTGGCCGACATCCAGATCACCGAGTGGATGTACAGCGGCAATGGGGGCGAATTCATCGAATTCACCAACATGGGCGCTTCGGCGGTGGATTTCACCGGATGGAGCTATGACGACGACAGCCGCCAGGCCGGTGTGTTCGACCTGTCCGGTTTCGGGTGGGTTGGCGTTGGCGAATCGGTAATCATCACTGAGGCGGACGCGGCGGCGTTCCGTGCCGACTGGTCGCTGGTGGCGAGCGTCAAGGTGCTCGGTGGCTACACCAACAATATCGGTCGTGGTGACGAGATCAACCTGTTCGATGCCTCGGGCAGCCTGATCGACCGCTTCGCCTATGGCGACCAGATCTATGCGGGCACGGTGCGCACCCAGAACGCCACCGGCAACCCGCTCAGTGCGGCCGACCTGGCCGCTACCACCGTGACCGCCAACTGGGTGCTGGCCAGCGCCGGTGACCGCTTTGGCTCCTATGTGTCGACCCGTGGCGACATCGGCAACCCGGGCTTTTATGTGGCGGCGCCAGTGCCGGAGCCCGAAACCTACGCCATGCTGCTGGCCGGGCTGGCGCTGGTTGGCGGTATCGCCCGCCGCCGTGCCGCGCGCTGAACGGGGAGCGCACACATGAAACGCATGCATTGTCTCGCTGCCGTGCTGGCGCTGAGCGGCTCGCTCGCCCACGCTGCCAACTCGATCGACCTGTCGTCCTACACCGTGACCGGCAACTACGCGCTCGACCGGCTCGGTACCCTGGGCCTGGAGGCCTCCGCCATCACCTATGCCCGCGACCGCAACTCGCTGTTCTTTGTCGGTGACGAAGGCGAAGGTGTGGTCGAGGTGTCGCTGACCGGTCAGACGCTCTCCTCGATGCGCTTCTCCGGCTGGCCGGCGGCCACCCGCCACAACGACGCCGAAGGCCTGACCTATCTCGGGGGCGGCATGCTGGTGGTGGCCGAGGAACGCCTGCAGGACGCCTTCCTGTTCAGCTATGTGCCCGGTGGCAGCGTCTCGCTGGCCAGCGCGCCGTGGGCCTCGATTTCCGACTATGGCTACGCCAACAACGGCATCGAAGGGATCAGCTACGACCCGCGTGATGGCAGCTTCGTGTCGGTCAAGCAGGACAGCCCGCTGGAAGTGCGCGCCGGCACCCTGAGCTTTGCCGCCGGCGGCGGCATCTCGACCATGACGCCGCTGTTCGACGCCAGCGCCCTGGGCCTGAGCACGCTGTCCGATGTGCAGACGCTCTCGCCCATCGACGCGCTGGCCGGCACCGCGGCGGCCGACAACCTGCTGGTGCTCAGCCTCGGCTCGCGGATGCTGCTGGAGATCGACCGCGCCGGCAACACGCTGAGCCGCTTCGACCTGTCCGGCATCACCAGCCAGGCGATCGAAGGCGTTACGGTGGATGAACTCGGCCGCATCTACCTCGTGGCCGAGGATTCCGGCACGCCGAACTCGCGCCTGTTCGTGCTCTCGCCGGTGCCCGAGCCCGATACCTGGGCGATGATGCTGGTCGGCTTGGCCGGCATGGGCTATCGGCTGCGCCGCCGCAAGGCCTGATCCGGCGCATGCGGATTAACACGGCCGGGGTGTCTGCCCCGGCCGTGTTGCATCAAGCCGGGGCGGCCTGGGCCAGGGCAAAATCGGGGCCATCCGCGATGCGTGCGAAATACGACAGGTGTGCATCGCTCCCGGCCGGCCAGTTGGCGAGAAAGCGCGCCTGCCACGCGGTGGCGTCGTAGTGCAGGGCCAGCGCCTCGATGACGTGGCCGCCCTGGCTCAGGCCGTACTCGGCCGGATGCGGCCCCGGCCGGCGTGCGATGCGGGTGACGATGCCATGCCGCGTGGCACGGAAGTTGGGCATGCCCGCGGCGCCGTTGTTGATGACGACTTTACCGGGGGCGATCTGCCGGCACACCGGGCTGCAGGTGTGGCTGCTGGCGAAGATGTCGACATCGGCCGCGTCGAAGGCGGCGATCAGCGCTGCCCGATGCGCGGGCGCATCGATGCGCGCCACATCAAAGTCCCAGCCGGCCAGCGCGCTGGCGTCGCCATGCACCACACCCACCCTCAGCGTGCCGACGCGGTAGCGGGCAAACATCGGCAAGGTCGCCAGGGCGGCGAGGTGGTCGGGGTGGCGCGCGGCAGTGGCTTTCAGGCGGGCATGGATCCGGTTGGAGCGTTCGACCACGCCGGCATCGACCGTGTCGGGGTAAGCACAGCCGCAGCCGGCGTCGTCCTCCCCGGGTTGCAGTTCGGCCTCCACGTTGCCGAGGATGGCGTCGTGGGCGAGTACGGCGTTGTTGATCTGCGCAAAGGCTGCGTCGTCGACATTGAACCAGTTGAAGTCGCCGTTGAAGCACACCGTGACCGGCCCGGGCTCGGCGGTGAGCATGGCCTGCAGCGCGTCGAGCGCCGCGGTGTTGCCATACAGGCCGCCGACCACGTACAGCGTGTCGGCAACACGCTCCGGCGCGGTGCGGATCGCCGCTGCGCCATAGCGATAGCGCAGCGGGCAGACGCGGCCGGCCGCGCTCATGCCGCTTCGGTGGCGCTGCGGCGATGGCCGAGCGCCAGCGGCAGCAAGAAGCCGGCGGTGCACAGGGCCAGCCCATACAGGTTGGTGCCCAGCAGCAGGCCATACTTGCCGGTGCCGATGGCCCAGCTGGCGGGGATCGCCCCGAGCGCGAGCATCACGCCCAGCGTCATGCCTGTCCAGAAGGCGAGGTGGAAGGACAGCGGCGAGTAGCCCACCCAGCGCGAAAGCAAAAACACCGGCGCCAGACCGATCACCATGGTGCCCGACAGCGTGGTTGCCTTGAGGATGTCGGTGCCGGCGATCATCGGCAGGTTGCCGAGCAGCGCGAACACCGCCATGGTCACCACGCCGTTGCGGATGGCACGGGTGCCCGGCGTGCGGCCGGCAAGCAGCGGCAGTTCATGTGCCACCGACTTGGACAACGAGGTGAAGGTCGAGTCCAGCGTGGATGCGGCCGAGGAGATCATCACCACGCTCATGGCGAAGAAACCCGCCAGGCCGAGGCCCTTGGCGACCTGTGCGGGCGCGTTGCCGGCCGCCGCGATGCCTTCGAGTTTGGCATGCACGCCGACCAGGCTGAAGGCGAGGATGGCGAAGAAGCCGAGCACGCCGGCAATCACAAAGGCGCGCAGCATGGTCTTCTCGCGCGTGATGAAGCCGCGGTCGGTCAGCACCGGGTCGTGGAAGGGGTAGGACAGCACCTGCAGCAGTGCCACCAGCAGCAGGTCGGCGCCGGCGTCGAGCGCGAAGTGGCCCTCGGTGAGTAGTGCCACCGGGCCGTGCGTGGGCACGATCCACACCAGCACCAGACCGAGGAAAAGCACGAACACCACGGCCTGGATCACATCGGTAAAGATCGAGCTGCGCAGCCCGCCCTTGAGGCTGTAGAGCAACACGGCAGCGGTGAACAGCAGGGCCGCGGCGATGAAGGCAAACGAGCCGGCCTCGCCGTAGTAGCCGCCGACCACCGCGGTATTGCTCCACACTTCGTTGTACAGGCGCACCAGGATGGCGGCGGAGAAGGCCATGGCGGCCATGCGGCCGTATTTGCCGATCAGGAAGGGCACCAGGCCGGTGGCGCCTTCGCGGGTGCGCAGGCGGTAGATGACCCAGCCGGCAAAGGGGATGGACAGCCAGTAGGTGGCGTAGGCCAGGCCGCCGACAATGCCGTAGGCGGCACCCAGGTTGGCAGCGTTGGTCACCGATTTGGCGAAGATCCAGCTGATGAAGATGCTCATCATCAAGGCCCAGGTGGAGGCCGGCCGACCGGCGGCGTCGGTGCCGCGGAAAAAGCCGCCTTCGTCCTTGGCTTTGGGCGAGATCAAATACATCACCGCGCCGAAAACCACCAGAAAGCCCCAGAAGTAGACGCCCAGCGTGTTGGACAGATCCATGATCGGCGTCCCCCGTCAGCTCAGTGCACCGCCGCAGCTCGAACCCTGGCCTGCGGTGCAGCCATAGCAGTGGCCGGCGACCTGGATGCGGCCCCCTTCGAGTTGCTGTGCGGTGACTTGATGGATGGTGAGCGGCCGGCCGTCGGCGTCTTCGGTGTGCATGTCGAGCATCTGGTTGAAGTCGCAGTCGTACAGCTTGCCTTGCCAGTCGATGCTGATCTGGGTGCGGCACATCACGCCGGGCAGGTTGTCGTCGCGGTGGGCGGACTGAAGCAGATCCATGTAGCGGTTGAACTCGCCCTTGGACAGCAGCGTCGAGCCAAAACGCTGGATGGGCATGTTGGCCAGCGTGAACAACTGGTTGAAGACGATGCCGAAGTGTTCGCCGAGATGCGTCTTGTAGGCCGCCTCGAGCGGCGCTTGCGGCGGCGGCAGGACGGCGCCCTGCGGGTTGTACACCAGGTTCAGCGTCAGCGCGCTGTCGGGTTGGCCGTAGCCCAGCGCATTGAGTTGCTTGAGGCCCTTGATGCTCGCTTCGAACACGCCCTTGCCGCGCTGGGCGTTGACGTTGTCTTCGAGATAACAGGGCAGGGAGGCGACGACCTCGACGCCGTGCTCGGCGAGGAAGGCGGCCAGCGTTTCGTAGCCCGGTTCGCTCAGAATGGTCAGGTTGCAGCGATCGATCACGCGCAGGCCGCGGGCGCGGGCCGCGGCGACCAGACGGCGGAAGTGCGGGTTCAGTTCAGGGGCGCCGCCGGTGAGATCCAGCGTGCGAACCGTGGCGTTGGCATCGACAAAGCGCAGGATGGCGTCGATGGTCTCGCTGTCCATTTCCTCGGTGCGCTTGGGGCCGGCGTTCACATGACAGTGCAGGCATTGCTGGTTGCAGCGGTAGCCGAGGTTGATCTGCAGGGTGTCGATGCGGCTGCGGGTCAGCGGGGGGAATGCGGTCTTGCGCAGCAGGGGCAAGGTGGCGAGCATGCGCCGTCTCCTGTGTTGGGGCGGTGGTGCGGTCGATGCGAAGGTGATCGACCCGGTGTGTGGGATCAGACCTTGGCGCGCGTGAAAAGCTTACAGCGGAGCGGTTTGAATCTGCAGCGCGGCGCACCAGCCGAAGCGGTCGAGCAAGGCCGTGAAATCGGCCGCGGGCGCGGCGTGCAGGTGCAGGCGCTGGCCGCTGGCGGGGTGGTCGAGCCACAGGTCGGTGCTGGCCAGCAGCAGGCGCCGGCAGCCGAAATGCGCGGCAAACATGCGGTTGTGCTGACCCTTGCCATAGGTGGCATCACCGATGATGGGGTGGCTGATGTGCTTGAGATGGCGCCGGATCTGGTGTTTGCGACCGGTTTCGGGATCGACCTGGAGCAGCGCGTAGCGGCTGGTGGGGTAGCGATCGACGGCGATGGGCAGCTCGATGGTGGCCAGCCGACGGTAGGCGGTGCGCGCCGCCTGCGGCGCCGGTTCGGCCCGTGGATCGACCCATTCGCAGTCATCGCGCTGGCGGCTGAGCGCATGATCGATCAGCCCCGATTCGGGGGGATGACCGCGGACCACCGCGACATAGCGCTTGGCGACGGTCTGCGCCTCGAACTGCCGCCCGAGCTGTCCTGCCGTGTCGGCATCGAGCGCGAATAGCAGCACGCCGGAGGTGCCACGGTCGAGCCGGTGGGCGGGCCACACATGCTGGCCGATCTGGTCGCGCAGCAGCTGCACGGCAAAGCGGGTTTCATGGCGGTCCAGCGCCGTGCGATGGACCAGCAGCCCGGCCGGCTTGTGGATGGCGACGAGGTGGTCGTCGCGATAGAGAATCGCCAGCGGCGCGTCGTCCGCGGCCGGTAGGGCGTCCGGCATGTCAGCGATCGGCCGGGGTGTCGTCGTCGGACGGCGGGCCGCGCCGGATCGCGCCGCGCAGAAAGCTCATTTGTTTGCGCAGGTTGGTGCAGCCCTTGCACATGGCCAGGTGCAACTCGAGTTGCATGCGCTCGACAATGCCCAGGTCCCGGTCCTGCTCTTCGGAGATCAGGTAGGAGACTTCCTTGCAGCTCAGCATGCCGGTGCGCCCTCCGTGAACCAGTTGGCCTCCAGGCAGCGGCGCAACCCGTTGCGCGCCCGGTGCAAGATGACGTGGCAGTTGGTCATGCTGATGGACAGGGTGTGGCAGATCTCGTGGCTGTCGAGTTCGAGGAACTCGCGCATCATGAACACGCGCGCGGTGTTCTCGGGCAGCCGGTTGAGGCAGGCGTCGAACACCGTCCAGAACTGCTGCTCACGCAGCGCGTCTTCCGGATCGCCCCAGTCGGTCGGGCGGGCGGCGGGCGTCCAGTGTTCGTTGGCCTTGAACAGCGCGTCGAAGGCACTGTCCATGCTCTCGCCTTCGGCGACATAGTCCCCCGCGTTGACAGTGCGTGCGCGCAGCTTGATGGCGTCGATCACGTTGTTGCGCAGGATGGTGAATACCCAGGTCTTGACCGACGAACGCCCCGCGAACTGGTCCGCCTTGGCCAGCGCGGTGATCATGGTGTCCTGCACCATGTCTTCGGCCAGATGGCTGTCGCGCAGCTGCAAGGTGGCAAAGCGCAGCATGTCGGTACGCATGGCCGCAAGGGTCTCCGGGGTGACCGTGTGGGCAAGCGAGGCGGGTGATGTCACGAAACGTCCTTTGGATGCCGGGTGGCGCGTTCGGCGTGGGGGCAGGATACACCAAGCTTGCGCCGTGCCGGGATCGCGCGCCGGGGCCCCAACAAAAAGCCGCGACCATGGCCGCGGCTTTTTGTTGGGTGTGTCGGCGCAGATCAGCCGAAGTTCTTCGCCGCAAAGTCCCAGTTCGCCAGGCTCTTCAGGAAGGTGGCGACGAAATCCGGGCGACGGTTGCGGTAGTCGATGTAGTAGGCGTGTTCCCACACATCGATACAGAGCAGCGCCTTGTCCGCGGTGGTCAGCGGGGTGCCGGCGGCGGTGGTGTTGACGATGTCGACCGACCCGTCGGCCTTCTTGACCAGCCAGGTCCAGCCCGAACCGAAGTTGCCCACGGCCGAGGCGGTGAAGGCCTTGGCGAAATCTTCGAACGAACCCCACTTGGCCTTGATTGCGTCGGCCAGGGCGCCGGTCGGCTCGCCACCGCCGTTGGGGGCCATGCTGTGCCAGAAGAAGGTGTGGTTCCACACCTGGGCGGCGTTGTTGAACAGACCGCCGGCCGGGGCCTTCTTGATGATGGCTTCCAGATCCAGGCTGTCGTACTCGGTGCCCTTGATCAGGTTGTTCAGGTTGGTGACATAGGCCTGGTGGTGCTTGCCGTAGTGGAATTCCAGCGTTTCGGCGGAAATGTGCGGAGCCAGAGCGTCTTTGGCATACGGCAGTTGAGGCAGAACGTGTTCCATGGGTTTCTCCTTGTTGAGGCCTTGACTGAAGTCAATTATCCCGACAATTCTAGTCGGGAATGTGACGGAATGACAACCGCAGTGCCGGTCAGCCGGTGGCCGGCGGGGTGTGCTGTGCGGTGATTGTCGCATCGACCGCGCCTTGATGCAGTTGCACCGTGACGGCGCTGCCCACGGCGACATCTGCTGCGTTGCGCAAGATACGGCCTGCGCTGTCGCGGGTGATGCTGAAACCGCGGGACAGCACGGCTTCCGGGTTGAGATGGGCCAGATGGGTGGCCAGTGCATCGAGCTGCATGTGGCGCTGCGCAAGCTGGCGGGCGGCGGTGCGCGCAAGCGCGGCTTGCAGCGCATCGAGCGCCGGACGGAGCCGCGCCGGGGCCGGGCGACGGGCACCAAGCCGGGCCGCCAGATGGGCGTGCTGGCGTTGCAGCATCTGCTGCCGTGCCTGCATGGCCATTCGCAGACGTCGTTCCAGCGCGAGCAGGGTGGCCCGGCTGTCGGCCAGGCGCTGGCGGGGGTGGGTGAGCCGCAGGGCGACGCGATCGACTCGCTGAGCGGCGGTGTCGAGCCGGCGCTGCAGGGCGTGGCGCAAGGCCCGCCGGTGTTCGGCCAGCTGTGTGCTCGCGCCATGAAAGCCGGCGCTGGCCAGTTCGGCCGCCGCGGTTGGCGTGGTGGCGCGCAGGTCGGCGGCGAAGTCGGCAATGGTGAAGTCCGTCTCGTGGCCGACGCCGCAGACCACCGGCAGCGGGCAGCGCCGGATGGCGCGCGCGACGACTTCTTCGTTGAAGGCCCAGAGGTCTTCAATGCTGCCGCCACCCCGTACCAGCACCACCACGTCGAGCGCGCGCTCGGTGGCAACACGGCCCGCCTGGTCAAGTGCGGCCGCAATCCGGGCGCCGGCCCCTTCGCCCTGCACCGGGGTGGGCAGCAGCAGCAGCGGCAGGTGAGGCGCGCGCCGGGCAAAACTGGCACACACGTCCTTGAGTGCGGCGGCCTGCGCACTGGTGATGATGGCCACGCCACGCGGGTAGGGCGGCAGCGGGCGCTTGATGTCGGCCGCGAACAGGCCCTCGGCCTCGAGCCTGGCCTTGAGACGCAGGAAAGCATCGAACAGATGGCCGACGCCGGCTTCACGCACCGCTTCGACGCTGAGCTGGTAGTCGCCGCGCGGCTCATACAGCGTGACCTGCGCGCGCAACTCGACCTGCATGCCCGCGCGCAGGCTCAGGTTGAGCCGCTGCGCGCGGCTGCGCCACAGGGTGCAGCGCACCTGTGCGCCGGCATCCTTGAGCGTGAAATAAACGTGGCCGGATGGGGCGTGGGTGACGTTGGACAACTCGCCACGCACCCACAAGGGTGGAAAGCGGGTTTCCAGCGCCTGGCGGGCATAGCGGTTCAAATCGCTGACCGTGAGGGTCATTGGCGGGGTGTCAAGGGGGGAGCCGGGGATTTCCATGGCCGCGATTGTAGCGGCAATCCACACCGCGCTGGCATTGTCAAGGCTTGATGCGGTGCACCACCCCATCCCGTTCGGAAAACGGTCGTGTATTTCTAAGTCATTGAATTAATGATGTATTTCAATGTGCCTCATTTTTGGTCTAAGTAGAGAAAAGCCTTTTGTGTAGCGGGTTTAGGGCACGCATCCGGCACTCATCCACAAAGTTATCCACAGATTTTGTGGATGTCTCGTCCAAGGCCTTGTGCTGCCGAGGTTTGTGCCGCACCGGAGGCGTCGGGCGGTCGGTGTGCTGGACGAAAATACCCCTCGGCGCTACAGTTCCGCTTTTGGAAAATTCGCAGGGGATTGCGCGCGTGTTCGAGATCATCAAGGCGGCTGGCTGGCCGATCTGGCCCTTGCTGTTTGCATCTGTCATTGCCGTCGCGCTCATCATCGAGCGGTCCATCACCCTGCGTCGTTCGCGTATTGCCCCGCCCGGTCTGCTCGAGAAGGTCGTTGCCGATCTGCGCCGCCAGGGCGTCAGCCCCGAGATGATCCAGCGCGTGGCTGCCCATTCGCCACTGGGGCAGGTGCTGGCCGCCGGTTTGCGCAACGTGAAGACCTCGCGCGAGGTGATGAAGGAGTCGATCGAGGAGGCGGGGCGCGCCGTGGTGCACGATCTCGAGCGCTTCCTGACGACGCTCGGCACCATCGCCTCGATCGCCCCGCTGATGGGGCTGTTCGGCACCATCGTCGGCATGATCGAGATTTTCGGTTCGCAGACCCCCGGCGGCGCCAACCCGCAGCAGCTGGCGCATGGCATTTCGGTGGCCCTGTACAACACCGGCTTCGGCCTGATCATCGCCATTCCGGCCATGATCTTCTGGCGGCACTTCCGGGCGCTGGTCAACAGCTTCGTGCTCGACATGGAGCAGCAGGCGATCAAGCTGGTCGAGGTGGTGCACGGCGAGCGCCGCGGCTGAGTAGGCGGACAGCATGCGATTCCAGACCAACCGCCGGCAGGAAGAGCCCGAGATCAACCTGATTCCGTTGATCGATGTGCTGCTGGTGATCATCATCTTCCTGATGCTCACCACCACCTATGCCAAGTTCGCCGGCCTCGAGCTGAACCTGCCGATCGCCAGCGCCGATGCCATCGAGGCGCGCAACAACGAAATCAACATTGCCGTGACCGCCGAGGGCGATGTGCTGATCAATCGCGAGCCGGTGGTCGGCCGCGACATCGACGCCATTGCCGCCGCCCTGGGCCGTGCCGCGCCGGCCGACGCCGAGCCGCCGCTGGTGGTGATCAACGCCGACGCCAAGGCGCAGCACCAGCGTGTGGTGGACGTGATGCAGGCGGCGCAACGGGTCGGTCTGCCGCAGATCACTTTCGCCACCCGCGGCAACGAGTGAGCCCGGCCGCGCAGCCATGATGGCGACCGCGCCGGCCTTTTGGCAGCGCAAGGGCTGGCGTGCCGTCGCGCTGCTGCCGCTGTCGGGCCTCTTCCTCCTGCTCTCATCGCTTCGCCGCCTGGCGTACCGGGTCGGCCTGCTCGCGTCGCAGTCGGCGCCGGTGCCGGTCGTGGTGGTGGGCAATGTGGCTGTCGGGGGAAGCGGCAAGACGCCGGTGGTCATCTGGCTGGCCGAGCAGCTCACACTGCATGGCATGAGGCCGGGGATCATCAGCCGGGGCTACGGCGGGCAGGGCGAGGGCGTGCGTTGCCTCTCGCCCGATGCGTCGGCGCTTGAGGCGGGCGACGAGCCGGTGCTGATGGCACGGCGCACGGGCTGCCCGGTCGCCGTCGGGCGGGATCGCCCGGCGGCCGCGCGCGCCTTGTGCGCGGCGCACCCCGCGGTGGACGTGATCATCAGCGACGACGGCCTGCAGCACTACGCGCTGGGCCGGGCGGCTGAAATCGTGGTGGTGGACGAGCGGGTGCTCGGCAACGGCTGGTGCCTGCCGGCCGGCCCGCAGCGCGAACCCGTGGCGCGTATCGGTGCTGCCGACCTGGCGCTGCTGCACGGGCCGTGCTCGGCGGCGCTGGCGGCGCGCCTGGGCGATGTGCCGCAGGCGCCGATGCGGCTGGCCGGCGATCGACTCGTGTCGCTGGGAGACCCCGCGGCGTCGGTGCCGGCCACGGATTTTGCCGGCCGGACGGTGCATGCGGTGGCCGGCATCGGTCGTCCGCAGCGCTTCTTCGACCAGCTGGCCGGGATGGGCCTGACGGTGATCGCCCATCCGTTTCCCGACCATCACGCCTTCACGCCGGCCGATCTGGCTTTCGATGACGGCCTGCCGACGATTCTGACCGAGAAGGATGCGGTAAAATGCGCGCCATTCGCGCCCGACAACACTTGGGTGTTTCCGGTCCGCGCCTCGATTCCCGACGCTGCCCTGCAGCCAATTCTGGAGAAGCTTTCCCGTCATGGACGCCAAGCTGCTTGAAATCCTGGTCTGCCCCCTGTGCAAGGGGCCTCTCGACTACCGCAAGACCGAGCAGGAACTGGTCTGCAAGCCCTGCCGCCTGGCCTATCCGATTCGTGACGGCATCCCCGTCATGCTCGAAGACGAGGCGCGCGCCTTGTCGGTGACCGAGGACGGCGGGCCTTGAGCGGTTTCAAGCTGGTCATCCCGGCGCGCTTCGCGTCGAGCCGCCTGCCCGGCAAGCCGCTGGCCGATATCGCCGGCAAGCCGATGATCGTGCGGGTGCTGGAGCGGGTGCAGTCCGCCGGTGCCGATGGCATCTGGGTGGCGACCGACCATACCGGCGTGGCCGATGCGGTGCGCGAGGCCGGCGGGCAGGTGGTGATGACCCGCGCCGACCATCCCAGCGGCACCGACCGTCTGGCCGAGGTCGTGGCCCTGCAGGGCTGGGCCGACGATGACATTGTGGTTAACGTGCAGGGTGACGAGCCGCTGATCGACCCCGCGCTGGTGCGCGGCGTGGCCGAGACGCTGGCGGCCGATCCGGCCGCAGCGATGGCCACCGCGGCGCATCCGATCACGACGGCCGAGGACATGTTCAACCCCAATGTGGTCAAGGTGGTGACCGACGCGCGCGGCCGGGCGATGTATTTTTCGCGGGCACCGATTCCGTGGGCGCGTGATGCCTGGGCGAGTACGCGCGACGCGCTGCCGGCCGGCCTGCCGGTGATGCGGCACATCGGTCTGTACGCCTATCGGGTGGCTTTCCTGCGCCGCTACGCCAGCCTCGAAGCCTGTGCGCTCGAGCAATGGGAGGCGCTGGAGCAGTTGCGCGCCCTGTGGCATGGCGATGCCATCCAGGTGCTGGCGGTCGATCACGCGCCGGCGGCCGGTGTCGACACCGAGGCGGACCTCGCGCGCGTTCGCGCGGTGTTTGACCGGTCAGGGGTTTGCAGGTAACTTCACGGGTTGGTCGGGAGCGGCAGGTGGCCGCATCCCGGTCGCATATCAATACAGGGAGGGGGTGTTTATGCGATTGATTCTTCTTGGGCCGCCGGGTGCCGGCAAGGGTACGCAAGCCAATTTCATCAAAGAAAAATTCGGCATTCCGCAGATTTCGACCGGCGACATGCTGCGCGCCGCGGTCAAGGCCGGTACGCCGCTGGGCATCGAAGCCAAGAAGGTGATGGATGCCGGTGGCCTGGTGTCCGACGAAATCATCATCGGCCTGGTCAAGGATCGGCTCCAGCAGCCCGACTGCCAGGCCGGCTACATGTTCGACGGCTTTCCGCGCACGCTGCCGCAGGCCGATGCGCTCAAGGACGCCGGAGTGAAGGTCGACGTGGTGCTGCAGATCGACGTGCCCGATGAGGAAATCATCGAGCGCATGAGCGGTCGCCGCGCGCACCTGCCCTCGGGCCGGACGTATCACGTCAAATACAATCCGCCCAAGGTCGAAGGCAAGGACGATGTGACCGGTGAAGACCTGGTCCAGCGCGACGACGACCGCGAAGAGACCGTGCGCAAGCGCCTGGATGTCTATCATTCGCAGACCAAGCCGTTGCTCGACTACTACACCAAGTGGTCGGCGACCGGTGAGGCCGCGGCCCCCAAGGTGAAAGTCATTTCCGGCATGGGTTCGGTGGATGCGATTACCGCGCGGGTGTTCGACGCCCTGGGCTGATCGGCCTTCAGCCTGACAGGCGCGGCGGTAGCCGGTTTCGACCGGGCCGCCGCGTTTTTTTGTTTACGGAGAACCGCGCCATGGCGCCCAGGAACCTTCTCTATGCGCAGTCCGGCGGCGTTACCGCCGTCATCAACGCCACCGCCGCGGCGGTCATCGGCGAGGCGCGCCGGCATGCGCCGCAGATCGACCGCGTGCTCGGCGCGCGCCACGGCGTGCTCGGTGTGCTGGCCGAAGACCTGATCGATACCGCCGCGCTGGGCGAGGCCGACCTCGCGGCGCTGGCAGGGCAGCCGGGCGGGGCGTTTGGCTCCTGCCGGTTCGATCTCGATGATCCTGACGACAACCCCGCCCAGTTCGACCGGCTGTTCCAGGTGTTCGCCGCGCATGACGTGGGCTATTTTCTCTACAACGGCGGCAATGGCTCGATGGACACCGTCCTCAAGCTGTCCGCCGCCGCCCGCGCACGCAACTACCCGCTGACCTGCGTTGGCGTGCCAAAGACCGTCGATAACGACCTGCTCGGCACCGACGTATCACCCGGCTTCGGCTCGGCCGCCAAGTATCTGGCGGCGTCGATGCGCGAGGCGGGCATGGACCTGCGCGCCATGAGCAGCCGGCGGGGGCGGATCTTCGTGATGGAGGTGATGGGGCGCAACTGCGGATGGCTGGCGGCGGCGACCGTGCTGGCCCGGCAGGCGCCGGACGACCCGCCGCACCTGATCCTGCTGCCGGAGGTGCCCTTTGACCCGGCGGTGTTCCTGGCGCGTGTCGAAGCCTGCGTCGACCGGTTGGGCTATTGCGCCATTAGCGCAGCCGAAGGCGTGCGCAACCGCGACGGCGTGCTGCTGGTCGAGCAGGATGAGGATGTGCGGGGCTATGTGCAGCTCGGCGGCATCGGCCAGTGGCTGGCGCGGCTGGTGCACGACACGCTCGGCTACAAGCATCACTGGGCGGTGCCGGACTATCTGCAGCGGGCGGCCGGCCATCTGGTGTCGGCCACGGACCGCGCCCAGGCCGAGGCGGTCGGCGAGGCCGCGGTGCGCTATGCCGTGGCCGGGCACGATGGGGTGATGCCGGCGATCGTTCGGGAAGGCGATGCGCCTTATCGCTGGCGTGTTGAACCGGCGGCGCTGGGGCCGATTGCCAATGGCGAGCGGCGTGTGCCCGCGGCCTTCATCGCGGCTGACGGCCTGGATCTGACCGATGCGGGGCTGCGCCATCTGCGCCCGCTGATCGCCGGCGAGGTCTATCCGGTGTTTCGTGACGGGTTGCCCGACTACCGGCCCGTGGTGTTCGACGCCGTGGCCAGGACCCTGGCGCCCTACCGTGGCTGAGGCGAAACGGCGCCCGCTGACGGGCGCCGGCAGGTGAATCAGGCCGGAACGGCGGGGTTCAGGCTGTAGCGCACCGTCAGCGCCGCCTCGCCGAGGACATGGCCGGCGATGGCCGAGCGCACATCCTGCCCCGTAAAGCGCCCGCCAACCGGGCAGGCGGCCAGATCGGTGGCAAAGAGCGTAAAGATGTAGCGATGGCTGATGCTGTCGTTCCACGGCGGGCAGGGGCCGTCATAGCCATGGTAGTCGCCGGTCATGTCCGGATCGCTGGCGAACCACCCGGTGTAGTCGTTGATGCCTTGTTGCGTGCCGTTCGGCCCGGCGGGGCCGGGTTTGCCGCGGGCGGTGACGCCCGATGAGAATGCGCCTTCGGGTAGCTCACCAAGCGCCGGGTCAATGTCGATCAGTACCCAATGGAAAAAATCGACCCGGGGCAGATCGGCGGGTATCGAGCGCCCTTCCTGGTTGACGTCGTCACCCCGGCTCGGGACATCCGGGTCGTGGCAGATCAGCACCAGCGAGCGGGTCCCCGCCGGCAGGTCGGACCAGGCGATATGCGGGTTGCGGTTGCTGCTCAGCGTGACATGGCCCTCGGCGGCCGGCACGCAGAAGGCGTAGGTGCCGTCGATCGGCTGGCCGTCGGTCAGGCTGCGACTGGAAATCTTCACGGGCGTCTCCTCAAGCGGTGTCGAAAAAGCGATGCCTGCATTCTAGGCCGACTTCTCGCGCCGTGTGTTCAAGCCGCCCTGCGCGAGAAATCGCGCAGGCGAAAACCGAGCGCGAACAAGGTGGCGAAGTAGGTCGCGATGCCGGCGAGCACGACCAGCGACAAGCGGAGCGCGCGCGCCCAGCCGCCTTCGGCCGTCCAGCTCAGGTCGGTGCCCTTGGCAAACCACATCACCGTGCCCAGCGCCATGAGTGCGACGGTGAGCTTGAGCGCGAACGGCCCCCAGCCCGGGCGTGGCGTGAATACGCCGCGCTGGCGCAGCCCCCGGTAGAGCAGGCCCGCATTCAGGCAGGCGGCGACGCCAATCGACAAGGCCAGGCCGGCGTGCTTGAGCGGGCCGATGAAGGCCAGGTTCATCAACTGCGTGGCGGCCAGCGTGATCAGCGCAATCTTGACCGGTGTGCGGATGTCCTGGCGGGCGTAGAAGCCCGGCGCCAGCACCTTCACCAGGATCATGCCGGTGAGGCCGACGCTGTAGGCAATCAGGGCCGTGCGGGTGTTGAGTACGTCGGTGGCGCTGAAGGCGCCATAGTGGAACAGCGTGGCGACCAGCGGCACGGCCAGCACGGCCAGGGCCAGGGCTGCCGGCAGGGTGAGCATCAGGGTCAGGCGCAGGCCCCAGTCGAGCAGGTCGGAGAACTGCGTGGGGTCTTCGTCGGCATGGCATTTGGCGAGGCTGGGCAGCAGGATGGTGCCCAGGGCCACGCCCAGCAGGCCGGCGGGGAACTCCATCAGGCGGTCGGCAAAATACAGCCACGAGACGCTGCCGCTGGTCAGAAAGGAGGCGAAGATGGTGTTGATGAGCAGCGAGATCTGGCTCACCGAGACGCCGAGAATGGCCGGCGCCATCAAGTAGAGGATGCGCCGCACGCCCGGGTCCTTGGTGTCGAGCCGGAAGCGCGGCAGCATGCCGATGCGCGCCAGCGGCCGCAACTGGAGGATCAGCTGCAGGGCGCCACCGAGAAACACCGCCCAGGCCAGTGCCAGCACGGGCGGGTCGAACAGCGGCGCGGCGAACAGTGCCATGCCGATGAAACTGAGGTTGAGCAGCACCGGCGTGAAGGCCGGGATGGCGAAGCGGCTCCAGGTGTTGAGCACGCCGCCCGACAGCGCCACCAGCGACATGAAGAAAATATAGGGGAAGGTGATGCGGGTCAGTTCGACGGTGAGGGCGAACTTGTCGGCCTCGGCGGCAAAGCCGGGTGCGGAGACATAGATGATCAACGGCGCGGCCACGGCGCCGAGGATGGAAATGAGCAGCACCACCAGTCCGAGCAAGGTGGCGACCTTGGATATCAGCGCCTGCGCTTCGGACTCGCCGCGACGATTCTTGTATTCGGCCAGGATCGGCACGAAGGCTTGCGAGAACGCGCCTTCGGCAAACATGCGGCGTAGCAGGTTGGGCAGGCGGAAGGCGACGAAGAAGGCATCGGTCGCCACGCCGGCGCCAAAGGCGCGCGCGATCACGAAATCCCGGGCAAAGCCGAGGATGCGTGAAATCAGCGTCATGCTGCTGACCGTGGCGAGGGCGCGAAGCAGGTTCATCGGGATCGATCCGGCAAACTGCGCATGATACTGTGTTGTATCCGAATCAGTGGAGTGCGCGTTTGGCTTGCGTGGGCGGGCCTGACGCGCTATCATCTCGCGCTTTCAGTATCTACCAACACGGACGAAGACTTATGGCCAATACGGCACAAGCCCGCAAGCGCGCTCGCCAAAACGACGCCGCGCGTGCTCACAACGCAAGCCTGCGCTCGCGTCTTCGCACTGCGATCAAGGCTGTGCGTAAGGCAGTCGATGCAGGCGATCAGGACGTTGCCCGCACTCTGTTCCAGAGCTCGATGAAAACCATCGATACCATCGCTGACAAGCGAATCATCCACAAGAACGCTGCTGCGCGCCACAAGAGCCGCCTGTCTGCAGCGATCAAAGGGATGGCCGCCTGAGCGTTGCGAGCAGTACCATGAAAAGGGCGACCCTCGGGTCGCCTTTTTTGTTTGATGGCCGAGGCGCCGTGTGGCGGCCGGTCGGGCTGACTTGGTCAGACCGCGCTGTGTTCCGGATCGATGGGGTCGATGGTGAGGTTGTTGTCGTCGGCGAAGTTGACCAGGAACTTGTAGGCCAGCGGCTCGATGTCGTAGAGCCGGGCGTCGACGACGACGCTCTTGTCGCCCGTCAGCGTGCAGCCGGGCCGGACGTAAGGGGAGTAGCGCATGCGGTTGTCGGCGCCGAAGGCCGACATGATGCCGCACAGTCGGTCGGCCCAGTCGCTGGGTCGGAACTTCTTGCCGTCCCGCGTGACGCCGACAATGACAAAACTCTGGATCTTTGTGGTCATGTTGTTATGTCTGTCCGGGCTCGTGTATGAGCCGCGGCCCCTCCCGAAAGCACGGCGCTTGGGGCTCTGTATGGCCCCTGACGGACGTCGCGCGACAGGCCGGGATTCTAGCAGAAATTGAGGTGTTTCCGTGGGCTGTGCACGTTTGCCGGCAGGCGGCGCGCCAGCCCGTTTGCCGGCCAATATGTACATCAAAGCGTGTTTCACTTACCATCGAACGCTTACAGTTCACGGCGGCGACGGCCGCCGTACGTGTTTTGAACGGATCAAATTCTGATTCCTGATTCTGGGGCTTTTGCATGTCGCATGTCATGAACACCTATGGCCGCCAGCCGGTGGCGTTTTCCCACGGTGAAGGGGCGTACCTGTTCGATACCGAAGGCAAGCGCTACCTCGACGCGCTGGCCGGGATTGCGGTGTCCACGCTGGGCCACAACCATCCGGATCTGGTCAAGGCGCTGGCCGAGCAGGCCGGCCGGGTGCTGCACACCTCCAATCTGTACCGCATTCCGGCGCAAGAGGCGCTGGCCGACCGGTTGGCCGGGTTGTCGCAGATGGACGAGGTGTTCTTTGCCAACTCCGGCTGCGAAGCCAACGAGGCGGCGATCAAGCTGGCGCGTTACTACGGCCACAAGCGCGGCATTGCGCAGCCGGCCATCGTGGTGATGGAGCAGGCGTTTCACGGGCGGACGCTGGCGACGCTGTCGGCCACCGGCAACCGCAAGGTCCAGGCCGGCTTCGAGCCGCTGGTGCCGGGCTTCATCCGCGTACCCTTCGATGATATTGCCGCTGTCGAGCAGGTTGCCAAGACCAACCACGACGTGGTGGCGGTGATGCTCGAACCCATTCAGGGTGAGGGCGGTATCCGCGCCGCCCATATCGAATACCTCAAGGCGCTGCGCGCGCTGTGCGATGCGCATCAGTGGCTGCTCATCGTCGACGAAGTGCAGTGTGGCGTTGGCCGGACCGGCAAGTGGTTTGCCCATCAGTGGGCCGGCATCGTGCCGGATGTCATGTCGCTGGCGAAGGGCCTGGGCTCCGGCGTGCCGGTCGGCGCGTGTCTGACGGCAGGGCGTGCCAAGGGGGTGTTTGGCCCGGGCAATCACGGCTCGACCTTTGGCGGCAATCCGCTGGCGTGCACGGCGGGCCTGACGACGCTGGAGGTCATGGCGCGCGATGGCCTGCTCGACAACGCCACCGCGCGCGGTGCGCAGATCCGCGACGGCCTGGCGGCGGCGCTCGACGGTGTCGCCGGGGTTACGGATATTCGCGGTGACGGGCTGATGATCGGGGTCGAACTCGATCGCCCGTGTGGCGAACTGGTCGGCATGGCGCTCGAGGCGGGCGTGCTGATCAACGTGACGGCCGAGCGGGTCATCCGCCTGTTGCCGCCCCTGACCTTTACCGATGCGGACGCAAAATCGTTGATCGCAGCGCTTGCGCCGCTGATCCGCAAGTTTTTGTCGGCATAGCCGACCACAAGAGCGTGTCATGAACGCCATCAAACATTATCTGCAGTTCAAGGATTTCACCCGCGAGGAATATGCGTATCTGTTCGAGCGCACCCGCTGGATCAAGGACAAGTTCAAGCGCTACGAGACGCATCACCCCTTGTTCGACCGTACGCTGGTGATGATCTTCGAGAAGGCCAGCACGCGCACGCGGCTGTCTTTCGAAGCCGGCATGCACCAGCTGGGTGGCTCGGCGATCTACCTGAATACCCGCGACTCGCAACTGGGGCGCGGCGAGCCGGTCGAGGATGCGGCGCAGGTGATCTCGCGCATGAGCGATGCGGTGATGATCCGCACCTTCGAGCAGTCGGTGATCGAGCGTTTTGCCGAAAATTCGCGCGTGCCGGTCATCAACGGCCTGACCAACGAGTACCACCCCTGCCAGATCATGGCCGACATCTACACCTTCATCGAGCACCGCGGCGATATCCGCGGCAAGACGGTGGCGTGGATCGGTGACTCGAACAACATGTGCAACACCTGGCTGCAGGCGGCCGAGCTGCTGGACTTCAACGTACATGTGTCGACCCCGCCGGGCTATGAAGTCGAGCCCGAGCGCGCAGGCCTGTACGGCAACTCGCACTTCGAACAGTTCGCCGATCCCATGGAAGCGTGCAAGGGCGCCGACCTGGTGACCACCGATGTGTGGACCTCGATGGGCTTCGAAGCCGAGAACGAGGAACGCATGAAGGCCTTCGCCGACTGGTGCGTGGACGAGGACATGATGCGTGTGGCGGCGAAGGACGCTGTCTTCATGCACTGCCTGCCGGCGCATCGCGGCGAAGAGGTGACGGCCGGGGTGATCGACGGGCCGCAGTCGGTGGTATGGGACGAGGCGGAAAACCGTCTGCATGCGCAGAAGGCGCTGCTCGAGTATCTCGTTATTGGCCGCGTGGACAGCTGACCGCGCGGGTGGATTGGAATCTGGCCGCGTGATCCGCGGCATGTCTTATCGTCAGGAAAAGCTATGAGCGATGTAAAAAAGGTGGTGCTGGCCTATTCGGGCGGCCTGGATACTTCGGTGATCCTGAAGTGGCTTCAGGATACTTATCAGTGCGAGGTGGTGACCTTCACCGCCGATCTGGGGCAGGGCGAGGAACTCGATCCGGCGCGCCAGAAGGCGCTGAAGTTCGGCATCAAGCCGGAGAACATCTTCATCGACGATCTGCGCGAAGAGTTCGTGCGCGACTTCGTCTTCCCGATGTTCCGTGCCAACACCGTGTACGAAGGCGAGTACCTGCTGGGCACCTCCATCGCCCGTCCGCTGATCTCCAAGCGCCAGATCGAGATCGCCCGCCAGACCGGCGCCGATGCCGTCTCGCATGGCGCCACCGGCAAGGGCAACGACCAGGTGCGCTTCGAGCTGGGCTACTACGCGCTGATGCCCAACGTGAAGGTCATCGCCCCGTGGCGCGAGTGGGATCTGCTCTCGCGCGAGAAGCTGCTCAAGTACGCCGAGGACGCCGGCATCCCCATCGACATGAAGCACCGCCAGGGCGGCGCGCCGTACTCGATGGACGCCAACCTGCTGCACATCTCCTACGAAGGCCGCCACCTCGAGAACCCGTCGGCCGAGGCCGAAGAGTCGATGTGGCGCTGGACGGTGTCGCCCGAGGCGGCGCCGGATGCGGCCGAATATCTCGACCTCGAGTTCGAGAGCGGCGACCTGGTGTCGATCAACGGCAAGCGCATGAAGGCGCACGAACTGCTCGCCACGCTCAACCAGATCGGCGGCAAGCACGGCGTGGGCCGGCTCGACCTGGTCGAGAACCGTTACGTGGGCATGAAGTCGCGCGGCTGCTACGAAACCCCGGGCGGCACCATCCTGCTCAAGGCGCACCGCGCCATCGAGTCGGTGACGCTGGACCGCGAAGTGGCCCACCTGAAGGACGACCTGATGCCGCGCTACGCCAGCGCGATCTACAACGGCTACTGGTGGGCGCCCGAGCGCCTGGCCATGCAGGCGCTGATCGACCAGACCCAGAAGACCGTCAACGGCTGGGTGCGCGTCAAGCTCTACAAGGGCAATGTGATCGTCGTCAGCCGCGACTCGAAGACCGATTCGCTGTTCGACCCGACCATCGCCACCTTCGAGGATGACCAGGGCGCCTATGACCAGAAAGATGCTCACGGCTTCATCCGCCTCAATGCGTTGCGCCTGCGGATCGCGGAGAATGCGCGCAACAAGCGTGGTTAAGGGTTAATCGGCGTGGAAGGTGATGCCATCCTGTTTGGCCTGACCGTTGCGGAATTCGAAGAGATTTCGCTCAAGGTCTGCTTCGGCGGGTTGATTCTCTACATGCTGTTCATCATCGGAAATCTGGCGAAGGAGTCCAAGGCCGGCAAGTACGGTACGGTGTGGATGTTCATGGCACTGGGCTTGGGATTTGTCGGCTTCATCGCCAAGGGTTTTATCGCCCGTTTGTTGGGTATCGAGTGACCCCGGGGAGGGGTTGAGGGAGAAAACCATGACAGAAAAAGCGCTGATCGAAGGCGTTTCGGTCGCCAAGGAAGCCAATGTTTACTTTGGCGGAAAATGCGTCAGCCATGGCATTACGCTGGCCGATGGCAGTCGCAAATCGGTCGGAGTGATCATGCCGGCCACGCTGACCTTCACCACGGGCGCGCCCGAGGTGATGGAGATCGTCGCTGGTGCGTGCAGCGTGCGCATGGGCGGCGAGGCGGAGTGGCGCAATTTCGAGGCGGGTCAGACCTTCAATGTGGCCGGTTCGTCGAGTTTCGACATCCAGGTGGTGGGCTCGCCGATGCACTACGTCTGCCATTTCGGTTGAGGTCGCACCGGATGGCGTGGCAGGCGGCGGCTCTGGCCGCCGTTGCCATTTTATGCAGGGTTTGAACGGTAATCAGGACAGACAGGAGCGGTTATGCCTTCATTTGACATCACCTCCGAGGTGGACATGGTGTCGCTGAACAACGCGATCGACAGCGCCAACAAGAAAATCAGCAATCGCTACGACTTCAAGGGCACCGATGCCCGCGTCGAGCACAAGGACAAGCTGCTGACCCTGCACGGCGACAACGACTTCCAGATCGATCAGATGAAGGCCATCCTGTTGCCCGAGCTGACCGCCAAGAAGATCGACGTACGCTGCCTTGAGGAAGAGAAGCTGCAGAAGGTCGGTGGCAACAAGGTCAAGCAGGAGATCCGCGTGCGCGTGGGGGTCGAGCAGGATCTGGCCAAGAAGATCGTCAAGCTGATCAAGGACGGCAAGGTCAAGGTGCAGGCGGCCATCCAGGGCGAATCGATCCGGGTGTCCGGCAAGAAGCGCGACGACCTGCAAGAGTGTATCGCCCTGGTGCGCAAGGAAATCACCGACTATCCTTTGCAGTACGAAAACTTCCGGGATTGATGCCCTGATGGATGTGTCCGCGGTTTCCGCTGCTACGCTGAGCGATGTACAGACCCAGACGGCGCTGCTCATGCAGCGCAAGGCACAGGACATTGCCGCCAGCAATGCTGCGCAATTGATCGCGGCCTTACCCGAGCCCGCGAAGGCGCCGGATCCGAACGCCACGGTCGGTCGCAGCATCGACGTCTTCGTCTGACAGATCGCACCTCGTTTGAGACGGCCGGGCACTTTTGCGGTGCCCGGCCGTCTCATTTCAACGCCCATGGCAACGGCCAGGCGTCGGTACGCGGCGGGCGTGAGGCGTTATGATGGCGATTGCATGTGCAGCTTCGGAGAAGTCGATGTCAGGACAGGTGGTGAGAATGCTGTTGTGTGCCGCGCTCATCGCGCCAGGCGTTGTGCAGGCAACGGAAGTGGCGGTGGCCGGGGTGTTCCCCGGCAAGGCGGTGCTGGTCATTGATGGCGGGCGGCCGACGACGGTTGGCGTGGGTCGCAGCACCCGCGACGGCGTCAAGGTCGTATCGGTGCAGGGCGAGCAGGTGGTGGTCGAGATCGATGGCGCACGCGAGACCCTGCGTCTGGGCCAGCGGGTCGTCAAGTCGGCGGCGGCCACGGATGCCCCGACGGTTAACCTCACCGCCGATGCCCGGGGGCATTTTCTGGCCAGCGGCAGCATCAACGGCGCGCCGATGCGCTTCCTGATCGACACCGGTGCCAGCATGGTGGCGCTGAGCCGTTCGGACGCCGAGCGCGCCCGCATCGACTACCTGAAACACGGCCGGCCCAGCATGTCGCAAACGGCCAACGGCCTGGTTCGCACCTGGGTCGTCAAGCTGGCGGAGATCAATCTGGCCGGCGTGAGCCTGCACCAGGTCGACGCCGCGGTGCATGACTCCGAGTTGCCCGTTGCCTTGCTGGGCATGAGCGTGCTCAACCGGATGGAGATGCAACGCGCCGGCGACAGCCTGACCTTGCGCAAACGGTACTGATCACGATGCAACCCGGCACATTTCCCGACCCGCTGCTGACGGCGCCCGCGCTGCGACAACGCTTTGCCGAGTCGCCACGCCCGGCGGTGATGCGTGACGACGCGGCGCCTGAGCGGTTGCGCCCGGCGGCGGTGCTGGTGCCGCTGATCGATCGTAGCGACGGCCTGACCGTGCTGCTCACCCGGCGGACCGATCACCTGCACCACCATCCGGGCCAGGTCAGCTTCCCCGGTGGGCGCGTTGAGGCGGGCGACCGCAGTCCGGAAATGACCGCCTTGCGCGAAACGCACGAGGAGATCGGCCTTCATCCCGAACGGGTCGAACTGCTCGGTTCGCTGGCCGACTACCACACCGGCACCGGGTTTCGGGTCACACCGGTGGTCGGATTGGTGCAACCGCCGTTTGAACTGACGCCCGATACCTTCGAAGTGGCCGAGATCTTCGAAGTGCCGCTCGGCTTTCTCATCGACCCGGCAAACCGGCGGCAGGAGCGCTTGCTGATCGACGGCCGTGAGCGGACGTACTACGCCATGCCCTGGCAGCACTACCACATCTGGGGAGCCACGGCCGGCATGCTGGTGATGCTGTCTCGATTCCTCGGCGAGCCGCGCTAGTATTTTCCGGGCCGGTGTGACCATCTGGATTCGGGCTGAATTATGGTATGTTCGTCAGCGATTCCCGTCCGTCCCGACCCCATCCTTGCGGCCTGAATGAAACTCCTTGCAATCGTATTGGCACTGTTGATCGAACAGGTTCGTCCCTTGTCGGTCGAGCGCTGGGTTCACGCACCGCTCAACCGGTTGGCCGATGGTTGCGCGCGGCGCACCTACGCTGGCCGGGCCGGCAGTGCGGTGTTCTTCTGGTGTGCCTTCGTCGGGCTGGCGACCCTGGCGGCGTTGCTGGCGCATCTGGTCTTGTGGTCGGTACATCCCGTGCTGGCCGTGGCATTCAACCTGTTCGTGCTGTACCTGACGCTCGGGTTCCGGCACGAGAGCCATTATTTCACCGACATCCATCTCGCCCTGGGCATGGGCGAGCTCAACCGGGCGCGTCACCTGCTCGAGCAGTGGCGCGGCGAAAGCTATCCCGAAGCCAGTGACAGCGATGTGGCGCGCCTGGCCGTCGAGGAGGCCCTGCTTGCGGCGCATCGCAACGTCTTTGGCGTGATCTTCTGGTTCGTGGTGCTGCCGGGGCCGGCCGGTGCCGTGGCCTACCGGCTGTCCGATTTTCTGGTGCGACGCTGGCACCGCGCCGGTGGCGGAGGCGAGCAGGTCGTGCTCGATCGTTTCGCACGCAAGGCGTTCAGTGTGCTGGACTGGGTGCCGGCGCGCCTGACCGGCGCCTCGTTTGCCATCGTTGGCAATTTCGAGGATGCCATACTGTGCTGGCGCACCCAGGCGGCGCAATGGTCCGAACCGAGTTCGGGTATAGTGTTGGCCAGCGGGGGCGGTGCGCTTGGCCTGCGGTTGGGCATGCCCATCCAGCAGTCCGGGGCGCTGGTCGAGCGCCCAGAACTGGGTGCCGGTGAAGACGTCCGCGTTGAATCCATGCAGGGTGCGATCGGATTACTATGGCGCGCCTTGCTCATGTGCCTACTCATGCTGGCCCTGGTCAGTCTGGTCATGTGGGTGGCACCTTGAGTTTTCTTGGAGGGAGTAAACATGGCAAATCGTGAAGTTGTTGTCCTGAGCGCGGTCCGTTCCGCCATCGGTGGTTTCGGCGGCTCGCTCAGCGGCATGGAGCCGGCGGATCTGGCCGGGCTGGTGATGAAGGAAGCCGTCGGCCGTGCCGGCGTCGATCCCCAGCAGATCAATTATGTGACCGTGGGCAACTGCATTCCGACCGAATCCCGTTACGCCTACGTCGCGCGTCTGGCCTCGATTCAGGCCGGTCTGCCGATGGAATCCGTGGCCATGGCGGTCAACCGCCTGTGTTCGTCCGGTCTCCAGGGCATCGTCACCACGTCCCAGGCCATCATGCTGGGCGACTGCGATTTCGGTGTCGGTGGTGGTGTGGAAGTGATGTCGCGCGGCGCCTACCTGTCGCCGGCCATGCGTACCGGTGCCCGCATGGGTGACACCACGCTGGTCGACGCCATGGTGGCGGTGCTGACCGACCCGTTCGGTGCCGGCCACATGGGGATCACGGCCGAGAACCTGGCCGAGAAGTGGGGCATCAGCCGCGAAGAGCAGGACGCGCTGGCGCTGGAGTCGCAGAACCGCGCCGCCCGCGCCATCGCCGAAGGCCGCTTCAAGTCGCAGATCGTGCCGATCACGCTGAAGAGCCGCAAGGGCGAGACGGTGTTCGATACCGATGAGCACCCGCGTGCCACCACCATGGAAAAGCTCGGCGCCATGCGCCCGGCCTTCAAGAAGGACGGTACGGTCACGGCTGGTAACGCCTCGGGCATCAACGACGGCGCCGCCTTCATGGTGCTGGCCGAAGCCAATGCCGCCGCCAAGGCCGGCCACAAGCCGATGGCGCGCCTGGTCTCCTACGCGCTGGCCGGTGTGCCCAACCACATCATGGGCGAGGGCCCGATCCCGGCCTCCAAGATCGCGCTGCAGCGTGCCGGTCTGACCATCGACAAGATGGACGTGATCGAGTCCAACGAAGCCTTCGCGGCCCAAGCCATTGCCGTGGCGAAAGGTCTCGAGCTCGACATGGCCAAGACCAACCCCAACGGCGGCGCCATTGCACTGGGCCACCCGGTGGGCTGCTCGGGCGCGTTCATCGCCACCAAGGCGATCTACGAACTGCACCGCACCAACGGACGTTATGCGCTGGTGACCATGTGTATCGGTGGCGGCCAAGGTATTGCGGCCGTCTTCGAGCGCATGTAATCGGTTCGATCCGGCCAGAAAAAGCCCCGCTTCGGCGGGGCTTTTTTCGTTCTAGTAGCCCTGAACGAGCTTTCTGGCGTGGTGGATCTCGCTAGAGAGCAGGCGGTAGTGGGCGAAGCGGCGTGCCTGGATCTCACCGTTGTCGACGGCGGCGAGCAGGGCGCAGCCGGGTTCGGCATCGTGCTTGCAGTTGCGGAACCGGCAGTGGCCAAGATAGGGCGCGAATTCACGGAAACCCGCGAGCAGTTCGTCTTCTGACAGGTGTGCCAGGCCGAAGGCCTGCAGGCCCGGGCTGTCGATGAGCGCGCCGCCGCCGGGCAGGGCATACAGCCGGGTGGCGGTGGTGGTGTGTTTGCCGGTGTCGAGCGCTTCGGAGATCTCGCGGGTCGGCGCGTTGGCTTCGGGGACGAGCGCGTTGGTCAGTGTCGACTTGCCCATGCCCGACTGGCCGACCAGCACGCTGGTTTCGTTAGCCAGCAGCGCCTTGAGGGCGCTGACGTCGTGCTGCGCGGACAGTTCGATCACGTCGTAGCCGAGCGCCGTGAACATGGCCAGGCGCTGGCGGGCGTCTTCCAGTCCGGCGGTGATGTCGGCCTTGTTGAGGACGATGCGGGCCTTGAGTTGTTGGTGCTCGGCGGCGCACAGGCAGCGCGAGATGAGCTCGTCGCTGAAGCTCGGCTCGGTGGCGACGACGATCAGGATCTGCGTCACGTTGGCCGCGAGCAGCTTCTGGCGGAAGGCGTCGGAGCGGTGGAGCAGGCTGTCTCGCGCCGCGGCCTTCTGGATGACGCCGTGGCCGTCGCTGGTGGCCTTGAACTCGACCCGGTCGCCGCAGGCAAAATCGATGCGCTTGCCGCGGGTGACGCACCGCCAGCGCGCGCCGCCGGCGTCGAGCACCTCGAACTGGCGCCCGAAGGACGCGACGATGGTGCCGTGATTCATCGGGGCGTGCTCAAAGCGGTTTTCCCTGCAGGTGGGCGATGCGGATCGAGGCGGGCGGGTGCGAATCGTAGATGCGCGAGTACAGCGGGTCGGGGGTCAGCGTGCTGGCGTTGTCGCGATAGAGCTTGACCAGCGCGCTGATCAGCGCATCGGCGTCGGACTGCTCGGAGGCATAGCGGTCGGCCTCGAACTCGTGCTTGCGCGACCACGCGCTCATCAGCGGCGAGAACGGAAAGCTGAAGACGGGCAGGGCGATCATGAACAGGGCCAGCGCCATGGCGGTGCTTTGCGCGTCGACGCCAAGGCCGGCAAAGAACCAGGGTGAATCCATCAGCACCGACAACAGCCACAGCAGGGCGAGCATCACCGTGGCCATCAACACCAGGCGTTTGGTGACATGGCGGCGCTTGAAGTGCCCCAGCTCATGGGCGAGCACGGCCTCGATCTCGAGCGGCTCCAGGGTGTTGAGCAAGGTGTCGAAAAAGACGATGCGCTTGCTTTTGCCGAAACCGGTGAAGTAGGCGTTGCCATGGGCCGAGCGGCGCGAGCCGTCCATCACGAACAAGCCGCTGCTGCGAAAGCCGCAGCGGGCCAGCAGCGCATCGACGCGTCCGCGCACGCGCTCGTCTTCGAGCGGGGTGAAGCGATTGAACAGCGGTGCAATGAAGGTCGGCCAGATCAGCAGAACGAGCAGGTTGAACGCCAGCCAGAAAGCCCATACCGCCCACCACCAGTGCGTGCCCATCGCCGACATCAGCCAGAGTACGGCGGCAATCACCGGCAGGCCGATCAGCGCAGCCAGGACGAGGCTTTTGAGGGTGTCGGAGATGAACAGGGCGGGCGTCATCTTGTTGAAGCCAAAGCGCGCCTCGATGACGAAGGTGCGATACAGCGTGGCGGGCAGTTCGATCACCGCGCCGAGCAGGGTGAGTGTTGCCAGGAAGGCGGTGCCGTGCATGATGCTGCCCGCGTCGGCAAGGCCGGACCACAACGTGTACAGCCACTGCAGGCCGCCTCCGAGGGTGAGCGCCAGAATCCACACCGCGTTGATGATCAGGTCGGCGGCCCCGAGCCGCAGCCGTGCGCGGGTGTAATCGGCGGCTTTCTGGTGTGCGCTCAGGGGGATCTGCCCGGCGAAGGCGTGGGGAACCTGGCCTCGGTGGGCCAGTACGTGCTGGCCATGGCGATGCGCCAGCCACAGCTTGAAGCCGGTGGTGGCGAGAACGGCAGCGAGAAAGATGGCAGAGAACAGGGCTTCAGTCATGCGGGATTGGTGTCGGGCGGGGGGCGGCGGCTACGCCGGCAGCGAGGCGAACTATGACACAATGCGCGCTTTATAGTTTGCGACAAAAAATTATGGCACAGGATCCCAACCACCTGATCTGGATCGACATGGAGATGACCGGCCTGGAGCCGGACACCGACCGGATCATCGAGGTGGCCATCGTCATCACCAACAGCCAGCTCGAAACGGTTGCCGAGGCGCCGGTGCTGGCGGTTCATCAGCCCGACGCGGTGCTCGACGGCATGGATGAGTGGAACACCCGCACGCATGGTCAGTCCGGCCTGACCGCGCGGGTACGTGCATCGACGCAGGACGAGGCGGCGGTCGAGGCGCAGATGCTGGCCTTTCTGGCCGAACATGTGCCGGCACGGACCTCGCCGATGGCGGGTAACTCGATCTGCCAGGATCGCCGCTTCCTGGCCCGGCACATGCCCAAGCTCGAGGCCTGGTTTCACTACCGGAATCTGGACGTGTCAACGCTCAAGGAACTGGCCAAGCGCTGGCATCCGGAAGTGCACAATGGGGTGCAGAAAAAGGGCAAGCACGAGGCCCTGGCGGATATCTACGAGTCGATCGACGAGCTGAAGCACTACCGGGCGAACTTCCTGCGTCTGCCCGGGTAAGCGGTTCCGGCGGTACTCAGTCGGTACGCGCGTACAGGCTGAGCACTTCCTTGCGGTTGCCGCCGCCGCGCTCGAAACGCCACAGCGGTTCGCCCATGTCGCGGACCTCCGTGCCGACGATGAGGATCAGCGGGCAGCGCTTGTCGGCGACTGCATGCGTGCGGATGCCCGCCAGGTAGTCGAGGCTGACGCTGAGGCTGGGTGACAGGCCCAGCCCCGACACGCACTCGGCCGGATGTGCCGCGAGTGCAGTGCGCAAGGCGCTGACGGCCGGGGTGTGGCTCTTGCTGTAGTCGAACCACGGTTGCAGCAGGATCACCGCCAGACACCACAGCATGGTCATGCCGGCCGCGGAGTTCTGCGCGCCGCGGTAGGGGCTGCGTCGCGTGGTGGCGACCATCGCCGCCCAGCCCAGGCACAGCAGGATGCCGAGGATCGATGGCCAGGCGACCGAATCGAGCGAAAAGTTCGGCGTCACCTTGGCCAGGTGCCGGCTCAGCCCCGGTGGCCAGTCGAACACCATGGCGCTCCAGGCCGTCCACAGCAGCAGCGCAAAGGTGGCGAAGGTCATGCCGCCAAACCAGTCGAAGGCGTTTGCTGCCCCGCGCCGCAACGTGGTGACGCCGGCAGCGGCAGCCATCACCATCGGCAGCAGCAAGGGCAGGAAGCTCGCCGGGCGCAGCCCGCCGGTGAGGCTGGTCATCAGCACGGCCAGTGCGATGGCCAGGCCAACGATCTGCCAGGCGCGGGTGCGCAGATGGCGCCGCTCGCGCCATAGCGCCCAGCCGGCGATGGGCCATAGCGGCCAGGCAAACCAGCCCAGCAGGCCGAGAAGCTCGGCGGTGTCGGCGAATTTTTCCAGGTGCGGTGTGCTCGCCGAGAGGCTTGTCGCCCACCACTGAGTGAGGGCATCGGGTGCCAGGACCGCCATGGGCACCAGCCACAGGGCGGCGACGCCAGTGGCGGTCAGGGCGCCGGTCAGGCGGGCTGTCAGCGTTGGCAGCAGGAGCAGCAGCGGCGCGGTCATCAGCGTTGCACCCAGGCCGTTGGCGAGGCAGGCGAGGCCGACGCCGAGACCCGCGACGAGCGCGCCGCGCGGGCCGGGTTTGAAACTGCGCGCCATGCCCCACAGGGTGACCGCCTGGGCCGTCATGACCGCCAGCATCGGCTGGGTTTCGTGAACGTGGACGACGAGGCCGAGCGTGGCGATGATCAGCAGCAAGGCCGGGGCATGGGTGCGTTCGCCATGCAGGCGTCGGGCGGCGTCGGCGGTCAGGGCGATGGCGATGGCGGCGAGCAGGCCGCTGGCCAGGCGTGCTGCATCGTGCAGGGGTAGCAGGGCGCCGACACTGGCGCCCAGTGCCGCACCCACCCAGTAGTACAAGGGGCCGAAGTCAAGAAAGGGTTCGCCCGCCAGGTGGGGAACCAGCCAGTGACCGTCGCGCACCATGCTCAGGATGGGCCCAAAGTGGCGGGCGTCGTCGCCTCGCCAGGGCGCATGCCCGGTCAGGCCGGCCAGCAGGTACACCGCGATCAGCAGCCAGATCAGTGCGGTGGGCGGCGGCGGGGGCAGTGTCGGGGCGAAGGGGTCGGGGCGTGTCGTCATCCGGGCGTGTCGGGCCTTGGTGGCGTGCGGATTTTACGCCAGTGTCGGCATGCTGGCGCGGGCGGTGCAACAGGACAGGCAACAAAAAAGGCAGCCGGGGCTGCCTTTTTCTGCCACGCGGGGGCGGATCAGCCCAGGCGCTGGACGTTGCCGAACTTCTGGCGGAAGCGCTCGACGCGACCGGCGGTGTCGACGATCTTCTGCTTTCCGGTGTAGAACGGGTGGCACTCGGAGCACACTTCAACGCTCATGGCTTCCTTGCCCACGGTCGAGCGGGTCACGAAGGAGTTGCCGCAGCTGCAGTTGATGGTGACGTCTTGATACTTGGGGTGGATGTCCGCTTTCATGGCGTTCGTCTCGCTTAGGTTTCGCGGGCGGCGATTGTGACCGCCCTAGGCTGTAAAGCCGAGCATTATCCCCGATGATCTGCATGAAATCAAGCAAGTGGCGCGTTTGGCGCGAATTGGCTGGGGTAGAATCGGCCCCGGATCAATCCAGCAGGTCGAGGACCTTCTCCGGCGGACGGCCGATCACCGCGCGGTCGCCGCGGATGGCAATCGGGCGTTCGATCAGTTTCGGGTGGGCCGCCAGGGCGTCCAGCCAGCCATCGGCGTCCAGGGCCTTGCCTTGGTAGTCGGTCTTGAAGATGTCCTCGCCCTGGCGGACGAGGGCCTGCGGCGAGATGCCCAGCTGGCCGACGATGCGCGCCAGGGTGTCGCGGCTGGGCGGGGTCTCGAGGTAGCGCACGATGTCGACCGTCGCGCCGGCCTCCTCGAGCAGACTGAGTGCCGCGCGGCTTTTCGAGCAACGCGGATTGTGGAACAAGGTGATGGTGTCGGACATGTCGGATGGTGAGTTGAAGAACGTGGCCCTGAGTTTACCGCCTCGGGTGGTGTCGTGAAGCTTTTGCTTGCGCCCATGGAGGGGCTGGCCGACGAGGTGCTGCGCGATACGCTGACCCGCTTGTCGCACTATGACCAGGCGGTGAGCGAGTTTGTGCGCGTCTCGGCCACGCTGCTGCCGCAACGCAGCTTTTTCCGGATCAGTCCGGAACTCGGGCAGGGGGGGCGGACGGCTGCCGGCACGCCGGTGCAGCTGCAGTTGATGGGCTCGGATCCGGCGCTGATGGCGCGCAACGCGGCGCGGGCGGTTCAGTGGTCGCCGGCCGGGATCGACCTCAACTTCGGCTGTCCGGCCCCGCTGGTGAACCGCCATCGTGGCGGCGCCGTGTTGCTCGACGAGCCCGATACCGTGCATGCGGTGACGGCGGCCGTGCGCGCGGTGATGCCGGCCGACGGTCCGCCGCTGACGGCCAAGATGCGCCTGGGGGTGCGCGACACCGGGCTGACCCTGGCCTGTGCCGAGGCGCTGGCCGATGCCGGCGTCGAGCGCATCGTGGTGCATGCCCGCACCAAGCTGGAGGGCTATCGCCCGCCCGCGCACTGGGCCTGGGTAGGCCGGATTGCCGACCATGTGAAGGTGCCGGTGGTGGCCAATGGCGAGGTGTGGTCGGTGGGTGACTGGCAGCGCTGCCGCCAGGAGAGCGGGGTGGCCGATGTGATGATTGGCCGTGGCGCGGTGGCGGACCCGTTTCTTGCCCGCGACATCCGAGCCGGCGTGCTGCACGAGGCCGGCGACCGGCGCGAGGCCGACTGGGCCGCGCTGCTGCCGGCGATTGCCTTTTTCTGGTCGCGGGTGTGCCGAAAACTGGCGCCCCGGCATGCCCCGGGCCGGCTCAAGCAGTGGCTGGTGTTCTTGAGCCGGCGCTTTGTGCAGGCCGAAGCGCTCTATCAGCGCCTGCGCCCGCTGAACGACGTCCACGCCATCGATGCCGTGCTGGCCGCGGCGGGGGCGGCTTGCCCGGCCCGTGCGGCATGAGCCGCGTCCTCCCTTCAGGTTTTCCATGAGTTACGCCAATTCCCGCATTCCGGTCAGCGCACAGCAAGGTGTGCATGACGATCTGCTCCGCCAGGTCGCGCGTCATCGCGACCAGCCTTTTCGCAAACCGGTGGCGCAATACAATCGGGCCGCCTTCGACCTGGCCCTGTCGGGCTGGGACAATCAGGCGCCGTTGATTCTCGATGCAGGCTGCGGCGTGGCGCACAGCACGATCGCGCTGGCGCGTGCCCATCCGGCGCATTGGGTGATCGGGGTGGACCAGTCGGCCGACCGCCTCGCGCGGCGCAAGCCCTACCCGGATGCGCTGCTGCCGAAGAACATGGTGCTGGTGCGGGCCGATCTGGTCGATTTCTGGCGCCTGCTGGCGCTGGCCGGCCTGCGCCTTGCCAAGCACTACGTGCTCTACCCCAACCCGTGGCCCAAGATCGGCCATCTTGGTCGGCGCTGGCATGCGCACCCGGTCTTCACCACCTTGCCGCAACTCGGCGGGGTGCTCGAGTGTCGCACCAACTGGCAGGTGTACATTGAGGAATACACCCTCGCGCTCGGGCTGTTGATCGGGCGGGCGGTGCCCTGGGAAACCTTCGAGGCGCCCACGCCACTGACGCCGTTTGAGCGCAAATACCGCGACTCGGGGCAGCCGCTGTATCGTGCCGTGGTCGATCTGGACGCCCCGGGCTGAGTTGTTGTTGCGGGCGCTGCCGTCTTGCGGCATGCTGGCGGGCGTCGGTGACCACCGACGCTATCCAAGGGAGAGGCGCATGAACAGCACGCAACAGGACGACGTTTGCCTGAGCGAATCGGAAATGGACGCCTTCGAGGCGCTGCTCGCGTCGGATGCGGTTCCCGATGACTGCATGAGCCTGGAGATGCTCGATGGCTACCTGGCGGCGATCATCGTGGCGCCGATGCCGCTCAAGACGGTCGAGTGGCTGCCGTCGGTGTGGTCCGAGTCGGAT
Source organism: Pseudomonadota bacterium (assembly GCA_008501585.1). Taxonomy (GTDB): domain Bacteria; phylum Pseudomonadota; class Gammaproteobacteria; order Burkholderiales; family Rhodocyclaceae; genus Nitrogeniibacter. The sequence continues at coordinate 47,827 of QQUN01000078.1, read as the reverse complement.
GTCGACATGCGTGGCTCGGGCGTGCAGCGGGTGCTGACCCTGGTGTTGCGCTACCACGACGAGCTGGTCGAGACGCTTGGCGACCCCGAAGGCTGGGCGCCGTTCTTCTACGGTGGCGATGACGATCCGGAAGGCACCCAACTCGGTGACGAGTGGATGACCGGTTTCGAACTGGGCTTGAGCCTGTGGCCGGAAGACTGGGCCGACGATCTCGACAGCCACGATGCGGCGACGTTTGAGGGCCTCATCGAACGCGCGATGGCGCCCTGGACCGATGCCTCGGTGGATGACGCCGACGACGACACGCGCATCGAGTGGCTCACTGCCACGGCTGCCGCCGTGCGTGCCATGCGCCACCTGCGCGATGCCTGCGGCCTGCCGCCGGTGCCGCATGCCTATGCCGCCGCCGGCGCGCCCGCCTGAGATGCCGGCGGGTTTTCCCTGATCGGGTAAGCCCCGATCCGCGGCCGCCCGCCGCTCGACCTACACTCTTCCGCGACCGGCGCGCCCACAAGCGCCGGCAAGACGGAGACAACCCATGATTCCAAACGCTGTCCGCGCCTGGCGCGGCCGGACGCTGTCGGCCATCGGGCTGGCGCTAGGCCTGTTTGCTGCGGCGGCGCACGCCGACGCACCCATCAAGATCGGCCTCTCAGGCCCCTTCAGCGGCGGCAGTGCGCCGATGGGCAACAGCATGCGGCTCGGCATCCAGATGGCGGTGGATGAGATCAACACCTATGTCGGCGGTGTGCTCGGGCGCAAAATCGAACTGGTCGAACGCGACGATGCCGCAAACCCGGACACGGGGCAGGCCATCGCCCGCGAACTGGTTGAGACGGAAAAGGTCGTCGCCACGGTGGGCATCGTCAATACCGGCGTGGCGCTCAAGTCGATCGACATCTACCAAGATGCCAAGGTGCCGCTGGTGGTGGCGGTGTCGACCGGCACCGAAGTCAGTCGTCGCTTCGCGCCGCCCAATGCGCCGCACAACTTCGTGTTCCGCATGTCGCCGCGCACCGGGGTGTCAAACGCCTTTCTGGCGCGGCATCTGGTTGAAGCGCGGGGGCTTCGCCAGATCGGCATCCTGGCCGACGACACCGGCTACGGCGAAGCGGAGATGGGGGATTTGGTGAAAGCGTTGGCCACGCACGGCGTGACGCCGGTGCGGGTCGAGCGTTTCGGCATCGGCGACCGCGACATGCGCGCGCAGCTCGACGCGGTACGTGCCGCCGGTGCGCAGGCGCTGGTGATGTATGGCATCGGTCCGGAGCTGGCGGCGATCGCCAAGACCAAGGCCGAGATGGGCTGGGGAGCGCCGACCTTCGCCAGCTGGACAGTGTCGATGCGCAACTTCCTGGATCAGGCCGGTCCGGCCGGGGACGGGGTGATGACGGTGCAGTCCTTCATTCCCGGCAGTGAGAACACCCGGCACAGGCAGTTCGTCAGCGAGTTCGCCAGCCGCTTCGGCAAGGATGCAATGGAATCCGCCATGTCGGCGGCGCAGGGCTACGACGCCATGCGCGTGTTGTTCAATGCCATGTCGTTGGCCGGCACGACCGATGGCGACAAGATCCGCCTTGCGCTCGAGCAGCTCAACCGGGGTGTCGAGGGCGTTGTCACCACGTATATCCGGCCCTTTACGCCCGAGGACCATGACGCCATCACCGAGAACATGCTGGTGCTCGGCGTGGTGCGCCAGGGGCGGATCGACTATGCCTTCAAGGAAGACGCCAAGCGCAGCATCGCGGTGCGCCGGAAGGCGCAATAGGGACGCCCGGAAGCCATTGTTTTCCGGAACAAAATCGCTATAATCCGCGCGCCGGAATCGATGGAACGCAGTCACAATTAGCCCCCCGCGATGCCCTTATGGGGCGCCGCAGTCCAGCAGGCGCGAAGCGTCGTCGATTTGGCGGTGTGCACCCGTGGTGCATGCCGGCATCTCTTTGCGTGTGTTGGACATGACTGAACCGAACCCGTGTCTTGAGTGCGGCATTTGCTGCACCCATTTCCGTATCTCTTTCTATTGGGCCGAGGCGGACGATGCCCCCGGCGGTTTCGTGCCGGCGCACATGACCGAGAAGCTCAACCACCACATGCGCTGCATGAAAGGCAGCAACGACGTGCCGCGTCGCTGCAGTGCGCTTGAGGGGGTGATTGGCGAGGCGGTCTCGTGCAGCATCTACGAAAACCGCCCCTCGCCGTGTCGCGCGTTTCCGGTGTTTTTCGAGGACGGCACGCCGAACCCGAAGTGCAACGAGCTGCGCGAAAAGATCAATCTGCCGCCGATCGAACCCTGGTTCTTCCCTCAGGCGGCATAGGTCCGCAGCCCCTAAACCGGTTCTCCGACCGCTTCGAGCAGCGCCAGCGGGCCGGCCTCGGTCAGCGCGGGCAGCTGCTCGCGTGACTTGACGAACAGTGAGCCGGCAAAGCCCAGGGCATTGATCGACATGTGCTGCCAGCGCTCGGCCCGCCGCGGGATCAGCCACATCCATGCGCGGGTGACGAGCAGGTTGTAGGGCGGCAGTTCGGCCGCTTGCGGATCGAAGCCGGCCTGGCGGCACAGTGCGTGGTAACAGCGCGCAAGCGCCTGGCCCGTCGCGTTGCCGGACCAGAGGCCCGCGGGGAGCACCGCGAAGGCATGTCGGAAACGGAAATTCGCGTCGTCCTCGGGCGCTCGGGCAGCCAGTTGCCGGGCCAGCGGCGGCAGGTCGGGGATCCACTGCAGGTGCTTGTGATCCTGGCTGGCGCCGGCGCGCTCACCGGCGTTGTAGAAGCCCAGACCGCCATGCGCGGCCACGATGGTGCCCAGCGCTGCAAAATCCGCCTCGGTGATGGCCGCGGTCTGCGCCTCGAAGACGCGGGTGACCACCAGCAGGTGGCGCGGCATGACCGGGTACTTGTTGAGCAGCACCAGATGCGTGTCGCCCAGCGCGCCAAAGGTGAGCGTCTCTTCCGGCGGCAGGAACGGATTGTGGTGCGGCGAGCGCGCCGGCTTGTGCCGATGGCCGGCGAGGGCGTCACGGGCGATCCACTTGACCACGAACGGCAGGCCGTGATCGCTGATCAGCGTCTGCTCGGTGCGGATTGGCTGGAGCGCACCGCTGTCGCAGGCGGCCGCGAGCCGACGGTCAATGGCGTCGATGCTCAGGTCGGGGGCAGGGGCGGGGGCGATCATGGCCGGCCCATGATAGCGATTTGTGCCGTCGCGGCAAGCAAGCCGGCGCGGGTTTGGGGCACACTGTCGGTCTGTTCTGCACTGGGCGCGATGCGCGTGCTGCCATGCGAATCCTGATCGTCGACGATGATTTTGCCAACCGCAAGCTGCCGGCCGTGGTGCTTGGCCGTGTGGGGCACACCGTGGAGGAGGTGACGACCGGTGCCGATGCCCTGGCATGTGCCGCGCAGACGCCCTTTGATGTGGTGTTGCTCGATCTCACCATGCCCGACATGAGCGGCTACGAGGTTTGCCGCCAGTTGCGCGCACGGGCCGGGGGGGCGCCGCTGCGCATCGTGGCCTACACCGCCTACGGCGCGGACGAGTTGCGCGAGCAGGTGCTGGCCGCGGGCTTTGACGGGCTGTTGCTCAAGCCGGTGACGCCGGCGGAGATCCTGGCGGCCATCGCGCCGCCGTCAGCCGGCGTCGGGGGTGCGTCGCCGCCGATCGGCTAGCCACTCCCACACCCAGCCACCGGGCCGGTCGGCGCCGGTGAGCACGTAGTCGAGAGTGTGGCCGTTGCCGACGGTCAGGGCAAAGTCGGCGCGCGCTGCCGGCAGGCCGACCATCAACAGGCGGTCGCCGGGGCGGATGAGCTCGTCGGCGTCGGGGCAAACAATGTGGTCGTCGTCGTCGCGGTGCAGGTAGAGCACGGCGGCGGGCAGTTCGTGGGCGCGATCATGCGGATCGCGCAGTAATTCACCGAGGCGGACCGAATTGCCGTTGCGCATCAGGTGGCGGTAGAGCGCCGGTGCGCGCTGGAGGTTGAGGCGCACGCTCCACACCGCGGGGACATGCCAGCCGAAGCGGTCGGTCAGCCGGGTCAGCAAGGTGGCCGACCAGCTGTCGTTGCGCTCGGCGATTTCCTTCAGGAAGGGCTCGAGCAGCGGGGTGGTCAGCACGGCGAGGCATTCATGGCCGATGATCTCGCTCGGCACGACGGTGACATCCGATTCGAAGGCGTCGAACAGGGCATGGTTGGCATAGGCGTTCATGCGCAGGATGACGAACAGGTCCGGATTGATCTCCCGCGCGGTGACCGCGATCGACAGGTTGTCGATGTCGTTGCCGGTGCTGGCCACGATGCCGACCGCGTGCCCGATGTTGGCGCGCTCGAGCGTGGCGGCGCCGGTGCCGTCGCCGCGCACCACCCGGTGGCCGTCGCCGTCCGGCGCGTCGCGGTCGATGATGGTGACCGGCACGTCTTCGCGGTCGAAGGCCTTGACGATCCCGCGGCCAAAGCTGCCGTAGCCGCACAGTACCCATTTGCCGCGCGGCGGGTCGCGGTGGCGCTCGATGGCCGAGCCGGGGATGCCGGTCAGCCAGGTCAGCAGGTGGTAGGAGTTGGGGGCATGCAGCGCCAGGGCCAGGTACTCGGCGAACTTGGCATAGGGGTTGATGATGTGCCGCGTGCCGAACGATGCCATGTTGGCAGCCACCTCGCTTGAACTGGCGCGGCACATGGCCGGCAATTTGGGGGCCAGCAGGCGCGCGGAGATGGCGATGGCCAGGTTGGTGTTGTCGTCGTCGGTCAGGGCCAGCACGCCGCGGCAGTGGCGATTGGTCAGGCCGGCAAAGCGCAGGGTTTCGGGCAGGCTGGCGTCGGCGGCCAGGCAGGGCATGTCGGTCACGTAGCCATGCAGCTCCTGCTCGCCGGCCTTGTCCGGATTGCGTTCGACCACCACGGCGCGTTCGCCGAGGCGGTCCAGCGCCTTGCACACCAGGCGGCCGGTCTCCCCGTAGCCGCAGACCAGATAGAAGGGTTCGTGGATGCGCCGGACCTGGCGGGCGAAGCGCTCGGTGGCGATGGCGTTCTGGAAGGTGTGGTCCTGCAGCAGGGCGAACAGCGAACCGATGGTGTAGGCCCAGCCAACCACGGCCATGTAGATGCAGACGGTCACCCACAGGCGCTGCTGCTCGGAAAACGTCAGCGGGATTTCGCCAAAGCCGATGGTGGTGGCGGTGTAGCTGATGAAGTAGAAGGCGTGGAAAAAGCTCATCTGGCGGCCATCGATGCCCGGTGCGAGGGTCAGCCCCAGCACCGAAATGGCGAAGATGACGATGAGCGTGATCAGCGGCGCCCGCAGGCGCCGCACGGCGAGGAACAGCGTGCTGTGGTGGGTGGCTGGCGTCATCGACGCTGCATGATGGTTTCGGCGATCAGGATGATGACCGAGACCACGTTGGCGAACAGGGCGCCGCCCGACAGCGACACCACCTTGGCGGTGATGTCCGGCGTCATGCCGGTGCCAAGCACATGGGCGCCGTAGCCCCACACCATGGCGGCGGCAATCAGCTGCAGGTCGGCCACCAGCGAGGTGGACAGGTGCACCGCCCCGATCTGTGTGCGGTCGCCGAACTTGAGCACGGTGGCGATCAGGTTGACCACGATGGCGGCGAACAGTTCGTAGATGTCGTGGTGCTCGGGGTTGCTCAGGTCACCGACGAAAAAGCCGAAGTTGAGCGTGGCGGCGAGGACGATGAAGAAGCCGAAGATGACCTTCTCGAGATTCATGCGCGGGCGCTCCGGAGTGCGGCGAAAGCCTGGAAGCCCGATTATAGGCAGCCCGGCAGCTGGCTGTCAGTCGTCCTGGATATCGCCATCCACGTAATACCAGCGGCCGTCCTCGCACACGAAGCGGCTGAGCTCGCGAAGCTCACCGGCACGCCCGCCGCTGCGGTAGCGGGCCACGAAACCGACGGTGGCCGTCGTTGGCCCCGTGGACGTGGCCGATTCAATGCGCAGGCCGGTCCAGCGCGGGGTGTCGTCCAGTGTCAGCGCCGCGGGCCGGGTCGATACATGCCAGGTGGCGCGCAGGTAGTCGGCGGCGCCCACGCAATAGGCGGTATAGCGCGAGCGCATCAACGACTCGGCATCCGCCGCGATGGCATCGCCGGAAATCAGTCGGCCGCAACAGGCGGCATAGGTGGCCGGGCGGCCGCAGGGGCAGGGGCGGTGTCGGGGTGTCATGCGGGTGCACGGTAGCGCCGTCGGACGGGGCTGTGAAGCACCCGTTGCGGAAGGCGCAACATGGCGCCGCCGAGGGCAAGGGTTGTAGTTGAGAATCGTTATCAATTAGAATGCCGCCCTTCCTTGGTTTTCCCCCGCACCGATCTGCCGCGGCGGGACGCCTGAACTCACCGGCACCCTGCCGCCGCCCGATGGCGCGGACAGGGCCGGCCTGCCGCAGCCAGCCACGAGCCTCGCTCCTCGCCAGCCATGGTTTGAATCACGATAGACATGGAGAGTGACTGATGCTGCGTTTTTACCGTCCTGCCCCCGGCCGTCGACTGCCGGCCGTAACCGCCCTTGTGGGGGCGATGCTGGCGCTGCCCGCCGCGGCCGAGCAACGGCCGACCGAACTGGACAGCGTCACCGTCAGCGCCACCCGTTCGGGCAGTGTGGCGGGCGAGACGGCGCAGAAGATCACCGTCATTTCGCGCGAGCAGATCGAGCGCCAGCTTGCGGTGTCGTCGGACCAGGCGCAGGTGCTGAGCAATCTGCTGCCGTCCTACTCGCCGAGCCGCCAGAAGCTGTCCAATGCCGGCGAGACCTTCCGCGGTCGCAACCCCTTGTTCATGATTGACGGCGTGCCGCAGTCCAACCCGCTGCGCGACAGCTCCCGCGACGGCTACACCATCGACCTGTCGATGGTCGAGCGGATCGAGATCATCCACGGCGCCAGTGCCGAGCACGGCCTGGGCGCCACGGGCGGGATCATCAACTTCGTCACCCGCCGCACCCGCAGCGAGGCGCTGCGCCAGCATGCAGGCATCCGCTTTACCGGACCGACGGATTCGGCGGCTGACGGGCTGGGCTACAAGCTCGACTACCGTGTCGAGGGCATGAAGGACGGCTGGGAATTCCTGGCCGGCGCCAGCTACCAGACCCAAGGCCTGTTCTACGATGGTGGCGGCCGGTCGATCGGGGTGGACAACACCCAGGGCGACATCATGGATTCGGTCAGCCACGACATCCTGCTCAAGCTCGGCTACTGGTTCGACGAGGACCAGAACCTTGCCTTCAGCCTCAACCGCTTCGTGCTCAAGGGCAACAACGACTATGTCAACGTGCCGGGCGATGCCGATGCCGGCATCCCCGCCACCTCGCGCCGCGGCACCCCGGCGGGCAAGGCGCCGCAGAACGACGTGACGACCACCAGCCTGGCCTACAAGCACAGCAACCTGGCAGGGCACGAGCTCGCCGCGCAGCTTTACTCGCAGCGCTTCCGCGCGCGCTTCGGCGGCGGCACCTTCGGCACCTTCCAGGACGCCAGCCTGGCGCCGGTGGGGACCTTGTTCGACCAGTCGCAGAACGAGTCGGACAAGCTCGGCGCCAAGTTCACGCTCAGCCGTCACGATCTGTTCTCCGACCGGCTGACCCTCACCGGCGGCTTCGACATGCTCCAGGACACCACTCGCCAGATGCTCATCGCCACCGACCGTGAATGGGTGCCGGAGACGACCTTCCGCAACTTTGCCCCCTTCTTGCAGGCCGAGTTGCGCCCGGTCGAGCGGCTCAAGCTGCAGGCCGGTGTGCGGCGCGAGTATGCCGAGCTGAAGGTCGACTCCTTCCGCACCGTCGCCTCGGCCAACGGCGTGCTGGTGGAAGGCGGAGAGCCCAGCTTCCAGGAGACGCTGTTCAACGCGGGCATCGTCGTCCAGGCCACCGACTGGGCGCAGGTGTTTGCCAACTACTCGGAGGGCTTCGGCATGCCGGATGTCGGCCGGGTGCTGCGCGGCATCAACCAGAGCGGTCAGCGCGTGGATGATTTCCTCGATCTGCAGCCCATCGTCACCGACAACCGCGAGCTTGGCGTCCGCCTGGCCCACGGCCCGCTCGAGTTCGAGGCGAGCTACTTCGAATCGGACGCCGATCTCGGCTCGCGCCTGGTCAACGTCGGCGGGGTGTACCAGGTGCGGCGCGAACGGACGGAGATCAGCGGGGTCGAGGCCAGCGCCGCATGGCGTGTGACCGACGACCACCGCCTGAGCGCCGGCTACGCGCGACTGACCGGCCGCTCGGACACCAATGGTGACGGCAAGGTCGACACCGATCTGGACGGCGCCAACATCTCGCCCAACCGCCTCTCGCTGGGCTGGCTCGCCCGCTGGAGCGATCGCCTGGAAACCCAGGTGCAGGCCAATCATTATTTCGACCGCAGCTTCGACAAGGCATCGCTGGACTTCGATGGCTACAGCCTGGTCGATGCGTCGGTGAGCTACCGCCTGAGCGAGGGGCTGGTCAGTGTCGGCGTAGAGAACCTGTTCAATGAAGACTACGTCACCTACTACGGCCAGAGCGCCGACTCCACCACGCGTGACGAGCGCTACTTCAAGGGGCGCGGGCGCACCCTGACGGTCGGCTACCGGGTGGACTTCTGAGTCGTGCCACGACACGGCGGCCGGGTGGTCTCGCGGGTGCTGGCGGCAGTGGGCGCGGGCTACGCGTTTGCCGCCGGTGCCGTGGCGCTCCTTGCCGTGGCCCTGCCCGCCGTGGCCGGCATGGCGCACAGCGAGGCCGTGGTGCTGGCCGCCATGCTCGGCTTCATCATCTATCTGCTGGTGCTGCTGTGGGCCGCGGTCGAACCGCGCCTGTGGCGGGTGTGGGCCGGGCTGCTGGGCGGCGCGGCCTTGAGTTGGGTGCTGGCGCTGGGCATCCGCCTGCCGGTGGCGGCGTGACATGACCGCGCGGTTGCGCCAGGCCATGGCCGGGCTCCACACCTGGGCCGGGGTGTGTCTGGGCACGCTGCTCTTCATCATCTTCTGGATGGGCAGCCTGTCGGTGTTCGACCGCGAGATCGACCGCTGGATGATGCCGGCGACCCGCTTGCCCGCGCCGGCCGCAACCCCGTCCCTGGACGCCACCGTGGTGCCCGTGGCCGAACGCCTGGCCGCTGGCGCGGCGATGTGGACCGTGGTGTTGCCGGGCGCGCGCGTACCGGCAATCGAACTGCGCTACACCGACGGGCAGGGCCAGCCGGTGCGCCGCCACATCGATCCGGCCAGCGGCCGGCTGCTGCCCGAGGCCGGCAGCGTCGGTGCGAGCGGCTTTTTCTTTCCCTTCCATTTCCGCCTGCATCTGCGCTTTGCCGACCTGGGCTACTGGCTTGTCGGTGCCGCCGGCATGGCCATGCTGGTGCTGCTGGTGTCCGGCGTGATCGTGCATCGCCGCATCTTCAGCGACTTTTTCACCTTCCGGCCGACGCGTGCCTTGCCGCGCGCGGTGCTCGATGTGCACAACCTCAGCGGTGTGCTGGTCTTGCCGTTTCATTTCGTCATCACCCTGTCGGGGCTGATCATCTTCTTCGCCATCTACTTTCCTGCGGCCTACCAGGTGGCTTACACCGGTGCCGCCGGCGGGGCGCGCGCGGCCTTCGATCAGGCGGCCTTCGGTAGCTGGCAGCGCCCCGCCAGCGGCCGACCGGGCGAGTTGGCCTCGCTGGATGCGATGCTCGCCACCGCGCGCGCGCTGTGGCAAGGCCGCGAGGCGTATCAGGTCCGCGTGCGCCATCCGGGTGACGCTGCGGCCTATGTCGAGATCCGCCGCAGCGTGGCCGATGACATCCCGATGAACATCGACCGGCTCATCTTCGACGGTACCAGCGGTCGCTTGCTGCATCGGCACGGGGCCCGGCCGGTGATGGCCGTGCAGCGCTTCATCGCCGGCCTGCACTTCATCCAGTTTCGCCATGGCCTGCTGCGCGGCCTGTATTTCGTGGCCGGCCTGGCCGGCTGCATGATGATCGGCTCCGGGCTGCTGTTCTGGCTGGCGGCGCGCCGGCGCCGCGGGGCTGGAGCGGGAATGCGCCTGGTCGAGGCGCTGACCGTGGGCGGCATGACCGGCACCATGATTGCCACGCTGGCCTTCTTGCTGGCCAACCGGCTGCTGCCGGCCGAGCTGGCCGGTCGGGCGGGGGTGGAGATGCAGGTTTTCTTCGGCGTGTGGGTGCTGGGCTTCTGCCATGCCGCGCTGCGTCCCCACGAGGCCTGGCGGGCACAGAGCCGGATGATTGGCCTGGCGGCCGTTGCCGCGGTGGTGCTCAACACGCTGACCACCGGGCTGCACCCGCTGGCGGCGGTGGCGGCGGGGCAGTGGGCGGTGGCCGGGGTCGATGGTGTGCTGCTGTTGAGCGCCGGGCTCGCTGGCTGGGCGGCGCGGCATGGCCGGCGGTCATCGACAGCGGCGCATGCCGCGGTGGATGGCGGTCATGGCTGAGGGGGCGCTGCTCGCCGCCTGCCTGGCGGCGTATGGCGGCTTTGGGCTGCTGGCGCTGTCCATGTCGCGGCATTGGCGCGATCTGGCGGGCAGTCGTGTGTTGCCCGTCGGGCGGCGGCGCGGCCTTCGGTGGGCTGGTGCGCTGGCCCTTGCCACGAGCATTGCGCTGGCGGTGTGGCGCGAAGGCGCCGGCTTCGGCAGCGTGCTCGGGGTCATGCAGTTGAGTGGCGCCGCGGTCGCCGTGGCCCTGACCTTGAGCGCACGGCCGCGCTGGCTGTGTGCCCTGGCTGCCGGTCTGGCCGGCCGAGGGCACTGAGTGCGGTTACGACAGAATGTCCCGCAACACATAAGGCAGGATGCCGCCGTGCTGGTAGTAGGCGACCTCGACCTCGGTGTCGATCCGGGAATGGAGGGTGATGTCGTCGGTGCCGCCTGCCGCGCGATGGATGCGCAGGGTGACCGGCTGGCGTGGCGCGAGTTCGCCGGCCACGCCGATGAGGTCGAAGCGGTCGTCGGCGCCGATGCCGAGCGATTGCCAGCTGTCGCCGTCGGCAAACTGCAAGGGCAGCACGCCCATGCCGACCAGGTTGGCGCGGTGGATGCGTTCGAAGCTGCGCGCGATCACCGCCCGTACGCCGAGCAGTTGCGTGCCTTTGGCCGCCCAGTCGCGCGAGGAGCCGGTGCCGTATTCCTCGCCGGCGAAGATCACCGTGGGTGTGCCGGCTTGTCTGTAGCGCTCGGCGGCATCGAAGACGGTGGTCTGCTGGCCGTCGAACAAGGTGAAGCCGCCCTCGATGCGTGAGCCATCGGCGTCGGCGGGCAGCATCAGGTTCTTGATCCGCACATTGGCGAAGGTGCCGCGCATCATCACGTCATGGTTGCCGCGGCGCGAGCCGTAGGAGTTGAAGTCGCGCCGCTCGACGCCGTGCGCGCGCAGCCACTGACCGGCCGGGGTCTGCTCGCCGAAGGCGCCGGCGGGGGAGATGTGGTCGGTGGTGACCGAGTCGCCCAGCAGCAGCAGGGCGCGGGCGCCGGTGATGTCGGTGCGCGGCGGCGGCGTCATGCCGAAGTCGTCGAAGAAGGGCGGCTTGGCGATGTAGGTGGACGCCGGCCAGGCGTAGACGTCGCCGGTCGGGGCGGGGATGCCGGTCCACAGGTCGGCATCGTCGGTGAAGTCGGCATAGCGACGGCGGAAGGTCGCCGGGTCGAGCGCCAGCGGCATGACCGCGGCGATCTCGTCGGAGGTGGGCCAGATGTCCTTCAGAAACACGGCGCTGCCGTCGGCCGCGGTGCCCAGCGATTCGCGGCTGAGATCGATGTTGGCGCGTCCGGCCAGTGTGTAGGCCACCACCAGCGGTGGCGAGGCGAGGTAGTTGGCGCGGATGTTGGGGTGGATGCGCGCCTCGAAGTTGCGGTTGCCGGAGAGCACCGCCGCGGCGACGACATCGTGCTCGGTGATGGCTGCGTTGAGCTCGGGGGCGAGATCGCCCGAGTTGCCGATGCAGGTGGTGCAGCCGTAGCCGGCCAGCGCAAAGCCGAGTTCGGCCAGGGGGTCGATGAGGCCGGCGCGGGTGAGGTAATCGGTGACAACGCGCGAGCCGGGGGCGAGCGAGGTCTTGATATGCGGCTTGACGCGCAGCCCGCGCGCCACCGCTTTCTGCGCCAGCAGGCCGGCGGCGATCATCACCGCGGGGTTGGAGGTGTTGGTGCAGGAGGTGATGGCCGCAATGAGGATGTCGCCGTGGCCGAGGTCGACGCCGGGCAGGGCGGTCGGATAGCGTTGCCCGAGCGCGTCCGCGCTGCGGTTGAAGCCGTTCTCGGTCGCCGGGGCGGCAAACAGCGTGTTGAAGCGTTCGCCCATGGCGGGCATGGGGATGCGGTCCTGCGGGCGTTTCGGGCCGGCCAGCGAGGGGACGATGCTGGCCAGGTCGAGCTTGAGCGCGCGGGTGTAGTCAATCTCGCCATGCCGGGGGATGCCGAACATCTCCTGGGCGCGGAAGTAGGCTTCGAACCGCTCGCACGCGTCTTCGCTGCGCCCGGTCTTGCGCATGTAGTCGACGGTTTTTTCGTCCACCGGGAAGAAGCCCATCGTTGCGCCATATTCCGGCGCCATGTTGGCGATGGTGGCGCGGTCGGTGACGGACAGACTGGCGGTGCCGTCACCGAAGAACTCGACGAATGTACCGACCACTTTTTCGCGGCGCAGCATTTCCGTCACCGTCAATACCAGGTCGGTGGCGGTGGTGCCTTCGGGTAGCGCGCCAGTCAACTCGACGCCGATCACGTCCGGCGTGAGGATGTACACCGGCTGGCCGAGCATGGCCGCCTCGGCCTCGATCCCGCCCACGCCCCAGCCGACCACGCCGACGCCGTTGATCATGGTGGTGTGCGAGTCGGTGCCGACCAGGGTGTCGGGGTAGTACAGGTCGTCCCCGCTGCTGCGCACGCCGTGGAAGAGATGCTCCAGATTGACCTGGTGCACGATGCCGATGCCCGGCGGCACCACCTTGAAGGTGTCGAAGGCCTGCATGCCCCATTTCATGAAGCGATAGCGTTCGCCGTTGCGCTCGAACTCCTTGTCCATGTTCTGGCGCAGGGCGCTTGGGGTGCCGTAGTGATCGACCTGTACCGAGTGGTCGACCACCAGATCGACCGGCACCATGGGCTCGATCAGCGTGGGCGGCTTGCCCATGGCCTCGGCGACGTTGCGCATGGCGGCCAGGTCCACCAGCAGGGGGACGCCGGTGAAGTCCTGCAACACCACGCGCGCCACCACGAAAGGGATCTCCTCCGTGCGCGCGCCACGCGGCTGCCAGTTGAGCAGTTGCTGCACATGCGTGGGCGTGACGCGGTGGCCGTCGCAGTGGCGCAGCAGCGATTCGAGCACGATCCGGATCGATACCGGCAGGCGATTGACCGGCCCGAGTTCGGCCAGGGCGGGGAGGGCGTGATAGCGCCCCTGTTGCCCCGAGGCGGTGGTGAAGGTCGACAGTGTTTGCGGCAGCGCGGGCATGGCAGTCTCCTGGCGGTCAGCGGGTCGGGTCAGGCCCAAGTCGGACTGCCGGGCGGCGGCGGTGTTCCCCCGGCCGTTACGCGAGACGCCAAGCGGAGTACAATTGCTGCAGGTGCGTAAGCGTGCCGTAAGTCGCTTCGTCCAGACTCAGTCTTATAAAAGATATATAATTCGTCCGTTCGTCCCCGCGGCATCTGCTTCGGGGCTCTCTGCCACTGTGTAACAGGAAGGATACCGCCGTGCTACAAGCCTACCGTCAGCATGCCGCCGAGCGCGAGGCGCTTGGCATTCCCGCTCTGCCGCTGGACAAGCAGCAGACCGAAGAACTGGTTCAACTGCTCCAGAACCCGCCCGCCGGCGAAGAAGGTTTTCTGGTTGAACTCCTGACGCATCGCGTGCCTGCCGGTGTGGACGATGCCGCCAAGGTGAAGGCCGAGTTTCTGGCCAAGGTCGCCAAGGGCGAACTGGCCTGTGGGCTGGTGTCGCGTGCCAAGGCCACCGAACTGCTGGGCACCATGCTCGGCGGTTTCAACATCAAGCCGATGATCGACCTGATCGACGACGCCGAAGTCGGTGGCATCGCCGCCGAGGGCCTGAAAAAGACCCTGCTGATGTTCGACTACTTCCACGACGTCAAGGAACTGGCCGCCAAGGGCAGCGCCAACGCCAAGGCCGTGATGCAGTCCTGGGCCGACGCCGAGTGGTTCACCAGCCGCCCGGAAGTGCCGGCCTCGATGAAGGTCACCATCTTCAAGGTGACTGGCGAGACCAACACCGACGACCTGTCGCCGGCGCCGGATGCCTGGTCGCGTCCCGACATCCCGCTGCACGCGCTGGCCATGCTCAAGAACCCGCGCGCCGGGATCGAGCCGGAAGAAGCCGGTGTTCGCGGCCCGGTCAAGTTCCTCGAAGACCTGCGCGCCAAGGGCAACCTGGTGGCCTACGTCGGTGACGTGGTCGGTACCGGTTCCTCGCGCAAGTCGGCCACCAACTCGGTGCTGTGGTTTACCGGCGAAGACATCCCCTTCGTGCCGAACAAGCGCTTCGGTGGCGTGTGCCTGGGTTCCAAGATCGCCCCGATCTTCTTCAACACCATGGAAGATGCCGGCGCGCTGCCGATCGAGATCGACGTCAACGCCATGGACATGGGTGACGAGGTCGAGCTGAAGGTTGACCAGGCCACCGCCGTGGTCACCGCCTTCAAGAACGGCGAGAAAATCGCCGAAGCCGCGCTCAAGACCCCGGTCATTCTCGACGAAGTGCGCGCCGGTGGCCGCATTCCGCTGATCATCGGTCGCGGCCTGACCGCCAAGGCGCGCGAAGCGCTGGGCCTGCCGGTCTCCACGCTGTTCCGCCTGCCGCAGGATCCGGCCGATTCCGGCAAGGGCTTCTCGCTGGCCCAGAAGATGGTCGGCCGTGCCTGCGGTCTGCCGGAAGGCCAGGGCATCCGCCCGGGGACCTACTGCGAGCCGAAGATGACCACCGTCGGCTCCCAGGACACCACCGGCCCGATGACCCGCGACGAGCTCAAGGATCTGGCCTGCCTCGGTTTCTCGGCCGACCTGGTGATGCAGTCCTTCTGCCACACCGCCGCCTATCCGAAGCTGGTCGACGTGCGCATGCACCGCGAGCTGCCGAGCTTCATCTCCACCCGTGGCGGCGTCTCGCTGCGTCCGGGTGACGGCGTGATCCACTCCTGGCTCAACCGCCTGCTGCTGCCCGATACCGTCGGTACCGGTGGCGACTCGCACACCCGCTTCCCGATCGGCATCTCCTTCCCGGCCGGTTCCGGTCTGGTGGCCTTCGCAGCCGCCACCGGCGTGATGCCGCTGGACATGCCCGAGTCGGTGCTGGTGCGCTTCAAGGGCAAGATGCAGCCCGGCGTCACCCTGCGCGACCTGGTCAACGCCATTCCGCTGTACGCCATCAAGGCCGGCTTGCTGACCGTCGAGAAGAAGGGCAAGAAGAACATCTTCTCGGGCCGCATCCTCGAGATCGAAGGTCTGCCGGACCTCAAGGTCGAGCAGGCGTTCGAGCTGTCCGACGCCTCGGCCGAGCGTTCCGCTGCCGGTTGCACCGTGCATCTGAACAAGGCGCCGATCGTCGAGTACATGAACTCGAACATCACGCTCATGAAGTGGATGATCGCCAACGGCTACGAAGACAAGCGCACCCTGGGCCGCCGCATCAAGGCCATGGAAGAGTGGATCGCCAAGGGCGAGCTGCTCAAGGGCGACGCCGATGCCGAGTACGCCGCGGTGATCGACATCGACCTGGCCGACATCAAGGAGCCGATCGTGGCCTGCCCGAACGACCCGGACGACGTCAAGACGCTGTCTGAAGTCGCCGGCGCCAAGATCGACGAAGTGTTCATCGGTTCGTGCATGACCAACATCGGTCACTTCCGTGCCGCCGGTAAGGTCCTGGAAGGCAAGAGCGACATCCCGACCCGCCTGTGGATCGCCCCGCCGACCAAGATGGACGCCATGATCCTCAACGAGGAAGGCTACTACTCGGTGCTCGGCAAGTCTGGCGCCCGCATGGAAATGCCGGGTTGCTCGCTGTGCATGGGTAACCAGGCGCAGATCCGCAAGGGCTCGACCGCCATGTCGACCTCGACCCGGAACTTCCCGAACCGCCTCGGTATCGACACCCAGGTCTATCTCGGCTCCGCCGAGCTGGCCGCGGTGTGCGCCCTGACCGGCAAGATCCCGACCACCACCGAGTACCTGGCGCAGGTCCAGTCGCTCGAAGCCAAGGCGGCCGACGTCTATCGCTACATGAACTTTAACGAAATAGCGGAATTCGTTGAAGTTGCAGAGAAAATTGAGGTTTGATGTCTAAGAAATAGGACTAGTACAACCCCCACAAAACCCGCATCATTGTTGATGCGGGTTTTTGTTTTTAGACAGCTTGCGAGGTGGAATATATGAAAACGGCAAAGGCGTTCGCGGTGGCCATCGTCATACTGGTGATCGGCGCTCAGGTAGGAAAGCTGTTCGGCGGCCCCGGCTCAGGGGCGGGTGACGTTCCTTTCCTCCTCGCACTCATAGCCGCCTGGTGGGTGGTACGCCGGATGTTCAGGCGAGGAGACGCGCCTCGGCCGCCCGTCGGGCGATGAGGCCGGGGAGCTTGCGCCCGCCGCCCCATACCCACTTCTGCATCTCCTCGGCGGCGCCTTGCCAGTCACCGGCATCGACGTGGCGCTTGAGCGTGCTCGCCTTGTAGCGGGTCGTGCCGAGGTTGAAGCAGAAGTCGGCGATGGCCGCGTGCTTGGCGTCGCCCTCCAACCACAGGCGCGGCGAGAGGCGGCCGCAGGCGCGGTAGAACACGTCGGCGTCTTGGTGCATCAGTGCCTCGGCTTGAGGCGCTGTGATGGGCGGCATGTCCATGCTTACGTCCGGCCCGGTGTGCCCGTAGCCGATCGTCGGCACGCCGGCGGGGCAACGGTATGCCTTGAGGCGCAAGCCCTCGAACTTGCGGATGAGCGACAGAAGTGGCTCGGGGATCATCGCCCGGACATCTTCCGCAGGCTGCGATCGACGAACCAGAACGAGATGATGCTGGCGACAATCGCTTTCTCGTCCGTACCCCACAAGGCGAGGATGGCCTGCACGTTGGATTGCCCGCCAGCGACGAGCACGTCGAAGCGCGCCCACAGCGCCACGCTGTAGAGCACGATCACCCACCAGAAGGTGATTGTCGGCCGCATCAGCGCGTTGAAGGCATCCACCCAGCGGATGCCGGTCTGCGCCGCCTGGGCCTTGGTCGCCTCGATGATCGCTTGGATCTCGGCCGCCCCGATGGTGGCGTCGGCCTGGGCGTCGATCTGCGCGATGGCCTGATCGCCCTTTAGCTTGTCGGCTTCGAGCTGTTTATCGAACATGGCGAGTTCGTGCTTGCGCTCGTCCTTGCGGTCGAGCCACTTGAGCGCTTCCGGTGCCAGGCGGAAGAGGCCGCCAAAGAGCGTGCCGAGCAGGGTTTCGATCATTTGCGGTTGCTCCCGTTGCGGTCTTCAAACTGCTTCCAGGCCTTCAGCCCGTCGATGTCTTTACCTTGTGACGCGACCAGGGCCTCCACCTTGCGCATGGCGTCGATGTGCTGGGTGTAGAGATAGCCGAGCGACACCTGGGCGATGAGCAAGACCACGCCGGCAATCCGCCACATCCCACGCCCTTGGTTGATGTAGCTTTCGTCGCGAGCGATGTGAGCCTCGTACTCGATCCGGTGGGCTTTGAATTCTTCCGTCGTCTCGCGCACGGCCGCCACGTTGTCGATCAGCACGCTCGCGATCTGGTACAGGATCAGGAGGCGCGCGCGCTCACGCGGGTCAGCCTCCTCTTGGATGAGGGCTTCGATTTTCTGCTGCATCTCGGCGTCAGCGCGTCGCATCAGTACGTGAATCGCAGTTGAATTCCATCAATCCCGGTGTTCGGTTGATGAATGCCCGCGCTTGAGTAGTGGAAGTACTCGATCTGAAACACCCGGTATTCCAGACCGATGCCGAGCCGGAAATTGCTATTGCCGATCAGCGACGAGCCATCGACGTACGCCACGCCGAGCCGGTAATAGTTGCGCCCACCGAGCAGCCACCAGTCGGGCCGCACGATGCGCGACCACGAGGCGGTCGAGACCTCACCTTGCGGGCTGCGCGCTGTGTCGCCGGCCCCGGACACCGAGCCCGCCAATTCCCATCCGTTCTGGAATTCGTAGCCGAACTCGCCCCACGGCGTGTGCGAGTTGGCGACGGTGTAGCCGAGCGAAGTACGGAAGCCGGGTTCCGCACTGGCGTTGAACGCCGCGAGCACCAGCAAGACGATGAAGACCGCGACAGCCACCACCGTGGGCTTGATCTTCATCACAGACCCCCTGCGATTGCGAACAGGCCGAGCACGTCGTCGTCGGTCAGTCCGAGCGCGTCGCGCATCGCCTCGACCAATGGACTGCCCATCTCGACACCCTGCGCGTATTCCCATTCGATCTGCGCGGCCTGCCCGGCGGACTGCATGGCAGTCTCGACCGAGCCGAGCAGACCTTGCTGCAGCAGCGCAAGGCGGGCTTGGCGCATGGTCACGACGCGCGGAACGACGCCGGAAGGATCGACCGCGCGGCTTGCGAGAATCCCAGCAAGCTCTACCTCGGAGATCTCTTTGCTGCCCTGGGGGAGGGAATCGACTTGGCTCGGATCATCAAGGCGGAAAGTGTCGCCATTTGGGGCTTGGAATACAGGCATCTTCTTTTCCGATTATTCGAATATGGTGACTGTGATTTCGGCTAGATCCGCTGCGCCCACACCGTTGGTGGCTCCGAAAATTGTGAGTGATGACGTCGTGGAGCTGACCTTTCCGCACGTTTGGCCGGTTCCGGCGCTGCCTTTGAAACTGAGCGCATACGAGAAATCCGCCGTCGCCATGTTGCTAGTGAAATTGATTGTCCAGTTGCCGATCGCATTTCTGGTGACACTGGTGACGTTGAAGCCACTGGTGGGGGCGTTGGTTCCAGCTGTTGCGCCTGCAAAAACACACCGCGCTTTAGCCACGCGTTTGCTACTGCTGAGACGGTCGGGACTGATGTACTTGGCGACGGCGGATTCGCCTGATACTTCTGCGGTGCTTGCCTGCGAAACAACGCTACTTACGCTTGCATAGATCGTGTCGAAGTAGGTTTTTAGTGTCGTCTTGAGGTTCGCCCACGTCAGCTTCTTGAGCGCCCAAGAAGCGGCGGAATCCACCAGCGGAATTTCGTCAGCATCAACAGGCGTCGCCTTGCCTGCAGCGGCATGCGTCGGGACAGCCACTGGAGCGTTACTTGCATCCGTCGCACTTTGGGCCGCCGCTGCGGCGCTGTTCGCCGATGCGGTCGCCGAATTGGCAGAAGCCGTTGCGGAACCGGCGGAGGCCGTGGCACTGCCTGCGGCGGCCGTTGCCGAGTTCGACGCGTTGGTCACGGCTGCTCCGATGTCGGAAAGCAACTGATCAGGGGTGCTGTCGCTGCTGATGTTGGTTTTGACCGCGCGGCTTACCTGCTCCGCTACCTGTTGCACCAAGATGGTCATTCGATCGAGAGCATCGTTAATGACCTTCGGATAGAAACCCCCTTGGTTGGTCAGGGTTACTGGTTGGAGGTTTTGCGCCTGACTGGTCAACGTGACGAGGTTGCCACTGGCGTAGGTTGCAACGGTTGTGATCGTGCCGCCCGGAGCGGCATCCTGATCGGCGTTGAGAGCTACGCTGTAGTCCGCGCCAAGCGTGAGGTCGGTCTCGACAGCATTTGAGTCGGTCAGTACGACACGAACGTCGCTCGTTTGGAAAACCTTGAACGAGAACGGAAAAGACACCGTCGCGCCGTTGCATGAATACGGCCCGGCCTTGCGGTTGGTGCTGGAGATGGTCATGCCCGGCGCTCCTGGGAGATTGTCGTGAGGCTACCGGCCAGTTACCGCGCTACGCGCACCCTCAGTCCCTGCGCGGCGGGCCGACCAGTACCGACGTAGCCGGCGCATCGCCATCTTCCCACGCCTTCCAGCCGCGCCAGCTGCGCACCGCCTGGGTCACCGGGATGCCGAACAACGTGCCGACCATGCGGACGAAGGCCAGCGCCAGGCCTTCGTCGGCCTCGCCCTGGGCGACCTGCGTCGCCAGCTTGCCCACATCGCCGACCGCGCGGCCCACCGGCACGCCGCCGTAGTCGTACCCATCCACCGTGCCGCTGAACTCGCGCATCATCGGCAGCGTGCCCATCAGGTAGGACGCCTGCCACTTGGCCAGCTTCTTCGGCCAATCTTCGTCGTCACCGCCTTCGCCGCGCAGCAGCGCGAGGATGATCGCCGGGGCGAGCGCCGGGATCACGGCGAGCAGCATCATGTCGCTCATCCAGCCGGCCACGGCGAGCGGGTTCTTCCACTCGGTGCGCGCCGTGCTCTCGGCCATCAGGTTGTAGGTGACCGAGAAGTAGCTGTAGAACATGGTCAGCATCGGGTGCTTGCGCTGGATCTCGGACAGATCCTTGGTCTGCCCGCCGCCCTGCGACTCGATCACCGCGCGGTCTGCGAGGGCGACCGCCTCGGCTTCTTCCATTCCGCCATCGAGCGCCTTCTCGTAGGCGCCCAGCCAGGTCGGTACGTCGGCCACGAGCTGCATCTTCTGCATCAACATGAACAGGCTGGCATCGTAGATCTGCTGCGCGCGGCTCTTGCCACCGGTGGCCTTGCCGCGGATCTCGTACAGCTCGCGGTTGAATGTCTTGTTGCGCAGGCGCATGAACTCCGAGCGCTCCTGAATCCAGCCGAGCGTGTTCTCGAAGCGCGCCGTGTCGCCCGCCCAGCGGGCCATGCCGCGCAGCACGTGTGTCGTGCCGATGCGTGCCATCGACTGCGTGAGGCCGAAGGGCTGCAGCAGCGCCGTGGTGAGCGAAAAGCCCATGGTGGCGCGCGAGACGTTGGCGCGCAGGTAGAGCAGCACGCGATCGACTGCCGTCTGCGCTCCGAGGTCCGCCGCGGCGATGTCCTTGAGCGTGTCGCGCATGGTGCGCAGCACCGCGTCGCCATAGTGGTCGCGGATCGCCGCGCCGACCTTGCGCGAGCGCAGGATGCGGTTGGCGTCGATCAGCCACTCATGCCAGGCCAGGTCGTGGTTGACCTGGGCGATGTGCTCGGTGATCACGTCGAGCGACAGGCGCAAAGGCCGGCGCACATCCTCCGCGCGCGCCTTGGTGTGCCCCCGGCGCGTAGTGGCCGCGGTGTAGGCCCCGCGCTTCATCTCGTCGGCGATGGCCGCCGCATCGTGCTGCGCCGCCTTGTCGTCGCGACTGGTGTCGTACTTGATCGGGTAGTAACCGCCGCGCAGTACGAGGGTGCTGCCGTCGGCGAGCTGGCGCTCGAACTCGACCGCCTCGACTTTCTCCGGCGCAGTGCCCAGCAACCGGCGTTGCTTGTCGGCGATCTGCGGCCAGTAGCTGTCGATGTGGTCCCAGACCCCCTGCACGAAAGCCCATTCCTCACGCGTGAGGGTGCCGAGGATGGCATCGATCTGCGCGGGGGCGAGCGGCCCGTTGCCGAAGTCACTCGACAGCACCCGGCGGCGGTTGGTCTCGTTGCCCCAGTTGAGGGCGACAGCCAGACGGCCGGCGCGCGAGAGCGAGACCCCGGCCGCAGGGATGAAGCGCACATCACCATTGACGCCGCCCTTCATCGCCAGGATCGGTTTGTAGAGCGCATCAAGCGCTTCGGCCGCCTTCTCGTTCTGCACCGCCTCCCATGTGCCTTGCGCGTTCATCGCGGCAACCAGGGTGCGGTACAGCGGTCCGTTCTCGCGGCCGCCGTCCATCTGGCGCACGAGGCTGGAGAGCTTGCGGTTGCCGGCAAGGAAGCCTTCAAGGACGCGCCTCGCCTCGCCCTGGCCCTCGATCTCGACCGGCCGCGCGTCGCCGCCGTGCTCGCGAATGCTCGCTTCGATCTCTGCCTCGATCTCGGCGAACTCGCGCGCGTCCTTGGCCTTGAGCAGCTTGTCCTTGAACTTGCCCAGGTGCTCGACCTGGCGCACCGCATCAACCAGTCCGCGCACTTCCTCGACCGTCATGTCCTTGTAGGACTTGCGCGCCGCAGCCTCGACCGTCTGCGGGTCGATGTCCGGCTCGATACCGCGCTCGCGCATCGCCTCGACCCACTCCATGAGCGAGGCGCGCTTGTCGATCGCCTTGAGCGTCTGCCCGCGGCGCAGATCGAGTGCGGCAGTCAGCGCGTCGATCTGGTCCAGGTAGTCGGCGGGGATGCCCTTGCGGCCGGCCTCGGTGCCGAACTTGCCCAGGTACTTGACCGAGCCCTCGATCTCCTCGCGCACGCGCAGCGCCTCGCGGGCCGCGGCATTGTTCAGCAACTGGTTGCGCTTCTCGGCGGCGGCGGTCGCCAGGTCGCCGGCTCGGCTCGCCGTTTCAGCTGCCTTGCCGGCGCGCGCCTCGGCCGCCGTGTATTGACCGGGCTTCACGTCGCGCACCCTGAGGCGGGCAACTGCCAGGCGTGCATACTCGCGCACGGCGCTCATCAGGATCTTGCGCCGCCCGGTGGCCGCGGCCAAGGCGTTGGCCTCAGTGGCCAGGAAGCGCGCCCGCGCCTCGTTGTGGATGGCCGCGTCCGCAGCGCGCGCGATGGCGTCCTCGCTCGCCAGTTCGCCGTGCTGCTCGAGCATGCGCAGATCGGTCAGCGCCTCGATCTCGACGGCCGGCGGATTGGCGTCGGCCAGCGTGCGGATCAGCTCGTCGCCGGACGTGAAGCCGAACATCTCGGCTACCACATCGGGGTGCAGGCCATCTTTGCCGGTCATGTGCCGAGTCTTGAGCGCAGCGAACATCTCCGGCTCGCCCACGAGCATCCACTCGGTGGCGACCGCATCGAGCCGACCGGCGAGCAGGGCCTCGGGCTCGACAGTGCGAAACTTGCCGTCCTCGTCGCGCCCGGCCGGTTGCCCGGTCTCGCCCAGCTTGCCGGTGAGGAATTGCCAGGCGCGATAGATCGGCTGGCTCATGATCTCGCGCCGTGCGTCCATCTCGGCCGCCTTGCGCAAGCCGGCCGCTTCCTTCTGAAGCCGTTTGATCTCACGCCCGCGCGCGTTGGCGAGCCAGCGCATGTCGCGCAAGCCACGCGCGGCAAGATCTTGCTGAGCGTCGGCGGTGGCATCCTGCCCGAGCGCCTGGTAGGCGGCGAACTCCTCGGGTGTCATGCCGGAAGTTTCCGGCGAGGTGAGCAAGGGGACCATGCTTCGTGCTTGCTCGGCCAGGGTGATGGCCTCGTCAGTGGCCAGCATGCGGTCCATCACGCCGCGCACCTCGTCTGTCAGCTCGACATTCAGCGCTTTGAGGTCGCGATAGACCCGCAGAAGCCAGGCGCGGAAGCGCTGCATCAGGCCGGCGAGTTCCAGGTTCGGTGCGCGGCCCTCGAACAGATACGCCTCGAAGCCGCGGGCGAAGCGCTCGTGGTAGTCGCGCTTTTCCTCGAAGTCGAGCGCGTGCCACGTGCTGAGATCGCGCACGCCGAACCAAGCCAGAAGTGCGTCGGTATCGGCGACGATCTGCTGCTCGCCGGCCGTGAGTTCGTCCCCCGAGGCGCGCAGGCTGCTGGCGATAGAGAACTGCATCTCGAGGAAGGCGTGCCCGGATTCGTGCAGGAAGGTCGAGAGATCCGTGTCTTTGAGCAGCGTGATGCGCAGCGTGTCGGGGTTGAATGTGCCGCGTGCGGTCTGCGCGAGGATCGACAGGTTGATCCCATCGTCCGCCGGTGCGATACTTTGCTCAAGGGATTCGCCCTTCGGCTCAACACCGCCCGCTTTGTGAGCGGGGTCGGTGAGGGGGCCGACGGGTTGAGTCCCTTTCTCATTGACGGGGTTATGGTTGTAGTAGAGGTTCCCCTCGTTGTCCTCACGGATCGTCACCCCGGCACGCACTGTGCGGTCACCGATCCGAACGTCACCTTCAAGCCAGTGGTAGGCCTTGACGTTCTTCTGCGCGGGGTTGGTGGAAGGCTCCGACGATACGATCTCACCGTTGCTGATCAACTGCTCGAGGGCTGCAAAAAGCTGGATCTTCTCAGGGCTCGCGCTGGTGTTGAACGCCTTCCTTGCGCCGCGGAACTGGATCTCGCGCCCGCTCGCTGCGTTCGTCACTGATCGACCGCGCAGGTTGGCGTCATACCACTCGCGCGCGAGCTTGCGCATCTGCGGCGCATCGGCAATCTCGTGCGCCGTGCCAAACTCGTCGCCACTGATACTTGCTGCCGGCGGCTTCCCTTGAGCCAGCACCGCACCGCCCGCAACATCCTGCGCGCCGACCGACAGCGGAAAGCGCGAATACAAGTCCTGCGCGTCGAGTCCAAGCCGCTCGGCTTGCGTGGTGTAGAAACTGCCGACCATCGTCGCGTAGGCGTCATTGACCTGTGGCGTGAAGCGGCCGGCGGTGTCGAGTTGTTCGCGGATCGTGTTGCGCACAGCGTCTGCCGCCACGCGCGCGGCGATGCTGTCCTCGGCGCGCGCCATGTGCTGATCGATCTCTGCCTGTAGCTGCTCGCCCTGGGTCTGCATGTACTCGCGCGCCTCGGCGCGGCTGAACCCTTCCGGTTCGGTGCGCAGATGGTCGAGCAGTTGCGGTGCCATTTCGGTGCCGGCCACGCGGGCGGCGTACTCGGCCACCGGGATGCGCACCTGGCCGCCGGTCGCGGCCGCCGCAGGCAGCTGCTCGGCCACCGATGGCGACACCGCCGCCAGCTGTTCGGCGATGCCCGACTGGTTGAGCAGCTGGGCATCCAGATACACGTCTTCGACCGGGCCGCCTTCGGCCGCCTGCTCGATGAACTGCTCGAAGGTGTCGGCGTCGCGTGCGAGCAGTTTGTCGGCCGCGGCGAACGTGTTCATCTGCTCGATGAACTGCGCACCTTCCTCGGCCCGTTGCGCCCGCTGGCCGCGGTCGGCAGCGACCTGCACCGCCTTGCCCATGCCGGCGGTCAGGCCGACCATGGTCATGGTGGCGATCACCGTCTGCGCTTCCGCCTCGGGCAACTCCGCAATGTAGTCGCTGAACGGCTTGCCGCGGTTGGCGTCGATGTTCGCCCACTCGTTGAAGTTCTGCCACGCGGTGGCCGCCATCTCGGTCGGCACCTCGGTGGCGAACTGGCGGGCGAGCAACTTGTAGAACGGCGATCCGGCCTTCAGGTCTTTGAGCAGCCGGCCGAGCGGCAGGCGTTCGGTGAGGATCTCGGCGGTTGCGTCCTGGGCGCCGTAGGACAGCGCCTGCAGCGGGTCGAGGCCGGTGTCGAGGGCCTTGGTTGCCGCCTGGCTGCCCGACAGCGCGCCGGCCGAACCGAGCGCGAATGCTGGGTTGCCGGTGAAGACCGTGGCGGCCATCGACGGGGCCATCTGGCCGAAGGAACGGAAGCCGGAGTTGATCGAGCGCTCGACGAAGCCGGCGTCGGACTGGTCTCCCGCGACCACGTCGGCCATCGCGCTCTGACTCTTGCGCCATTCTTCGAAGCCGGCGGCCATGCGGCGCAGCGGGTTCTCCGGCAGGATCGTGCCGGCGAGCGGATCGCCAAGCGGCGCGATGCCTTTCAGGCCCGTCTCGATCAGCCCGTAGAATCCGGACGACAGATCGAATGTCGTGCCGGCCGCGGCGCTGCGCACCGGGCGGAGCATCCGCTCGATCGCGCTCAGGTTCTCGACGTTATCGTGCGCCAGCTTGGCGCGATCCACGTCGGCGAGCAGGGCGGCGGTTGCCGGCGCGGTCTGCGCCAGGGTGCCGAAGTCGATCTCACCGACGCGCGCCTGGCGCTGCATCTCGGCCGGCAGATTGAGCGCGGTATCGACCGGCACGCCGGTGCGCCGGGCGACGCGGCGTGCCTCGGCGTAGGCGTCCGGGTTGGTGTCGGCCGCAGTGACGAAGCCAACGCGAGCGCGCTGCGCGGTGTCGGTCTGCTGCGCTTGAGCGATCAGGTCGTCGTATTCGGTCATTTGCGAGTGAGTTGCCGTTTCCAGTAGATGTCGAGGATCTGCGCGTTGGTGGGGGCGTCGTTGCCGGCGCGCTTGAACGCCGCCACGATGGCGGCACGCTCGGCGCTGGGGATGTCACCCGCCTTCATACCGAGCATCGGGCCACTGGAATCGGAGAACCAGCCGCGGAACGTAGCGTTCTTGGCGAAGAGGGCATCGACGTGCTGCGCGACCTCGGCGTCGGTGAATTTCTTGCCGGCCTCGCGTTGTGCGGTGATGAAGTAGTCATTCACGAACTTGCGGATGCCGCCCACGCGCTGGGCGTCGGCGCCACCATCATCCTTGGGCGAAGGGTCGATACCCGCAACGCGCAGCCGCTCGTCGAGGGCTTGTTTGATTCCCTGGCTGTTGAGATCGCCGGGGCCGGTCGCGCCTGGGGCGGCACCGGTCTGCTTGGCGCGCTCCTGGGAGAAGTGCTTGAAGTCGGCTTCAGACAACTCGCGGCGCAGCGCGAAGAACTGGTCATCGCTCATACGGGCGAGTGCGCCGGGGTTGCCGGCGAGCTTGTTGTAGAGCCAGAGGCTGGTGCTATCGTCGCCGCGGGCGATCTTCTGCCCGAAGGCGAGCAGTTCATCGACCTTGCCCGGCGGCACCGCCGCGCGGATCGACACCGGCAGATCGGAATACCGGCCGCCGTTATCGATGATGCCGCGCATGGCTGTGGCGACTGCTTCCTCTTCGCGTTGCTCGATCGCCTTGGTCTGCACCCCGAAGCGCTGCGCGGCGTCTGCGCGCGCCACCTTGTAGCGCTCGGGGCGCCCCGCGAGGCGCGGGTCGGCACGCAGCGCCTGGTCGATCTCATCGAATGTCGGGCGCTTCGCCTGCCCCTGGCCGGCTTCGAATTCGCGCATGTTCTTGGCCACGTAGTTGCGCGTCTCCTCGGGCATGAACTCCAGCCACCCGATGGCTTTCACGGCCGGGTCGTTCTTCGCCAGTTTGGCCGACTGCTCGGCGCGAGCGACCGCCTCCTGCAAGCGGCCCGGGCCGGCGTTGTAGGCGGCGTAGGCCTTGGCGAGATCGCCGCCGGTGTCCTGCAGCTGCTTCTGGAAATAGGCCAGGCCCAGCGCGCGGTTGTATTCGGCGTCGTTGCGGTATCGGTTCTCGTCCCACGGCAGCCCGGCGAGTTTGGCCGCCTCGGGTGCGGTGCCAGGCATGACCTGGGCGATGCCGATGGCACCGGCCTTGCTGGTCAGCGGCGTGCCGTCGGCGCCGAATTGACGGTGATTCGACTCGGTGCCCAGCGCGATGTTGAAGGCGCGCTCGGCCTCCGAGGTCTCGATGCGCGGCGCGAATTTGCCCAGCACGTCGCCGGACACCTCGAGGCCAGCGCGGGCGTCCATCTCCTTGGTGATGTGGCCGCGCACCGCGAGGATGTCGTCGGCGTCCATCTGGTCGGCGTAGCGCTTGAGATAGGCGTCGGCGTAGGTTGGGTCGTTCTGCTCCAGGGCGGACAGCAGGGCGGTCTTGTGCGCATTGCTCGTGAGCTTGCGCGCCTGGGCCTCCTGCCACTCGGCGGACTTGCCGAGGAGTTGCGCTTGCCGGTAGGTTTCGGCGCGGATGCGATCGACGGCGGAATTGACCGCGCCCGGGTTGTTCCAGTTGAGGCCGATCTCGCGCAGCGCCGTGTCCTGGATGCCCTCGGACGTCGAGAGGGTGTAGGTCTTGAACTCCCCTGCCTCGTGCTGGAGGGCACTGGCGCGCATCGAGGTGAGGATGTCGTTCGCGCGCAGGCCGAAGGCTTGCCGCTGCGCGTCGTTGCCGAGCGTGCCGGCGATGTCGTTGATCTGCTGCTGGAGGTTTTCGCTGTACTCGTCGGCGAGCGGCTTGCCGTTCGGCCGTTCCAGGGCGTTGATGCCTTTCAGGTTGGTAAAGCCTTGGTCCTTGTCGTAGGTGAGCTTGAGCGCGGCTTCTTTGGCGCGGTTGAGCGCGTCATCGACACGCAGCTGGTTCGCCTGCTGTTGCATGTCCAGCGCGATGCGCCCCGCCGTGTCGCCGGCCCGCATCAACCCCTGGCCGATCTGCTGGGCCTGCTGACCGGCCACATCCGGCATTTCGGGCGCGGTGACGCGCACCTGGGGCAGGGAGGTCGGTGCAACCTGGAAATTGTTGTATGTCGGCACGCGCGGCATAGCGTTACCCGTTGCTCGGCGAGTTGAATGCGCCGGCCTTGTTCAGTGAGTACCATGAGCCGGCCACCTGGCCCGCGCCGCCGAGCAGGGAGCCAAACGCCGCCATCCCAGGTTTGACGCCGGCCGCGGTGCCGCGTTGTACCGTAGCCTGGTTCTGGAGATTCACCGCCTGCGTGCGGTAGCCCCAGGCCGAGCGCACGGCGTTGGCTGTGGCGGTGTTGGTGTCGAGCTCCTTCATGAGATCGGTCGAGGCCTGGATCTCGGCGGCATTCCCTTCGCCCAGGTCGATGCCGTTGGCCGCCATCGCGGCGCGCTGGCCGCTCTTGAGGTGCCCCGCCTGCAACGTGATGCGGGCGACCTCCTGCTGACCGCGGATGAGTTCCTGCTGCGCGCCC
This sequence comes from Pseudomonadota bacterium, assembly GCA_008501585.1. GTDB lineage: Bacteria > Pseudomonadota > Gammaproteobacteria > Burkholderiales > Rhodocyclaceae > Nitrogeniibacter. The sequence continues at coordinate 19,330 of QQUN01000078.1, read as the reverse complement.
AGCTCGGCGATGCGCGCATTGGTGTCAGCCAGGCGGGCCTGCCCCTTCAGCATCGTGCGGCTGTTCTTGGCGGACCAATACGAGCCGACTACGCTGGATGCGAGCCCGGCCCCTTGCATCGCGACCGAGGAAATTGCGAAGGACATGGTGCCCCCTTACTGTGACGCCTCGACGGTAGCGCCGCGGTGCGCAAATACGCGCACCCTCAGCCGCCCAGGGAGACTTCGGCGGTGAGCGAGACGACGGTCAGCGGCAGCGGATCGTACTGGCGCACGAAAATCTGACCGCCGTCGGCCCACGACGGGGTGAGCATGATCGGGATCTCCTCGCTCTTGAGCGCGGGCGGCGTGCCGTAGTTTTCCGTGGTGCGCTGTTTCGCCTCGGTGAGTTCGTCGGCAGACGGCCCCACGAAAATGCCGGAGGATCGGAACACGCGCAGCCATACCTTGTTGATGTTCTTGACCCGCCCCTGGCCGAAGCTGCCGTCCTGAAGCTGCACGGCGAGCGGCAGGGTTTGCAGGTCGGCCTCGATCGGCAGACCGACATGCACCGTGCTCGCCTCGATGTCGAGCGTGACGGCGCCGGATGTGACCACGCGCTGCGGATGGACAGCGCCGTCGGCCAGGATGTTGACCGTTTTCCCCTCGAGGTGATCAAGGCCGCTGATCTCGTCGGCCGGCGCGCCGGAGTAGGTCAGCCCGCAATCGACGATGAAAGCGTCGGCTTGGTCGGTGAAGGACCGCGGGGCCATCCGCTCGACGTAGCGCACCGACTGCCCGTCGATCGTGCGGCTGATCACGCAGTAGAGGGCGTCATAGCCGTCCTCGGCCACCACAGCGCACGATTCGAAGACGCCGTCCGTGTCGTGCTGGTGCCAGGCGCCGATCTGCTGTTCTGGGACGTAGGTGAGGCCAAGGAGTTTGCCCGAGCTTGACACCATCCACACGATAGGCTGCGGAGCCTTGGCATAGGCCATGTCCAGGATGTCGAAGCCGTCGAAGAGGTGCGCCGAGCGCAGCGTGAGATCCCCGGTGATGAAGCCGCCGGCCTGCCAGTTGTATCCGAGTTCGCGCGCGTGTCCGCCGCGCGAGGCAGCGTAGATCAGCGAGTTATTGACGATGACCGGTTGGACGTTCGAGGCCCCCACGTAGGACTGGGGGCGCACGCTGATGGTGGTTGGCGTGATGGCGTCCGAGTTGATCGACGACACCCTCCACTCGGCTTCCGCGGTGAGCAGCAGGAGCTGGGTGAGCGGGACGATGTGACGGATGGCGTTGGCCTCGCGCGCGGCGACCCGGAATGCGATGCGGTCATCGTCCTTGACGGGCAGGCCGTAGCTCATGTTCGACTCGGTGCCTGAGCGCGTCATCCAGATGTTCTGCGGCTTGTTGGTGGTGCCCGCAAAACACCGGCGCTGCTCGAAGTAGGACACGGCGGCCGGGTAGTCGCCGGTCGCGTTGAATACCGTGTCGTAGATCGGCGGGGTCTTCGACAGATCGGGCGCGATGTTGGCATCGACCAGTGACAGGTCCGACGTGCGGCCGATGTAGCCATAGACGCCGCCCTGCATCTTATAGACGTTGTACCGCGCGGCCCCCGCCACGGCGCCCCAGGAGATGGTGACGGTGGCGCCTGTTTCGAACAGGTTGCCGCCAACGTTCGAAGAGGCTGATGCGGCCGATTCCTCGACGCCGTCGGCACCCACGGTCGTGACCACGTAGTGGTAGGTGTATTTGACTGCGGTGTGCCCGGCGGCAACCAGAGTCGGGGCTGCCGGGGGTGTGACGGCCGCCGCGAAGTTGATGGTTGCCAGTTGCCAGTTGGTCGCCCCCAGGCGGCGCAGTTCGCGCGGCGCATAGTTGGGATGTACCAGCGTGAGCACGTCGGCCGACTGCACATAATGTACGTCGAACAGGTCGGCCTCGGCGTAGGGGCTGGGGATCTCATACACCATGTCCGCTGGCATCGAATACCACTTGCCGGCGGAAAGGTCCGTCGCGAACGTGCCGGATGTGTGCGCTTCAACGCAGTAATAGTTGGCGCCGGATTCCGCAACCAGGTCGCCAATGGCGTAGGCCGTACTGGTGACCCATGCGCTCGGTGTCGAGTACGAGAGCGTCGCGCCGCCGGTGTGGAATCGGAAACACCCGTCACCGAGCTCGATCACCATCGTCTGGTCGATCGAATACGTGAAAGGGATCAGCCGCACGCGCTTGGTGGAGTCCTTGACCTCGCGCACGAAGGCGAAGCCGGCCCTGTTCTCCGCAGGCCCCTGGGGCTTGGTGATGAAGTTGCGGCACAGGGCGAGACCCGCCTGGTACTTGGTGTCGTCGATACGGCCGAACAGCTCCGGGGTGACTTCGCCGCCCGCGAACGATCGCTGCAGGGTACGGGTGTTGGCCATGACTTACCTCCCGGCGATCCAGGCGGGGTTGTGCGTCGGCTGGATCTTGCGCTGGTTCGCATCCGACAACTTGGCGTGCGAAAGCGCGATGGCGAAACTCTGGTAGCACGACTTCGCCATCGCGGCGCCGGTGTCGCCCTTGACCACCGGGCCGGCGAGCTCGGAGGCGAGGAGCCACGCGAGCGCATCGACAAAGAGCGGGGAGAACTTGGTGGTATCGGTCACCCGGGTGGTGAACCGCAGGCTCGCGTCTTCCTGATCGGTCAGGATGAGTGCTGCGCCGTTGGCGTCGCTTTGTGCTTCGAAGGGCTGCGAGTCGTCATCGTTTGCGGCCGTCGGTGGTAGCACCGCCAGGAGCTTGAGAGCGCCATTCGGCTCGGCGTAGGCATAGGCCCAGTTCCACGATTCGACCGAGAGCTGGGCGAGCAGCGCGCGCCGGGTGGCGAACTTCCATGGGTGCATCTCGAGCAGCGAGTCACGCGCAATGGCGTAGAAGCGCGCGCAGTGCTCCGCCTGGGCCGAGCCTTCGGGCGGGTCAATGCTCGCTACCGTGGCGTTGTCGCCCAGGCGGGCGAGGGCGAGATTGCAGATGTCGACTTCGGATGCCATAGGGCGTCACCATGAAAAACGGGGCCGATGGGTTTTGCCACCGGCCCCGAAGCGTTGCGGTGGCCGCAACTTGGAGGAGAACTCAGACGAGGTCCGTACCGCCCTCGGCGGAAACGGAGGCTGCGTCCTGTTTGGCGAGGTCGGAGAACGTTTCCGGCGCCTTTCCGCGCGCCTGCTTCGGTTTGGCGAGGGCCGGCATTTCGGCCGGGGCGAACCACTTGGCCTTCACACCGTCCTTGACGTCGAACACCTCGCCTTCGCGGCGCCGGGAGCCGCCGTAGTAACCGGCTTTGATCGCACGTACTTTCATGGCTCAGTCCTTAGATCGCGTCGGGGTATGCCTTCCACTTGCTGATGTCCTTGGTCAGGAAGGCGTTGATCTTGCCCGCCGTGGCCGCGGCAACCGAAGTGGTATGCACAATGCCGAGGTAGCGCTCGTAGTTACCGGACGGCAGGCGCACCGCCGCAATCAAGTCGCCGGCCGCATCGATCGCGGCCTGTGCCAGGGCGCCCGTCGAGAAGTGGTACGTCGCGCTGCCATCGACGGCAATGGCAGCTTGGGCGTCCGAGCACAGGTGGAACTGCTGCACGGTGTTGTCCGACGCAGAATCGACCGGCGTATCGACCTGAATCACGAGGTAGAGGTCTTCACCGGTGCCGATGTCTTGCGTGGTTGCGCCGAGATCAATCACATCGCCGATCAGGTAGCTGGCAGCGCCGCCGGTGTTGAGTGCAGTGGCGTCGCAGAATTCGTTGCGTTCGTCGAGAATCATGGTTCAGTCTCCTGAGTCGCCGGGGCGCACGGCCCCGGCTAGTGGATTAGATGCCGGCTTCGGTCGAAAGCAGCGAGTCGCAACGGCGGATGGGCACCTTGCGGAAGGCATTCACCAGCTTGCCTTGCGCGTCTTCGAAGGTCGTGTAGGCCAGGGTCTTGAGGCTGTTGAACTGCACGTCCAGTGCGTCCAGTGCGTCGCGGTTGGCGTAGAACGCCGGGCGGCCCATCGACAGGCTCGGGATACGGCGCATTGCCTTTGCCATGAGCTGATCGAGACGCGGGCCGGTGTAGCTGTCGGTGATTTCGCCGATGTCTTCGAGGTCGAAGTTGATCCGCACCACGTAGCGCCAGTCGCGCACGGTCAGGCCGCAGTCCCAGCGATAGTGCGAGCGGTAGGCTTCCATCCGGCCGCCAGCGCCGTCGATGTTCTCGATGGTCACCTGGCCCTTGTCCTGCATGTCGATGCCGGCCTTGGAGCCCTTCGGGTAAATGCCATGGACGGTGTTCGGTCCCCACACCACCAACCAGATGGAGGTGTTGTCGGTGTTATCCGGGGTCGCGGCGTGGGTGAGGATGTTCCCGCCGTTCTCGGCCGCCTGGTCGTTGAAGCGCGGAGCCATACCAGTGAAAGCTTCGGGCTCGGTGCCCTCGTTGCCGTAGAACAGGGTCGAGGCAAATTCCTGGTTCATGCCCTCGATATGGGCCCGCTCTTCGGACAGACGGAAAGCCGCGGTGTTGCCGTTGAGATCGGCCAGGGCTTTATCGACCTCGGCGTAGGCCTCGAGCATGCCGCATGCGTCGGTGACCTGTGCCGTACGGCTCTTGGTCGGTTGCACGCCGCCGTAGAGCTTGCGCCAGGTCGGGGTCGGCAAGCCGGTACGCACGGTTGTACGATGGCCGGTCGGCAGGTTGCCCTCGACCCAGACCATATCTTCCAGGATCTCGTTGGTCTGGGTGAGCATCTCGGCGATCGTATCGATCTTGCCGTTCGGGTCGAGCCGCTTGGTCAGATCCAGCAGCGTCGGGTGGGTCGTTGCCAGGGTCGAGCCGAGGAACATCAGGCCGATACCGGCGTCGGACGCTGCGTGGCCGGACAGCGCCAGTGCGAGCCCGATGACCGCCAGGGCGATCATCTGGATGCGGGGGTTGGTCAGAAATTTCATGGTGCTTGCTCCTTACGCTTGATTGGGGAAAAGCCGCTTGGCCGGATCGGCCTGGCCGCTTGCGAGCTGGCCGGACACGACGCGGTCTTCACTGATTGCCTTCCCGGCCCGGTACAGCACCCGGATGATTTCCGGGTGATTGCCGAGGCCGGACTGTTCCAGCAGATCGCGCAGTTCGGGGGTGCCGAACTGATCGAGGGCCTTCTTGGCCACCGCGAGGTTTTCGGGCAGCTTGTCGCCGCCGAATTCCCCATCGGTCTTCGCGCTTTCGGCCCACTGCGAACGGGCCTGCTCGATGGCGTTGGCTTGTCGCTCGGCCATGGCGGGCGCGATCTTGTCGATGACCTTCTGCGCGTCGGCTTGGGTGAGGTTCAGTTCCTTGGCGACTTCCGAGAAGGCGCCGATCACTTCGGGGCTGAACTCCTGCCCCTCCGGTGCCTGAAACTCATACTTCTCGGGCGCGCCTTCCGGTTTCTGTTCCTCGCCGTCGCCTTCGGTCTTGGTGTCCTCGACCTGCTGCTGGCTCTCGGTCGCTTGCTGCTGTTGGCCGCCTTCACCCGCACCAGTAGCGGGTTGCTCGGTGGCCGGTTGCGATGCGGCTTCGCCTTCAGTGGTCGTTGCGGCTTCCGTCATCAGCGTTTCGGTTGTCATGTGCCTGTTCCTTCACCATCACCGGATAAAGCTCAGGGCAGAGCGCGTGGATTTGTGCAAGGAGTCGCAGGCCCTCGTTCCTCTTCCCCTCCGCGAAAGCCATCGTCATCGCATTGGTGTTGAACGAGAGCAGGAAGACCCCTGCTCGATCCAGAAAGCGCCAGATGATGCGGCGCCCCCGCTTGCTGCTCATGAGCCACTTCAGGTCAGCCTCCTCGTTGTCGCGGGTCAGTCGGATGCGCTCATCGGTGTCGGCCTTGGCGCGTTCCTGTCCGCGGATGTCGAGGGGGTCGTAGCTGCTCATGCGGGGAGCCTATGCGCGCGCCTCGTCGATACGCGCACCCCCCAAAAAAGAGAAAGGCCGCCCGGAGGCGACCCTGGCCTACCGCGCGGGTGCGCGGTCATGCGTTCATGGTGCTGTTGGCGTAGAGACGTTGTTCGCGCGTCTGCTCCTTGGCGGGCGCCAGCTCCATGTCAGTGATCTGCATGCTGGCGTTGGCTTCCGTACCTTCCTGCTCCTTGTACGCGCTGACGCTCGTCACCTCGATGACGGCTGTAAGCGTCATCTTCTGGCCGATGGTGAGCGAGTCGAAGGACAGGCCCAGCTTCTGCATGGACTCACTGTTGAGACTCAGCGAGAGGCCGTAAGGGTAGAGCGGCTGCTCGCCTTGGGCGCAGCACGTGGTGTCGCCTTCGGCCTTAGCCGGGGGTTCTTGCTTCATCGAGATCATTGACATGATCGTTGTCCTTTTAGGTGTAGCCGCTGAATGCGCGTGTCACGTCGGTGAGTCCGTTCTGCCCGCTGGTGTCGGCGGCTGCCAGGTCGCGCGCGGTGGCGGCGCGCTGCTGCATCTGATCCGCCATCTGTTGGGCCTGGGCGGCCTGGGCGCGCTGCTGGCGGATGAATGCGACCTGATCGCCGGGCACGATCAACTCGGGGTCGATACCCAGCATGTCGGCGTAGGTGTCGGCCCAGTGGTCGGCGTCAAACTTGTCGAGGACTTCCGGCTTGATGCTGGCCACGGCGCCCAGGTTGGCCACGTAGCGATCCACGGAGTTGGTGGCGATGGCGCGCTGCGCCTGGGCGAGCATGCTGACGAACTCGACGTTCAGCTCCATGCCCTGAAGTTCTTCGGGCGGGGGCGGCACGATGCCGGCCTCGACCATGCGGGCGAAGGTCATCTCGATCAGCGGGTCGAGAATCTCGTTGTGCATGCGCTCGAGGACCGGGCCGAGCATGAGGAGCTTTTCCTCATGCCGCTCGGCCACCTCGGTGGCGGTCATGGCCGTGTTCGCGCCGTTGGCGAGCATCAGGAACAGATCCGCGTAGAACGCACCCTTGATCCGCTCGCGCACGTCCTGGATGTCGGCCAGGAGGTGGGACAGATCGATATTCACCTCGAAAGCCGTGCGGATGCCCCCGCCGGGGCCTGCCGCATCCACGTAGCTGACCCCGCCGGGCAGGGTATCGACTTCGCGATTCTTCATGCTGGTGGGCACTTGCAAGGGCGGGCGGGTCTTGTAGTCGATGCCCTGCGCCTTGCGCAGCTGCTCGTGCTGTAGCTGCTTGATGTCGCCCAGCGCTTCCATGCCCGGCGAGTTACCGTAGATGTCGCCGCCGGAGGTAGCCCAACGGGGGCACAGGGCGGGGAACTTGTCGAAGCCGGATTCAGACAGGTACTTGCCTGCCTCCGCGCCGGGCTCGAAGTAGCAGGACCGCCATGCCATGTTGCGGGCGTCGCGCTTGGTGGCGTCGCGGTCGCTGCGCGGCTCGATGGCGTGGATGATGCGCACCGGTGCGTCCAGCGTGCCCCGGTCGTGCAGGTTGCGCACGGCCTGCGTGCAGTTGTCGCGGCCGAACTCAGCCACTGCCTGGGCGACGGTCAGCTCGAACTCGCGGTAGAGCGTATTGACCTGGCCGAAGTAGTCGGCCGCGAAGGCGTATTCGCCCACGGTGAGCGCGTGGTTGTGGATCACGCGCTGGAAGTTCGGCACCACGATGGTGGCCCAGCTGCCGAAAGCGCCCAGTTCCTCGTAGCCGGAATGCAGCGCCCGGTAGGTGTTGCTCTTGGCGAAGACCATTTGCATGAGGCGGGTCACGTCGGCCAGCCATGCCTTGACGGCGGCCGACTCGTCGAGCTCGGGGATGCTGGTGGTGAGGCGGAACCACGGGCGGGCCGGGCTCGTCATGCCGGCCATCATGCCGGCGGCGAGGATGCGCAGCGCCCGCGTGCCGGTGCTGTCGTAGATCGAATTGTGCCGCTTGTCGCCGCGGTTGCGGTCGGTCTGCAGGAAGCGGCCGGAGCGCGGCAGCAGGTATTCGCTGATCTCACGCCAATGGGTGAGCCAGCTTGATCGGTCGTTCTGCAGGCCGCCCCAGCGGGTGAGCAGTTTGTCGCGCGAAGTGGTATCGGCCACGGTGTCAGCCTCCCAGCAGCGTGCTCTTCTCGAGCTGCTGGCTGTCGTCATCGGTCAGCAAGGTGGCACCTACGCCGGGGCCTTGGCGCCGCTTGCGGGCGTCGTTGAGCTTCTTCCTCTTGTCCTGTTGCACGGTTTCGTCCGCCAGGGCTTTCGTGCCGCCCAGGTCGTCGTAGGTCTTCGGCCCGCCACCACCACCACCCAGCAACCCTGTGAGCAGGGTCGTGTGCTTCTGGAGGTCTTTGTATGCGTAGTAGCTAACCGGATCGATCTTCTTGGTCAGATCGCTGCCAAGAACCGATCGCTCGAGCTTCTTGACGCCTTTGAAGATGCTTTTGAACCAGCCCATGGTGTCTGTTACTGCCCGAGGAGCGTGCTGCGTTGTAGTTCGAGCTTGTTGCGATTCACGCCCTGCGGACCGGTCAGCATGGTGCCGGCGGCCCCGGCCTTGCCGGAGAGCATGGCGCTCGACATCATCGCGGCCGTATCAGGGGTCTTCATGTTCGCGGCGTTGAGATCCTGCTCGGCCTGCGACGCCTGCTTGTCAGCGTTGGCCTGGGCCTGCGCCATCGACTTCTTGGTCTGCTTCTCCTGCCGCCGGCCGTTCTGGTACGACACCGTCGCCGAGAGCACCGCCGCGCTTGCAACCGCTACCATTGCCCAGCTCATTCGATCGCCTCCGAGGTGCGTTGCGCGAGGCGCAGCGTGTTGGTCTGCAGCCGGTCGGCTTCGTCGGTCATCTCGCGCTCGATCGCTTCGGGGTCCGTCAGGTCCGTGCGATGGATCGTCACCCACCAGGTATCGGCGTGGGCCACGCCGGCGCGCTTGAACCCCTTGGCTGCCGGCAGGACGTGGAAGCCGGTGAGTCGCTGCGGGCCGGCATCCGTGGTGACGGTGATGTCGCCGAAGAGCACACACAGGTTGTCGATGTTGGTTTGCGCACCGGTCAGCACCGTGCCGGCGGGGATCATGATCGTGCGCGCCGCCATGCCGCCATGGACCAGGGCGGACGTCTGCAGGTCGATCTGTGGCAGTTGCAGCAGCATGTCTTCCATGCGGCGCACGGCCTCGGGCGTCGGCATGCCGGCCATGAGGTCGTAGGCTTGCTGGTGGGTGAGGGCGGGTGTCTGATCCATGCGCAGCAGCCTAGATGGCCGCCGCAGCAATACGCGCACCCCTCAGACGGTATAGGGGTCGTAGTCGCGGCGGGCGCCGCGATCATTGCGCAGGGCGTCGATCGGCTGGCGCTTCACTACCGGGAAGGCGAATGTCAGGGCCAGCGCGTCGGCCTTGTCCGGCGACCGGCCGATCTGGTCCTTGATGATTTCCTTCTCGACAATGCGGAACTTGTCACCCTGATAGACGAAGGTCGTCGCGCACAGCTCTTCGCGCAGTTCGCGGTCGTCCGGCAACTGGCCGCCGTCCTTGACCCATTTCGCCATCTCGAAATACATCTCGCTGCGCTTGTTGAAGTAGCGGTAGTCCGATGCCTTGCCTCCGAACTGCACGCCGGTAGAGGCAGCGCCAAGCGAGCGCATGGCGTCGATCACACCGGCCCCGTAGCCGCCCGTCTCATCGACGAAGACGCCGTCAGCCTCCTGCTCCTTCGCCTCGCGGATGAACTGCTGTGCCAGCAGCATGGTGTCGGGGATGCGCAAGGTCCGGATCGGGTAGGCGACGCGCCCCTGCCGGCGGGCGATGGCGCTGGAGTCGTCGCCCTGGCGTGCCACGTCGCAGCCCAGCACGATAGGCGCGTTGGCGATGTCGCGTGGCTGGTAGTTGCGGGCGACCGCCGCGTCGATGTCGTCCGGCCCCAGCAGGGCGTTGAAGCCGGTCGGCGGGAACAGGCCGAGAATCGTCGCCATCACCCACGGGTTGTCCTTGCCATAGGTGCGGATCATCTCCCGCGCATGCTCGACGCTGACCCGCGGCGTGCGCTTCGGGTCGTCCGGATCGGCCGTGATGGTGATGATGTCCCACGCTTCCGAGGCCTTGGTGCATGACTCGTAAAGCAGGCCGCTGGTGCTGGTCGGGTTGCCAGCCTGGATGATCGCCGCGTCGCGTGGGCTGCCGGTGAAGATCTGCGTCGCGGCTCGACCGACCGCTATCGGCATGTCGCCCGTCTCGTCGAGCAGGACGAACGGGAACTGACTGTGCAGGCCGGACAGCGCCCGGCCGATGGCCTCGGCGTTGGCGTCCTTGGCGAAGGACCGTGCCGAGAGGAACCACGTCTCCGGATGGTCGTTGGCGTAGATCTTTTCCTTGGTCCAGGTGAAAGCGGCTTTCAGGAACTCGTTGCGCTGCTGCCACTTGGCGAGCTCCGCCCACAGGTTGTCCTTCAGGTTGTCGGCCGTGATCGACAGCGCGGCGCCCTTCGGATGCTCGCCTTTTGCGGCGAAGCAGACAAGGCGATGCCAACCCATCCAGGCGAGCGTTGCCGACTTCCCCGGCCCGGTGCAGGCCTTCATGCACAACCGGCGCGCCGGGTCGTAGTCGCCGCCCAGCGTGGCCATGGCGTCTATCTGCCACGGGTCGGGCGCAATGCCGAACACATCGACCGCGAACTTGACCGGGTCACGGCGCCATTCGCGGATGCGGGCACGTGCTCGCTCCGTGGCGTTACTCATCGCTGCCGGCAACCAAGCTTTCCAGCGTCAGCTTGCCGGATACTTCGACCTGCTGCCGGTCGCCATAGCGCTTGGGATCCCACTTGGCCAACAGCTTCAGCCGCGTCTCGACTTGCAATTTGCGGTGCCCCAGCATGTCGCCGCGCTTGACCTTCACCTTCTCACCGTCGTCCTCTGTTTCCTCGCCGACCACGGGCGTGTTGGCGATCTCCAACGCTTCCTCTGCGATGGCGTCAAATCCAAGTTGCCGCGCGCGCGCGATGCGTGCCGCCAAGTCCTGGTCGTCCTCGATCCAGTGATACACCGTCCGCCATGCGGGCATGTGCAGGTCACGGCAAATCTGGCGCAGCGGCTCGCCTTCCGATAGGCGGGCACAGATCTCGTCGGTAATTTCGTGGTTGTAGTTCGTCATGGCTCGCATTCCAACTCACGTGCTTTCCGCTACGCACACCGTTTTCCACCTCGCGGCACATTGGCAGCGCCGCCGCCCTTTGCAGATGTCGCGCACGGTGCTCTTGGGCATCTCCGCCAATCGCGCGATCTCGCCGTAGCTCTTCCCCTCGTCGCGCAACTCAAGGACCAGTGTCACCTCACCATCGGTGTATCGCGCGTTCTGATGGTCCTCTCCGATGCGCAATCCGCGCTCATTCACCGCCACGGTTTTCTGCATGCGCCGGCCCTCCTTGAACGTGCAATTTTTTGCCTTGTGTCGTTTGTGCCGTTTCTCACCGTTTTTTTACAAATTACGGGACGGCGCAGGTGAGGAAAGTTATATAAAAAAAGGCTAGAAACGGCACAAACGACACAAGCAAGGCTCGCGCACCCCCATATGCTTGCAGTAATATGCAAACTGCAAAGCCAGCCGACGGCCGTCACGCCATCCGCATCAATGAAAGGTGCAGAAAAATGCAAACAAGGAAAAAATTGCTCATAGCATTGTGTGCATTTCTTTGCGCGTCGTGCGCTTCCCATTCGCCGATAGTGCAAAACGGCCGCGGCGGGTACTTCGTGTCGAAACAGGCCGCGACAGGGTTCCCCGGCATCGGTGGCATAGAGGCTGACCTTTACGTTCAGGCGGAACAGCACTGCGGAGCGCAGGGCAAGGCGATGCAGGTCGATAGAGTCGATAAGACCAAGCCGCCGTACATCCTCGGCAACTATCCGCGGGTCGAGCTGCATTTCGCCTGCCACTGACATCACCCGCCGCCTCCATTGATGTCCGCCTCACCGGTCTTCTGGAGCGCGGCCACCCATGCTGCTTTCACATGGTCGAACTGATCCTCGCCGGTCTCGTCGAGGACGGTCATTCGTGGCGCTTTTCCCTCCCGGTACAACGCCACGAGCCACTGCTTCACACGGTTGCCCTCCCAACCAGTCGCAACCCCTGGCGCCCACGGTCGTTCGGATATCTGCCTGAATTTCGCTTCAACGTTCCGGCTCGCACCCACATACCGCACCCTCCCTGTATCCGGGCACTCCAACCCATACACCCCGCTGGTCATTCGAAGTCCCCCATCTGGCGGACGCGGATACCTACCATGCCGCGCCCCCGGAGCCCGGCGCATTGCCGCACAGGCTCCATCCCCTTCGACTGCAGCCGTCGTCCCAGGCTCTTCGCGCTGGCGATAAACCGCAACTCCCCCCGCGCCCTGGCGAAGGCTTCCCAGCTCGCCCACAGCCTGGCGTTGCTCTCCACGTGCCCGGGGCCTACCTCGCAGCACTCGTCCAGCCACTCGGCCAGCAAGTCCATATCGCTCTTGTACTCATCGCGAGCCTTGCGCACCGTGCCGGGCGGGCGCAGACCCTGCTGCTGGTAGGCCAGCGCGCCGCGCACGCACCAGGCCAGGATGCCGCTTGCCTCGTCCGCCAGCTTCTTGGCCCGATCGGGGTCTTTCTCCACCGTCAGGTCCTGGTCGAAGTTGCGCGTGAAAGGCACCGGCAACAGCCGGCGCCAGATGGCGTGATCGTCGCCCTTGACGATGGGCCTGTGGTTGGTAGGCATGAAGGCTACCCAGGTGGGCGCCACCTCGACCGTCGTCTTCGAATACAGGCCTCGCGCCGGCAGAGGCTCGCCCCCGGTCATGGACTTGATCAGACCCTCGCGCAGCTCGCTGCCCTCGTCAGGCTCGCTGACATAGACGAAGCGCGCACCGCGCAGGCGCAGCACGTCTTCACGCGCCGCCCCGGCGTTGCCCCCTGCCACGCCGCTACTCAGAAAGGTGTCAGCACTGGCCATCTTGGCGTGATCGCCCAAGGCGTCGCGGATGGCGCCCAGCACCGTACTCTTGCCGTTGGAGCCAGAGCCGTAGGGGATGGCCAGCACGTCCTCGTCTGGTCGGCCCAGCAGCGAGTAGCCCACGAGCCGCTGGAAGAACCCGATCGTGTCGGTATCGCCGAAGAACACGTCGGCCACGGTCTGCTCGAACAGCGGGCACGCGGCAGCCGGGTCGTACTCGGTGGCGGTGATCGTGGTCACGCGGTACGCCTGATCGGGCGGGAGCAGCTTGCCTGTGGTCAGATCGACCACACCGTTGCCAACCCCCAGGAGGTGCGTCAGCTTGTCAAGATCGGACATGCCCACCACGATGCGCGGGTCGGACTGCGCCAAGCTCACCATGTTGCGCACCATGACGGCCCGCTGGCTGACGGCGCAGAACTTGAAGAACTCGGCCCGTTCGGCGTCGCTCTCGATGGCCTTGGCCTCGTCGGGCAGCGCGCGGATGGTTTCCTTCGCCAGGTGCTCAAGCTCCACGCCGGCCGCGCGGCGCCAGTAGATGCCGGTCCAGTTGAACCAGCCGTCGATCTCGGGCACGTACATGAGCCCGTCGCCGTAGTGGTCGAGCATGCGCTCGGCGTTGCCGAACTCGGTCATCTGCCGGCGCTGCTTGTTGAACGACACGACCTTGCGGCCCCCCGCCATGGCCGCGCGAACGTCGGCCACCGGCAGACTGGTGTCGGTCAGCTCCTTGAAGCGCGCCCGGATCAGGCCGGCCAGCTCGGCGCGCAAGGCCAGATCCGTACCGGCCGCTTCGCCGGCCGCCCGGGCAACGTCATTCACCAGGTCGATGGAGTCCCGGCACGCGAGGATCATCCCCTTGGCGTCGTCCAGCGCGGTGCGCTTCTCGGCCTTCACCGCGTCGCGCTTGCCCTGGTTGCCCACCTTGAGCAGCCAGCGCGCCGTCGTCGGGTTGCGCCCGGATCGGCCGAAGGAATCCCAGCGGTGTGCGATATCCTCGCTGCCGCCGTAGTTCGCTGCCGTGCTCGACCACTCGTCCCACAAATCCAGCGCAGCGCTGTCGCCATCGAACTCGTGATGCAGCGACATGCCGACCTTCAGCCAGGTGTCGTAGTCCTCGTTATCGACGTAGGCCACCAGGCGCCTGGCCTCGTCCAAGTCGATGCCGACCGGCGGCTCGAAGGCCATCAGCGGGTCATCGATCGGCGCCGAGGTCATGCCCCCAACCTTCGCCCGGCTACCCGACACACGCACGAGCCCGGCCTCGGCGGCCATTGCCTCGAACACCTGCAGCGCTTCCTCGACCTGGGCCTCGGTGATGGCGGACAGGTCGCCCGCGCGCATCGCTTCCAGGCCGCCGAAGAAATCCACCCACTCGTAGGGCTCGCCTGTGTCCGGGTGGATATGGTAGGCCACGAACTGCTGGCCCTTGCCCAGCACTTCCAGCCGGTGACGGCCGCCGCCAGAGTCCTCGAACCAGGCACCGGTGGCCTTGCCCCAGCCTTCGGCCTCGGCCCGGTAGGCGAGGAGGATCTTGGGCGCATTGCCAACGCGCTCGCAGGTCAGCCCGAGGTGCTCTTGGCACCATGCCACGAACCGCGCAGCCAGTGCGTCGTCCGTGGTATCCACGTCGATGGCGGCGATGGGCTGGGCACCTTGCCCGCACAGCACGCCGACGCCATGGTTCGGGTAACGGGTCAGGTCAGCGGCGCCGAGGCGCGCGGTCTGCCAATTGTCGAGCGCCGGGCGCTTGTGGCCGGGCTTGATGGGGATGATGAGATAGCCGGCGCCGAGGAGGGCGCGACCGTGCTGCTGAAAGTTCGATGTCACGCTGCCACCCCCAGCAGATCCGCCATGAGCTGGTCGTCGAGGCGCTGGATGTTGAGCACCGCCTGGCGGAAGTAGCTCGCCTTGAGTTCGAAACCCACGCCCCGCCGGCCGGCCTCGACTGCGCAATACACCTCCGAGCCGATGCCCATGAACGGGGTGATCACCGTCTCGCCTCGGTTGCTCCACAGGTCGATGCAACGCTCGATAACGTCCAGCTGCAGCGGGCTGATGTGCTGCTCATCCTTCTCGTCCCGGGCCGATCGGTACTGCAGCGTGCGGGTCTGCCGGATGTCGGTCCAGACCGGCGAGGCATAGCGCTGCCAGGTCATGATCGACACCCACGTGCGGTAGGGCCACGGCTCCTTGCCCTCGGCGCGTAGCGCCTCGGCCTGCCGCTCCCATGCCGCGCGCGACACATCCACCGCGTCACCCGCGTAGTGCTCCAACTCGCCCACGATGGCGATCTCGTTGTCGCCGGGTTTGCGGAAGGTCACGATGTAGTCGGCCAGGCCCTGCCCGGACAGCGCCGAGTCCTTGCATAGCTGCTTGTGCAGCAAGCGGATCGACTTCGTGCGCTGCTGGGCGACGACGGGGTCTTTCCACACGCATACTTCCGAGTGCAGCAGCCAGCCCGCCGCCTGATAGGCCCGGATCACATCGCCGCGGAAGTCGCGCATGCCGATGAAACCCTCGCGCCCCTTGGTGGCCGGCAGCTGCATCACATGCACCGAGTGCAGGCGCCCGGGCATCGCCACGCGCAGCAGCTCGCGGATCAGGAACTGGTAGTGTTCCCAGAACGCCTCCCCCTCGTTGTTGCTGATATCGCGCGGCGAGTTCGTGAATTTGTAGAGGCCTTCGAAGGGAGGCGAGTGGATGCCGAAATGCACCGAGTTGTCCGGCACGGCCCGGATCAACTCGCAGGCGTCGCCGTGGTAGATCGCGTAGTCGCCGGTCACGACCTGATCGAGCGCTTTGATCTGCTGCATCAGATATTCTCCTCGTCTTCATTCTTGAGCCACGCCGGCAACACCACCGGCACGGTCGGGGTATAGGGGTCTTCCTCGCGCAGCGCACCATGCACCAGCTCGCTCGACAGGTCCGCCATGTGGGCGACCATCTCCGCGCCCATGCGCTCGGCGTCGGCCTCTTTGCGTCGCAGGTTCTCGAGCACGGCGCCCTCGGTCGAAGCGGCCACGAAATGCACCGTCACCGGCCGGGTCTGCCCGAAGCGCCAGAAGCGGCGCACCGCCTGATAGACCTGCTCGAATGAGTCATTCAGGCCGACGAACACGGTATCGGCGCAGTGCTGCCAGTTCAGGCCGAAACCCGTGAGCGTGGGCTTGGTGACCAGCACCCGGATGCGCCCCTCGGCGAAGTCGCGCAGGATCTGCTCCTTGCGCTCTTCCTTGTCCGAGCCTCGGATCTCCACGGCGCCAGGCACCGCCGCAGCCAGGGCCGTGCTCTCGTCGTTGAGGTTGCACCACAACACACACGGCCGATCGGCCGGCACCAGCGTCGCGGCGTGTGCCACGCGTTCGGCCAAGCTCTCGCGCCGTGCGCGCAGCCGCTCGGTCATCGTGCGTGCGGCAGGGCCTTCCACCGGCACGATGTGCTCCACCTGGCGCAGCTCCGGCAGGTCGTAGGCGCCGTCGTCATAGCCCAGGTCCGAAGGGCGGCGCAGCAGCACCGACCACGAGCACATCCACCGCCAGAAATCGCTCTCGGCGTGCCCCTTCAGGCGCCACTTGCCAGTGTCACCACCATCGTGCGTGAAGAACACCGCCTGCATGCCGGTGACGGACATCACGCCCAGAAACTCGGCATGGTTGCCCAGCTCGGTGAAGTCGTTGGGGGCAGGTGTCGCGGTCGCGCACAGCCGATAGGGCACCTTGGCGCACGCGTCGATCAGCAGCGTCCGCGTCTTGCCGTCGAAGGCCTTGAGGATCGACGACTCGTCGAGGATCACCCCAGTGAAGCGCGACAGGTCAAAGTGATGCAGCTTCGCGTAGTTGGTCACCGTAATGCCGGCTTCCGCTTCATCCTGAGTCGCGCACTGCTTCGCCGCGATGCCGAACTTGGCCGCCTCGCGCACCATCTGGCCCGCCACCGCCAGCGGCGTGAGCAGCAGCACATCGCCACCGGTGGCGCGATACACCGCGTCGCCCCAGGCCAGCTCCATCAGCGACTTCCCGAGGCCCGTCTGCGCAAACACCGCAGCGCGCCCGCGGCGCAGCGCCCAGCGCACGATATCGCGTTGATGAGGGAAGAGGGCTGCCGGAAGGTCGGGGGTGTCGGTGAGTCCGGTTGGCGGGTCAAGCCGGGCCTTCTCCGCCAGGAAATCCTCGTAGGCCCTCATTCACCTTGCTCCAGCAGATCGAGCAGCATCGGATTGACCAGCTCGCGGCGGGGCACGCCATACTGGATCTCGATCTCCTGGGCGCGGCGCGGCGACACATAACCCCGCACCACCCACTGGCTGACACGCTGCTGGCTGACCCCGAGCGCATCCGCCAACGCCTGCTGCGACCCGGCCGCCTCGACGGCCTTGTCGATTCCTCGTTTGTCTTGGTCCATTGTGGCCTCGCTAAAAATTGTGACCACAATATATATCTTGTTATCCGCGCCTACAAGAGCGCACAACTTTTCACCGATTTCAAGTGTTTTCTGCTGGTGTATCGACTAAGCTAAAATCACAAGTGTTCACTTGTAGGGGAGACCATGAGCGATAACGAGGAAACCTTCGCCACCGCACTGCAGCGGGCGCGCGAGGCCAAAGGCTGGAGCCAGGAGCAACTTGGCCATATGGTCGGACTTACACAGCAGGCGGTCGCTCGATGGGAGGGCGGCAAAGGAATGCCTCGGCCCAGCATGCGCAAGCGACTGTACGAACTGTTCGGGCACTTCTGGCCTGAGCACCGCCTGGCGACGATCGACCGACTGGAGGACGTGCCGCACTACACCGAGCGCGTGCGTGTCGCCGCTGCCGCCGCGGTGCCGTTGTTTCAACCGCGCAAGGAGGCGGACGTGTGGAAAGAGGTTCTGCAACATGTGCCCGACGAGCTTCACCAGCACATGCGCAGCAACCGCCAGGATCAAAGCAGCTCGGCCTTCGACTACGAGTCGGATCGCCTGGTGCTCGAGATCAAGACACAAGGCCGTCCGATGATGCCCATGCCGCTCATACAAACATGGCTATGGCGTCTGTCATCCTGCCGCCTGGAGCAAGGCAAGGACCGCGCCTACGCCCTGGTGGTTGTGGTGCCTGACACCATCGACGCCTTCCGCCCCGACCGTCGCCGTCGGCAACTTGAGGCCGAAGCCGAGCTGCACGGGCTCATCTTTCGCACCGTCACGCGCCCCGAGGTGATCGCAGACCTCATACGCAGCGCAGAAGGCATCAGCCGCAGCTGATCCATCTCACCCACAACAAGCCGCCTTCGGGCGGCTTTTCTTTTGCCTTGAAAAAAAAGTTGTGGGCACTACTTGCGGAACACAATTTTCTCGGATAGCCTTGTCACAAGTTCAAACTTGTAGCCACAACAACCGAGGTGATTGTGATGCACGACGATGTGAAAGAGGCGCTTCTTGGCGCCGCCGCATTCTTCTTCCTGCTGTTTGCACTGCTGTTCGCCTCGACCTTCATGGCCGTGCTTTTGGGGGCGAACTGATGTACCTGCGCACCATGAACGACCGCGAACTGATCACCCATTTGCGCGCCACCGATGACGATCTGACCCGCAGCGAAGCCGAGCGCGAAATGCTCGATCGCTTCGAGCGCCTGGTCGATGCCGCCGAGGAATCGGCTCCCTTCACTGCGGTGCTCGACAGCTTCGAGATCGATGCCGACGCGTTGCGCTTGCTTCTCGAAGCGCACCCGGCCGAAGCAGCCGACATGGCCGCCATGCTGGCTCAGCTCCACGACGCCGACATCCACGACGCCGACAGCGTCACAGCCGTGCTCCAAATCGCCGACCAGATGCAGCAGATCGCAAACGACCGCGGCGATGTGCTCACCGCACTGATCGAGTTGTTCAACCACCCGTATCTCAACAAGGAGTAACACCCATGAGCCTGGAAAAAGCACTGGCCGACAACACGGCCGCCATCCGCGAACTGATCGAAGCTATCAAGGCCGGCGTGCCGACCACGGTCGCCCAGGTCGCTGCCGTCGTCACCGAAGCGAAGAGCACCGCGGCTGAAAAAACCAAGGTGGATGCCTCGGCAAAGGCTGAAGCCGAGAAGCCCGAAACCCTCACGCAGATGACGGCCTCCGAAGCGCAGGAGGCCTTGCAAGGCCACGCGAACCAGCCGGCCAAGGCTCCGACGTACCAGGATGCCGCCGATGCCGTGACCAAGCTTGCGCGCAGCAAGGGGCGGGACGCTGCCGTGTCGGTGCTCGCGGCCGAGCCGTTCAAGGCGGCCAAGCTGCCGGACGTCAAACCCGAGCACTTCGCCGCCCTCATCACCGCATGCGAAGAAGCCGGGGCTTAAGACCATGGCTGCCACCAAAAAGCGCACCAAGGCGCAGATCGCTACCGAGGTCGTCACGGCCTACAAGGGCTTCAACCAGTCCCTGCAATGCCGCGGCTTCCAGTTCGAGGTCGGCAAGACTTACGA
>QQUN01000013.1 GCA_008501585.1 Pseudomonadota bacterium | reverse complement strand
ACAACCCGCTTCGTCAACCCCTGCAGCAACTTTTCTTTTTATCGAAACCCGCTTCAGGCGCCTCGCTCAACCGCACTGCGTTCAAGCGAGGTGCGAATTATAGACACCACAAAATCCGTGTCAACACCCAAAACCTAATTTATTTCCAGACGTGCAAAACGACCGTCTGCGCACAGGCCGCCAGCTCGTCCCCTTAACTAGGTGGCTACACCGCGATATAGGTTCGCACTTCGAACTCGTGACCGCGCCAGGCTTTGCCCAGGGGCTTGAGTTTCTGGATGGCGCCCTGTTCGGCAACGAACAGGGACGCACTGGGGCGCAACACGCCGGTCGGGGCGGCCACCCTGAGCGACGCGCCGCGCCGCAATGGATCGCAAAGAAGCACATCGACAGGCGCACGCCCGTCATCGGCACGAACGACGCGCGGATCAAGCGCAAAGGTCTCCACACCGATGAATGCGCGGCTGACATCGTCCCGCTGAATCCGACGCACCATGCCCAGCCGCCACGCCGCCGCGTCCTCCGATCGCATGGCGACCATTTCTCCGATCCGCGGCAACCCGTAGTCAGTGACCGGCGCGATCAAGCCGAGCCCCCCGACGCTGACGTCACACAAATCCCATGTCGCCAGCCCCCCGGCATCGCCGCTGGCGACCAGCTGGCTGAAGGACGGGAGGCCTCGCACTGCGGTCAGCTTGCCACCCATCGGGTGTCGTCGGTGCCGGCGCGCAGCGGGCGCTTCGTACCAGGTTCGCCGGAAGTGCCGAATGCACGCCGCCACCAGGTCTTTCGCTCCCGGCCCGACGCCCAGGCCCGCTGGCACGACCCCCTTCTTGAGCATGTGCTCCAGTTCGCCGAGAACACGCTCGGCAAGCAGCGGTGAGAAATACCAGGCCGGCTCATCGGCCGGCAACGCCTTGATCAGGCGCCGAGGCCCGGCGCCCATCATGGGCGAAACGACGAAACGGGCGCCTTCGACCGGCCCGGCACCCAAATGAAGGGCCGGCAGCAAGTGCAGGATCAGTCGATCAGCGACATCAACCAGCTCAACCGGCACCTGGGCGAGCCCGGAACATTGCAGGGCCACGGCGCGCAAGTACTCGCGATAGGTCGAGGTCTCGGTGTCGCGGGACTGGCGCAGGCGTACGGGCAAGACCAGGCGTCCTTCCTCTTCTGCCTCAAGGAAGGTTGCGCCCATTTGCCGCCACAGGGCGCCATCATAGGGGCCGTAAAGCAGATGGGCCCATTTCAGCCGGCTACCTTCGGCCCGCATCAATCGTGTGGCCACCTCGGCGGAGACGTCCTGCGGCGCCGCCCCCGCATAACGCTGGCGCTGCAAGACCGCCTGCCCGGCCTGCGCGATCGCGCGAAACACGCGGGTCGACGCAGCATGCAGCGCCTCACCCCGGCCGGTGCCCAGCGCGGCGGACTGCAAGAATCCCTGGGCGGCCTCGCGGATTACCGGCTGGGCGGACTCGTCGAAATCCCGCAGGGCGGACACGAGTTGATCGACGGGCCATTCCGGCCCCTCCAGCATCAATTCAATGCCGGAGGCAATCTCGTCGAGCGCCAGCCCGGGCTCATGGGCCGGCAAGGACGCCAGACGCCACCGGACTTCATCCAGCAGCCGGGATGTCTCGGACGAGGGGCTCGACGCACTCAGGAACATGTTGCGCTCATAGAAGAACCAGCATCTCGTTGTTGTTTGAAGCATTATTTCACACAACGCCGGCCGATCAACGCCGTTTGCCGCGGTTTTTGACACGCGGCGCGCCCTGCGCGACGGGATGCCCCGCGCGGTACAATCGCCGGTCTTGATGACGCTTTCCCTGGGCAGACCGAATGCAACAGTATCTCGACCTCATGCAGCACGTGCTCGACCACGGGCATGACAAATCCGACAGAACCGGCACCGGGACGCTCTCCGTTTTCGGGCATCAGATGCGCTTCGATCTGGCGAAAGGCTTTCCGCTGCTCACCACCAAGAAGCTGCATGTGAAATCGATCATCCACGAATTGCTGTGGTTTCTCACGGGCGACACCAATATCGCGTATCTGAAAGCCAATGGCGTGTCGATCTGGAACGAATGGGCCGACGAGAACGGCGATCTCGGCCCGGTCTATGGCCACCAGTGGCGCCACTGGCCGGCGCGGGATGGCGGGGAGATCGACCAGATCCGCCAGTTGGTCGAGGGGCTCAAGCGCAATCCCGACTCGCGCCGCCACCTGGTTTCGGCGTGGAACCCGTCGGACGTCGATCGCATGGCGCTGCCGCCCTGCCATGCGCTGTTCCAGTTCTATGTGGCCGATGGCCGTCTGTCCTGCCAGTTGTATCAGCGCAGCGCCGACATCTTCCTGGGGGTGCCCTTCAATATTGCGTCGTATGCACTGCTGACGATGATGGTGGCACAGGTCTGTGACCTCGCCCCTGGCGACTTCGTCTGGACTGGCGGCGACTGCCATCTCTACAAGAATCACCTGGAGCAGACACGGCTGCAGTTGTCGCGTACGCCGCGCTCGCTACCCACGCTGAGGATCAACCCCGAGGTGAAAGACCTTTTCGCCTTCCGCTTCGAGGACTTCACGCTCGAGGGCTACGCGCCGCATCCGCATATTGCGGCGCCGGTGGCCGTATGAGTGCGCCCGAGATCGTCCTGATCGCGGCCGTCGCCCGCAACGGGGCCATTGGCAAGGACAACGCGCTGCCCTGGCGGCTCAAGGCCGATCTGGCCCACTTCAAGTCGACGACGCTGGGCCATCCGATCGTGATGGGGCGCAAGACCTGGGAATCGCTCGGCCGGCCGCTGCCCGGCCGCACGAACATCGTGATCAGCCGGGATCCCGGCTACGCCGCGCCCGGCGCACGGGTCGTCGGCAGCCTGGCGGAGGCGGCAGCAGCCTGTGCCGACAGCGCGACCGTGTTTGTCATTGGTGGCGCGCAGATCTACGCGCTGGCGTTGCCCCAGGCCGCGCGGCTGTTGCTGACCGAAGTGGATGCCGAGATCGACGGCGACGCGTTCTTCCCGGCCATCGACCACGCCATGTTCGAAGAAACGGCACGCCGGCACCATGCGCGGGATGCCGACAATGATCACGCGGTGGACTTTGTCGAGTATCGCCGCATCGCCTGACTCACTCACAGAAAAGCCCCCGTGACCTCACGGGGGCTTTTGTCTTTTCAGCCAGTCAGTCCTGGCTCACGCAATCCACGCAGTAGCGCACCTCGCCATCGATCTCGCTCTTCACCAGGCCATGGATGTCGGTCTCGAAGCCCGGGAAGCTGCCGTTGAAGTCGCGGGCAAAACGCAGATAGCGCACGATGGTGGCGTTGAAGCGCTCGCCCGGGATCAGCAGCGGGATGCCCGGCGGATAGGGCGTGAGCAGCACGCTGGTGACGCGGCCTTCGAGGTCGTCGATGGGCACGCGCTCGACTTCCCGGTGCGCGGTCTTGGCAAAGGCGTCGGTCGGACGCATCGCCGGCACCATGTCCGACAGGTACATTTCGGTGGTCAGCCGGGCCACATCGTGGTCCTGGTAGAACGCGTGGATCTGCAGGCACAGGTCCTTCAGGCCGACCCGCTCGTAGCGCGGATGCTTGGCGATGAACTCGGGCATCACGCGCCACAGCGGGCGGTTGCGGTCGAAGTCGTCCTTGAACTGCTGCAGTTCGGTCACCAGTGTGTTCCAGCGGCCCTTGGTGATGCCGATGGTGAACATGATGAAGAAGGAGTACAGCCCGGTCTTTTCGACCACGATGCCGTGCTCGGCCAGGTACTTGGTGAGCACGCCGGCGGGGATACCCCAGTCGGCAAAGTCGCCATCCACATCCAGCCCCGGCGTGATCAGCGTGGCCTTGATCGGATCGAGCATGTTGAAGCCCGGCGCCAGATCGCCAAAGCCATGCCAGCGCTCGCCGGCCTGCAGCATCCAGTCCTCGCGCTCGGCAATGCCGTCGTCGGACAGGTATTCGGGCCCCCAGACCTTGAACCACCAGTCGTCGTCACCGAACTCGTCATCGACCTTGCGCATCGCACGGCGGAAGTCGAGCGCCTCGGCGATCGACTCCTCGACCAGGGCGGTGCCACCCGGCGGTTCCATCATCGCCGCGGCCACATCGCAGGAGGCGATGATCGAGTACTGCGGCGAGGTCGAGGTGTGCATCAGGTAGGCCTCGTTGAAGATGTCGCGGTCGAGTTGCCGCGTCTCCGAGTCCTGCACCAGGATCTGCGAGGCCTGCGACAGGCCGGCCAGCATCTTGTGGGTCGACTGGGTGGAAAACACCATCGACTCCTGGCAGCGCGGGCGATCCTCGCCGATGGCGTGGTAGTCGCCGTAGAAGTCGTGAAAGGCGGCGTGCGGCAGCCAGGCTTCGTCGAAGTGCAGGGTGTCGATCTCGCCGTCGAGCATCTGTTTGATGGCCTCGACGTTGTACAGCACGCCGTCGTAGGTCGACTGGGTGATGGTGAGGATGCGCGGGTTCTTGGCCGCGGTCTTGCTCACGAAGGGGTTGGCGGCGATCTTCTTGCGGATGTTCTCGATCTTGAACTCTTCGAGCGGAATCGGCCCGATGATGCCGTAATGGTTGCGCGTCGGCGTCAGGAACACCGGCACCGCACCGGTCATGATGATCGAGTGCAGAATCGACTTGTGGCAGTTGCGGTCCACCACCACCACGTCGCCCGGCGCCACGGTGGAGTGCCAGACCATCTTGTTGGAGGTGGAGGTGCCGTTGGTGACGAAGTACAGGTGGTCGCAATGGAAGATGCGCGCTGCGTTGCGCTCGGAGGCGGCCACCGGGCCGGTGTGGTCGAGCAGTTGGCCGAGTTCGTCCACGGCATTGCACACATCGGCGCGCAGCATGTTCTCGCCAAAGAACTGGTGGAACATCTGCCCCACCGGGCTCTTCAGGAAGGCGACACCACCGGAGTGGCCCGGGCAGTGCCACGAGTACGAACCGTCGGCGGCGTAGTGGGTCAGCGCGCGGAAGAAGGGCGGCGGCAGGCTGTCGAGGTAGCTGCGGGCCTCGCGCACCACATAGCGCGCGATGAACTCGGGCGTGTCCTCGAACATGTGGATGAAGCCGTGCATCTCGCGCAGCACATCGTTGGGGATGTGGCGCGAGGTGCGCGTCTCGCCATACAGGAAGATGGGGATGTCGGCGTTGCGGAAGCGGATCTCGGTCACGAACTGGCGCAGATCGTTGATCGCCTTGTCCGAGGCCTCGGGCGAATTGAACTCCTCGTCGTCGATCGACACGATGAAGGTCGACGCCCGGCTCTGCTGCTGGGCAAACGAGGCCAGGTCGCCATAGCTGGTGACACCCAGCACCTCGATGTTTTCGCCCTCGATTGCCTTGGCCAGTGCGCGCACGCCGAAGCCGCTGGTGTTCTCCGAGCGGAAGTCTTCGTCAATGATGATGATCGGAAACTGGAAACGCATCCTCGCCCCCTGAAATGAATAAGGCCCACGCCGCTTGGGCTGTGGGCACATCCTACCGCGATGCGGTGACAGTTTGTCGTGCCGGGCGGCGCGGCCCGGCCGACCGTCAGATCTTCGGCAGCGTGACGCCTTTCTGGCCGAAATACTTGCCGCCGCGATCCTTGTACGAGGTCTCGCACACCTCGTCCGACTCGAAGAACAGCATCTGCGCCACGCCCTCGTTGGCGTAGATCTTGGCGGGCAGCGGCGTGGTGTTGGAGAACTCCAGCGTCACATGCCCCTCCCACTCCGGCTCGAGCGGCGTCACGTTGACGATGATGCCGCAGCGCGCGTAGGTGCTCTTGCCCAGGCAGATCGTCAGCACGTTGCGCGGAATGCGGAAGTACTCGACCGTGCGTGCCAGGGCGAAGGAGTTCGGCGGAATGATGCACACATCACCGACGAAATCGACGAAGTTGCCCGACTCGAAGTTCTTCGGATCGACGATGGTCGAGTTGATGTTGGTGAAGATCTTGAATTCATTGGCGCAGCGCACATCGTAGCCATAGCTCGAGGTGCCGTACGACACGATCTTGCCGTTCTCGTTCTGGCGCACCAGTTCCGGCGCAAAGGGCTCGAGCATCTGGTGCTCTTGCGCCATGCGGCGAATCCATTTGTCCGACTTGATGGACATCCTCACACTCCGGTCCGACCCGCCCCGCGGCGCGTCGCTGAACAATAAAGCGGCCTATTCTAGCTTTGCTGCGGGGCGAATCAAGGTTGATCGTCGGATCAGGTGTTCTGCACGACGATATTCGGGAACTTGTGGGTCATGTTCTTCGCCCGCACCGCCACGCTGCCCGACACCTTGCGCGCGATCTCGCCATACAGCCCGGCAATGCGCCCGTCCGGTTCGGCCACCACGGTGGGCCGGCCGGCATCGACCTCGGAGCGGATCTGCATGTCCAGCGGCAACGCGCCGAGGAAGGCGATGTTGTAGTCGTCGCACATCTTCTGGCCGCCACCGGTGCCGAAGATGTGGGACTCGTGACCACAGTTCGGACAGATGTGCAGGCTCATGTTCTCGACCACACCAAGGATCGGCACCCCCACCTTCTCGAACATCTTGATGCCCTTGCGCGCGTCGAGCAGCGCGATGTCCTGCGGCGTGGTGACGATCACCGCGCCGGTCAGCGGCACGCTCTGCGACAGCGTGAGCTGGATGTCGCCGGTGCCCGGCGGCATGTCGACGATCAGATAGTCCAGATCCTGCCAGTTGGTTTCGGTCAGCAGCTGCTTGAGCGCCTGGGTGGCCATCGGGCCGCGCCACACCATCGGCGTCTCCACATCGACCAGGAAGCCGATCGACATCGTCTGCACCCCATAGGCCTCGATCGGCGTCAGCGTCTTGCCGTCCGGCGAGGCCGGCTGTGCGCCCTGCAGGCCCAGCATCTGCGGTTGCGACGGGCCATAGATGTCCGCATCCAGCACGCCCACCCGCGCCCCTTCGGCGGCCAGCGCCAGCGCCAGGTTGACCGCCGTGGTGCTCTTGCCCACACCGCCCTTGCCCGAGGCCACGGCGATGATGTTCTTCACCCCGGCCAGCAGCTTCACGCCATGCTGCACGGCATGCGCGACGATCTTGGTACTGAGCGTGACATCCACCGCCGTCACCCCTGCCACGGCACGCACCGCCTCGGCCAGCGCAGCCTGCAGCGCCGCCGCCTGGCTGCGCGCCGGGTAGCCCAGCTCGACCGCCACGGTCACCTTGCCGCCGTCGATGGCGATGTCCCGAACACAGCGACTGCTGACGAAGTCCTTACCCGTATTAGGGTCCACCACGTTCTTGAGCGCTGCCTGAATCTGATCTCGATCGATATCCATCCTGACTCCACAGAGGGAACGGGCAGTCCCGGCTGCCCAACAGGCGCATCATACCGAAGCCGGCTGCATTCGCCTCCCCTGACGCGAACAGGGTTATCCTTCCGCCCCGAGCCCGTGGTACGCCACGCCTTTTGACCTGCCCGCCAAGCCTCGCCATGCGCCTCCTTCGCCCCCAAGTCACCCCCCTGATCCTCGCCGCCGCCGTGCTCGCCGGCTGCGCCAGCCAACCGCCGGCCAGCGCCCCCGGCACCATCGACGCCGCGGCCGCGCAGCCAAGCCGGCAGGCCTTCGACTGGGCCGCGGTCACGGCGGCGCTCGGGGCCGACACCCAGACCGGCAAGGCGCGCATCCAGACCATGCCCGACAACACGCTGCAGCTGACGCTGGAAGACGACGCCGCCTTCGGCAGCGACAGCGCCACGCCGACCGCCAGCTTCGTGTCCCTGCTCGGCCGGATCAGCGTCGTGCTGCAACAGCACCCCGGCCTGATGGTGCGCATCGTCGGCCACACCGACAGCAACGGCCGCGAGGGTTACAACATGCAACTGTCGCGCGCCCGCGCCAAAGCCGTGCGCGTGGCGCTGATCGACCAGGGCGGCATCGACCCGGTCCGCCTCAGCGCAGAAGGCCGGGGCGAGGCCGAGCCGGTGGCCGACAACGACACCCCCGAGGGCCGCGCCCGCAACCGCCGAGTCGAGCTGTTCCTCACCCCGCTGCCCTGATCCCGCGCATCCGCCGCGCGCCAGCCGCCGCGAGCGGGCCCGCCTTTGCTAAACTTGCGGTCTTTGACCGCCAGCGCAGGAAACCATGTCGCGCAACATCCTCGTCACCAACGCCCTGCCCTACGCCAACGGCGATATCCACCTCGGCCACCTGGTCGGCTACATCCAGGCCGACATCTGGGTGCGCTACCAGCGCATGCAGGGGCACACCGTGCACTACGTGTGCGCCGACGACACCCACGGCACCCCCGTGATGCTGCGCGCCGAGAAGGAAGGCATCACGCCCGAGCAGCTCATCAACCGTGTGCACGGCGAGCACCTGCGCGACTTCACCGACTTCGACGTCGCCTTCGACAATTACCACTCCACGCACAGCGTCGAGAACCGCCTGTTCGCCGAAGACATCTACGGCAAGCTGCAGGCCGCCGGCCTGATCGAGACCCGCGCCATCGAGCAGTTCTACGACCCGGTCAAGGCCATGTTCCTGCCCGACCGCTTCATCAAGGGCGAGTGCCCCAAGTGCGGCGCGCTCGACCAGTACGGCGACAACTGCGAAGTGTGCGGCGCCGCCTATGCGCCCACCGACCTCAAGAACCCGGTCTCCGCCGTGTCGGGCGCCAAGCCCGAGATGCGCAGCTCCGAGCACTATTTCTTCAAGCTCTCCGACCCGCGCGCGGTCGAGTTCCTGCGCGAATGGACGCAAGGCACCGACGCCAACGGCGCGCGCCGCCTGCAGTCCGAAGCGGCCAACAAGATGAAGGAATGGCTCGGCGAGCCGGGCGAAAACAAACTGTCGGACTGGGACATCTCCCGCGATGCGCCCTATTTCGGCTTCGAGATCCCCGGCGCGCCGGGCAAGTATTTCTATGTCTGGCTGGACGCGCCGATCGGCTACTTCGCCAGCTTCAAGAACCTCGCCGACAAGTCCGGCCGCATCGACGTCGAGCGCTTCATCTCGGCCGCCGCCGCGGGCAATACCGAACTGGTGCACTTCATCGGCAAGGACATCCTCTACTTCCACGCCCTGTTCTGGCCCGCCATGCTGCAGTTTGCCGGCTACCGCACGCCCACACAGCTGGCGGTCAACGGCTTCCTGACCGTCGACGGCGCCAAGATGAGCAAGAGCCGCGGCACCTTCATCACCGCCCGCTCCTACACCGAGCAACAGCTCAACCCGGCCTGGCTGCGCTACTACTTTGCCGCCAAGTCGAACGGCAGCATGGAAGACGTCGACCTCAACCTCGACGACATGATCGCCAAGGTCAATTCCGATCTCGTCGGCAAGTTCATCAACATCGCCAGCCGCTGCGCCGGCTTCATCACCAAGCGCTTCGACGGCAAGCTGGCCGCGCCCGACCTCGACGCCATGGCGGTCTATCGCAGCAGCATCGAGGCTGGCGAGGTCGCCCGCGCCTTCGAAACCCGCGACTACAGCCGCGCGCTGCGCGAGATCATGCGCCTGGCCGATGTCGCCAACCAGTATGTGAACGACCACAAACCCTGGGAGCTGGCCAAGGACGCCGCCAACACCGAGCGCCTGCACACCGTGTGCAGCACCGCACTGAACCAGTTCCGCGTGCTCGCCGGCTTGCTCAAGCCGATCCTGCCGACCGTGGCCGAGCAGGTCGAAGCCTTCCTCGACATCGCCCCGCTGCGCTGGTCGCAACTGACCGACACCCTGCCCGCCGGCCATGCCATTGCGCCCTACAAGCACATGCTGACCCGCGTCGAGCGCAAGCAGATCGACGCCCTCATCGAGGCCAACAAGGCCTCGCTGGCCCCCGCGCCGGCGCCCGAGGCGAGCAGCCGCCAGCGCCACGCCGAGGCCCAGCAGAAAGACGCCCAGGCCGCCACCACGGCCGACCCGCACATCGGCATCGACGACTTCACCAAGGTCGACCTGCGCATCGCGAAAATCGTCAGCGCCGAACATGTCGACGGGGCAGACAAGCTCCTGCGCCTGCAACTCGACATCGGCGAAGAACGCCCGCGGCAGGTCTTCGCCGGCATCAAGTCCGCCTACGACCCGGCTACCCTGGTCGGCCGGCTCACCGTGATGGTGGCCAACCTCGCCCCGCGCAAGATGAAGTTCGGCATGAGCGAGGGCATGGTGCTGGCCGCCTCCGACGAGGGCGGCAAGACGCCCGGCCTGTTCATCCTCTCCCCCGATTCGGGCGCCGCGCCCGGCATGCGAGTGAAGTGACCCATGAGTGAAACCAACGGCAAGATCGACACCCGCGGCGGCGGCATGGCCAAGTGGATTGCCCTGCACATCGTCGGCTCCATCATCGCCGTGCTCGGCGCGCTCTACCTGATCGCCGACATGGCCCTGCTCGACGGCATCCCCAGCTCCACCGCCCAGGCCATCGCCATGGTCGCCATCGGCCTGGTGCTGGACTTCTGGGGCGTCATCGAGCTGCGCCGCATCCAGCTGGCCAAGAAGGCCGCGGCCGACAAATCATGAGCGCGCCGCTGGCCCGCCGACTCGTCATCACCGGCACCGTCCAGGGCGTGTGGTACCGCGCCTCGGCCGCCGAGGCGGCCGCCCGGCTCGGCGTGCGCGGCTGGGTGCGCAATACGGCCGACGGCGCGGTCGAAGCGCTGGCCATCGGCACCGAGCTGATGCTCGAATCGTTTGTCGCCTGGTGTCATCAAGGCCCGCCCAAGGCCAAGGTCACCCGGGTCGCCGTGAGCGAAGCCCCCCTCCCCGATCCGCTGCCGACCGATTTCACCATCGCCCCCAACGCCTGAGAACTTGTGAAGACATCGTAGCGAGCAGGGCCGAGTGCAAGGCCGCATTTGGCAACGGCGCGAGCGAACGACGAGACATATCAACTTAATAGGCGAGGCGTGAACGAGTGAGCAACGCAGCAATCGGCACGCGCAGTAGACTTATTCACACGTTCTGAGCCCCGCCCAAGCCCCCCAAAGGAAACGTGATGCGATTCCGCCCGCGCCTGCTCGACACCCTGCCCGACTATGACCGGGCGACGTTCGCGGGCGATGCCGGGGCGGGCATCACCGTCGGGGTGCTGGCCCTGCCGCTGGCCATGGCCTTTGCCATCGCCTCGGGCATGTCGCCCACCGCCGGCATCTGGACGGCGATCGTCGCCGGTTTCCTGATCTCGCTGCTGGGCGGCTCGCGGGTGCAGATCGGCGGCCCCACCGGCGCCTTCATCCCCATCATCTACGCCATCGTCGTCGACTACGGCGTGGCCAATCTGCTGATCGCCACCATGCTGGCCGGCCTCATGCTCATCGCCATGGGCGCCTTCCGCCTCGGCAGCATGATCCGCTTCATTCCCATCTCGGTGGTCATCGGTTTCACCAACGGCATCGCGGTGGTCATCTTTCTCTCGCAGATCAAGGATTTCCTCGGTCTGAAGATCGATCAGCTCCCCGGCGAGTTTTTCGGCAAAGTCAGCACGCTCGCCGGCGCGCTCGGCACCACCCATCTGCCCACCGTCACGCTCGCCACCGCCTCGCTGGCGCTGCTCATTGGCTGGAACCGCCTCGCCCAGCGCGTCCGCTGGATGCGCCGCCTGCCCGGCCCGCTGGGCGTGCTGGTGGTCGGCACCGCCGTCACCGCGCTGTTCGGTCTGCCGGTCGACACCATCGGCTCACGCTTCGGCGGCATCCCGCAGGCGGTGCCCGCGCTGGCCCTCCCGGAACTCGACCTGTCCAATCTCGGCAAGCTGATCGCCCCGGCGCTGACCATCGCCATGCTCGGCGCCATCGAGTCGCTGCTCTCGGCCCGCGTCGCCGACGGCCAGATCGACGACCGCCACGACCCCAACCAGGAACTGCTCGCCCAGGGCGCGGCCAACCTCATCGCCCCGCTGTTCGGCGGCTTTGCCGCCACCGGTGCCATCGCCCGCACCGCCACCAACATCCGCAGCGGCGGGCGGACCCCGATCGCCGGCATCCTCCACTCGGTGGTGCTGCTGGCCGTGGTGCTGGCGCTGGCACCGCTGGCGCATCACATCCCGCTGGCCACGCTGTCGGCGATCGTGGTGATGGTCTCGGTGCACATGGGCGAGTGGCATGCCTTCAAGACGCTCGGGCGCTTTTCGCTGGCCTATCGCACCGTGCTGCTGTCCACCTTCTTCATCACCGTGGTCTTCGACCTGACCCTGGCGGTCGAGCTCGGCCTGGTGATGGCCAGCCTGTTCTTCATCCACCGCGTCTCGGACCTCACCCGCATCGAGCCGGTGCCGCAGGACGGCGCCGACCCGCGCATCCGCATCTTCCGCCTGTTCGGCAGCCTGTTCTTCGGCGCCGCCAACAAGCTCGAATCGCTGCTGGTGGCGGCCGACACCCGCCCGGCGGTGATCGTGCTGAGCCTCGACAAGGTCATCAACATCGACACCACGGGGCTGGAGATCCTGCAGAACCTGCACCGCACGCTGGCCAAACAGGGCGCGAGCCTGGTGCTGTGCGAGCTCAACGCGCAGCCCGCCTCGCTGATTGCCCGCTCGGGCTTTGCCGCTCAGCTCGGCGAGGCCAACATCGTCGGTTCGCTCGAGGCGGCGCTGGCGCGCGCCAGCGCCTGCGCCGCAAAGGCGGGCGAAATCAGTCCGTCGCCGCTCGCTGGCGCCAGCCCAGTACCATGACGGTCAGGGCCGGCAGGAAGGTCAAGGCCACCACCGCCGTGCCCAGCACGCCGAACAGCACGATCGCGCCCACGCCGCGATAAAGCTCGGTGCCCGCGCCGGGGATGAACACCAGCGGCGCCAGGCCGAAGACCGTGGTGAGGGTGGACATGCCGATCGGCCGCAGCCGCGTGGCCACCGCATCGCGCACTGCCGCGCGCGGCGCCATGCCGGCCTCGCGCACATTGGTCATGGCCTGGTGGACGATCAGGATCGGGTTGTTCACCACCGTGCCCATGAGGATCAGAAAGCCCAGCATGGCGATCATGTCGAAGGGCTGGCTCAGCGGCGGCAGGCCGACGAACGGCAGCAGCGCGCCCACCGCGTTCATCAGCCACAGGCCCAGCACACCGCCGGCCACCCCGAGCGGGATGGTGGTCATGATCAGCAGCGGATAGCCCCAGTGGGTGAAGATGGCCACCAGCAGCAGGTAGATGATGACCACCGCCACCACATAGTTGCCCGACAGCGCCGCGCGCGTGGCGTCGAGCTGGTCGCCCGCGCCGGACAGGCCGATCGTGACGCTCGCCGGCAGCTGGCCAGCGTCGCGCAGGTGCCCCACCACGTCCTCGCGCACCATGCGCACCCCATCCTCGAGCGCCACCGACTCGGGCGGGATGATGTTCAGCGTCACCATGCGCCGGCCGTCGACCCGGCGGATGGTGTTGGTGTCGACACGCTCGTCGATACGGGCCAGCGTGGCCAGCGGCACCACCGCGCCGGCGGGCGTATGGATCGGCAGCTGCGCAAGGCTGTCGAGGGTTGCCGACTGGCCGGCCTGACCGTACAGGTAGATGTCGATCTTCTGGTCGTCGAGCAGGAATTCGTCCACAAAAGCGCCGTCAGCGAGCGCCGAGACGGAAAAGCCGATGTCGCCGGCCGACAGGCCCAGTTCGGCGGCGCGGCGCCAGTCGGGCCGCAGCTCGACCAGCGGCTGCGACAGCGACAGCGCGGCCGGCTGGGCGTTGATGCGCGGCGACTCGAACACCGTCTGGGCCCGGCGGTAGGCGCTCTGTGCCACGCCGTAGATGGTGGCCAGGTCGGGGCCGGCGATGTCGAGGTTGATGCTGCGCGTGCCGCCGTCGTTGCTGGTGATGATCGAGCCGCGCGAGACGAAGGCCCGCATGCCCGGGTACTGGCCGAAATGGGCACCGAGCGCATCCATCAGCGGCCGGATGTGGGCCGGGTCCTGGGGTTCGACGACCACGAACAGGCCGCTGTCCTGCACCCGCATGTTGAAGTAGCGGATCGCCGGCACCGCCGACTCGCCGGCATCGAAGCGCTCGGGCGTGTCGTCGCGGAAGGGCAGGAAGTGCGCCTCGACCTGTGCCGCGATGCGCTCCATCGAGGCCAGGTTGTAGCCCGGCGGCGCGTTCATGCGCGCGAAGGCCTTGGGCTCCTCGCCCTCGGGCAGGTACTCGGCCGGCGGCGTCAGCCACAGCAAAATGGCGAGGCTCGCCACCACGGTTGCGATGATCGCCGCCAGACGGCGCGGGTGGCTTGCCGTGAGGCGCTCGACCCCCGCCAGCACCCGCGCCGTCATCCCGCGCGGCGCGCCGGCCTGCTCGAGCGCGCCGAAGGACAAACGCGCGCAGGCCGTGGGCAGCACCGTGATGGCCACCAGCATCGAAGCCAGAATCGAGGCCGACACCCCGATCGCGATATCCGAATACAGCTGCCCCGCCTCCTGCGCGATGAACAGGATCGGCACAAAGACCAGCACCGTGGTGAGGGTCGAGGCGAGCACCGCCGGCCACACCTGGCGCACCCCCTCCACCGCCGAGCGGACGCGGTCCAGCCCGCGCTGGCGCGCCAGCTCGATGCTCTCGAGCACCACGATGCTGTTGTCCAGCGTCATGCCGATGGCGAAGGCCACGCCGGCCAGCGAGATGACGTTGACCGTGCGCCCGGCCAGCAGCAGGCCGAGGAAGGCCGCGATGGTGCATACCGGGATGCCCATCACGCCCACCAGCGTGGCCTTGAACGAACGCAGGAACAGGTACATCACCACGCTGGCCAGCAGCGCGCCGATGAGCAGGTTCTGCCACACATTGGCCAGCGAGGCCTCGACATAGCCCACATCGTCGGCGATCAGGTGCAGCACCATGCCGGCCGGCGCGAGCACCTCGCGGTTGACCGCCTCGATCTCGGTGAGCATGGCGCGCTTGATGTCGATGACGTTGGCGCCGGCCTCGCGCCGCACCGACAGGCCGATCACCGACTCACCATCCATCAGCATGCGGCTGGCAATCTCGACATGGCCCTGGCGGATCTCGGCCAGTTCGCCGAGGCGGATGAGGGTGTCGCCGCGGCGCGCGACGATCAGCGCGCGCAGATCGTCGAGCGTCTCGAAGCGGCCGATGGTGCGCAGCAGATAGCGGCGTTTGCCCGACTCGATCTCGCCGCCCGAGGCGTCGCGGTTGCGCGCGGTGACGGCCGCGCGCACATCGAGCACCGACAGCCCGTGCTCGGCCAGGCGGGCGGGGTCGACGAGGATCTGGATCTGCCGCTCGGCACCGCCATAGACGCTGATCTGCGACACGCCGGTGATGCGCTCGAGGCGTGCCTGCACGGTGTCCTCGATGAAGTCCTGCATCATCACCATGTTCAGCCGGCGCGGGTTGCCCGGCAGCGGCGTGATGCGCAGGTACATGAAGGAGTTGGCCGAGAACGAGGTGGCGAAGATCCGCGGCTGGTCCACGTTGTTGGGGTAGGACGGCACCTGGCTGAGCGCATTGGTGATGCGGATCAGCGTCTCGGTCATGTCGACCCCGTAGGGGAACTCGAGCTGCACGTCGGCCCGCCCGAAAGACGCGGTGGACACCAGCCGCTGCAGGCTCGGCACGGTGCGCAGGTACTCTTCCTGCTCGACCAGGATCTCCTGCTCCACGTCCTGCGGCGTCGCGCCCGGCCAGCTGGTGCGGACGGTGACCGTGCGCACGTCGAGGTCGGGGATCATCTGCACCGGAATGCGCAGCGCCGCGACGATGCCGATCACCGTCACGATCAGCACCGTGACCGTCATCAGCGTGCCGCGCTCGACGATGCGCTCGAACATCAGCGCGCCCCGGCCACCGTCACCGCCTGCCCCTGGCGCAGCGACTCATTGCCCTCGACCACCACGCGCACCCCGGCCTCGAGGCCGTCGACGATCTCGACCAGGCCGTCGAAGCCCAGCCCCGGCTGCACCACGCGCTCGACCACCCGCGCCTGCGCGTCGGCCTCCTCCACCGCCCACACCGTCACCCGCCCGTCGGCATGGCGCAGCAGCGCGTCGCGCGCCACCACCACCCGTTCGCGCCCGGCATCCAGGCGCAGCACCGCGCTGGCCGACATGCCCGCCGTCATCGGCAGGCCCTCGTCGGTCACGCCCACCCGCAGCAGGAAGCTGCGCGCCGTGGCGTCGCTGACCGGCACGATGCGCTCGATGCGCGCCGCGACCGCCTGGCCGGGCAGCGCATCCAGCCGCAACTGCACCGGGACGGCCGGGTTGAGGCGCGGGAAATAGGCTTGCGGCACCTGCAGGTCCACCCACAGCCCGCGCTCGGCGACCAGCGCCAGCGCCGCGTCGCCCGGCGCGATCCACTCACCGAGTTCGGTCAGCTTGGCGCTGATCACGCCATCGAAGGGCGCGCGCAGCACATGCCGCTCAAGCCGCGCCTGCGCCGCACGCCGTTCCGCCTCGCGCTGGCGCAACAGCGCGGCGTCGGCGCGCACCTCTGACTGCAGCGCCTCATACGCCGACGCGGCGATGCTGCGCGAATTGGCCAGGCGCCGGCCGTCGGCCTCGCGCCGGCGCGCATCGGCCAGCGCCTCGCTCGCCTGCACCACCGCCGCCTGCGCCACCTCGAGCGCGATGCGCGCCAGTTCGGCATCGAGCTCGACCAGCACCTCGCCTTCGGCCACCCGCGACCCGACATCTACCCGCAACGCCGCCACCTGGCCGGCCACCGCTGGCGACAGCCGCGCCGCGCGCGGTGCCGTCACGGAGCCCGACACCCGCAACGCCTCGACCACCGCCTGCATCCGGCTCTCGGCGACGACCACCGCGGGGCCGGCGGCGCTGGCCAGCGACGCCGCCAGCGCCATGCCCAGGGCCAGGGCCCAAGCGCCCGGCCTTCCGCCTCGCACTCCCAAGCCTCGCATCGCATCCTCCGCGTCTCGCCGTGCACCACCCGCCGCGTCGGGGGTGGCCACGGCACCCATCCTCGGCGGATTGTACCGTTCACCCCGGCACCGCCTCCCGCCGCGCGCCGACGCCTTCCGCGCAGGCGAGCCCCTGCTGCTCATTTGACGCAGGCCGCTTGCGCTCGGGATAATCGCCCATCCCATTCACCCACCGTCATAGAGAGAGAAACAACCATGGCAGTTCTGGTCGGCAAGAAAGCCCCCGATTTCACCGCAACCGCAGTGCTCGGCAACAACGAGATCAAGGACATCACCTTCTCCGAAGTCACCAAGGGCAAGTACGCCGTGGTGTTCTTCTACCCGCTGGACTTCACCTTCGTCTGCCCGTCCGAGCTGATCGCCTTCGATCACCGCCTCGACGAGTTCAAGAAGCGCAACGTGGAAGTGCTCGGCGTGTCGATCGACAGCCAGTTCTCGCACCTGGCCTGGAAGAACACCCCGGTCGCCAAGGGCGGCATCGGCCCCGTCGGCTACACCCTGGTCGCCGACATCAAGCACGAAATCTGCCGCGCCTACGACGTGGAAGCCGAAGGCGGCGTGGCGCTGCGCGGCTCCTTCCTGATCGACCGCGACGGTGTGGTGCAGCACCAGGTGGTCAACAACCTGCCGCTGGGCCGCGACATCGACGAGATGCTGCGCGTGGTCGACGCGCTGCAATTCACCGAAGAGCACGGTGAAGTCTGCCCGGCCGGCTGGAACAAGGGCAAGGCCGGCATGAAGGCCAGCACCAACGGCGTCGCCGAGTACCTGAGCGAGCACGCTGGCGCCCTGTAAGCCGGCAAGCACTGCAGCATCCGACGCGGCCTCCGGGCCGCGTTTTTTTGTGCCCGCGATATTGAGGTGGCGCAATCAACACGCGCCACGGCAGGCAGATGATGAGATCGGGAGGGTCCAAAGGAGCGCAACGATGTCCATGCGAATCTGCCACACCCGGTCCTCGGTCCTGATGGCACGCGCCATTGGCGTGCTGGCCGCCGCGGGCCTGCCCCTGCCGGCGCTGGCCCACACCAGCATCGCCCTGGATGCGCCGCCCTTGCTGCTCGCCGGCGCCGTGGCCGCCGGCGGTCTGGCCACGCTGGCCCTGTGCTCGCTCATGCATCGCCGCCGGCGCGACCGCCAGATGCATGCCGACGCACACGCACACCACGCGGCAACGGCCGCCCTGGCAGACACCATCATGGCGGTCACACCCGCCGACGAATCCCCACGCGGCGCACCGGCGCTGGCGCCGTTGCGCACCGTGATGGACACGCTCGACGAAGGCGTGATGCTGCATGCCTCAAACGGCGCGCCGCTGGCCAGCAATGCCGCCATGGCGCGCATCTTCGGCCTCGACGCCGACGAGATGGACGCCTTCCGTCTCGACCGCCCGCCGCTGGCGTTCCTGCGCGAGAACGACCGGCCCTGCCCCGTTAGCGCCCTGCCGCCCTGGCGCAGTCTTGCCGATGGCGCCGCGCACGAGGCCGAGTTCAGCATCGTCCGGTCCAACGGCAGCCGGCGCTGGCTGAAGCTGCATGCCCGCCCCATCGACATCGGCGGCGCCGGTGTGGTCACCGCGGTGGCCGATGTCACCCACCAGCGCCATACCGACGCCCGGCTGCGCCTGGCCGACAAGGCGATCGAGCACAGCCCCGACGCGATCATGATCACCACCGCCGAGGGGCAGATCCTGCGCGTCAATCCAGCCTTTACCCGCCTCACCGGCTACCGGCTGGACGAGGTGATCGGTCACAGCCCGGCCATCCTGCGTGCCGGCCAGCACGACGCCGCCTTCTATGCCGCGCTGTGGGACAGCATCCACCGCAGCGGCCGCTGGGAGGGCGAGATCTGGAACCGGCACAAGCGCGGCCACCTGTTTGCCGAGCGCTTGTCGATCAGCGCGGTCGAAGACGCGCCCGGCCATGTGTCGCACTACGTGGCCGTCTTCTCCGACATCACCGCGGCCAAGACCGAGGCGGCACGCATCACCCACCTGGCCCAGCACGACCCGCTCACCGGCCTGCCCAACCGCAGCCTGATGACCGACCGGCTCGATCAGGCCCTGCACCGCAGCCAGCGCAACCGCCGCCAGGTCGCCCTGCTGTTCCTCGACCTCGACCGTTTCAAGACGATCAACGACAGCTTCGGCCATGCCGTGGGCGACCTGCTGCTCCAGCAAGTCGCGGCGCGCTTGCTCGGCTGCGTGCGCGAGACCGACAGCGTCGGCCGCTTGTCGGGGGACGAGTTCATGGTGGTGCTGACCGACCTGCTCGACGCCGAACAGGCCGGCCAGGTGGCGCGCAAGATCCTCGCCGCGCTGGCCGCCCCCTTCGACATCGAGGGCCACCGGGTGATGACCACCTTCAGCATCGGCATCGCGCTCTACCCCGGCGACGCAGACAACGCCAAGGGATTGCACCACCATGCCGACACCGCCCTGTACCACGCCAAGGCCAGCGGCCGGAACGCCTACCGCTACTTCACCGACGCCATGAACGACCGCGCCGAACATCGGCTCGCCCTGGAGCACCAGCTGCGCAGCGCCATCGCCAACGGCGAACTGCGGCTGCTGTTCCAGCCGCTGACCTGCATCGACGACGGGCGGGTGGTGGCCATGGAGGCGCTGTGCCGGTGGCGCAACCCGGTGCTGGGCGAACTGATGCCGGAGGCCTTCATCCCGGTGGCGGAGGAAAGCGGCCTGATGATCGACCTGGACTACTGGGTACTCGAACACGCCTGTCGCGAGGCCGCCACCTGGACGGCCCACGGCGCCACGCGGGTCGGCGTGGCGGTCAATCTGTCGCCGCTGCATTTCCGCCGCGAGGGTCTGATCGAGACCGTGCGGGCCGTGCTCGCCCGCACCCGGGTGCCGGCCGGCCTGCTCGAACTGGAACTGGCCGAATCCACCCTGCTGCAGGGCGGGCCGGAAGTCACCGCCATCCTCAATTCGCTCAAGGCCATGGGGGTGCGCCTGGTGATTAACGATTTCGGCATCGGCTACAGCTCGCTGGCGCACCTGCGCCGCTACCAGGTCGACCGGCTGAAGATCGACCGCCGCTTCATTCAGGCCATGGAGCAGACCGAAGACGACGCGGCTATCGTGCGGGCCTTGATCGAGCTGGGCCAGAGCATGCGGATCGAAGTGCTTGCCGAGGGCATCGAGACCGATGCCCAGCGCCGCGGCGTCCATGCCGCCGGCTGCCACCTGGCGCAGGGACGGCTGATGGGCGCGCCGATGGACGCCGAGGCCACCCTCGCCCTGCTCACCGCGCCGACGACATTGCGCTAGCGGTATCGCACCTCGACCGCCTCGGCCGGCAGCCATTCGCGCAGGCTGTCGAGCAGCGAATCCTCGAGGCGCACCCGCCAGCCGGCGCCGAGCGGCAGGTCGCCCTCGGCCTCGGTGTTGCGGTAGCGCACCAGCACCGGGCAGGATTCGTCGCGATACGGCGCGAGCAGGCTCTCCAGGCGCTGCGCCGCGGCCGCCGCGCTGCCGGCTTCGGCCACCTCGCCGTTGAGGCGGATCTCCAGCCGCTGGGCAAAGCGGCCGCGCGCCTCGGCGAGGGTCATCAGGCTGTCGGCGATGATGCGGAAGCCGCCGGTGAAGTCGTCGTTGCTGACCTTGCCGTCGACGATCAGGATCTCGTCGACCACGATCTTGCCGCGGCGTGACTCGTACAACTCGTTGAACACCGAGATCTCGCGCACCGCCGTGCCGTCGTCGAGCACCACGAAGGCCATCTTGCCGCGCGCGGTCATCTTCATGCGCACATCCATCACCACCCCGGCCATGGTGACCAGGTCGCGGCTGGGCTCGACCTGCGCCAGGGTGCGGCGCACGAAGCGGCGCACCTCGGCCTTGAAGCTGTTGAAGGGGTGGCCGGAGAGGAAGAAACCGATGGCGGTCTTTTCTTCCTTGAGCCGTTCGCGCTCGGTCCACGGGCGCACCTTGGCATAGTCGGCCATCGGTCCGCCGGCGTCGGGCAGCATGTCGAACAGGCCGCCCTGCAAGGCGTTGGCGGCGATCTGTTCGGCCGCTTCCATGGCCACCGGCACGGTAGCGATGAGCTTGGCGCGGTCGGGGTCGAGCGCATCGAAGGCGCCGGCGCGGATCAGCGCCTCGACCACGCGGCGGTTCACCGCGCGGCGGTCCACCCGCTCGCAGAAATCGAACAGATCCTTGTAGGGCTTGCCCTCGCGCGCCTTGAGGATGGCGCGCACCGCCGGCTCGCCGGCCCCCTTGATGGCGCCCAGGCCGTAGCGGATGGTCTTGCGGTCGACGGGGACGAAGCGGTAGTCGGACTCGTTCACGTCCGGCGGCAACATGACCAGCTTGTTGACCGGCGAGATCGCGTCTTCGTAGAAAATCTTGATGGTGTCGGTGCTGTCGAGGTCCGACGACAGCGTGGCGGCCATGAAGGCGGCGCAGTGGTGCGCCTTGAGCCAGGCGGTGTGGTAAGTGACCACCGCATAGGCCGCAGTGTGCGACTTGTTGAAGCCGTACTCGGCGAACTTCTCCATCAGGTCGAAGAGCTGCATCGCCAGTTCTTCGGTAAAGCCCTGCTTCTTCGCCCCCTCGCGCATGATCTCGCGGTGGCGGGCCATCTCCTCAGCCTTCTTCTTGCCCATCGCGCGGCGCAGCATGTCGGCGCCACCGAGCGTGTAGCCGCCGATGATCTGCGAGATCTGCATCACCTGCTCTTGATACACGATCACGCCGTAGGTCGGCTCCAGGCAGGCCTTGAGCGCGTCATCGAAGTAGTCGATGGCCTGCTGGCCTTTTTTACGCAGGATGAAGTCGTCCACCATGCCCGAGCCGAGCGGGCCGGGGCGGTAGAGCGCGAGCACGGCGATGATGTCTTCGAAGCGGTCGGGGCCGAGCTTCTTGAGCAGCTTCTTCATGCCGTCCGATTCGACCTGGAAGATCGCCGTGGTGTTCGCGTCTTTCAGGATCTGGTAGGCGGCCGGGTCGTCGAAGCTCAGCGCGGCGAGGTCGGGCCGCTCGCCGGTGAGGCGCTCGACATAGTCGACCGCCAGCTCGAGAATGGTCAGGTTGCGCAGGCCGAGGAAGTCGAACTTCACCAGGCCGACCGCCTCCACGTCGTCCTTGTCGAACTGCGACACCGGCGTGGCGTCGTCGCCGTCGGCGATGTACAGCGGGCAGAAATCGGTCAGCTTGCCCGGTGCGATCAGCACGCCGCCGGCGTGCATGCCGACGTTGCGCGACAGGCCTTCGAGCGGCTCGGCCAGGGACCACAGCTCCTGGATCGACTCGCCGTCGCCGGGGTCGGCCATCATGTCGTTGATCTGCGGTTCCTGGTCGCGCGCGTCGTTGAGCGACAGCGGCTTGTTCTGCACCACCGGGATCAGCTTGGAGAGCCGGTCGCACAGGCCGTAGGGCAGATCGAGCACGCGGCCGACGTCGCGCACCACCGCCTTGGAGGCCATGGTGCCAAAGGTGGCGATCTGGCTCACCGCGTCGGCGCCGTAGGTGTCGCGCACGTACTCGATGACCTTGTAGCGGTTGTCCTGGCAGAAGTCGATATCGAAGTCGGGCATCGACACCCGCTCGGGGTTGAGGAAGCGCTCGAACAGCAGCGCATATTCGAGCGGGTCCAGGTCGGTAATGCGCAGCGAGTAGGCCACCAGCGAACCGGCCCCCGAGCCCCGCCCCGGGCCGACCGGCACGCCGTTCTGCTTGGCCCAGTTGATGAAGTCCGCCACGATCAGGAAGTAGCCCGGGAAGCCCATCTGGATGATGGTGTCGGTCTCGAACTTGAGCCGGTCGAAGTAGCGCGCGCGCTGGGCCTCGCGCTCGACCTCGTTGGGATACAGCTCCTGCAGGCGCACCTCCAGCCCGGCCTTGGCCTCGGCGACCAGGAAGTCGTCGAGCGTCATGCCCTCGGGGGTGGGGAACAGCGGCAGGAAGTTCTTGCCCAGCTGCACGGTGAGCGAGCAGCGCTTGGCGATCTCCACGCTGTTGGCCAGCGCCTCGGGCAGGTCGGCAAAAAGCTCGGCCATCTCGGCCTGGCTCTTGAGGTACTGCTCTTCAGTGAAGTCCTTGGGCCGCCGTTTGTCGGCCAGCACATAGCCCTGCGAGATGCACACCCGCGCCTCGTGGGCCTTGAAGTCGTCACGGTTGAGAAACTGCACCGGATGCGTGGCCACCACCGGCAGCTCGAGCTTGGCGGCCAGGGCCACCGCGGCACGGATATAAGTCTCGGTGCCCGGATGCCCGGCCCGCTGCAACTCGATGTAGAAGCCGCCCGGGAAGCGCGCCGCCCAGGCGCGGGCGCACTGTTCGGCGGCCGCCGTGTTGCCGTTCATCAGCGCTTGGCCAACATCGCCGAGCATGGCGCCGGACAGGCAGATCAGGTCGCTCGCCGCGCCAGAGTCGAACCACTCGGCACGCATCTCGGCGCGGCCGCGGTACTTGTTGGTGCGGTAGGCCTCGGTGAGCAGCTCGCACAGCTGGCCATAGCCCTTGCGATTGCGACAGATCAGCAGCACCCGGCCGGGCTTGTCGCGGTCGGCGTCGTTGGTGATCCAGGCGTCGACGCCGATGATCGGCTTGATGCCCTTGCCACGCGCGCCCTTGTAGAACTTGACCATGCCGAACAGGTTGGCCAGGTCGGAGATGCCCAGCGCCGGCATGCCGTCGGCCGCGGCGCGGGAAATGGCCTGGCCGACCTGCACGATCCCGTCGGAGATCGAGTATTCGGTGTGCAGGCGCAGGTGGATGAAGCGGGGATTGGTGGGCGTACTCATGGGGCCGGATTCTACCGCGCAAACGCACCGCTGGCGCGGCCGGCGCCACGCCGTACACACCCGCCCGACGCGCCGCCCCGGCCCGCCGGCCTGTCGGGCCAACCCGCCGTTCATCAGGCCACCGACGGGGCCGGGCTGTGCCCGCGCAGGCGCAAACGGCTATAGTGACACTGTCCGCGCGCGCCGCCAGGCGCCGCATCCGGACCGACTGCCCGGCACGATCCGGGTGGCGAGACAACATCGAGATTCCGTCGGACCCGCAGCCGGTCGAGGTCAACGGCAGCTAGGCGCGGGCCCCAAGGAGAGACGCATGCTGATGGACTCGCGCGAGCCCTCACGGACGGAGGGGGCCGCGGGGATTGACGCGGCCAACGCACCGGCGGTGGCGCTGTCGGCCTTGCCGATGGCGGCAGCGGTGATCGACGCGCAGGGCCGGTACGCCGGCGCCAACGCGGCCTTTGCCGACCTGTTGTCACTGTCGCCGGCGCAGCTGCTGGCACACCCCTGCGACGCCCACTGCCCCACCGAACCGGCGCGCCTGCTGGCCA
This sequence comes from Pseudomonadota bacterium, assembly GCA_008501585.1. Lineage (GTDB taxonomy): Bacteria > Pseudomonadota > Gammaproteobacteria > Burkholderiales > Rhodocyclaceae > Nitrogeniibacter. The sequence continues at coordinate 79,369 of QQUN01000013.1, read as the reverse complement.
TGTTGCGGCGCGTGCAGACGCAAGGCCAGCCGCAGTGCGCCGACCTGGCCGCCACCGCCACCGCGCCGGGCACCCTGCGCTGCCGCTGCCAGCCCCTGGCCGACGGAGCAGTGCTGCTGCTCGTCGAGCCGGCGCCGGTCCCGGCCAGTGCGCCTCAGGCGCACAGCATCCTCGACCACATCTTCACCTTCGTCGGTGTGCTGGCCCCGGACGGCACGGTGCTGGAGGCCAACCGGGCGTCGCTGGAGGCGGCCGACATCACCCTCGACGATGTGCGCGGACGCAAGTTCTGGGACTGTTACTGGTGGACCCTGGACACCGAGACCGCCCGCCGCATCCGCCGTGCCGTCCACAGCGCCGCGGCTGGCGCCACGCCGCGTTTCGACATCGAGAAACGCATGGCCGGCACCAAGTTCGTCACCATCGACCTGATTCTCTCGCCCGTCCATGACGGCGACGGCATCGTCACCCACCTGATCTACAGCGCCATCGACGTCAGCGACCGCAAGGCCGGCGAAGCGGCCCTCGCCCGCTCGGAGCAGCGCTTCCGCCAGGTGGTGGAGTCCGCCCCCGACGGCCTGGCGATGGTCGACACCAGCGGCCACATGGTGCTGGTCAATACCGGCATGGAGAGCATTTTCGGCTACACCCGCGGCGAGATGCTCGGCAACACCATCGAGATGCTCATGCCGAAGCGCCACCGCAGCGCCCACGGCGCGCTGTTCCAGGGCTATCTGGAAGAGCCGACCGCGCGCGACATGGCCGGCCGGCGCGAGTTGTACGCCCGGCGCAAGGACGGCAGCGAGTTCCCGGTCGAGATCGGCCTCAACCCGATCCCCACCGAGACCGGCACCATGGTGCTGGCCACCATCCAGGATGTCACCCGCCGCAAGGCCGACCGCCAGATGATCGAGCGCGCGCTGGAGGAGAAGACCGTGCTGCTGCACGAGATCCACCACCGGGTGAAGAACAACCTGCAGGTCATCTCCAGCCTGCTCAACCTGCAGGCACGCAATGCCGACCCGTCGGTCAGCCAGGCGCTCTCGGAGAGCCAGGGCCGGGTCAAGGCCATGGCGCTGATCCACCAGCTGCTGTACGAGCGCAACGACTTCTCGCAGGTCGACCTGGCCACCTACCTGCAGCGCCTGTGCGCCCTGCTGCAGGAGAGCTATCGCGACGGGCCGGCGCGCTTCACGCTGCAGGTCAACGCCGAAGAAGAAGTGCACCTCAATCTGCAACGCGCGGTGCCCTGCGGGCTGCTGGTCAACGAGCTGGTCACCAACGCCATCAAGCACGCCTTCCCGGACGGGCGCAACGGTCATATCGACGTCACCCTGGCCCCGATCGACGACAACCAGTGCGCGATCACCGTTGCCGACAACGGCATCGGCCTGCCCGACGATGTCGCGCCGGGCACCAGCCGCTCGCTCGGCATGCAGCTCATCCCGCTGCTCAGCGATCAGGCCGGCGGACAATGGCAGGTGTTCCGCGAACAGGGCACCCGTTTTGAACTGAGGGTCAGCACCACCCCGCAGGAGGCACGATGACCGGCCGGATCATGATCGTCGAGGATGAGCGCATCGTCGCCCTCGACCTGCGTCAAACGCTCGAGTCCTTCGGGCATGAAGTCGTCACCGTCGTCTCCAGCGGCGAGCAGGCCGTCGCCGAGGGCCCACAGCTCAAGCCCGACCTGGTGCTGATGGACATTCACCTCGACGGCCCGATGGATGGCACGCAGGCCGCCCGCATCCTGCAACAGCACAACATCCCGGTGCTCTTCCTGACCGCCTTTGCCGGCCAGTCCATGCTCGACCAGGCCGAGCAAAGCAGCCCCTACGGCTATCTGGTCAAGCCGGTCGAGACCCGGGCGCTGCAGGCCACGGTGCGCATGGCGCTGGCGCGGCGGCGCGCCGAGCTGGATGTCGAAAAGGGCGAGGAGCGCCTGCGCCTGGCGGTGGATGTCGCCGGCCTGGGCGTGTGGGAATGGGACGCCGCCGCCGGCCGCTTCGTCGGCGAAGGGCAGTTCGAATCGATCGTCGGCGCCGTGCCGCAATCGCTCGACGGCACCGACGGCAGCTTCCTGTCGCGGATCGAGCCGGCGCACCGGCCGGCCATTGCCGACGCCCTCACCCGCGGCGAAGCGATCCGCACCACCGTCAAGCTGCGCACCCACCCGGACTCCGGCCGCAACGGCTGGGTGGACTTCCATGCCCGCGCCTTTGCGCGGCCCGATGGCGACCTCGACCGCGCCATCGGCGTCATCCGCGACGTCACCGCCCAGCGCGAGCAGGAAGAGCGCCTGCGCCGCGCCGCGGTGGTGTTCACCAGCACCGGCGAGGGCATGGCCATTCTCGACAGCCAGTGCCGAATCATGTCGGTCAACCCGGCCTTCGTCACCCTGACCGGCTTTGCCGAGCATGAGGTGCTGGGGCAGTCACCCGACCACTTCCTCTATGCCCGGCGTCACGACGACAACCTGCAGGGCAAGCTGGGCCAGGACGACAAGGACTACTGGAGCGGCGAGGTGGCCTGCATTTGCAAGGACGGCAGCATGCTCGCCACCTGGCAGCACCTGTGCGTGGTGCGCGACGCCCAGGGGCAGATCGGCAACTACGTGCTGGCCATCTCGGACACCGGCGCCCTGCGCCGCGCCGAGGCGCAAATCAACCACCTGGCCTTTCACGACACGCTGACCGGCCTGGGCAACCGCAACATGCTCGAGGACACCATCGAGAAGGAGATCGAGCGCGCCGACCAGAGCGGCAGCCGGGTTGCGGTGCTGTTCATCGATCTCGACGGTTTCAAGCTGATCAACGACACCATGGGCCACGCCACCGGCGACCAGCTGCTGAGCGAGGTGGCACGCCGTATCAGCCGCGTGCTGCGACGCACCGACACCGCCATCCGCCTGGGTGGCGATGAATTCCTCGTGGTGGTGCCCGACGTCGCCCGTTTCGAAGACTGCGCCAGCCTGGCCGACAAGCTGCTGTGCGAGATCCGTACCGCCATCGAACTCGATCGCGAACGCCTCAGCATTTCGGCCAGCATCGGCATTGCCGTCTACCCCGACAATGCCGGCGACTTCACCGGCCTGGTCCAGGCCGCCGACAGCGCCATGTACGGCGCCAAGGAGCGTGGCCGCAACCGCTTCGCCTTCTACTCCTCCGACATGGCCGAGCGGGCCATGGAGCGGCTGCAGATCGAGCAGGGACTGCTGCGCGCCATCGCCAACGACCAGCTGCTGCTGCACTACCAGCCGGTGGTTCGCCTGGGCGACGGGCAACTGGTCGGTTTCGAGGCGCTGATCCGCTGGGACGAGCCCACGCACGGCCGGATCGGGCCGGAGCGCTTCATTCCGGTGGCCGAAGAGTGCGGCCTGATCGACTACATCGGCAGCTGGGTGCTGCATACCGCCTGCACCCAGGCGCTGGCCTGGATCCGCAAGGGCTTCACCGACCTGCGCCTGGCGGTGAATGTCTCGGCCCGCCAGATGAGCGCCGGCGACTTCGACGTGACCGTCAGCGATGCGCTGGCCATCACCGGCTTTCCGGCCGCACAGCTGGAGCTGGAAATCACCGAGAGCACGCTGCAGGCGGTCGACCACAGCCGCCAGCTGCTCGGCCGCCTCAAGGCACTCGGGGTGCGCATCTCGATCGATGACTTCGGCACCGGCTTCTCCTCGCTGTCGCGGCTCAAGCACCTGCCCATCGACCGCATCAAGATCGACCGCTCCTTCGTGCAGGACCTGCCCGGCGACGGCAACGATGCCGCCATCACCGAGGCCATCATCGCCATGGCCGGCAGCCTCGGGCTGGAACTGATCGCCGAAGGCGTCGAGACCCCGGCCCAGCAGCAGTTCCTGCTCGCGCGCGGCTGTACCGAGGCGCAGGGCTACCTGTTCTCGCGGCCGCTGGCCGTGGCCGATGTCGACGCGCTGATCGTCGCCACCGCGCGCGGCCGCCCGTCGTAAGCGCGTCCGGCCTTACATCAGGCCGGCCGCGCGCAGCACCATCACCCCCAGGCTGGTGGTGAGGATCGAACCCAGCGTGGTCAGCGCGATGATGTTGGCCGCCAGCACCGCGTTGCCGCCCATGGCGCGCACCATCACATAGCTGGCCGCGGCGGTCGGCGCGCCGGACATAAGCATCAGCACGCCGAGGTCGATGCCGCCAAAGCCGGCCAGCAGGCCGCCGAGCACGAACAGCAGCGGCACCACCATCAGCTTGATGCCGCCGGCCAGCAAGGTGGTGCGCAGGTCGCGCCGCAGCTGGCCGAAGTCCAGCGCCGCGCCGGTGCACAGCAAGGCCAGCGGCAGGGTCAGGTTGGCAAAGTACTCGCCCGACTGGCGCACCAGCGCCGGCAGCTCGATGCCCGCCCAGGACACCGGCAGCGCCAGCACGATGCCGATGATCAGCGGATTGCGGACAATGCCCTTGAGCAGCTGCCCCAGGCTGCGGTGCGTCCCCAGCGACCGGCTCAGGGTGATCACCGCCAGCACGTTGAAGAAGATGGTGACGATGCCCAGGTACAGCGATGCGGCCACCAGCCCCGCTTCGCCATAGGCATTCACGCAGTAGGCCAGGCCGATGATGCCCATGTTGGACCGGAAGCAGCCCTGCACGAAGACCCCGCGGTCGGTCGCCACCGGCACCCAGCGCCGCGCCGCCCACTCCAGCACGACGAACAGCAGGCCGGTGCCCACCAGACCGAACAGGATCAGCTCAAAGTTGGCCGCCGCGTCGAAATGGGTCTTGCTGATGCTGATGAACAGCAGCGCCGGCAGGGCAATGTTGAACACCAGCCGGGCACCGGTATCGACGAAGTTGTCGTTGAGCAGGCCGACCCGCATCAGGCCGACGCCGAGCGCCAGCACGACGAAGATCGGCCCCGTCACGGAAAAGGAAAACGCCAGGGCGTCGAGCAGTTCGGTCATCGTTCTCTCATCGGGGGCCCGGCGGAGCGGGCACGTGTGTTTTTATTGGGGTACAGCATCGACCCGCACCGCCTCGCGGATCATGGCCTCGGCCGAAGCCTGCAGGGCATTCGACAGCGCCAGCCAGCGCCGATCGCCCGTCTCCATGCCCATGCTCAGCGCCTGCAGCGCCTCGCGCCGCTGGCGGGCATAGCGCGCGAACACCGCGGCCTGCCAGGCGCTGGCCGGCGCCGCGTCAAAGCTGTCGGCCAGCGCCGCCCAGCCCGGCATCAGTTCGGTCTCGATCACCCGCAGGCCGTCGCGGGTGCTCATCTGGCCGCTGCGCAGCGCATCGACCACCCAGTGCTGCCGCGTCACCAGCCGGTACTCGGTTTCGGCCAGCTGCCGCTGCAGGGACTCGGGCAAACCACCGACGCCGGCCACCGGCCGTGGTGCCGGCGACACGTCCAGCCACAGGGCCGCGCCAGCCAGCGCCACCAGCGCGGCACCCAGCGCACCGCGCCAGCGCCCGCCCCACCGACGGCCGGGCGCCAGCGCCGCGCCGAGCACGATGCCGGTCAGCAGGCCGCCGACATGCGCCGCATTGTCGATGCCGGGGATCAGCAGCCCGGCCGCCAGCGAATAGCCGATGAAGATCAGCAGGCCACGCCGCAGGCGGCGCGCCGTTTCACGCGGAATGGCGTGGAAGCAGACCAGCACATAGCCGAGCAGCGCGCCGAACACGCCAAACACCGCGCCGGAGGCGCCAATGCTCAGGCCACTGGGACGCCACCACACACTGGCCACGCTGGCGATGAGCCCGCAGGCCAGGTAGATCAGCAAGAAGCGCCGGGAGGTGAACACCCGCTCGGCCAGCTGACCGCCCTGGTACAGGGCCAGCATGTTGAGCCCCACATGCAACAGGCCGCCGTGCAGGAAGATGCCGCTGATCAATCGCCACGGCTGCCCGCCGTGGGTCTGCACGGCATAGTTGCCGCCCCAGTCGGTCAGCACGGCGCCGGACACATGCCACAGATCCCCCGCCTGCCAGACCAGCGCGACAAAGATCAGGGCATTGGCCGCGACCAGCCCGACCGTCGCCCAGATGATCGGCACCCGCGCAAACAGCGCATCGGCGAATTCCTCGGGCGTGGGCAGGCGTGAAGCGGGCATGGCCTACTTATACACCAGCCGGCTCGGCCCGCGCTGCGCCGCAACACGCTGGCGGCGTGTTCAGCGCGCGTGCTCCTGCCCGTGTGTTTCGGCAAAGCGCTTTTCCAGCTCCAGGCGCAAGGCCTTGCGCGCCTCCGCGGCCTCGAAGCGGCGCTTCTCCTTGGGGCTGAAGGGGCGCAGCGGCGGCACGGCCACCGGCTTGCCCTCATCGTCGACGGCCACCATGGTGAAGAAGCAGCTGTTGGCGTGGCGCACTTCCTGGGTGCGGATGTTCTCGGCCACGACCTTGATGCCGATCTCCATCGACGACTTGCCGGTGTAGTTCACGCTGGCCAGGAAGGTGACCATCTCGCCGACGCTGATCGGCTCGCGGAACATCACCTGGTCGACGGACAGCGTGACCACGTAGCGCGCCGCATAGCGGCTGGCACAGGCATAGGCTACCTGGTCGAGCAGGCGCAGCACGGCGCCGCCGTGCACCTTGCCGGAGAAGTTGGCCATCTCGGGCGTCATCAGCACCGTCATGGTCAGTTGGTGGGCAGGCAGATCCATGGGGGAAGGTCCTTGTTATTGTGGGTGGCTCAGCGCCGGGCCGCGTCGGCCCGGGCGCGGGCCAGGGCCGCCTCGCGCCGCGCATCGGCCGCCTCGATGGCGGCACGCTGGTCGCTGCTCAGCGGACGACCAGTTTGATGCTCGAGGCTTTCAATGACCCTACGACCGGTATCGGTGATGCGCGGGCCATCCGGCATGCCGCGCCGCACCTGCGCCGGGGTGGCACCGGCAATGCCGGCGACCTCGTCGACAAACACCCGCTCGATACGCCCCCGCTCAGCCTTCAGGTGGGCCGCACCGGCCGGGCTGGGCATGGGCTCGGCGGCCTGAACGGGGGCGCTAAGCACCATCCAGACGGTCAGCGCGAGATACGGCCAGCGCACCATCACGCCGGGTCCAGCACGGTCGACCCGGTGGTCTTGCGTGCTTCGAGGTCGCGGTGGGCCTGGGCGGCGTCGGCCAGGGCGTAGCGCTGGCGAATCTCGATCTTGACCTTGCCGCTGCCAACGACGTCGAACAGCTCGGCCGCCATCGCCACCAGGTCGGCACGCTCGGCGGTGTAGCCAAACAGCGTCGGCCGGGTCACGAACAGCGAGCCCATCTTGGCCAGCAGGCCCAGGTCGAAGGGGGCGACCGGCCCGGTGGCATTGCCGTAGGTGACCATCATGCCGCGCGGCTGCAGGCAGCTGAGCGAATCCATGAAGGTGTCCTTGCCAATGGAGTCGTACACCACCGGCACGCCCTTGCCGCCGGTGATCTCGCGCACGCGGTCGGCGAATTTCTCGCGGGTGTAGAGAATCGTGTGATCGCAGCCATGGGCGCGGGCCAGTGCGGCCTTTTCGTCCGAACCGACGGTGCCGATCACCGTCGCGCCCAGCGCCTTGGCCCACTGGCAGGCGATCAGGCCGACCCCGCCGGCCGCGGCGTGGATCAGCACGGTGTCACCGGCCTGGACGCGGTAGGTGCGGCGGAGCAGGTATTGCGCGGTCAGGCCTTGCAGCATCATCGCCGCGCCCTGCTCGTAGGAAATGCCCTCGGGCAGCTTCACCAGCCGGTCGGCCGGCATGTTGCGGTGTTGCGCATAGGCGCCGATCGGGCCGCCGGCATAGGCCACGCGATCGCCCACCCGGACGTCCGTCACCCCCTCGCCCAGCGCGGTGACTTCGCCGGCCGCTTCGAGCCCGATGCCCGAGGGCAGCGGCACCGGATACAGGCCGCTGCGGTGATAGGTGTCGATGTAGTTCAGGCCGACGGCGTGGTGGCGCAGGGTGACTTCGCCGGCCGCCGGCGGCGGGACATCGACAGTCTCCCAGCGCAAGACTTCCGGGCCGCCGGTTTCGTGAAAGCGGATGGCATGGTTCATGTGGACTCTCCTGGCATTAGCGGACGATGGACACACCGATCCGCAATTGTGGGTGGCCGGCGCGCTGGTAGTCCAGCAGGGTTTCCCCTTCGCCGTCGAAGTACTGCAGGTGGACGAAGGCGCCCACCGACGAAAAGATGCTGCGTCGCAGCGGGTAGGACACATCGACCTGCGAGGTGCCGACCCCGCCCTTGCCACGGCGGATCATGAGCTTGGCCAGCCAGCCGTCGTCGCGGCCAAAGCGCAGACCCAGCTCGCCAAAGCCGCGGTAGCGGTGGATGTCCGGGTTGTCGGACTTCTCGAGATAGCCCCACACCTTGGGCGTGAGCCCGATATGGCTCTTGCCCTCGCCGAGCCGGTACTGCCAGTCGAGCTGCGCAAAGGCGATGTTGATGCTGCGCGACTTCTCGCCATCGCGCCCGTTCGATTCATGCTCGACACCGGCACGCAGCCAGCTCTTGTGCCGGCTGCCGGCCTCGGCGGGCAGGTCCCACTGGTAAAACAAGGCCGGCCGGTAGCTGGTGTCGCGGAAAGGCGCCGAATCGGAGGCCAGGTCCCACAGCGAGGTCTGCGTGTAGCCAAAATGCAGGCCACCGAGGAAGGGCAGCATGCCGACCACCGCCCCTTCGTCGTCAAACAGGCGGTACTTGAAGCTGAGCTGGAAGCGTGCGGAGGCGCCGCCATTGGCGCCGAAGAGGAAATACATCGGATCGTAGAACGACAAGGCAGGCACGGGCGGCACCACATCGGCCACCGCCGGCTCGGCCGAGGCGGCGGGCGCGGTCTCGGCGGTGGCGGGCAGCAGGCGCTGACGCGCCAGCGGGTCTTCCCCCACGGCCCAGCCGGCGCGCTCGGCCAGCACCATGAGCCGCGACGGGCTGTCGTCGGCGAGGGTCAGCACCGCCAGCCCGAGCGCCTCCTCGGGCCAGTCGAAGACATAGCGCCGGGCCGCGCCGGCGGCGTCACCCGCCGCGCGCAGCAACACCTTGAGCTTGCGGTCGCCCAGGCCCAGCCGGGCCTCCAGGCGCTCGGGCAGCGCGGCCGTTGCCGGCACCGGCGCCATGACGGTCAGCTCGAAGGGCTTGCCCGCCTGGGCATGGGTCCGCTCGGCGGACAACAGGCGCTCGGCGGCCAGCGGCGCCGAAAAGGCCAGCATCGCCAGCGCACCGGCGAGGGGGGTCAGTCGAATCCACATGAACACGCAACACCTTGGGGGGGTCGGAGGCCCATTCTAGCCGCCTGCGTTTTTTGTGGTGCTGGCCGCGCGGCAAAAAAAGGGGCGCCCGCAGGCGCCCCCTTTGTCGTGCACTGCAACCCGAACGCTCAGCGGGCCCGGTGTTCCTCGGCGTCGACCACCGCCAGGGCGGTGATGTTGACCAGGCGGCGCACCGTGGCGGAGGCCGTCAGGATGTGCACCGACTTGTCCGCACCGAGCAGGATCGGCCCCACCGTGACGCCGTCGCTGTTGGCGACCTTGCACAGGTTGAAGCTGATGTTGGCCGCGTCGATGTTGGGCATGACCAGCAGGTTGGCTTCACCGATCAGGGTCGACTCCGGGTTGGCGGTGTCGCGGATGTCCTGATTGAGCGCGGCGTCGGCATGCATTTCGCCGTCGCACTCGATGTCCGGCCGGTTGGCCACCAGCAGGTCGCGGGCATCGCGCATCTTGCGCGCCGAGGTCGAACGCGAGCTGCCGAAGTTGGAGTGCGACAGCAGCGCCAGCTTCGGCTTGATGCCGAAACGCTTCATCTCGTCCGCCGCCATGGCGCCGATATCGGCGATTTCTTCGGCGCTCGGGTTCTCGTTCACGTAGGTGTCGGTGATCGCCAGCACGCGCTTGGGCAGCAGCAGGATGCTCATGGTGGCGAAGCGCTTGGCGTCCGGCGCCAGACCGATCACGTCCTCGACCTGACGCAGGTGGTAGTCGTAGGTGCCGAAGGTGCCGCACACCAGCGCGTCGGCATCGCCGCGGCGCAGCAGCATGCAGCCGATCAGGGTGGTGTCGCGACGCATCTTGGCGCGGGCGATCTCCTCGGTCACGCCGTCGCGGGCCATCAGCTGGTGGTATTCCTGCCACAGCTCGCGGTAACGCGGGTCGTCTTCGGTGTTGACGATCTCGAAGTCGCGCGTCTCGACCAGGTCGAGGCCGGCACGGGCAATGCGCCGGGCGATGACGGCCGGGCGACCGATCAGGATCGGACGGGCCAGGCCTTCTTCGACCACCGCACGCACCGCATGCAGCACGCGCATGTCTTCGCCTTCGGCGTAGAGCACGCGCTTGTGCTGCGGGGCGATCTTCTTGGCCTGCGAGAACACCGGCTTCATGATGATGCCGGAGGTGTAGACGAAGTCCGACAGGCTCTCGACATAGGCGGCGAAGTCATCGATCGGACGCGTCGCCACCCCCGACTCCATGGCCGCGCGGGCCACGGCCGGGGCGATCTTGACGATCAGCCGCGGGTCGAAGGGCTTGGGGATGATGTACTCGGGGCCGAAGCTCAGGTCGGCGCCGGAGTAGGCCGCCGCCACGGCATGGCTCTGCTCGGCCTCGGCCAGTTCGGCGATGGCCTTCACGCAGGCCAGCTTCATCTCTTCGGTGATGGTGGTGGCGCCGACGTCGAGCGCACCACGGAAGATGAAGGGGAAGCACAGGACGTTGTTGACCTGGTTCGGGTAGTCCGAGCGGCCGGTGGCGATGATGGCGTCGGGGCGCACCGCCTTGGCCTCTTCGGGCATGATCTCCGGAATCGGGTTGGACAGCGCGAAGATCAGCGGCTGGTCGGCCATGCGGGCGACCATCTCGGGCTTGAGCACGCCGGCGGTCGACAGGCCGAGGAAGATGTCCGCGCCTTCGATCACTTCCGCCAGCGTGGCGGCGTCGGTCTGTTGTGCGTAGCGGGCCTTGTTGGCCTCCATGTTCTCGTCGCGGCCGACACGGATCACGCCGCGCGAATCGCACACGTACACGTTCTCGCGCTTGAGACCGAGGCTGACCATCAGGTCCAGGCAGGCGATGGCCGCCGCGCCGGCGCCCGAACACACCAGCTTGACCTGGCCGATGTCCTTGCCGACCACCTTGAGGCCGTTGATCAGGCCGGCGGCGGAGATGATGGCGGTGCCGTGCTGGTCGTCATGGAAGACCGGGATCTTCATGCGCTTGCGCAGCTCTTGCTCGATGTAGAAGCACTCGGGTGCCTTGATGTCCTCGAGGTTGATGCCGCCGAGCGTGGGCTCGAGCGCGGCGACCGCCTCGATCAGCTTGTCCGGGTCGTTCTGGTCGAGTTCGATGTCGAACACATCGATGTTGGCGAATTTCTTGAACAGGCAGCCCTTGCCTTCCATGACCGGTTTGGAGGCCAGCGGGCCGATGTTGCCCAGGCCGAGCACGGCGGTGCCGTTGGTGATCACCCCGACCAGGTTGCCGCGCGAGGTCAGCTCGCTGGCCTGTGCCGGGTCATCGACGATCGCATTGCAGGCCGCGGCAACGCCGGGCGAATAGGCCAGCGCCAGGTCGCGCTGGTTGGTCAGGCCCTTGGTGGGCACCACCGAAATTTTGCCGCGGGTCGGCGCTCGGTGATACTCCAGCGCAGCGGCGATGAAATCCTGATCCATTCTGTCTCCCTCGATAGATATGCAACGATCACACGCCGACAGCCTACGTGCCGGCGTACCACCCGCCAATTGCGAACTTCCACAGTATGGTTTTGTCTTCGCGCAGCGCGCGCCGGCGCTGCGCCGTGGAGCGATACGACGCCGACCGGGGAGAGGTCGACGACGCATACCGGGCAGATCGACGCATTATCCGCAGAAAATGCCTCGGACGGAAGGACGGCGCCGTGTTGTCCGCCCCGCAACGCAGCATAAGCTGGCAAAATGCTCGCAACGTTCATGAATCGCGAATCCGGGGAGGTCGATCAGCATGCGACGCGTCGTCTTTAATCAGAAAGGTGGTGTCGGCAAATCCACCATCACCTGCAACCTGGCGGCCATCAGCGCCCACAACGGCCTGCGCACCCTGGTGGTCGACCTCGACCCGCAGGGCAACTCCACCCGCTACCTGCTCGGCGACGCCACCGACGCGCTGGAGAACTCGCTGGCCGACTTCTTCGACCAGACGCTCAATTTCAAGCTCAACCCCAAGCCGCTCGACGACTTCGTCACCGCCAGCCCCTTCGCGCACCTGCATGTGATGCCCTCGCACCCGGAGCTGGAAGAGCTGCAGGGCAAGCTCGAGTCGCGCTACAAGATCTTCAAGCTGCGCGAGGCGCTCGACGAACTGGCCGACGACTATGACGTGATCTACATCGACACGCCGCCGGCACTGAACTTCTTCACCCGCTCGGCCATGATCGCCGCCGACGCCTGCCTGATCCCCTTCGACTGCGACGACTTCTCGCGCCGGGCGCTGTACTCGCTGCTGGCCAACGTCGACGAGATCCGCGCCGACCACAATCCGGACCTGGCCATCGAGGGCATCGTGGTCAACCAGTTCCAGCCCCGCGCCAGCCTGCCGCGCAAGGTGGTGCAGGAGCTCATCGACGAGGGCCTGCCCATCGTCGAACCCTATCTGTCGGCCTCGGTCAAGATCAAGGAATCGCACGAGCAGGCCAAGCCGATGATCCACCTCGACCCGAAGCACAAGCTGTCGCAGGAATTCATCACCCTGCACGACACCCTGGCGCGCAAGTACGGCACCTGAGCAGCCTTGCCGGGAATAACCCCACCTGGGGCGGTGTTGACGCAATCGACGCCGCCCGAGGACGCCGCATGCCGACACACACCACCCTGGTCTGGGACCTCCCCACCCGCCTCTTCCACTGGCTGCTCGCCGGCGCCGTGGCCGGCGCCGTGATCACCGCCAAGATCGGCGGCAATGCCATGCTCTGGCACGGCCGGCTGGGGCTGTTCATCGTCGGCCTGCTCGGCTTTCGCCTGGTCTGGGGCGTGCTGGGCAGCCACACCGCGCGGTTTGCCCGCTTCGTGCGCGGCCCGGCCGCCATCCGCGCCTACCTGCGCGGCCACTGGCACGGCATCGGCCACAACCCGCTCGGCGCACTGTCGGTGGTCGCCATGCTGCTGGTACTGTGCGCCCAGGCCGCCTCCGGGCTGGTCGCCAATGACGACATCGCGTTCAACGGCCCGCTCTATGCCGCGGTCAGCAAGGAGCTCTCCGATGCACTCACCGGCTGGCACCGGCGTGGCGAATGGGCCGTGCTCATCCTGATCGGGCTGCACCTGGCGGCCGTGCTCTTCTACACCGTGGTGAAAAAAGAACCGCTGCTGCGCCCCATGCTCACCGGCCGCAAACCGGTCGCACGCCCGCAGCCGGCCACCGAGCGCGGCGGCGTGCGCGCCCTGATCCTCGCGCTGGCCGCGGCCGGGGCGCTGGTATGGCTGGCCAACGGCGGCCTGCTGCCGCCCCCGCCGCCGCCCGCCGCGCTCGACACCCCGGCCTGGTGAACGCCGACGGCCGCCACACGGCGGCCGTCGGGCATACAGCAAACGGACGACTCAGTCTTCCTTGCGGTACTTGTCGTGACAGGCCTTGCAGGCCTTGCCCATTTCGCCGAACTGGGTCTTGATGGCGGCCTGGTCACCGGTAGCGGCCACCTGCTGCAGGGTGTTGGCCTGCTGGATGAAGTTCATCGCGATCTTGCGCACTTCGTCCTGCTCCTGGAAGAACTCGGACTTCAGGCGGGTTTCCTTCCAGCCCGTGCCCTTGTCGGTGCCCGGCGCGTACAGCGCGCCCATGCCCGAGTTGGCGATCGCGGCCACGGCATTGGCGGCCGCGGCCACCTGGTCCTTGTTGAAGGGCACGGCGCCATCGACCACCTGGGCCTTGATCTTGCCCATGTTCCAGGCCATGAAGGTGTAGCCCGACTGGCGGGCCTTGATCATGTCTTCGGGGGTCATCTGTGCCGAGGCGCCGGCAGCGGTCATCAGGGCGGCCACGGCCACGGCGGCCTGCATCAGGGATTGCTTCATGGGTAACACTCCTGGCATCAAGTAGGAAAAAAGCGACGGTCTGCGCCGCGCTCGCGATGTAAACACCGGCAATGTTGCCGCTATTCCCGGTCGTCATGATGACCGATTGAAGAAATCGCCCGCGTGACCGCTAAGAAGGTATTGCCCCGAGTGGCCGGAGATGCCCCATGACCCACACCACCGCGCTCGACCTGCTGGTCGTCGAACCCTCGCCCATGCAGCGCAAGATCCTCGCCCAGGCCTGCGCGACACTCGGGCTGCCGGCGCCCCGGCAAGCGGACGACAGCGCCCAGGCGCTGGCTGCCATGGCACGGCAGCGGCCGGATATCGTCATCAGCGCGCTGTACCTGCCCGACCGGCCGGGCACGGCCCTCGTCGCAGCCATGCGGGCCGACCCGGCGCTTGAAGACGTCCCCTTCATTCTGGTGTCGAGCGAAACCCGGCCACAGGCACTGGACCCGGTCCGCCAGTCCGGCGTGTGCGCCATCGTGCCCAAGCCTTTCACCCCCGAGCAGCTGGGCCAGGCGATTGCCGCCGTGCGCGACATGGGCGCGATCGAGCCACTTGCCGACATCGACCTGGATCTCGATGACCTGAAGGTCTTGCTGGTCGACGACAGCCCGCACGCGCGACGCTGCATCCGCCAGGTTCTCGAACAGCTCGGCCTGCGCCACTTCATTGAGGCGGGGGACGGCGCCGAGGCGGCGGCGATCCTGGGCGATACGATGGTCGATCTGGTGGTGACCGACTACAACATGCCCGAAATGGACGGCAAGGCGCTGGTCGAACACATCCGCCAGCACAGCTGGCAGACCGCGGTGCCGGTGCTCATGGTGACCAGCGAACAGGACGCCAGCCGCCTCGCCGCCATTGAAAAGGCCGGGGTCTCGGGCATCTGCGACAAGCCCTTCGACCCCGGCACGGTACGCCGGCTGCTGCAGCGGGCGCTGGCGAGCGGCTGAGCGCGCCTCCTGCGCTCAGGCCGGGTCCAGCTTGGCCACCGACAGCAGCAACCACTTCACGCCCTGGCGACCGAAGTTGATCTGTACCCGCGCCTCGGCGCCGCTGCCCTCGGCCGCCACGATGGTGCCCAGCCCGAAGCGTGCGTGGGTCACGCTCTGACCGATGCGCAGCCCACCCAGGTCACGGTCCGGCGCGCGGCCGGCCAGCGCCGGACGACGCGGCGCACTGGGCGCCGACGGCGAGAAATAGGCCGGACGCGCCGCGATGGCGCCGCCGCTGGTACGCGGGGTGAGCCATTTGGTCAGCGCCTCGGGAATCTCCTCGAGAAAACGTGAGCGCATGTTGTAGCGCGTCTGGCCATGGAGCATGCGGCTCTGCGCCAGCGACACATACAGGCGCTGGCGCGCCCGCGTCACCGCCACATACATCAGCCGGCGCTCCTCCTCCAGACCGTCGGTCTCCATCAGGCTGTTCTCATGCGGGAACAGCCCCTCCTCCAGCCCGCACAGGAACACCACATCAAACTCCAGCCCCTTGGCCGCATGCACGGTCATCAGCTGGACGGCGTCGTCGGAGGCATCGGCCTGGTGGTCGCCCGCCTCCAGCGAGGCATGGGCGAGGAAGTCGGCGAGCAGCGGATGGTCAACACCGGGTTCGGGCGCCTCGGCCTCGCTCACGAAGTTGGCCGCCGCGCTGATGATCTCGTCCAGGTTCTCCAGGCGCTCGCGCCCGTCCTTTTCCTTCTGGCTTTCGTAATGCGCCCGCAGGCCGGACTGGTCGAGCACATGGTCGACCGCCTCGGGCAGCGGCAGCGTCGCCGTGGCATTGCGCAGCGACTCGATCAGTTGCACGAAGGCCCCGATCGCCGCGCGCGGCTTGCCCGACAGGTGCGACACCGTGGCGTACAGGCTGCTGTTGTAGGTGCGTGCCGCATCCTGCAGCGCCTCGAGCGAGCGGGCACCGATGCCGCGCGTCGGGAAGTTCACCACCCGCGCAAAGGCCGTATCGTCGTCCGGATTGGCGATCAGGCGCAGATAGGCCAGCGCATGCTTGACCTCCTGGCGCTCGAAGAAGCGCAGCCCGCCATACACCCGGTAGGACACGCCCGACGAGAACAGCTGGTGCTCCAACCCACGCGACAAGGCGTTGGCGCGGTACAGGATGGCGATGTCCGAGCGCGCCATGCCGTCGCGCACCAGCGCCTGGATCTCGTCGACCACCCAGCGCGCCTCGTCGCCGTCGGTAAAGGCCTCGTACACCCGGATCGGCTCGCCCTCGCCGCGATCGGTCCACAGCTCCTTGCCGAGGCGCTGGGTGTTGTTGGCGATGATGGCGTTGGCCGCATCGAGGATGTTGCCGCAGGAGCGGTAGTTCTGCTCCAGGCGGATCACGTTGGGCACCTTGAACTCGCGCTCGAAGGCCAGCATGTTGCCCACTTCCGCACCGCGGAAACGGTAGATCGACTGATCGTCGTCGCCGACGCAGAACAGGCAGGCCGGCGATTCTGCATCCGCGCCGCCGGCGAGCAGCTTAAGCCACTGATATTGCAGCTTGTTCGTATCCTGAAACTCATCCGTCAGGATATGCCTGAAGCGGCGCTGATAGTGCTGGCGCAGGGGCTCGTTCCGGCTCAGCAATTCATAGGTGCGCAGCAGCAATTCAGGGAAATCCACAACAGCTTCACGCTGGCACTGTGCCTCATACTCCGCGTAAAGCTCGACCCGGCGACGGGTGAAATCATCAAAGGCGTCAACCGCGCCAGCGCGCACGCCCTGCTCCTTCTGGGCATTGATGAAGTGCTGCAGGTCGCGCGGCGGAAATTTCTCGTCGTCGACGTTCAACGTTTTGAGCAGGCGCTTGATGGCGGCCAGCTGATCGGCCGAATCGAGGATCTGGAACAACTGCGGCAGCCCCGCGTCGCGGTGATGCGCCCGCAGCAGTCGGTTGCACAGCCCGTGGAAGGTGCCGATCCACATCGCCTTCGGATTGACCGGCAGCATTGCCGCCAGGCGCGCCTGCATTTCCTTGGCCGCCTTGTTGGTGAAGGTGACGCCCAGAATGCTCTGCGGCGTGGCCTGACCGGTCTGGATCAACCAGGCGATGCGGGTGGTCAGCACGCGGGTCTTGCCCGAGCCGGCGCCAGCCAGAATCAGGGCGTGCTGGGCAGGCAGGGTAACGGCGCGAGCCTGTTCTTCATTGAGCGTGGCGAGCAGATCGGTCATTCGGACTCCGGGGGTGAGTCCGGCATTTTAACCCACCCCCTCGCCGGCCGCCGGTCGGATGAAACAGGCCTGACAGCACGCCTGCTTGCAAAAACCCGACTAGTTGACTAAGGTTTAATTGTGCGATGCAACACAAATTGATCTATTTCAATTCCAAGCAGCACTAGGTTTTGATAGGATTCAAACGCATGTTTGTTTTGCTCTGCACCACCCCGCAGAGACGAGGCTGCCCAAAAGGCGGCCCATCAGAAGGCGCGCCGTCGTCGCGCCAGGAGTATTGATATGAACGCACCGAAACTGCTGCCCTGGTATGCCCGCCGCGCCGGCGTCTCCATTGAGCGCGCCGAAGCCCTCTGGCGCAAGGCCGTCCGCCAGGCCACCGTCGACACCGGCTGGGTCGGCAATTCCGAATATTTTGGCGCCGCCATGGACGCCTTTGTCGCCCTGCTCGAAGCCGAGGAAGCCAGTCTGTGCACCCCCAGCATGAGCGGCCTGCTGCGCTCGCAAGCGCGCGTCATGCGCATGCCGCTGACCATGATGGAAGATTTCTCCGCCGCCGCCTCGGCGCACTGGCAACGCTGTATCGGCGTGCCGCGCCGCGCCGCCTGAGCGCCCCCGTCTCCCTCCCTCTCTTCGATGGAGTTCGGCACCTGATCGACCGGTCAGGTGCCGTTTTTTTTCGCTGACCGCCACCAGGCCCATGGACATTTATCCGGCGCCCGGGCTTCACGGTATACTTGCGCGTTTTGAATCCCGCCAGCCGACGCCGCCCTATGCAGGACAAGTACACGCCCGCCGCCATTGAGACCGCCGCCCAGCAGTACTGGGACAGCGCCCGCAGCTTCGAGGTCAGCGCCGACCCCGGCCGCCCGAAGTACTACTGCCTGTCGATGTTCCCCTATCCGTCGGGCAAGCTGCACATGGGCCATGTGCGCAACTACAGCCTGGGCGACATGCTCTCGCGCTATCACCGCATGCGCGGCTACAACGTGTTGCAACCCATGGGCTGGGACGCTTTCGGCCTGCCGGCAGAGAACGCCGCCATCAAGAATGGCGTGCCCCCGGCGCAATGGACCTACGACAACATTGCCTACATGAAGCAGCAGCTCAAGTCGCTGGGCTTCGCCATCGACTGGCGCCGCGAACTGGCCACCTGCAAGCCGGACTACTACAAGTGGAACCAGTGGTTCTTCCTGCGCATGCTTGAGAAAGGCATCGCCGAGCGCAAGACACAGGTCGTGAACTGGGACCCGGTCGACCAGACCGTGCTGGCCAACGAGCAAGTCATCGACGGGCGTGGCTGGCGCACCGGCGCGCTGGTCGAGAAACGCGAAATCCCTGGCTACTACCTGAAGATCACCGACTACGCGCAGGAACTGCTCGACGATCTCGACACCCTGCCCG
This sequence comes from Pseudomonadota bacterium, assembly GCA_008501585.1. Lineage (GTDB taxonomy): Bacteria > Pseudomonadota > Gammaproteobacteria > Burkholderiales > Rhodocyclaceae > Nitrogeniibacter. Next base: position 60,795 of record QQUN01000013.1, on the reverse strand, counting down.
GCTGGCCCGAGCGCGTGCGCGTGATGCAGAAAAACTGGATCGGCCGCTCCGAGGGCGTCGAGGTGCACTTCCCGTATGACCTGAGCACCATCGGCAAGGCCGGCGTGCTCAAGGTGTTCACCACCCGCGCCGACACCCTGATGGGCGCCACCTATGTGGCCGTGGCTGCCGAGCATCCGCTCGCCGTGCAGGCCGCGCAGGGCAATGCCGAGCTGGCGGCCTTCATTGCCGAATGCCAGCACGGCAGCCAGACCGAGGCCGACATGGCCACGATGGAAAAGAAGGGCATGGACACCGGCCTGCGCGTCGTCCATCCGATTTCCGGCGAATACCTGGCGGTGTGGGTCGCCAACTATGTCCTGATGGGCTATGGCGAAGGCGCCGTGATGGCCGTCCCCGCCCATGACGAGCGCGACTTCGCCTTCGCCACCAAGTACCGGCTCCCGATCACCATGGTGGTCGCCTCGACGCACGACACCTACAGCACGGTCGCCGCCCCCTGGCAGGACGCCTACGCCGAGCACGGCAAGCTGGTCAATTCCGGCAAATACAACGGTCTGCGTTCGCTCGAAGCCATCGACGCCATCGCCGCCGACCTCGACGCCAAGGGCCTGGGCGCCAAGCGCATCCAGTTCCGCCTGCGTGACTGGGGCATCTCCCGCCAGCGCTACTGGGGCTGCCCGATCCCGATCATCCACTGCGACAGCTGCGGCGCCGTGCCGGTGCCCGACGACCAGCTGCCGGTGGTGCTGCCCGAAGACTGCGTGCCCGACGGCTCGGGCAACCCGCTGCACAAGCGCGAAGACTTCCTCGCCTGCGACTGCCCCAAGTGCGGCAAGCCGGCACGGCGCGAAACCGACACCATGGACACCTTCGTCGACTCGTCCTGGTACTACGCCCGCTACGCCACCGCGCAGAGCGACGCGAGCATGGTCGACGCCGAAACCAACACCTGGATGCCGGTCGACCAGTACATCGGCGGTATCGAGCACGCCATCCTGCACCTGCTCTACTCGCGCTTCTGGACCAAGGCGATGCGCGACCTCGGCCTGGTGAACTACCGCGAACCCTTCACCAATCTGCTCACCCAGGGCATGGTGCTGAACAACGCCTTCTTCCACAAACCCGAAGGCGGCGGCAAGAACTACTACTGGGAAAAGGACATCGAGATCGCGCGCGACGCCAAGGGCCAGATCACCGGCGCCACGCTGGCCGCCGATGGCACCGTGCTCGAGCACGAGATGACCACCATGTCCAAGTCGAAGAACAACGGCGTGGACCCGCAATCGCTGATCGAACACTACGGCGCCGACACCGCCCGCTTCTTCATGATGTTCGCCGCGCCGCCCGAGCAGACCCTGGAATGGTCCGACTCCGGCGTCGAAGGCGCCTTCCGCTTCCTGCGCCGCGTGTGGAGCTTCGGCCACCGCTACGCCACCGAGCTGCGCGGCGCGCTGCCGGCGGCACGCCAGCTGGGCCAGGGCAAGCTGCCCGAGGCGCTGGCCGATGTGCGCCGCGAGATCCACACCTGCCTAAAGCAGGCCAACTACGACTTCGGCAAGCATCAGTTCAACACCGTGGCCTCGGCCACCATGAAGATGCTCAATGCGCTCGAAAAGGCCCCGGCCGACGACGCGGCCGCACATGCCGAAGTGGCCGAGGAAGGCCTGTCGATCCTGCTGCGCGCGCTCAACCCGATCACCCCGCATATTGCCCACGCCCTGTGGCGCGACTGCGGCTTCGGCGACGACATCCTCACCGCCGCCTGGCCGGAGGTGGACGAGACAGCCCTGGTGCAGGACGAAATCGAGCTGGTGCTGCAGATCAACGGCAAGCTGCGCGGCAGCATCAAGGTCGCCGCCGATGCCGGGCGCGAGGCCATCGAACAGATCGCCCTGGCCGATGCCACCGCGGTCAAGCTCATGGACGGTAAGCCGGCGCGCAAGATCGTCGTTGTGCCCGGCCGGCTGGTCAATATCGTCTGCTGACAGCGGGCGGCGCGCGCCGCCCCTGCCGGTTCCCTCACGCTCTTGCAAGGAAGCTCCGAACCATGAACTCAGGCAACGATGCGACCCGCCGACGCCTCCTCATCGCCGGCATGGCCACGCTCGGCCTGGCCGGCTGCGGCTTCCACCTGCGCGGCCAGCTCGACATGCCCTTCCGGCGCGCCCACCTCAACGCCAACCGCAACGAGCGCTTCACCAACCGCATCGCCCGCCAGCTCGAGATCAACGGCGTCGTCGTCACCGAGCGCATCCAGGAGGCCGAGGTCAGCATCCGCATCCTCAACATCCGCCGCGAGCGCGACATCCTCAGCCTGAACCGGGCCGGCAAGGCACGCGAATACCGGCTGTTCACCACGCTCAGCTACGCCGTCGAGCGTGCGGACGGCACCACCCTGCGCCCGGCCGAACGGATCGCCGTACGGCGCGACATCACCTACGACGACACCCAGCTGCTGGCCAAGGACCAGGAAGAGGCGATGCTCTACCGCGACATGGAAGACGACATCGCCCAGCAACTGATCCGGCGCCTCGCCGCCGTCAATATCGACGCGCCCGCCGCGCAATGAACCTCCACCCGGACCGGCTCGATGCCCATCTGGACAAGCCGCTCGCGTCAATCTACATCCTCCACGGCAACGAACCGCTGACCGTCTCCGAAGTAGGTGACGCCCTGCGCGCCGCGGCCCGGCGCCAGGGCTTCGACGAACGCGAGATCCTCATCAGCGGCCCGGGCTTTGGCTGGGACGCCCTGTTCGAAGCCACCGGCAACCTCTCGCTGTTCGGCAGCCGCAAGCTGATCGACCTGCGCATCCCCAACGGCAAGCCCGGCAAGGACGGCGGCGACGCCCTCAAACGGCTGGCCGACACCGCCGAGGCGGCCGCCACCGACGTCATCACCCTGATCAGCCTGCCCGAACTCGACTGGGCCGCCCGCAAAACGGCCTGGTTTGCCGCCCTCAGCCAGCGGGGCGTGGCCATCGAATGCAACGCCCCGCCACGCGAGCAACTCCCGCGCTGGATTGCCGGCCGCCTGTCGGCACAGCAACAAAGCGCACCGGCCGAAGCGCTGGCCTTCATCGCCGACCATGTCGAAGGCAACCTGCTGGCCGCCCACCAGGAGATCACCAAGCTCGCCCTGCTCCACCCCCCCGGCGAGATCGGCGTGGACGCCGTGCGCGAGGCGGTCCTCGACGTGGCGCGCTACGACATCGACACCCTGCGCATGGCCGTGCTCGAAGGCGATGCCGGACGCTGCACGCGGCTGCTCGAAGGCCTCGCCGGCGAAGGCACCGCGGCGCCGCTGCTGCTGTGGATGCTGGCCAACGAGATCCGTACCCTCGCCCGGCTGCAAGCCGCGCAGGCCGAGGGGCAACCGCTGTCGGCCGCCTTCAAGGCCGAACGGGTGTTTGACGACCGCCGTCGGGCCGCCCTGCAACGCGCCCTCCAGCGCCTCGCACCGGGCAAGGTCCGCGCCGCGCTGGCCCACGCCGCCCGGATCGATCGTGTCATCAAGGGCATCGCCAACGGCGAGGTGTGGGACGAATTCCTGCTGCTGTGCCTGCGTTTGTGCCCGGCACGCTGAACGGCGCTTTGCCGCAGTGCGCAACGATGGGGTAATCTAGGTCTCTTTCGTGGCAGACCCCTGCCCTGCACCTGACGGCCCAAGCACCATGGACATCGAAGCCTACATGCGGACCCTCGGCCAGCAAGCGCGCGACGCCTCGCGCCAGCTCGCTGCCGCCTCCACCGAGACCAAGAACGCGGCCCTGCTGGCCATTGCCAGCCGCCTGCGCAGCCACCAGTCAGCCCTGCTCAAGGCCAACGCGGCCGATCTGGCACAAGCCCGCGCTGACGGCCTCGAGCCGGCCATGATCGACCGGCTGACCTTGTCGGAAGCCGGCATCGAGAGCATGGCCCAGGGGCTGGAACAGATCGCCGCCCTGCCCGACCCGGTGGGCGAAATCACCGACGTCAAACGCCGCCCCAGCGGCATCCAGGTGGGCAAGATGCGCGTGCCGCTGGGCGTCATCGGCATCATCTACGAAGCCCGCCCCAACGTCACCGCCGACGCGGCCGCGCTGTGCCTCAAGTCCGGCAACGCAGCCATCCTGCGCGGCGGCAAGGAAGCCCTGCACTGCAACCAGGCGATCGCCGCCTGCGTGCGCGACGGCCTGCTCGAAGCCGGCCTGCCGGCCGCCGCGGTGCAGGTCGTGGACACCACCGACCGGGCCGCCGTGGGGCACCTGATCACCCTGCCGGAGTTCGTCGACGTCATCGTGCCGCGTGGCGGCAAGGGGCTGATCGAGCGCATCTCGCGCGAAGCGCGGGTGCCGGTCATCAAACACCTCGACGGCAACTGCCATGTGTATGTGCACGCCGCCGCCGATGCCGACAAGGCCGACGCCATTGTCGAGAACTCGAAGACCCAGCGCTACGGCACCTGCAACACCGCCGAATCGCTGCTCATCGACCGCGCCGTCGCCGCCGAGCTGCTGCCGCGTCTCGGCCGCAAGCTCGCCGCCAAGGGCGTGGAGCTGCGCGGCTGCCCCGACAGCCTGGCCATTCTTGAGGCCGCGAAGATCGACGGCGCCAATCTGCGCCCGGCCGACGAGCGTGACTGGGCGGAGGAATATCTCGCCCCGATCATCGCCATCAAGGTGGTCGATGGCCTGGATGCCGCCATCACCCACATCAATCGCTACAGCTCCGGCCACACCGAAAGCATCGTCAGCGAAAACTACACCGCGGCGATGCGCTTCCTGCGCGAGGTCGACTCCGCCTCGGTGATGATCAACGCCTCCACCCGCTTCGCCGACGGCTTCGAATACGGCCTGGGCGCCGAGATCGGCATCTCGACCGACAAGATCCACGCCCGCGGCCCGGTTGGCCTGGAAGGGCTGACCAGCCAGAAGTGGATCGTCTTCGGCAACGGAGAAGTCCGCCGCTGATCGCGGCCGCCATATTTTTCGCACGATCGTGCGATGCCTTTGGTAGGATGAAGCGTCCGGTGCGCAGGGGCTCCGGACGCTTTTTTTACAACAACACCGGAGACATCATGAAGAATCTGCTGGCCGCCCTCTGCACAAGCCTCGCCCTCGCCTCAGCCCATGCCGCCGTCGACGTTGCCGGCGTCAAGTTCGACGACCAGACCCGCCTGGCCGACCAGACCCTGACCCTCAACGGCGCCGGCCTGCGCACCAAGTTCGTGTTCAAGGTCTATGCCATGGGCCTCTACCTGCCCGCCAAAGCCAAGGGCAGCCAGGCCGTGCTGGCCAGCGCCGGCCCGCGGCGCATCGACATCGTCACCCTGCGCGACCTCACCGCCGAACAGTTTGCCGACGCCCTCTCCGAAGGCTTGCAGAAAAACCTCAGCGCGGCCGAACAACAGGCACTCAAAGCCGACAGCGACGCGTTCCGTGCCGCCCTGCTGGCCCTCAAGGAAGCCAAGGAGGGCACCCGCATCCAGATCGACTTCACCCCGGGCGGCGGCACCCGGCTGATCGTCAACGGCACGCCGCGCGGCGAAGCCATCGGCGACATCGGCTTCGCCAACGCCCTGCTGCGGGTCTGGATTGGCGACGCGCCCGCCCAAAGCGATCTGAAGAGCGCACTGATCGGCGAATAAGCCCCCGCCGGCGGCGCCGCAACGGTGCGGCGCCCCGGGGTACGCCGCCCGCCGCCACTTGAAGCGTGCGCCACGGCGCCGCACAATGCGCCGATGCACAGCGCAACCGACACCCCTTTTGCCAGCATTCTGCCCACGCCCTTTGGCGCACTGGGCATCGCGCTGCACGCCGGCGCCCTGACCGAGATCCGCTTCCTGCCCCATGGCATCGCACGACGGCAGGGCACCGACCCGCTGGCCATCGAAACCGAACGCCAGCTCACCGCCTACCTGGCCGATCCCCGCCATCGCTTCGACCTACCCTGCCACACCGCCGGCACCGCCTTCCAGCAGCGCGTCTGGGCCGCCATCAGCGCCATTCCCGCCGGGCAACTGCGTGCCTACGGCGAGGTCGCCCGCAGCCTCGGCAGCGCCGCCCGTGCCGTCGGCCAGGCCTGCGGCGCCAATCCGTTTCCCATCCTCGTCCCCTGCCACCGGGTCGTCGCCCAGCATGCCATCGGCGGCTTTGCCCATGCGCGCGGCGGCTTCCTGATCGACACCAAGCAATGGCTGATTCAGCACGAACAGTGGCGTTGAACCCGCTGCCCGCGGCCATACAGGCCGACCTCGACGCCTTCTGCGACACCTTGTGGTTGTCCGACGGGCTCTCCCGCAACACCCTGGCCGCCTACCGCCGCGACCTCACCCTCTTTGCACGCTGGCTGCAGGCGACGCACGCAATCGCCCCTGCCGACGCCCAGGCCCCCCACCTGCACGCCTACCTGGCCGAGTTCAGCCAGCGCGCCAAACCCACCAGCCAGCGCAGGCTCCTGTCGACCTGGCGCCGCTACTTCCAGTCCCTGATGCAGGCCGGCCGCATCCACAGCGACCCAAGCCTGCGGCTCGACGCCCCCATGGTGGCCCCCCGCTTTCCCAAGAGCCTGTCCGAGGCCGAGGTCGACGCGCTGCTCGACACCCCCGACATCGACACGGCCCTGGGCCTGCGCGACAAGGCCATGATCGAACTGCTCTACGCCACCGGCCTGCGCGTCTCCGAACTGCTCGGCCTGCGCCGCTTCGAGCTCAGCCTCAACGACGGCGCCCTGCGCGTCCTGGGCAAAGGCAGCAAGGAGCGCCTGGTCCCCATCGGCGCCACCGCGTGCGACTGGCTGGCCCGCTACCTGTCCCATGCCCACGGCGAGATTCTCGCCGGCCGGCACTGCGATGCGCTGTTTGTCACCGTGCAGGGACGCGCCATGAGCCGTCAGATGTTCTGGCGGCTCATCAAGCGCTATGCCACCCAGGCCGGTATTGCCGCCCACCGGATTTCGCCGCACACCTTGCGCCATGCGTTCGCAACGCATTTACTCAATCACGGCGCCGACCTGCGTGTGGTTCAATTACTCCTTGGACACGCGGATATTTCGACGACCCAGATATATACCCATATCGCCCGCGCACGACTCAAACAGCTTCACGCCATTCACCACCCACGGGCCTGATTTATTGCACGCCATGACGCAGACCACTCCCGACACCCCCGCCACGCGCATGCTCAAAAGCCAGCATATCGCCTTCGCGCCTTACCTCTACCCCTACGAGGATCATGGCGGAGCGCCCTTTGCCGCACGCTATCTGAACCTGCCGGAGCACGCGGTCATCAAGACGCTGGTGATGGAAAACGAAGCGGGCAAGCCCTTGCTCGTATTAATGCATGGCGACCGCGATGTGGCGACAAAACAACTGGCCGTGGCCACGGGCAACCGCCAGATCCATCCCTGCAAACCCGATGTCGCACAAAAACACACGGGCTACCAGGTCGGCGGCACCTCGCCCTTCGGCACGCGCAAGGCGCTGCCCGTATTTATCGAGCGCAGCATTCTCGATTTACCGCTGATTTATATCAATGGCGGAAAACGGGGGTTTCTCGTCGCCCTGCACCCGCATGATCTCGTGCGTACGCTGTCGCCAACACCGGTATCCGCGGCCAAGCCCAGCGCCTGACCACCACATTGCGGAAAGCCAGCCCTGGCGCGCCACGACGGCGGCGCGCCAGGCAGTGTGGCAAATATCCCGCCAATCCCGCAAAAACAACGCCAATCTCGCAGCAGGCGTTGATTTTATTAAATCAGCAATGGCAGAATCACCTCGTGGTCAATGATTCCACGGTTATCTTGAGCACGCCCCACACCCGAGCACGCCAGAATAAACACAGAGGAATTCGAATGGATATCAATCTGAGTGAGATGTCGGTCCCGGAATTGCGCCGCCTGCAGGGCCGGCTCGAAACCGAGATCCGGCGCCGTGACGAAACCGCGCGCCGCGACGTCCTCAAGCAGTTCAAGAAAATCGCCGCAGAACACGGCGTGAGCATTGACGACGTGCTCGCCGACGGCCCGGCCAAGAGCGCCCCGAAAGCCGCACCGAAAAGCCGCAAGAAAGCCGCCTCGCCAACCAAAGGCAAGCGGGTGCCGATGAAATACCGCCACCCGGACGACCCCAAGTCCGGCTGGACGGGGCGCGGGCGCAAGCCGCGCTGGGTCGAGGCCTGGCTGGGCGAAGGAAAATCGCTCGACGAATTGCTGATCAAGTAAGCCGAACAAAAAAAGCCGCCTCGACCAGGCGGCTTTTCGTTTCCGGCGGATCCGGCGTCAATCCGTTTCAAGCACCCGGCCGTCACGGCCACGCTGAATGAATACCCCGACGCGCCGCACCCCCTTCATGACACCGATCTTGGCAATTCGAAGCTTCACCCAGGGGGCGTTGAATTCATTGAACAGCAACGCCACGACATACTCGCCCAGCGTCTCGATCAAATTGAAATGCCGGGCAGCGAGCTCCTCACGGATTCGCGCAATCACCTGGGCATAATCGATGGTGTCGGCGATATCGTCGCGCTCGGCGGCCGCATCAGGCACGCCAAAGGTCAGGTTGAGCTCCACCGTTTGCGAGGCCACCCGCTCACGCGGATAGATCCCCACGCGCGCCTCCACGCGCAACTCCTCAATGAAGATGAAATCCATTTCGGCTCTCGTCTAGAATTGTGGCCATTCTAGCCCGAACTGCTCCGATGCCCGACATGACGCTCACCACCACCGCCCTGATCCTCGCCGCCTACCTGATCGGCTCGGTCCCCTTCGCCGTGGTGGTCAGCAAGGCCTTCGGCCTCAGCGACCCCCGGCACTATGGCTCCGGCAACCCGGGCGCCACCAATGTCCTGCGCTCGGGCAACAAGACCGCCGCCGCCCTGACCCTGGTGGGCGACGCGGCCAAGGGCCTGGTGGCGGTGTGGGTCATGCGCCAGTTCGGCAGCGACGCCCCGCTCGCCGTCGCGCTGGCCGGCATCGCAGCCTTCATCGGCCATGTCTTTCCGGTCTTTCTCGGTTTCAAGGGTGGCAAGGGCGTGGCCACGGCGGTCGGCGTGCTCGGCGCCTTCAGCGGCTACCTGGCGCTGGCTGCTGCCGTGACCTGGCTGCTCATCGCCGTCACCACCCGCTATTCGTCGCTGGCGGCCCTGGTCGCTGCGATTGCCGCACCGGCGTTTGCCCATGTGCTGGTCGGCCAGAGCGAGATCACCGCCGCCTGCCTGGCCATGGCGGCCATGCTGCTGTGGCGTCACGCCGACAACATCAAGCGCCTGCTGGCCGGCACGGAATCCCGCATTGGCCAGAAAAAGCGCGACGCCTGAATTATTCCGGCGCGCCGAGGCTGTCCAGCGGCCAGCGGGGGCGAACAGCGACCGCGTGCGTCTCGACGCCCCGCTGCCCCTCGGCCAGGCGCAAGGCGCCGGCAAACGCGATCATTGCGCCGTTGTCAGTGCATAGCGCCGGCTCGGGGTAATACACGCGCAGCCCCCGGCGCGCGGTGGCCGCGTTCAAGCCGGCACGCAGCGCCTGGTTAGCCCCCACGCCACCGGCCACCACCAGCCGTGACAACCCGGTCTGCTTGAGTGCGGCGAGCGACTTGGCCACCAGCACCTCGACCACCGCCGCCTGGAACTCGGCCGCCATGTCGGCCGGCGCCACCGCGCCATCGCGCAGTTGGGTCATGACGGCCGTCTTCAAGCCGCTGAAGCTGAAATTCAGGTCGCCCGAATGCAGCATCGGCCGGGGCAGTTTCACCCGGCCCGGCATGCCCTGATCGGCCAGGCGCGCCAGCACCGGGCCGCCGGGATAGGCCAGCCCCATCAGCTTGGCCGTCTTGTCGAAGGCTTCGCCGGCGGCATCATCGACCGACTCACCGAGCAGCGTGTAGCGACCGACGCCGTCGACCCGCATCAACTGGGTATGTCCCCCCGACACCAGCAGGGCCACGAACGGGAAGTCCGGCGCGTCGGCCGCCAGCAGCGGCGACAGCAGATGCCCCTCGAGGTGGTGGATGGGCAGCGCGGGAATGCCCAGCGTTGCCGCCAGCGCCTCGCCGGTGCCGGCGGCAATGAGCAGCGCCCCGGCCAGCCCCGGCCCGGCGGTGTAGGCAACGGCGTCGAGCGCTGACACGCCCAGCCCGGCCTCGGCCAGGGTCTGGCGAATCAGTGCCGGCATGCGTCGCACATGGTCACGCGAGGCGAGCTCGGGCACCACCCCGCCGTAGGCGGCATGGAGGTCGATCTGCGAATGCAGTTGCTGGGCGATCAAGCCCCGCTCGGTGTCGTAGAGCGCAACGCCCGTCTCGTCACACGAGCTTTCCAGACCCAGTACAATCATGCCGTCCCCTTGTTCATGCCGCACATTTTAGCCCAATCCCTCTCGGGTGGACTTGGCATGGCCGGTTCAAGTCGATATACTGCGCGGTTTCTGTACTTTTGCCATCCAAGGAATCACGCAATGCCGGGGATCCGCGTCAAAGAAAACGAGCCGTTTGAAGTTGCCATTCGCCGCTTCAAGCGCACCATTGAAAAAGCCGGGACGCTCACCGAGCTGCGTTCGCGCGAGTTCTACGAGAAGCCCACGGCCGAGCGCAAGCGCAAGCTGGCTGCCGCCGTCAAGCGCAACCACAAGCGTCTGCGTAGCCAGACCCTGCCGCCGAAGATGTACTGATCCGTCTCGGCACGGCACCGCCACGCCTGGCGAAGCAAGCCTGCTTCGTCATGCGTGGTTTTTTGCGTTTCAGCCTCGGGAGATTCCGATGTCGCTCAAAGCTCGCCTCCAGGACGACATGAAGACGGCCATGCGCGCACGCGATACCGCGCGCCTGTCGGCCATCCGCCTGCTGCTCGCCGCCATCCAGCAAAAGGAAGTCGACGCCCAGACGACGCTGGACGATACCGCCGTGCTCGCGGTCATTGACAAGCAACTCAAGCAGCGCCGCGACTCGGCCAGCCAGTACGCCACCGCCGGGCGCAGCGATCTTGAAGCGGCCGAACGCTTCGAAATCTCCGTGCTCGAGGCCTACCTGCCCGCCGGCCTGAGCGACGCCGAAATCGACGCTGCCGTGGCCGAGGCCATTGCCGGCGTCGGCGCCACCTCGCCGGCCGACATGGGCAAGGTCATGGCCCAGCTCAAGCCGGCCCTGGCCGGGCGCGCCGACATGGCGCAGGTGTCTGCCCGCGTCAAAGCCGCGCTCGCCGCCTGACCCTGCCCGCGCCTTGATCCCCCAGAGCTTCATCCAGGACCTGCTGACGCGCGTCGACATCGTCGACGTGATCGATCGCCATGTCTCGCTGAAGAAACAAGGCGCCAACTACTTCGCCTGCTGCCCGTTTCACGGCGAAAAAAGCGCCTCGTTCTCGGTCAGCCCGAGCAAGCAGTTCTACCACTGCTTTGGCTGCGGTGCGCACGGCAGCGCCATCGGCTTTCTCATGGAATACAGCGGCCTCAGCTATGTCGAGGCCATCCATGAACTGGCGCGCCAGATTGGCGTCGAAGTGCCCGAAGAGCGCAATGCGCGGCGCGGCGACACCGAAAAAGCCCAGTCGCTGACCGACCTGATGGGCATCGCCGCGCGCTTCTACCGCGAGCAACTCAAGCACGCCGAACCCGCCATCGCCTACCTCAAGCGCCGCGGCCTGACCGGCCAGATCGCCGCGCGCTTCGGCATTGGCTACGCGCCGGAGGGCTGGCAATCGCTGCAGAAGGCGGTGGCCAACTACGCCGACAAGTCGCTGCTCGAAGCCGGCCTGGTGATCGAGAACGAACAGGGCCGGCGCTACGACCGCTTCCGCGAGCGGATCATGTTCCCGATCCAGGACAGCCGCGGCAACGTCATTGCCTTTGGCGGGCGCATCCTCGACCAGGGCGAGCCGAAGTACCTCAACTCCCCCGAGACCCCGCTGTTCGAAAAGGGGCGGGAACTGTACGGCCTGTTCCAGGCCCGCCAGTCAATCCGCGCCAGCAACACGGTAATCGTGGTCGAGGGCTACATGGACGTCGTCGCCCTGGCCCAGCACGGCGTGCCCAACGCCGTCGCCACGCTGGGCACCGCCACCACCGCCACCCACATCCAGAAGCTGTTTCGCCACGCCGACCGGGTGGTGTTCTGCTTCGACGGCGACGCAGCCGGCCGCAAGGCCGCCTGGCGCGGCCTGGAAGCCGCGCTGGAGACACTCAACGACGTCAAGCAGGTCGCTTTCCTGTTCCTGCCCGACTCGCACGACCCCGACACCTACGTGCGCGAGCACGGCGCCGACGCCTTTACCGAACACGTCGCCAACGCCACCCCGCTGACCGAATTCCTGCTTGCCGAGCTGGCCCGCGAGGCCGATCTGAGCAGCGCAGAGGGCCGCGCCCGCTACGCGCACGAGGCCAAGCCACTGGTGTTGCGCATCGGCGCCGGCGTCCTCAAACTGCAAGTCCTCAAGGCAGTCGCCAAGCGCTGTGCGCTCGACGAACGCGAGTTGATGGAAGCCTGGGGGCTGAAAGCCCCGCCCGCACCACCGGCACCCCGCCGGGACGGCGAGCCGTGGCGCAAGGGCAAGGGCCGGCGGGAGGATACCGACCCGCCGGCCGCACGCGGCCCGCGCCACCAGCCACGCCCGCTCGAGGCGAGCCTGCTGCGCATCATCCTCGACCATCCGGCCTGGGCGGCGCGCCTGCCGGTCGACCTGATCCCCGCCAGCAGCGACGAAGGCCGCGCACTGATCGCGATCATCGACGCAGTCAGCGTCGGCGACCTGGGCAGCCAGAGCGCGCTGGGCACCCTGCTCGAACATTTCCGCAACAGCCCGCATGCGGCCACCCTGAACCGCCTGTGCGCCGAGCAAACCAACGTGATCGACGAAAGCGTCATCGAAACCGTCTTTCACGACACCGTTCATGCGCTGCATGCCAAGGCGCTGGATGACGAGTTCAGCCGGCTCGCCGCGCGCGCCGGCGAGCTGACCCCGGACGAAAAAAAGCGCTACGCGCAACTGCTGCAGCAAAAACGACGGAACCCAACGCGGCAACCCAAAGTCTCAGATTCGTAATATAATTTTCTGTTTTTCCGACTTCTCCGAAGTTTCCGAGGAGCATCATGGCCCAGGAACACCCCAAGACGCCACGCAAGAGCACGGCACGCGGTCGCGCCGCGAAGCCGCGCGCCAAGAAAAACGCCATCAGCGAAGTCCTCGCGGCCGCCGCGCCGGCGACGCCGCTCGATGCAGAAGTGCGTCGCACCCAGCTCAAATCGCTGATCACGCTGGGCAAGGAACGGGGCTACCTGACCTATGCCGAGATCAACGATCACCTGCCGGACGACCTCGTCGATGCCGAGCAGATCGAGTCGATCATCGCCACCTTCAGCAACATGGGCATCCGCGTCTTCGACGAAGCACCCTCCGCTGAAGACCTGCTGATGTCCGACGGCGTCGCCTCCTCCGGCGACGACGATGCCGAAGAAGAGGCCGAGCAGGCCCTGTCTTCCGTGGACACCGAGTTCGGTCGCACGACCGACCCGGTGCGCATGTACATGCGCGAGATGGGCACGGTCGAGCTGCTCACCCGCGAGGGCGAGATCGAGATCGCCAAGCGCATCGAAGACGGCCTCAAGCACATGGTGCAGGCCATCTCCGCCTGCCCGACGACCATCGAACGCATGGTCGAGATGGCCGGCAAGGTCGAGCGCGAAGAGATGCGCATCGAGGAGATCATCGACGGGCTGATCAACCCCGACGACGGTGAAGACGAAGACCTCACCCCCCAGAGCGCCGATGACGCCGACGACGACACCGACGACGACACCGACGACGACTCCGATGACGACTCCGACGACGATGACGACGACGAAGGCGGCGAGGCCGACGACGGCGCCGCCACACTGAAGATCCTCAAGGAAGAGGGCCTGAAGCACTTTGCTGTGCTGCGTGAGCTGTACGAAAAGCAGGTCGAACTGCTGGCCAAGAACGGCTCGCAGGACCCGGAGTACATCGCACTCCAGCAACAGATTTCCGACCAGCTGCTGCACCTGCGCTTCAACGCGCGCATGATCGAGAGCCTGTGCGACACCGTGCGCCACATGGTCGAACAGGTCCGCGGCCACGAGCGCGAGATCCTGCGCCTGTGCGTGGACCGTGCCGGCATGCCGCGGGCGCACTTCATCAAGCAGTTCCCGGGGCAGGAAACCAACCTGGACTGGCTCAAGGACCAGATCGCCGCCGGCAAGAACTACACCGAGGGCCTGATGCGGGTGCACCCCGCCGTCATGGAAGAGCAGCAGAAGCTGATCGACATGGAAGGCAAGATCGGCATCTCGCTCAAGGAGCTCAAGGACATCAACAAGCGCATGTCCACCGGCGAAGCCAAGGCCCGCCGCGCCAAGCGCGAGATGACCGAGGCCAACCTGCGCCTGGTTATCTCGATCGCCAAGAAATACACCAACCGCGGCCTGCAGTTCCTCGACCTGATCCAGGAAGGCAACATCGGCCTGATGAAGGCGGTGGACAAGTTCGAATACCGCCGCGGCTACAAGTTCTCCACCTACGCCACATGGTGGATCCGCCAGGCCATCACCCGCTCGATCGCCGACCAGGCGCGCACCATCCGCATCCCGGTGCACATGATCGAGACCATCAACAAGATGAACCGGATCAGCCGCCAGATCCTGCAGGAAACCGGCCTCGAGCCCGATCCCGCCACCCTGGCCAAGAAGATGGAGATGCCCGAGGAGAAGATCCGCAAGATCATGAAGATCTCCAAGGAACCGATCTCCATGGAAACGCCGATCGGCGACGACGACGACTCGCACCTGGGCGATTTCATCGAGGACACCTCGACCCTCGCCCCGAACGAGGCCGCGCTGTACTCCAACCTGCGCAACGCCACGGGTGAAGTCCTCGACTCGCTCACCCCGCGCGAAGCCAAGGTGCTGCGCATGCGCTTCGGCATCGAAATGAACACCGACCACACCCTCGAGGAAGTCGGCAAGCAGTTCGACGTCACCCGCGAGCGCATCCGCCAGATCGAAGCCAAGGCCTTGCGCAAGCTGCGCCACCCGTCGCGCTCCGAGCGCCTGCGCAGCTTCCTCGACAGCGACTCCTGATCCGCCTCACCCTGCACGGACCCGCCCGGGTCCGTGCCCCGGGCCTTTAGCTCAATCGGTTAGAGCAGCGGACTCATAATCCGTTGGTTGCGGGTTCGAGTCCCGCAGGGCCCACCACTGATCGTCGTCGCCGACCGATCATCCCCTGCCCGCCCCCAGACCGATTCCAATCGCGTAAGCTCGGCCCCACAAGCCACGCCCGGCGCTGTGCGGACATCGCTCCGCGCCCCTTTTCCGGGCCAGGCCCGACTTCAAGGGACGCCCTCGTGTCATGAGCCGACTGGGACACCTGCTCGCACCGATCCGGGCCGCGCTGGCCCCCTACCAGGCGGACGCGCCGCTGGCTGCGCGCTTCCGCGCGCGGCAGATCCAGGCCGTCCTGCGGCTCACGCCCCTCACCATGCTGGCCAATGTGCTCAACGCGAGCATCGTCGCCCTGAGCTTCCGCAACGAACTCAATCCCCTCGTGCTCGTCGCCTGGGGCCTGTGCGTCCTGTATGCCGCCGGCGTCGGCATCGACGCCTGGCTGCGCTGGCGCCGCTTCCGCACGCCGACCACGGCCTCGGCGGCTGCCCTCTCCCGCGCCACCAAGCATGCCGCCCTGCTGGCCATCCTGTGGGCGATCGTGCCGGTGTTCATGATGCCGCTCGGCGGGCCCGAGGCCCGCATCATGCTCACCGCGATCATCACCGGCATGATCTGCGCCGGCGGCTTCGCACTGGCCACCATCCCCCAGGCCGCGCTTACCTATGTGGCCATTCTCGGCTTTTCGACCTTCATCGGCCTGCAGCGGATCGACATTCCGATGGCCGCCCAGCTCAGCGGCCTGCTGCTCGTCTATGCGCTGATCGTCATGGGCAGCGTACTGTCCAACGCCCGTACCTTCGGCGCCCGCCTCATGGCCGAAGCCGAAGGCGAGCGCCAGCGCCAGCTGATCGGGCTGCTGCTGAACGACTTTGAAGAAAACGCCAGCGACTGGTTGTGGGAAACCGATGCCGACGGCTGCCTGACCCATGTCTCCGCGCGCATGGCCAGTGTGTTCGGGCGCAAGGCGCAGTCGCTGATGGGGCAGCCCTTGCTCGGCCTGATCGCCCACACCCTCGATCGCGTCCCCGAGGACGAGCGCCGCGCCTATCTGGAATTACGCGAACGCTTTGACAGCGGGCTGGCATTCCGCGACGCCCTGGTCCCGGTGGGACTCGACGGCGAAACGCGCTGGTGGTCGATGACCGCCAAGCCGCTCACCGACGGCTTTGGCCGGCTCTCGGGCTGGCGGGGTGTCGGCACGGATGTCACGCAGTCACTCGCGGCCCAGCGGGAGATCCAGCGCATGGCCCACTTTGACGGGCTGACCGGGCTGGCCAACCGGAACCATTTCCATGATGCCCTCTCGCGCATCGACGCGAGCACCGACAACACGCCGCCCGCGGCGCTGCTGCTGTGCCTCGATCTGGACAACTTCAAGTCCATCAACGACTCCTTCGGTCATGCCTTTGGCGACGGACTGCTGCGTGTCGTCGCGCAGCGCCTGCTCGGCCGCACCCGCCGCAACGATGTCGTTGCCCGTCTGGGCGGCGATGAATTCGCCGTCATCCGCTGGGGCGAGGTCTCGCCCGAAGAAGCCGAGGAACTCGCCACGCGCATCATCCGCTCCTTCGAAGACCCCTGCGAGGTTGACGGCATCCGGGTGCGCATCGGCACCAGCGTCGGCATTGCCATGGCGCCGAAAGACGGCCACAGCGGCGAGCAGCTTCTGAAGAATGCCGACATTGCCCTGTACGCCGCCAAGTTCGACGGCAAGGGCCGCTTCCGCTTCTTCGACTACGAGATGGACACCCGCGCCCGGCGACGGCTGTTCCTCGAGCACGAGCTGCGCGGCGCACTGGCCCGCGGTGAATTCCAGCTAGCCTACCAGCCGATCTTCGACCTGGCCAGCGGCCGGATCACCGGCTGCGAAGCCCTGCTGCGCTGGCACCACCCACGGCTCGGGCTGATCGACACTCAGGAGTGCATCACCGTTGCCGAGGAGTCCGGCCAGATCGAAAGCATCGGCGAATGGGTGCTCGATGCCGCCATCCGCGACGCCGCCCGCTGGCCGGACGGCGTGCGGCTGTCGGTCAACCTGTCGCTGGCGCAGTTCATCAATCCGGCGCTGTGCGACACCATCCTGCGCCTGCTCGACACCCATGGCCTGGCGGCCGAACGCCTGGAGCTGGAGCTGACCGAATCCATCTTCCTGCGCGACACCACCGACACCGAAGGCCATCTGCGCGCGCTGCGCGCCGCCGGCATCCGCATCGCCCTCGACGACTTCGGCACCGGCTATTCCTCGCTGGCCTATCTGCGCACCCTGCCGCTGGACCGCATCAAGATCGATCGCGCCTTCGTTCAGGCCGTCACCCACCACCCGGAAACCGCCGCCATCGTGCGCGCCATCATCGCCCTGGCCCAGGCCCTGCACATGGACACCTGCGCCGAGGGCGTCGAGGACATCACCCAACTCAGCGCCCTGCATGCCGAAGGCTGCCATACCGTGCAGGGCTTTGCGCTCGCCGAGCCCATGGCCGCGCCCGCGCTGGCGGCCTTTCTGGCCGGTCATGTCAGTGTGCCGGCCCTGTCGGCCCTGCGCCGCCCGCCGCCAGGTCGCCACAGCGGCGGCGCCCTCTGAGCGTGACACCCTCAACTCGGCGGCCCGATGTGCCGATAAGCTTTTGACGCCCCCGTGCGGAATCACGCCATCATGAAAATTGTCATCATCGACGACACCCCGCTCAACCTGACCCTGATGCAGGCGCTCGTCGGCAAACTGTCCGATTGCGAGCCGGTCCCCTTCATCGACCCGCTGGCCGGGCTGGCCTGGTGCCAGGCCAACGAGCCGGACCTGATCGTCGTCGACTACATGATGCCCGGGCTCGATGGCGTCGAATTCATCCGCCGCATCCGTGCCACGCCGGAGCGCAACGACGTGCCGATTCTGATGGTGACCGCCGACCACGAGCGCCAGACCCGCTACGATGCCCTCCAGTCGGGTGCCACCGACTTTCTCAACAAGCCGGTCGACCGCAACGAATTCCAGCCGCGCGTACACAACATGCTCGCCCTGCGCCGCGCCCACCTGGCCACCCGCGCCCGCGCCCGCACGCTGGAGGCCGAAATCGCCGAAGCCACCGCGCAGATCCACGACCGCGAGCAGGAAACCGTCACCCGACTGGCCCGCGCCGCCGAGTTCCGCGACCCCGAGACCGGGGCCCACATCCTGCGCATGGCCCACTACTCGGCGCTCATCGCCCGCCAGCTGGGCCACGGCGACGCCTATGCCGACCGCCTGCTGCATGCCGCACCGATGCACGACGTCGGCAAGCTCGGCATCCCCGACCACATCCTCATGAAACCCGGCCGGCTCACGCCCGACGAGTTCGAGCAGATGAAGCGCCACCCGCTGATCGGCCACGACATTCTCAAGGACTCCACCTCCCCGGTCATCCAGACCGCCGCCATCATCGCCCTGACCCACCACGAAAAATTCGACGGTACCGGCTACCCCTACGGCACCGCCGGCGAGGCCATTCCCCTCGAAGGGCGCATCGTTGCCGTGGCCGACGTCTTCGACGCCCTCACCTCGGCCCGCCCCTACAAGCCCGCCTGGCCACTCGATGACGCCACCGCCTTCCTGCGCGACGGCCGTGGCCAGCACTTCGACCCCAGCTGTGTCGACGCCCTGCTCGAACACTGGGACGCCGTCCTCGACATCCGGCAACGCTTCCAGGACCAGGAACCCACCGCCCTGTAGCCCTCTCGACCCGCCGCCGAAACCGCCCCCCAATGCCCGCCGACACCGCCCGCCGCCCAGCCTCCTTCAAGCACCGCCTCATCCTGCTGACCTGCGCACTGGTCTGCCTCGCCATCCTCGCCGCGAGCGCACTCAACCATGTGCACGACACGCGCCATGCCGCGGCACAGCAGCGCACCCAGGCCCAGGCCCTGGCCACCCATATCGCCACGCTGACCGCCCCGGGCGTGGCGGCCAACGACGCCGCCGTCCTCAACCGCATCCTCGAATCCTTCGACAGCTTCCCGCAACTGCGCCAGCTGGTCGTCACCGACCGCCAGGATCAGATCCTCGCCGCCGCCACCCGCAATACCCGCGGCACGCTCGCGCCCGACCCCAACGCCACCATCGGCGCCAGCCACACCCGCACCGCGGACGACCTGCGCGCCCCGATCGGGCCGATCGCCCCGACCGGCTGGGTCCACCTGCGCCTCGACCCACCCGCAACGGCGCCCTGGATCAGTCTCGGCACCGCGCTGCTCATCCTCGCCGCCATCGCCGCGGTCTTTGCCGCCATCGCCTGGACACTGCGTCGCCCGCTCGACGACCTCGCCCGCGCCGAGGCGCTCACCCAGGCCCTGTCCGACGGCGACACCCCGCCCGACACACCCACCGCCAGCAGCCGCGAGACCGCCCCGCTCACCGAGGCCCTGTACCGCGCGCACCAGCGCATTCACCAGGCCCGGCGCGAACACCAGGCCAGCGGGCAGCGCATGCGCGCCATCAGCGACGCCGCCCTCGACAGCATCATCACCATCGACGCCAACGGCTGCGTCCTCGATTTCAACCCGGCCGCCGAGCGCTGCTTCGGCTACACCCGCGACGACACCCTGGGCCACCCCATCGCCGAGCTGATCATTCCCCCGGCACAACGCGACGCCCACAACCGCGGCATGGCCCACTACCTGGCCACCGGCGAAGGCCCGGTCCTGGGCCGCCTGATCGAAGTGCGGGCCATGCGCCGCGGCGGCGACACTTTCCCGGCGGAACTGGCCATCGTTCCGGTCGATGTCGACGACACCCCGGCCTTCACCGCCTACCTGCGCGACATCAGCGAGCGCAAGCGCATCGAAGCCGCCCTCAGCGCCAACGAACAGCGCATCCGCGCCATCCTCGACAACCTCAGCGAGCTGGTGTTCGAGACCGATGCCCGGCTGCGCTGGACCTATCTCAACCCGGCCTGGCAACAGCTGACCGGGCAAGCGCCGGCCGACGCCCTCGGCCGGCGCGCGCTCGCCCGCCTGCCCGCCGCCGCGCGTAGCGCCCTGCGCCACAGCCTCGCCACGCTGTCGGCCGACGACGGCCAGACCGTGCGCACCGACGTGGCGCTCAAGTCCATCGACGGCCCGCCGCTGTGGCTGGTCGTACGGCTGCGTGCCCGCCACGCCCCGGACGGCACCCTGCTCGGCTACGCCGGCACCGCCGCCGACATCACCGCCCGCAAGCAATCCGAGCAGGTCCTGCGCGAGGCCAAGTCGCTCGCCGAAGCCGCCAACCAGACCAAGAGCGATTTCCTGGCCAACATGAGCCATGAGATCCGCACCCCGATGAATGCCATCATCGGCATGACCGATCTGGCCCTCGAAACCCGGCTCGACGACGAACAACGCGAGTACCTGACCCTCGCCCGCAATGCCGCCGATTCGCTGCTCAGCATCGTCAACGACCTGCTCGACTTCTCGCGCATCGAAGCCGGCAAGCTCGATTTCGAACACATCGGCTTCGGTCTGCGCGACTGTATCGCCCTCAGCCACCGCACCCTCAAGGACGCCGCCGAGCGCAAGCAACTGCGCTTCACCTACCATGTCGCCCCCACCGTGCCCGACCACCTCGTCGGCGACCCGCACCGGCTGCGCCAGGTCCTGCTCAATCTCATCGGCAATGCGCTCAAGTTCACCGAGAGCGGGCATATCGCCATCCATGTCGGGCTGGCCGAAAGCAGCGCCGACAGTGCCCAGCTGGAGTTCTCCGTCGAAGACACCGGCATCGGCATCGCCGAAGACAAGCAGCGGCTCATCTTCGAAGCCTTCTCCCAGGCCGACACCTCCTCCACCCGCCGCTTCGGCGGCACCGGGCTGGGGCTCACCATCTGCTCCCAGCTGGTCAACAGCATGCACGGGCGGCTGTGGGTGGACAGCACCCCGGGCGAAGGCAGCATCTTCCGCTTCACCGCACGCTTCGAGCGCGCCCGCGCACCGGCGCCGACCCGCCCGATCGACACCGATGTCACCGCCCTGCGCATCCTGGTCATCGCCGGCAACGAGGCCAGCCGCAGCCACCTCACCGGCATGATCGAAAGCTGGAACATGCTCTGCGACACCTGCGCCAGCGGCGCCGAGGCGCTGGCCGGGCTCGGCGGCGAGGGGCCGGAGGTGCACTACCACGCCATCGTCGCCGACACCGACCTGGGCGACATGAGCGCCTTCCGCTTCTTCGAGCAGCTCAACACGCAAGCCGGCGCACACAGCCCGGTCCGCCTGATGACTGCCAACGCCGGCCAGCGCGGCGACGCCGCCCGCTGCCGGGCGCTGGGCATCCAGGCCTACCTGAGCCGGCCAATCGAACCGTCCGACCTGCTCGACGCCATCTTGCTGGCCGTCGGCGCCGACGGCATCGGCCCGCTGATCACCCGCCACAGCCTGCGCGAGCAGCGCCGGCGGCTCAATGTGCTACTGGCCGAGGACAACAAGGTCAACCAGATGCTGGCCCTGCGCCTGCTCGAAAAGCTCGGCCACATCACCCATGTGGTGAGCAACGGCCGCGAGGCGCTGGCCGCCTGCGAGGGCGCCAACTTCGACGTGATCCTGATGGATGTGCAGATGCCCGAGATGGGCGGCTTCGAGGCCACCGCCATGTTGCGCGAGCGCGAGGCGGCTCGTGGCGCCTATACCCCGGTCATCGCCATGACCGCCCACGCCATGCCGGGCGACCGCGAACGCTGCCTCGCCGCCGGCATGGATGATTACGTGGCCAAACCGGTCCAGCCCACCGCGCTGGCCGCAGCGCTGGCTGGCATTGCCAGCGGCGAGGTCCGCGTGCGGCACCGCGAAGCCGCCGCCGCAGCCGCCACCCGCCCGCTGACCGCCTTCGACCAGGACACCTTGCTGGCCAACCTCGGCGGCGACCACGAACTGATGCAGCAACTGGCCGAGCTCTATCTGAGCGACGAGACGACTCTGCGTCAGCAACTGGACGAGGCCTGCGACAGCGACGACCTGCAGGCCATCCACCTGGCCGTCCACGGCCTCAAGGGCGCCATCGCCAATTTCTCGGCCGACAGCGCCATGGCCGCCGCCAACGCGCTCGACAGCCTGTGCCGCAACGGCGAAACGGCCGACCTGGATCAGGCCATTGGCCGCTTCAACACCGAGCTCGACCGCTTCGCCGAGGCCTTGCGCGGCGTCGCGGCCTGAACGCCGGGGTTCAGTCGCGCTGGATCAGCTCGACCTTGTAACCGTCCGGGTCCTCGACAAAGGCGATCACCGTGGTGCCGTGCTTCATCGGCCCCGCCTCGCGCACCACCTTGCCGCCCGCGGCCCGGATCGCGTCACAGGCCGCGTAGGCATCGGGCACCCCGAGCGCGATATGGCCGTAACCAGTGCCGAGGTCGTAGCTGGCGGTGTCCCAGTTGTGGGTCAGCTCAAGCACCGCGCCCTCGGACTCGGGCTGGTAGCCGACAAAGGCCAGGGTGAAACGACCATCCGGATAGTCCTGCCGGCGCAGCAACTGCATGCCGAGGATGTCGGTATAGAAGGCGATCGAGCGGTCCAGGTCGCCGACCCGGAGCATGGTGTGCAGCAAACGCATGTGAGAGTCCTTGTGTCGTCAGTCCAGAAATGACGGCGGCCCATCGGCCGCGTCGATGAAATCCGGCAGTGTCCGCCCCAGCTGGCGCAAGCGCGCACGCACGCCGGCCAGATCGGGCACCATCTGCCCCACCAGCGCCCAGAAGCGTGGCGAGTGGTCCATGTGCACGCAGTGCGCCACCTCGTGCGCCACCACATAGTCGATGATCTCGGGCGGCAGATGGATCAGCCGCCAGTGCAGCCGGATACCCCGCGCCGAGCAACTGCCCCAGCGGGTACGCGCCCGGGTCAGGCTCACCGGCCGCGCCGGCACGCCAATGCGCAGCGCGAACTCCGCCACCCGCCCCTCGAAATAGGCCAGCGCCCGCGCCTGCAAGGCCCGGCGCAGACACTCGGCCGGCGACTGGCGGGCGGTGCTGCGCAACTGCAGGCCGGCCAGCTCGCCGCCGGCAGCGGCCAGCCAGCGCACGTCGGTACGCCCACGCAACAGTGTCAGCCGGCACGGCGCGCCCATCAACGGAAACGTCAGGCCATCGACCACCACCAGCCGGGCCGCCTGCGGCCGCTCGGCCAGCACGCGCAGCTTGTCGAGCACCCAGCGATCGTGTGCGCGCAGGAAGGCTTCGACGGCCGCGTGCGGCGCGCGCAGCGGCGCGGCCACCGACAGGCCGCGGCCATCGACAGTCAGCGCCAGGGTCCGCCGCGCCGAGCGGCGCAGGCGGTAGCCGACCGGCCGGCCGAGCAACTCGATATGGTGTTCGCTGCGCAGCGCAGCGCTCACTGGACACCCCGCCTGTCGCTGGCGCGCCCTTCGGACGGCCGGACGGGCACCCTCATGCCTTGTCGTCCCAGGTATAGCCACGCCGTGCCAGCTCGGCGGTGATCTCGGCCATCGCCGCCGTCACCCGCGCGGCAGCGCCCTTCACGCCCAGTTCGAGGCTGCGCCGACGGTCGGCCTCGGCGAAGGTCGGCAGGCTGAACAGCGTCACCTCGGGGTAATCGGCCGTGATGCGCTCCATCAGGTCGATGAGGTGGCCTTCATAGGCCTCCCACACCGTCACCGCCTGCTCCACATAGTCTTCGGCATGGAAGAGCGCGGCGTAATGGGTGTCGAGCACCCAGGCCACCATCGGCCAGGCCATCACCGGGAAACCCGGCACGAAGTAGTGGCTGGCGATGCTGAAGCCAGGGATCTGGTTGTAGGGGTTGGGGATGATCGCGCTGCCCGCCGGATACACGCCCATCTGCAGTCGATGGTCGGTGATCTCGTCGCCGAACTTGCCGCGGATGATGGCCTCCGCCTCAGGCTGCAGTTCAAGCGGCAGGCCCAGCGCCTCGGCCGCAGCCTGGCGGGTATGGTCGTCGGGCGTGGCGCCGATGCCGCCGAAGCTGAACACCACATCGCCGGTGGCCAGCGTCTCGCGCAGCGTCTTGACCAGGAAGGGGCGCGAGTCGGTCACGTAGCGCACCCAGGCGAGCTTCAGTCCGCGCTCGCCGAGCAGTTCGATGAGCTTGGCCAGATGCTTGTCCTGGCGGCGGCCGGAGAGAATCTCGTCGCCGATGATGATGGCGCCAAAGCCCATGGAAGCTCCTCAACGGGGCGCGCTGTCGGCGATCACCCAGCCCCGCCCCGACCGGTCGCGGCGCAACGCCTCGAGCAGGTAGTGGACAAAGGCCAGGCCGCAAAAGGCCGGCGCGAACAGGTTAACAAAGGGAATGTAGGCCAGCAGCGCACAACCGGTGCCCAGGCCGAGCAAGGCGGTGCGGTGCTCGCGGCGCAGGCGCGGCATCTCTTCGCGGTCGCCGTGGAGCATCAGCGCGTCATAGCCGAAGGCCTTCTGGTTGAGCCACGCGGTGAGCAGGATCGAGGCCACCAGCCCGACGCCGGGGATCAGCCAGAACGGCAGGGTCAGCACGATGCCGACGATGAACACCGCCACCGCCAGCACCGCATTGATGGCGCTGCCGGTGTTGGAGCCGCCTCGGCGCATTTCAAGATCGCCATAGCGGACCTTGGCGACCTTTTCGAGCATCAGCGGCAAGGCGATCACCGCCACCAGCAAGGCGGCGGTCACATAGATGACCGGCAGGAACAGCACCGCCAGCGCGATCTTGACCAGCACCAGTACCGCCGCCGCCCCCAGTTCGGAACCATCGAGGCGCGCCGAGACCCAGTCCCACTGACCGATCCAGCTCATCACCCCGGCCACCATCGGATCCCACAGCACGATGCCGAGGATCAGCCACACCACCATCGCCACCAGCGTGGGCCACACCAGATGCCACAGCACGCCGCGCTCGGTAAGGCTTTTCACCGCGCGGGCGTAGGCCAGAAATATGTCCTTCATGCCTGCCTGTCGTTTGAAAACACGGGGGTCATTGTAGCGCCGTCATCCAATTCATGACGCCGGCCTCCCGCGCGCTCAGAAGGCTTCTCAGCGCGGCCGGGCGTCCCAGATCTTGCTCAGGCGCTTTACCGAGACCGGCATCGGCGTCTTGAGTTCCTGCGCAAACAGCCCCACCCGCAACTCCTCGAGCAGCCAGCGGAATTCTTCCAGGAAGGGGTCGGCCTGGCCGGCGCGCAGGCTGTCGAGGCGGGCGCGCTCGAAGGGGCGCGCCAGCAACTGCCAGTCGCGCATCAGGGTGGCATCGCGGTCGGCGGCATTGCGCAGCTTGTCGATGCGCACCGCCGCCGCCTTGAGATAGCGCGGGAAATGCGCCAGCCGCTCGTAGGGCACGTCGACCGCGAAGCGCTTGACCAGCAGCGCCTCGGCCTGGGCGCGGATATCCTCGACCACCTCGGGGAAGGTCTTCAGCGCGCCGAGGCGCTTCTCCAGCGTGGCGCGCTCGACCAGCACCTGATCCACCAGGCGCAGCAGCTCCTGGGCGATCAGCGTCATACGCGGCTTGGCCGCCTGGGCGCGGGCTGCAAAGCTGTCAGCGTCAGTGGGCAGCGGCTCGGCCAGGCAGGTGCGCGCCACGGTGGCGGCGATGAGCTGGTCCTGCAGTTCGGCCTCGGTGCCAAAGCTGATGAAGCGCAAGGCCACCTCGCGCAGGCCGCTCAGGCGGCGGATGGCCTTGACCTGGTCCTTGAGCGTCAGGCTGAACAGGCGCACCAGGCCCTCGCGATGCACCTTGCTCGCCTCCTCCGGCGTGTCGTAGGGGCGCAGCGACACGCTGTCGCCGTCGTCATGCAGCGCCGGGAAGCCGATCACCTCGCGTCCGGCGACCTTCAGTTCGAGCAGCTCGGGCAGCGGGCCGAAGGACCACTCGGTGAGCCCGGAGAGCGCGCCGGCCGGCACGCTGTCCGGCGTCGCGCGCTCCGCGGCAGATCCGTCCTCGGCCGCTGCCGGCAGGTCGGCCGGCTTGACCCGCGCCGCCTCGAAGGCCGCCGCGATCTGCCCGTGGAAGCGTCCACGCAGCTCGGCCAGGTTGCGCGACTGCGCCAGCACCCGGCCGTGCGGGTCGAGCACGCGGAAGTTCATGAAGCAGTGCGGGTTGAGGTTTTCCGGGCGGAAGGATTCCATCGGCAGCTTGAGGCTGACCCGCGCCTCGACGAACTGCTGCAGCGCCTTGAGCAGCGGCGTGTCGGTGCCCCACTCGCCGGCCTCGACGGCCGCCAGGAAGGCCTGCACGCTCTCGGCCATCGGCTGCAGGCGGTGGCGATGCTTCTGCGGCACGGTGCGCAGCAGGGCGTGCACCTTTTCTTCGAGCAGGCCGGGCACCAGCCATTCGCAGCGCGCGGCCGGCACCTGGTTGAGCATGGCCACCGGCACGGTCAGCGTCACGCCGTCGTCGGCCTCGCCGGGGGCGTGCACATAGTCGAGCTTGAGCTTCTGGCCGAACACGCTCAGATGCGGCGGGAAGCGGTCGGTGGTAATGCCCTCGGCCTCGTGGCGCATGAGCTGGTCACGGTCCAGATGCAGCAGCTTCGGCGTGCTCTTCTCGGCGCCCTTGCGCCAGCGCTCGAAGCTGGCCAGGTCGACCACCTCCTCGGGCAGATGGGCGTCGTAGAAGGCTTCGATCAGCGCATCGTCGACCAGCACATCGGGCCGGCGCGACTTGTGCTCGAGCCGCTCGATCTCCCTGACGAGACGCAGGTTGTGCTTGAGGAAGGGCATGTGGCGCGCCGCCGCCTCGTCGATGTTCCCTTGCACCAGCCCCTCGCGGATGAACAGCTCGCGGCACAGCCGGGGGTCGACGTCGCGGTAGCCCACCGGCCGGCGGCCATACAGCACCACGCCATGCAGGGTGCCGCGCTCCCAGGCACGCACGCTGCCGGCCGACTTGGACCAGTGCGGCTCATAGACATGGCGCTTGATCAGGTGCGCGCCGACCTCCTCCAGCCACTCGGGCTCGATGCGCGCAATGCAGCGGCCGAACAGGCGGCTGGTGTCGATCAGCTCGGCACAGACGATCCACTTGCCGGCCTTGCGCGACAGGCTGGAGCCCGGATGCGGCCAGAACTTGATGCCGCGCGCGCCGTGGTAGCCACCGGCCTGCGGCCCGCGCGCGCCCTGCTCTTCTTCCACCTTGCAGCCCAGGTGACCGAGCAGGCCGGTGAGCAGCGCCTTGTGCACGGCGTCGTAGTGCGCCGGCACGGTGTTTTCCTTCCAGCCGTGTTCGGCGCACAAGGTGTGCAGCTGGGCGTGGATGTCGCGCCATTCGCGCATGCGCAGCGGCGACAGAAAGTGCTCCTTGCACCACTGGCGCTGCTTGTTGCTCGACTGGTGGCGGATCACCTCTTCATAGGCTTTCCACAGGTTCCAGTACCACAGGAACTCGGACTTTTCGTCCTGCTCGCCACCACGGAAGAGCGCATGGCGCTGGTCGGCCGTGCCGGCCTGGGCCTGCGGCCGATCGCGCGGGTCCTGCACCGACAGCGCGGCGGCGATCACCAGCACCTCGGTGAGGCAGCCGTGGTCGCGCGCGGCGAGGATCATGCGGCCGATCTTGGGGTCGATGGGCAGGCGCGACAGCTCGCGGCCCAGGTCGGTGAGGCGCGGCTGCTCGTCCACCGCGCCCAGCTCGCCGAGCAGCTGGTAGCCGTCGGCGATCATCTTCGGCGGCGGCGCGTCGAGGAAGGGGAAGTCTTCCACCGCGCCCAGGCCGAGCGCCTTCATGCGCAAGATGACGGCCGCCAGCGACGCGCGCAGGATCTCCGGGTCGGTGTGATCGGGGCGCTGGTTGAAATCGGCCTCGTCATACAGGCGGAAGCAGATGCCGTCCGACACCCGGCCGCAGCGGCCGGCGCGCTGGCGGGCGGCGCTCTGGGCGATCTTCTCGATCTGCAGCTGCTCGACCTTGTTGCGCGCCGAGTAGCGCTTGACCCGCGCCAGCCCGGTGTCGACCACATAGCGGATGCCCGGCACGGTGAGCGAGGTTTCCGCCACATTGGTGGCCAGCACCACCCGGCGGCCGGTCGAGCGGGCGAACACGCGCGACTGCTCCTGCGCCGAGAGGCGGGCAAACAGCGGCAGAATTTCGGTGCCGGCGGCGTGGTGCGCCTTGCGCAGCGCCTCGGCCGCCTCGCGGATCTCGCGCTCGCCGGGCAGGAACACCAGCACGTCGCCCGGGCCTTCGCGCTGGGCTTCGTCGACCGCGTCGACCAGGCCGTCCCAGGCGTCGGCACCGCGGCGGCTGGACTTGTCTTCGTCCTCGGGCGGGCGGTAGCGCATCTCGATCGGATAGAGCCGGCCGGAGACCTCGATCACCGGCGCCGGCCGGCCCTTCGCGTCGGCAAAATGCCGCGCGAAGCGCTCCGCATCGAGCGTGGCCGAGGTGACGATGATCTTCAGGTCCGGCCGCTTGGGCAGCAGCTTGCGCAGGTAGCCGAGCAGGAAGTCGATGTTCAGGCTGCGCTCGTGCGCCTCGTCGATGATCAGCGTGTCGTAGGCGTTCAGGAACGGGTCGCCCTGCGTCTCGGCGAGCAGGATGCCGTCGGTCATCAGCTTGATGTGGCTGGTCGGCCCGAGGCGGTCGGTGAAGCGGATCTTGTAGCCCACCGCCTGGCCGAGCGGGCTGCCCAGCTCCTCGGCGATGCGCTCGGCGGTGCTGCGTGCGGCGATGCGCCGCGGCTGGGTGTGGCCGATCAGCCCGCCGACGCCGCGGCCCAGTTCGAGGCAGAGCTTGGGCAGCTGGGTGGTCTTGCCCGAACCGGTCTCGCCGCCGACGATCACCACCTGGTGGGCGCGGATGGCCGCGGCGATTTCCTCGCGCCGGGCGCTGACCGGCAAGGCCTCGGGAAAGCTCGGACGCGGCAGGCTGGCCGCGCGCTCGGCAAAACGCGCCGCCGAGCGCTCGAGCCGGCTGCGCAACGCCTCGGGCAGCTCATCCAGCGATTTGGGCCGAGGCTTGAGCCGGCGCAGCTCACGCTGCAGGCGATGGCGATCGGCCAGCAGGCAGCGGTCGAGCAAGGCAAACGGGTCGGCCGGGGCATCGCCGCCCCGCAGGTCGGACACAGTCATCTCAGGCCTGCAACCACTGGAAGGTGACGATCCCCAGGCCGGTCATCAACAAGGAGCCGATCAGGTGTAACCCCGCGGTGGCCAGCGCCCAGCCGTACTGGCCGGCGCTGATCATCATCACCACCTCGGCCGAGAAGGTCGAGAAGGTGGTCAGCGCACCAAGAAAGCCGGTGACCAGGAACCAGCGCACCTCCGGCGGCAGGGCCGTGTGGTGGGCGAAGAAGGCCAGCGCCACGCCCACCAGATAACCGCCGAGCAGGTTGGCGGCCAGCGTACCCAGCGGCAGGTGGAGGAATAGCGGGTTGAGACGCACCCCGAGCCACCAGCGAATCCACGCGCCCAGAGCCGCCCCGACCCCGACGGCAAGGAATCCGGCAGGATTCATGGCACACACACGAGTCGATACAGATGCGCGCATTCTACCGTGTCGGCCGGGCAGGTCGACCTGTAAGCTTTTGTCGCATGGGCGGGTCTGATCATCCAGGAGGAGTCACCCGATGTTGCTTTCCCTGGGAAAACGCCGCGCCTTCGATCAGGTGGTGCGCGCCTACAGCAGCGACTTGTACCGCTTTGCCTACTGGCTGTGCGGCGACCGCTTCGTAGCCGAGGATGTGGTTCAGGAGGCCTTTGCCCGCGCCTGGCAGCGCTGGGACCAGCTGCGCGACAAGGCCGCGCCCAAGCCCTGGCTGCTGACCATCGTGCGGCGCGAGCATGCCCGGCTGTATGAGCGCAAGCGCTTTGACTACACCGACGAGGCGCCGGAGGATCTGGCCATTGCGGCCGACCACGACCCGCTCGAAATGTTCGAGCTCGAACAGGTGATCGGCAACCTGCCGCTGAGCCTGCGCGAGCCTTTTCTGCTACAAACGCTCGGGGGGTTCAGCTGCGCGGAGATTGCCGAACAGCTGGAGACCACCGAAGGCGCGATCATGGTGCGGCTGACCCGCGCCCGCCAGGCCCTGCGCGGCCTGATGGGCGCGTCCGACCGACCACGCAAGCGAGGCACCCAATGAGCGACACCCACGCCTACACCTGCCTGGATTTCCGCCGCGAGAAGCTGGTCGATCCACGCCACCTGTCGCCGGCCGCCCGCCTGCACATGCACGACTGCCCGATGTGTCGCGCCTTCGCCCGCCGCATCGACGGCAGCGAGGCGCAGATCGAACAGGTACTGGCCGTGCCGGTGCCCGACGGCCTGGCCGACCGGGTGCTGCTCAATGTGCATCACGGCAAGCGCCGTCCATGGAGCCTGGTCGCGCTGGCGGCCACGGTGGTGCTCAGTTTCGGCATCGGCTACCAGCAGTGGCAACCGCGCGCCGACGTCGACTACGGCCGGTTTGCCATCGAGCATGTGTTGCACGAACCGGAGTCGATGACCGACCACCGCCTGGCCGACCCCAGCCAGTTCCGTTTCGTGCTGGCCAAGTTCGGCGCCCGCCTGCACCAGCCGGTGGGCACCGTGCGCTACATGAAGCTGTGCCCGGTGCCCGAGGGCACGGGCTGGCATATCGTGCTCGACACCGACTACGGCCCGGCCACCTTGCTGCTGATCCCGGGCAAGCGGCTCAGCGCCGCCACGCAGACCACCACGCTCAAGGGCTATACCGCCCGCGCGCTGCCCGGCGGCCAGGGTTACTACGCGGTGATCACCGAGTCGCCGCAGGCGCTCGAAGCGATCAGCCGCCTGCTGGCCGAGCGGGTGAGCTGGCAGACCTGAGAACTTGTGAAGAAATCGTAGCGAGCAGGGCCGAGAGCAAGGCGTGAGCGAGTGAGCAACGCAGCAATCGGCACACGCAGTCGAGTTATTCACACGTTCTGAGCGGGTGACGACAGCGTGGCGCGCAGGGCCGAGACCGCAAGACGGCCGTCGGCGCGCGCCACGGGTGGATTCAGCGCGCCGGCGCGATCAAGCGCGGTGGGTGCGGAAGCGGTCGGCGCCCGGCAGGCCGTCGCGCAAGGCGGCACGGAAGTCCGGCTCGGACATCGGCCGGGCAAACAGGTAGCCCTGCATCACCGGGCAGCCATGGGCCTGCAGCACCCGCGCCTGCGCCTCGGTCTCGACCCCCTCGGCCACCAGCCCCATGCCCAGGCTGCGCGCCATGGCGATGATCGCCCGCACGATGGCCGGATCCTGGCGGCCGCCGTCGCAGTCCTGGACGAAGGAGCGGTCGATCTTCAAGGTGTCGACCGCGAAGCGCTTGAGGTAGGCCAGCGACGAGTAGCCGGTACCGAAATCATCGACCGCCAGCGACAGGCCCAGCCCGTGCAAGCCGCGCAACACCTCGGCCGTGGCATGGGTGTCGCGCATCAGCGCCGACTCGGTCACCTCCAGCTCGATCACACCCGCCGGCACCTCGTGCGCGGAGAGCGTGTCGTGGATGCTGGCCAGCAAGTCCTGCCGGCCGAACTGGATGGCCGACAGGTTGACCGCGATCGGCACCACCGGCAGGCCGGCGGCGCGCCAGCGGCTGATGTCCTCGCAGGCCTGGTTGAGCACCCACTGCCCGAGCTGGCCGATGAGGCCCATTTCTTCGAGCAGCGGAATGAAGGCCACCGGGCCGATCAGCCCCTTGCTCGGATGGTGCCAGCGCACCAGCGCCTCGCCGCCGACGATGCAGCCGCGGTCGGCGTCGACCTTGGGCTGGTACACCAGCGCGAACTGGTCTTCGTCGATTGCTTCGCGCAGCGCGCTTTCCATGCTCAGGCGCGCCTCGGCGTCGACCTTCATCTGCTCGGTGTAGCACTGGATGGCGTCATGCTCGCCGCGCCGGCGCAGCGCGCCGAGCGCCATCTCGGCGGATTTGAGCAAGGCCTCGGCGCTTTCGCCATGCCGGGGGTAGAAGGCCATGCCGGCACTGAAGGAGACACTCAGGGTCTGGCCATCCACATGCACCGGCGAGCCGGCCCGCGCCAGCAGCGCGGCGATCTCGGCTTCGATCGCCGCCCGCCCCGAGGCCCCCTCGATGAACAGGCCGAAGTTGTCGGCGTTCAGGCGCGCCATGCGCGGCGCGTCGAGCCGGTCGGGCGGCAAGCCCTCTTCTGCCGCCCCGGCCTGCCCCGAGCCCAGACGCAGCGCCAGCACCTGCAGCACGCGGTCGGCGGCATCCTGGCCGAGGGTTTCGTTGATCCGCTTGAAGCGGTCGACATTGATCAGCACCACGGCGCAATGCCCACCGCGCACGTTCTCGCGCAGCAGCGCCGACTGCAGCGCCTCGCGGAAATGGACCCGGTTGGGCAGCCCGGTGAGGTCGTCGAAATAGGCCAGCTGGCGGATGCGCTGCTCGGCCGACACCCGCTCGGTGATGTCCTGCAAGGTGCCCTGGACCTGCACCACCCGGCCGGCGGGGTCACACAGCGGCACGGCCATCTCGAGCGCCGTGCACACCTGGCCGTCGGCGCGCTGGATGCGGTACTCCAAGGAATAGCGCTGCCCTTCGCAAACGCTGTCGAGCGACTTGCAGACACGCTCGCGGTCGCCCGGGTGGACACGTTCGATCAGCGCCGACAAGCCGCTGCCGAACGAGGCCACATCTTCACCGAACAGTGCGCAGTAGTTGTCGGAGCGATGGAAGCGGTCGGTGCCCAGGTCCCACTCCCAGCTGCCGATGCGGGCGATCTGCTGGGCGGCGCTAAGGTTGCGCTCGCTGCGGACCAGATTGTCGACAGCGTCGGCCGCGCGCAGGGCGTAGCGCACGCGATGGCGCAGCAAGGTCCAGTTGATGGGCTTGGGGATGAAGTCGGTGGCGCCGCTGTCGTAGGCGCGCTCGATGGAGGCGGAGTCCTCCAGGCCGGTGAGCATGATGACCGGCACCCGCACCCCCTGGCTGCGCAGGCGCCGGCAGGTTTCAAAGCCGTCGATGCCCGGCATCAGCACGTCGAGCAGCACCAGGTCGGGGTGATAGTCGGCGAAACGCGCCAGGCCGGCCTCGCCCCCGGCGGCCTCGGCCACCCGGAAGCCGGCCTCCTCCAGCGCCGCGCAGGCCAGCATGCGCGTCACGTCATCGTCGTCGATCACCAGCAGGCGCGCCGGGCGCTCAGTCTCGGTCATGGGTCAGATCCTTTGTCGGGGGCGCCGTATCGAGCACCACGCCCGCGTCCGCCAGGGCCGCGATATACGCCGCCAACGCGCCCGGCACGTCAGCGATCTCCGGCAAGCCATCCGGCGCATCGCCGGCCTTGAGCGCGCCGTCCACGCTGCGCGCCAGCGCGGCCAGCCGGGCGGCGCCCACGGCGGCGGCCGCAGACTTCATCTTGTGGGCCAGGCGTTGCGCGCCCTGGCGGTCCTGGCGCGCGCAGGCCTCGAGCAGCGACTGTACCTGCTGATCGGTCTCGCGGATGAACAGATTGACCAGCCGCTTGAGCATCGGCGCCGCCCGGTCGCCGCGCACGCCGGGCACCCCGAGCAGCACATCGATGTCGAGCGCAGGCAACTCGCCGGCAGGGGCCTCGGCGCCGTCCCGCGGGGTGGCGGCCGCCGGCGCGGCCGGGCCTGCCGCGGTGCTCGGCGCCCAGCGCACCAGCGCCTCGCGCAGGCGCTCGCCGGTGACCGGCTTGGTGAGGTAGTCGTCCATGCCGGCCGACAGCGCCGCCGCCCGATCATCGCGCTGGGCATTGGCGGTCAGCGCCAGGATGGGAACGCGCTCGCCGCCGCTGGTGCGCTCCGCGCGGCGGATCTCTCGGGTGGCTTCGATGCCGTCCATCTCCGGCATCTGGATATCCATCAGGATGAGGTCGAACGCGCCCTTGCGGTACATGGCGATCGCCTCGCGGCCGTTGCTGGCCACCGTGACCCGGCAGCCGCACTCGCCGAGCAGGGCGCACACGATCTCGGCATTGACGGGATGGTCTTCGACCAGCAGCACCCGTGCCCGCGAACGCAGGCCGGGGTCGCTGCGTGCGGGCTGGCGGGCATGCTGGGGCGCGTCGCCGCGCAGCACCGCCAGCAGGTCGCTGGCCAGCACGGGTTTGGGGACGCAGGCATCGGCGCCGGCAGCGCGGGCGTCTTCCTCGTCGCTGGCCGAGCGCAGCCGGGTCAGCGCCACGATTCGCCGCCCGTCGCGACGCAGGCGACCGAGGCGGGAGAACGCCTCGCCATCCTCGCCCTGGCGGTCGACCAGCACCACCGGGTAGTCTGCCTCCGCCGCCTCGCGCAGGGCGGCATCGCCCGGATAGGCATCGGCGGGATAGCCCAGCGCCTGCAATTGCTCGGTCAGGGCCTCGCGCAGCGCGGCATCGCCGGCAACGATGGCCACCCGCGGCCCGCCGGGCGGCACCGCCGCCGGTTCGCCGGCCTGCGCCAGGACATCGAAGCGGAACCGGGTGTGCTGGCCGGGAACGCTGTCAAAACGCAGCTCGCCCCCCATCAGCTCGACCAGCTGGCGCGAGATGGTCAGGCCCAGGCCGGTGCCGCCGAAGCGCCGGGCCATGGAGCTGTCGGCCTGCGAAAAGGCCTGGAACAGCCGCGGCTGCAGTTCGGCCGGTATGCCGATGCCGGTATCGGCCACGCAGCCGTGCAGCCGGACGCGGCCGTCGGCCTCGGTGCCGGCGTCGAGGTCGATGCGGATATGGCCCTGGTCGGTGAACTTGACCGCATTCGAGACCAGATTGTTGAGCACCTGGCGGAAGCGGTGACCGTCGGCGCAGACCCGCTCGGGGACGTTCCCCGACACCACCACCATCAGCTCGACATCCTTGCGCTGCGCCCGTTCGGCAAAGAGCAGGGCCACATCCTCGGCGGCCTGCCGGGGCGAGAACGCGATCTGCTCGAGCTCCAGCTTGCCGGCCTCGATCTTGGACACGTCGAGCACGTCGTTGATCAGGTACAGCAAGGACTCGGCCGAGGCATGGAGGGTGTCGATGAGCCGCATCTGGCGGCTGTTGAGTTCGGTGCCGCGCAACAGCTCGACCATGCCGAGCACGCCGTTCATGGGGGTACGGATCTCGTGGCTCATGTTGGCCAGGAACAGGCTTTTCGCGCGGTTGGCCGATTCGGCCTCCTCGCGCGCCGCCTCGGCCTCTTCCTTGGCCTGCGACAGCTCGCCGGTCCGCCGCGCCACATCCTGCTCGAGCTGGTCGCGGTGCGCGGCGAGGGCCGAGTCGCGCGCCTCGATCTCGGTCAGCATGCTGTTGAAGCCGTCGACCAGCTCGCCCACCTCGTCGCGCGGCCCGGCGGGGGCGCGCACATCGTAGCGCCCGGTGTTGCGTACATCGCGCACCACGCTGGCCAGCTGGACCACCGGCTGGACAATGGCGCGCTCGGTGCGGCGCACCAGCAAGGTCGCCACCAGCCCGCCCAGCCCGAGCCCGACCAGAGCCAGCACGAACCACTCGACCATGTCCGCCAGCATGCCGGCGAGCGAGATTTCGAGGACTAGGTCACCGAGGTACTCGCCGTCGTGGCGCACCGGCCAGGCGCGGAAATAGCGCGGAAACTGCCAGTCGCCGGCGCTGTCGGGCGCCAGCGCCTGGAGCGCGGCGAAGTTGGTCGACACACGCGCCAGATCCGCCGGATAGGTGGCAAAGGTCTCGCCATTGGCCCGGCGCAGCAAGGCCGCACGGATCTGTTCCACATGGCGCAGCGATCCGAGCAGCCGCTCGGCACTGCCGATGTCTTCGAAGCGCAGCGCCGCTGCGCTGTTCTCGACCACCAGCTCGGCGTAGATGTCGGCCTGGTCCTGGATGCGCTGGATTTCCTGGCGCAGTTCGCTCAGCCCGATGGTGACGAAGGCGACCGCCAGGGCCACCACGATACTGACCAGCACGATGCCGCGCAGCTTGCGCCCCAGCGAACGATGGGTGCCCATTCGCATGTCAGTCGCCCTCCTGCCCGATCAGGCGGCGCGCAAGCTTGAGCAGCTGGGCACTGAGCTTGAGATGCTGCGCGGAGACCGCATTGCGGTTGATGTCGAAGCGGATGCGGTCATCGACCGTCACCAGCCCGATGTTGCCCCCGGCTTCGACAAAGCCTTCGATGTCGCTGACCGTCAGCACGGGGCGGCCTTCGAGTTCGCGCAGGATGGCGTTGAGGCGCCGTTGCTCGGAGGCAGAGACGAACACCACCTCGCACTCCCCGGCCTGTTCGGGCGCGGCCGGAAAGTGCACCTTGACCTCGCGACCTTGCGCCTGACGCGCTTCGAGGCCGGTGAGATGTTCGCCGAAGGGGTCGCGGCCAAGGACGCAGATGTCGATCGCCTCGCTGTCGGCCAGCGCCGCATCGGGCCAGGTGACATAGCGTGCGAAATTGAGCAGGAACACGGCCTTCAGCTGGTACTCGGTCGGCGGCGGCGCGGCCCGCACCGACGATGCGAACAGGAGCGGCAGCAGGAGAAGAAGGAGGCGCCAGCGCATGGTCTTCGGCTCAGAACATCCAGCGGCCGGTCAGCAGGATGCGCCGGCGGTCGTAGGCATAGGCCGAGGGGAAGTAGTCCGAATCAAACGCGGTATAGCGTTCATCGAACAGATTGGTGATCGACAGCGCAATGTCGAGGTGGCGGCCAAAACGCCGGCCATAGCGCAGGTCCGCCACCGTGTAGGCCGCCACCCCGGGCGAGGGCTGCCCCGTCAGCGCGCCCACATGGCGAAGCTGCAAGTCCAGTTCCTGCGCGCCGGGCAGGTCGATGCGGGCCCAGGCGCTGAGCCAGTGGTCGGCGTTGCGATTGGCCACGGTGTCGCTGGCGCCGGCCCGGACCGGGTCATCGCTGGCGTCGAACGAGAAGCGCATCGCGGTGTACGCGGCACCGAGCCGCAATCCGCGCATCACGCTCAACTCGCCGCCGAGCTCGACACCTTCCGACACCGCCGCACTGTGGTTGTCACGCAACAGGATCACCTCGGGCAGGGGCGGGAAGCGCCCCGGCGTGCGGACACCGCCCAGCGTGTTGCCGATCAGTCGCGAATAGCGATGGCGAAACAGCACGGCCTCGGCGTTGCCGCGCTCGAACTGCCGCCGATAGCCGAGTTCGACAGCGTTCAGGGTCTCGGGTTCAAGCTGCGGGTTGGCCTGGGACACCAGCGTCGCCAGGGCAAATGGCGGGTAGGGCTGCGAGCCGGTCACCAGAGAGGCGTACAGGTCGCCGTACGACGGGGTTCGCGCCGCACGCGACCACTGTGTCCACACCGTGTCGCGGCTGGTCGGCGACCACAACACGCGCGCCGTGGGCTGGATCTGCGGCCGGGTGGTATTGCGCGCCTCGAGGCGTGCGCCGAGGGTCAGGCGCAGCTGCTGCGGCAGCAGTTCGATCTCGTCCTGCACGAAGGCGCTGAAGGTCTGCATGCGCGCCTCGTCCTTCATGAAGTCGAAGACCGACACCTCGCTGCGCACCGACACCTGCTGGTGACGCAGGCCGAGACCCCAGATCCACTCATGCCCGCCGGATGCCGGCAGGCGGTGCTGGAAATCCAGATCACCGCTGTAGACGGTGGCGCCGGCCAGCGCCCCGAGCACCACATCGGCGTAGTCAACATAGCCCCGCAGCGAGGCCACACCCACCGGCATCGCCCAGCTGCGCTGCGCCAGCAGATGCGCGCCTTCGAAGTCGAACGGCGAGTACGCCGACCCGGCACTGCCCAGGGCGAGGACCTCCGGGCTGCGCTGACGATAGGCATCGCCGCTGACCGTCCAGTGATCCGCCCCCGTCGCCGCGCTGTCGAGCCGGAAGCCCGTGCGCCAGCCCGTTTGCTCGTCGCGGGCACTGCCCCCTCCCGCGGTCTCGAACGCCGAGCGGTTGATACTGTGCGCATACACGCGCAGCGCACCGCCGCCGTCCAGCGCGAGGCCCTGCCGAACCGCCAGCTCGGGCTTGCCGCGATCATCGATGCTGGCCCGCACCAGGGCGCCCATGGTTGCAACGGCTTTGTGCGTCACGATGTTGATCACGCCATTGACGGCATTGGCGCCCCACAGCGAGGCCCCCGGACCCCGGACCACCTCGATGCGCTCGATGTCCTCCATCATCAAGGTCTGGGCGCTCCAGAACACGCCGGAAAACATCGGGGAATACACGCTGCGCCCATCCACCTGGACCAGCAGCTTCGAGGCAAAACGGCTGTTGAATCCGCGCACGCTCACCGCCCAACGCCCGGCACCGATCTGCGCCACCTGGACCCCGGGCACCAGCCGAAGGGCCTCGGGCACGCTGCGGGCGCCGCTGCGCCGGATGTCCTCCGCGGTGATCACCGTGACGGCGGCCGCGGTGTCCGCCAGGCGCTGGGCCTTGCGCGATACCGACAGCACCTGGATGTCGCCCAGTTCCTCCAGGCTCAGATCCAGCAGATGCCCGGTGGCACCGGCCGCTGACGACAGGCCGAGCAGCAACACGCCCACACCGAGCGTCCTCTGGTTGAGAAATGCCATGTCGCGAAGCCAGTGATTACCCGTACGCATCTTCGCTCACGGGCCAGGCCACGCCGTTGATTTGTGTCATGCGCATCGTCAGGACGGCTCAGTCCAGCGCCCATTGCGCGGTGAGGTGGACGCTGCGCTCGATTTCATGCGCCGGCGATGGCATGTACAAGCGGCCAAATTCGGCATGGCGGGCATTGAGCAGATTCCGCCCGGTCAACGCGAGCGTCAGCTTGGGCGATACACGCCAGCCGTACTGGAGATCGAGCTCGGTGTAGGCCTTGATCGCGGGCGTCCCCGGGTCCCGGTTGACCAGCGCGCCGACATGGCGCAGCACCAGATCCATCGCATGGCCCGGCAAGGGCTTCCAGGTGACATGGGCGCTGGCCTGGTCCCTGGGTGCCCGTTGCATGTAGAACGCGGCCGCAGCATCGGTCAGCGACTGCCCGCTGGATTCGATGTCCGTCTCGAGATGGGTGTAGCTGACCCGCAGACGCCAGCGCGTCGAGGGCTGCCAGTCGACCGCCGCCTCGACACCGGAGACCACGCCGTGGCCGTCGAAGCGCAAGGGCGCATCGACGATGAACCAACCGCCGGAGGGATAGACCCCGGCGTTATACACATTCCTCAGATTGCGATACCGCATCACGAAGCCGGTCACATCCACATGCGTGGTTTCGCTCGGCTGCCCCCGATAGCCCAGCTCATACGACCGGACCCGCTCGGCCGCGAGCGTGTCCGCGCTTCGAAACACGATCCGGGTCGGCGGCGCCGCCGACACGACCTGCGACGCGTACTGCATGTCGTACTCCACCCGCGCCGGCGTGCGCGAGGCTTCGGACACGGCGGCCCACAGCAGATGGCTCGGCGCCACCTGCCAGGCCAGGCGCAGGTTCGGTTGCCATTCGTTGCCCGTCCACGAGTGATGCTCGAACTTGAGGCCGGCGGTCAGGGTCAGCGTCTCGGGCAGCAAGGTGATGTCGTCGTGGATGAACGCGCTGGCCAGGCCAAAGCGGCGGTGGGGTTCGTCCACCTGGAAGAAGCCCCGCCCGGTCACCTCCTGATCGTGGTAGCGCAGCCCCGCCCCCATGACCAGGTCATGCCGTCCGAGCGAGAAGCGGTACTGTCCGTCTAGATCCATGGTGTGGCGCAGTTCGCTGAGGAAATCGCCGACCTGCGCGTCGATGTACTGAAAGCTGCCTTGCAGCGCCCACTCCCGCCCTTGGTCGAGCGCCCGGTTTAGCCGCAGCGTCAGCCCAGCGCCTTCGTCACGCTGAGTGAAACGGGTCGCCCGCAGCAGCGTCGGCGAGGTGATGTCCGGCACCTTCCACAGGTCGCGGCTGTCGTTCCGGAACACCTCGCCCATCACGCTCAGTTCGCCCGGATCGCCGAGAAACTTCTCCAGCCGCAGGCCAAGCCGATGCGTCTGCCAGCCATCCTCACCCGGACCACCGTTGAGCCGACGCGAGTCGTCGCGTACACGCCCCTGGTAGCTGAGGCGGTAGTGGCCATCGGGCAGCGCCCCGCCATGGCGGGCATAGACCAGCGCCTTGTCTTCCGAGCCGACCGTCACCTGCCCCGCATCGCCCTGGGTGGCGCGTGCCCATTTGGTGATGATGTTGACCACGCCATTGACCGCATTGGCCCCCCAGATTGACGCCCCCGGGCCGCGAATGACCTCGATGCGGTCAATCTCCGGCAGCGGAATGTCCAGCGCCTCCCAGTAGGTGCCGGAGAACAGGGGCGAGTAGACCGTCCGGCCATCGACCATCACCAGCAGGCTGTTGGTAAACCGGCCATTGAACCCGCGCACACCGACCGCCCAGCGGTTGTTGCCGATCGCCGCCACCTGCACGCCCGGGACCAGACGCAGCGCATCGGGCAGGGTGGTCACGCCCATCCGGGCGATGTCTTCGGCCGACACGACATACACGGCGGCCGCCACATCGCCGATCTCCTGCCGCTTGCGGGCGACCGAAATCACCTCCTGCGCGACGAGCTCGCCGAGGGAAAAGTCGATCGGATCGGTCTGCGCCAGGGCATGGGCCTGGCTGAGCAGCAGCACGGTCAGCGCGTACGGGCGCAATGTCATCTCGGGGTTCCCTGCGTATTCTTGTCTTCGCTGTTTTTCCGGATGGCGAGCCGTATCACATCGAACCGACCGGCATCGGCGCATCCATATGGACTAACGGCATATGACAGGCCGCCTTGAGCACAACTTGCAGTGCACCAACCGCGACCGCGCCCATCGTCCAGCCCCGCATCGGCTACAATGCCGGGCTATTGTCAACAGACACCGTCCAGCCATGTCCCACCCCGAAAACGCCGACCTCACCCGCAGCACCCACTTCATCAACAACCTGATCGAGGCCGACCGTCAGCAGGGCAAGTGGGACGGGCGTGTCGAAACCCGCTTTCCGCCCGAGCCCAATGGCTACCTGCATTATGGCCATGCAAAATCCATTTGTCTTAATTTCGGCGTCGCCGAGGCCTATGGCGGCGCCTGCCACCTGCGCTTCGACGACACCAACCCGACCAAGGAAGAGCAGGAGTTCGTCGACGCCATCATCGAATCGGTGCAATGGCTCGGCTATGACTGGGGCGAGCACCTCTACTTCGCCTCCGACTATTTCGAGAAGATGGCCGCCTGTGCCGAGTACCTGATCGGCGCCGGCAAGGCCTATGTCGACTCGCTCTCGGCCGAAGACATGCGCGCCTACCGCGGCACGCTCACCGAACCGGGCAAGGACAGCCCCTTCCGCAGCCGCAGCATCGAAGAAAACCTCGACCTGTTCGCGCGCATGAAGGCCGGCGAATTCCCCGACGGCACGCACATCCTGCGCGCCAAGATCGACATGGCCTCGCCCAACATCAATCTGCGCGACCCGGCCATCTACCGCATCCGCCATGCGCACCACCACCGCACCGGCGATCGCTGGTGCGTCTATCCGATGTACACCTTCGCCCACCCCATCGAGGACGCGATCGAGAACATCACCCACTCGCTGTGCACGCTGGAGTTCGAAGACCAGCGCCCCTTCTATGACTGGCTGCTGGCGCAGCTGGCCGACGGCGGCTTCTTCCCGCGGCCGCTGCCGCGCCAGATCGAGTTCGCCCGCCTCAACCTCACCTACGTGGTGCTCTCCAAGCGCAAGCTGGTGCAGCTGGTGGACGAAGGCCATGTCGACGGCTGGGACGACCCGCGCATGCCCACCCTGGTCGGCGCCCGCCGCCGCGGCTTCACGGCCGAGGGCTTCCGCCTGTTCGCCGAGCGCGCCGGCGTCTCCAAGTCCGACGGCTGGATCGACATGAGCGTGCTCGAAGAGTGCATGCGCGAACACCTCAACGACACCGCCGAGCGCCGCGTTGCCGTACTCGACCCGCTCAAGCTGATCATCACCAACTACCCCGAGGGCCAGAGCGAACAGTGCTTCGCCCCCAATCACCCGCTCAAGCCCGAACTCGGCCAGCGCGAAATGCCGCTCTCGCGCGAGCTGTGGATCGAACGCGAAGACTTCATGGAAACCCCGATCAAGGGCTTCCGCCGCCTCTTCCCCGGCAACAAGGTGCGGCTGCGCTACGGCTATGTGGTCGAATGCACCGGCTGCGAGAAGGACGCCGAGGGCAACGTGACCGCCGTCACCTGCGAGTACTTCCCCGATTCCAAGTCCGGCACCCCCGGCGCCGACACCTACAAGGTCAAGGGCAACCTGCACTGGGTCAGCGTGGCCCACGCCTGCCAGGCCGAAGTGCGTCTCTACGACCGCCTCTTTGCCTACCCGCAGCCGGGCCAGCGCCGCGAGGGTGGCGCGCCCGAGCTCGAGCGCGACTTCCTCGACGACATCAACCCCGACGCCAAGCGCTGCCTCACCGCCCAACTCGAGCCGTCGCTGGCGCAGGTGGCAGCCGAATCGCGCTTCCAGTTCGAACGCCACGGCTATTTCGTGGCCGACCGTTTCGACAGCCGGGCCGGCGCGCCCGTGTTCAACCGCACGGTCACCCTCAAGGATTCGTGGCAGAAGTCGAAACCCTGAGGCATCGTCCCCCTTTTCACCTGCGCACCGCCCCGACACGATGACGAAAGCCCGCACGCTCTACGACATCCTGCAAGTCAGCGCCACCGCCGAGCCGGCCATGATCAAGGCCGCGCACGTGTTGCTCTCGCGCCGCCTCGAGGCCGCCGGTGACAGCGCCGCCTTGCGCCTGCTGAACGACGCCTTCGCCACG
Source organism: Pseudomonadota bacterium (assembly GCA_008501585.1). Taxonomy (GTDB): domain Bacteria; phylum Pseudomonadota; class Gammaproteobacteria; order Burkholderiales; family Rhodocyclaceae; genus Nitrogeniibacter. Next base: position 18,063 of record QQUN01000013.1, on the reverse strand, counting down.
CTGAACGACCCCACGCTGCGCACCGCCTACGACGCACGCATTGCCGACGCCCCGCCGCCGCTGCCGCCAGCCGCCCCCCCGCGCCCCGCGGGTACGCCGGCCTGGGGCCGCGCGCTGATGATCGTGCTCGCCGCCGCCGCCGGCTATGTCGGCGCCACCATGTGGCACCAGCGCGCGCTGACCCAGATGGTGCTCGAGCACCAGGCCGCCCTGGCCGAGAAGCAGGCCGAGCTCACCCGCTTCAACATCGAACAGGCCGAACGCCGCCAGGAGAGCCAGCAGGAACGCTACGCCACCCTCCAGGAGCAGCGCGCCCAGGAGCGCCAGGCCCAGCAGGAGGCCCGCGACCTGGCGGCCCTGCGCAACCGGCTCGATCGCGAATCCTCCGACTACCAGCGCAGCAAGAGCCGCGAAGAGCAGCAGCGCGAGCGCGACGCCCTGCGCCGCGTCGAACAGGAGCGCGCCGCCCGCGCCGCCGAGGCCCAGCGCAACGCCATGCTCGCCGAGCGCCGCCTGGCCGAAGAAAAGCGCGAGCTCGAACGCCTGTACCGCGAGAACTACCCGCAGTACCGCTAACGCTGGCGCGGCGGGAACGCCGCACACCGGCGATGCGACATCGTGCGCGGTTGCACCGGTCACCAATCGGGCGGATCATTAGCCCTTTTGAATACACCGCCCCGCCCCCATGCGCGCCCGCTCCCTGCTCATCCCGCTCTGCCTCGTTGCTGCCGGCGCCGCCGCCGTATGGTGGTCAAGCGCCCCACGCCCGTCCCGGTCGCGCTGGCCACGGTCGACCGCGGCACCGTAGAAGCCACCGTATCCAACACCCGCGCGGGTGAAATCGAAGCCTGCCAGCGCGCCAAGCTGTCGACCATCGCCGGCGGACGCATCGAGTACCTCGGCGTCAAGGAAGGCGACAAGGTGGTCGCCGGCCAGGTCTTGATGCGCCTGTGGAACGCCGACCAGACCGCCCAGATCGAAGTCGCCCAACGCCAGCTGGAAACGATCCAGCGACGTGTCGACGAGGTATGCGCCATCGCCGCCAACGCCCGCAGCGAGGCCACCCGCCAGCGCGCCCTGCACCAGCGCGGCTTCGTCTCCGCCTCGGCCGAAGAAAAGGCGCGCACCGACGCCACCGCCCGTGAGGCCGCCTGCCGCACCAGCCAGGCGGACGTCGCCGCCGCCCGCGCCCAGCTCGACGCCGCCCGCGCCAACACCGAACGCACCGTGCTCACCGCGCCCTTTGCCGGCACCGTCGCCAAGATCGTCGGCGAACTGGGCGAATACTCCACGCCCTCCCCGCCGGGCGTCGCCACGCCGCCCGCCATCGACCTGATCGACGACAGCTGCCTCTATGTGAAGGCGCCGATGGACGAGGTCGACGCGCCCAGGATCCACGCCGGCCAGACGGTGCGCATCACCCTCGACGCCCTGCCCGGCCAGGTCTTCGCCGGCCATGTGCGCCGTGTCGCGCCCTACGTCTTCGCGGTCGAGAAGCAGGCGCGCACCGTCGATGTCGAGGTCGATTTCGACCGCCCGGAAGACGCCCGCGGCCTGCTCGTCGGCTACAGCGCCGACGCCGAGGTCATTCTCGACACCCGCGCCGATGTGCTGCGCATCCCCACTGCCGCCTTGCGCAGTACCGGCGACGTGCTGCGCTACGACGCCACCACCGGCACGCTGGAGGCCCAGCCGGTGAAGACCGGCATCGCCAACTGGGCGCAGACCGAGATCACCGACGGACTGAGCGAGGGCGAGCGCATCGTCACCTCACTTGAGCGCGACGGCATCGTCGCCGGCGCCCGGGTCACACCCGACGGCGACGCGCCCAGGTAAGCCGCCATGGCCCAGATCGAACTGGACAACATCCAGCGCATCTTCCAGCTCGGCGACAGCGAGGTGCATGCCCTGCAGGACATCCAACTGCGCATCGACGCCGGCGACTACGTCTCGGTGATGGGCCCCTCCGGCTCGGGCAAATCGACGCTGCTCAACCTGCTCGGCCTGCTCGATCGCCCCAATGCCGGCCACTACCGCCTCGAAGGGCGCGACGTGACCACGCTGAGCGCCGACGAACAGGCCCGTGTGCGCCGCGAGCGCATCGGCTTCGTGTTCCAGAGCTTTCATCTCGTGCCCCGCCTGACCGCCGAGGAGAACATCGCCCTGCCCCTGCTGCTCGCCGGCATCCCGCCGCATGACCGCAAAGCCCGCGTCGCCCAGGCGCTGGACGACTTCGGCCTTGCCAAGCGCGGCGACCACCGCCCCGACCAACTCTCCGGCGGCCAGCGCCAGCGTGTGGCCATCGCCCGCGCCACCATCATGCAGCCGGCCATGCTGCTGGCCGACGAACCCACCGGCAACCTCGACCGCGCCACCGGCGAGGAAGTCACCTCCCTGCTCGAAACCCTCAACGGCCGCGGCGTCACGCTGATCGTCGTCACCCACGACCCGCACATGGGCCAGCGCGCCCACCGCCAGATCCGCATGGAAGACGGCCGCATCGACTCGGACTCGCAGCGCCCCACACCATGATGCGCAGCCGCGACATCCTCGGCTTTGCCACCCGCGCCGCCACCGCCTACCCCATGCGCACCGGGCTGATGATGCTCGCCATGGCCATCGGCGTGGCCGCCGTGGTGCTGCTCACGGCGCTGGGCGACGGCGCCCGCCGCTATGTGGTGCGCGAGTTCTCGGCGCTGGGCAGCAGCCTGATCATCGTCCTGCCCGGCCGCACCGAAACCGGCGGCGTCGGCGCCGGCAGCTTTGTCACCAACACCCCGCGCGACCTCACCGTGGACGACGCCGCCGCCCTGCTGCGTGCCGGCGGCGTGACCCGCGTCGCCCCGCTGGTGCTCGGCAACTCCGAGATCGCCTACCGCGGCAAGCTGCGCGAGGTGATGGTGATCGGCACCACCCGTGCCTTTGCCGACATCCGCAACTACCGCCTCGGCCAGGGCCGCTTCCTGCCCGAAGAAGACTGGCGCCGCGGTTCGGCCGTGGCGGTGATCGGCGCCACCTTGCACCAGGAGCTGTTCGGCGCCGGGCCGGCGCTGGGCAAGATGATCCGCGTCGGCGACCGGCGCTACCGGGTCATTGGCGTGCTTGCCGCCTCCGGCTCGGGCCTGGGCATGAACGCCGACGAACTGGTGATCGTCCCCGTCGCCGCCGCCCAGGCCTTGTTCAACGCCGCCAGCCTGTTCCGCATCTTTGCCGAAGCGCGCGACCGCGACGCCGTGCCGGCGGCCAAGACGCAGATCCTCGACATCCTCAAGGCCCGCCACGATGGCGAGGAAGACGTGACGCTGATCACCCAGGACGCGGTGCTCGGCACCTTCGACCGCATTCTCGGCGCGCTCACCCTGGCCGTGGCCGGCATCGCCGCCATCAGCCTGGCCGTGGCCGGCATCCTGGTGATGAACGTGATGCTCGTCGCCATCACCCAGCGCACCAGCGAGATCGGCCTGCTCAAGGCGCTCGGCGCCACCGGCGGCATCATCCGGCTGGTGTTTCTCACCGAGGCGGCGCTGCTGTCCATCGCCGGCGCCTTCGCCGGCCTGCTGCTCGGCCACCTGGGCGCCTGGGGGCTGCGCCTGCTGTTCCCCGCGCTCCCCGCCTACCCGCCCGACTGGGCGATTGCCGCCGGCCTGGGCACGGCTATCGTCACCGGCGTGCTGTTCGGCGTCATGCCCGCCCGCCACGCCGCCACGCTCGACCCGGTCGATGCGCTTTCAAAACGGTAGCCGACGCATGAACGAGCGCGCACGACCGCCCCAAGGGCTCGCGAACCCTCCCTCGGGGAGGATGTCGCGCAGCGACAGGAGCGCCTGACAATGTCCTGGCGCGACTTCCTCTCGCTGTCGGCCCGCGCGCTCGTCGCCCAGCGCCTGCGCAGCTTTCTGACCCTGCTCGGCATCGCCGTCGGCATCGCCGCGGTGATCCTGCTCACCTCCATCGGTGAAGGCATCCACCAGTTCGTGCTGGCCGAATTCACGCAGTTCGGCACCAACGTGATCGAAATTGCCCCTGGCAAGAAAGGCGCCCGCGGCGGCCCGCCCGGCCTGCCCAGCACCTCGCGTCCGCTCACCCTGGCCGATGCCCGCGCGCTCGAACGCCTGCCCGGCGTCACCGCCGTCACGCCCGTGGTCTGGGGCAATTCAGAGATCGAGGGCAATGGCCGGGTGCGCCGCAGCTCGGTGTATGGCGTGGGGCCTGCCATGGTGCAGGCCTTCACCATGCGCGTGCGCAGCGGCCAGTTCCTGCCCGACGACAACGCCGACCAGCCCCGTGCGCTGGTGGTACTCGGCGCCACGCTCAAGCACGAACTGTTCGGCACGCAGAACGCGCTCGGCGAGCGTATCCGCATCGGCGGCGAGCGTTTTCGGGTGATCGGCGTGATGGAAGCCAAGGGGCAGTTCCTCGGCACCGATCTGGACGACACCGCCTACATCCCCACCGGCCGCGCGCTGGCGCTGTACAACCGCGAGGGGCTGATGGAAATCAACGTGTCGTATCAGGAGGGCGTGTCCTCCGAGCAGGTCAGCGCGAGCGTGACCCGCCTGCTCATCGCCCGCCACGGCCGCGAAGACTTTGCGCTGACCACCCAGGCCGACATGCTCGCGAGCCTGTCCAATATCCTCGACATCCTCACCGCCGCAGTCGGCGCGCTGGGCGGCATCTCGCTGCTGGTGGGCGGGGTCGGCATCGTGACGATCATGACCATCGCGGTGACCGAACGCACTGGCGAGATCGGCCTGCTGGTGGCGCTTGGCGCGCGCCGGCGCACCATCCTCGCGCTGTTTCTCGGCGAAGCCGTGGCACTGGCGGCGGCGGGGGGGTTGATCGGCCTGGTGGCCGGCGTCGCGCTGGCGCAGCTGGTGGGCCTGCTGGTACCGGCGCTGCCGGTGCATACCCCCTGGGAATTCGCCGTGCTGGCGGAAGTCTCGGCCGTCGTCATCGGCCTCGCCGCCGGCGTGCTGCCGGCGCGCAAGGCAACGCGGCTCGACCCGGTGGAGGCACTGCGGGCGGATTGACCTGTAGCCCGGATGCAGCGCAGCGGAATCCGGGAGCACCGGCCCGATCGGGCACACCGCCCCGCATCGAAAAGCCGTGCCCGACCGCCACGCCCACCCCGGATTCCGGCCTTCGGCCGGCATCCGGGCTACGCGCGTCCCGGCCCTAAAACCGCTCGTTCGGCCGCAGGTAGCGCCACTGCCCCTGCGGCAGATCGCCCAGCATCACCTTGCCGATGCGCACCCGCTTGAGGCCGACCACCTTCAGGCCGACCAGCTCGCACATGCGGCGGATCTGGCGCTTGCGGCCTTCCTTGAGGGTGAAGCTGAGCTGGTCTTCGTTCTGCCAGCGCACCTTGGCCGGTCGCAGTTGCTTGCCGTCGAGGCTCAGGCCGTGGTTGAGCAGGGCCAGGCCCTCGGCCGACAGGGTGCCGGCCACACGGACCAGGTATTCCTTTTCGACCGTGGAGTCGTCCCCGATCAGCTGACGGGCGATGCGCCCGTCCTGGGTGAGGATGAGCAGGCCGGTGGAGTCGATATCGAGCCGGCCGGCCGGGGCTAGGCCCTTGAGGTGGTCGCGCGAGAACTTGCCGCCGCCGAACAGGCGGTCCGGCGTCACCAGCGTCACCGCCGCCTGGTGGCCGTCTTCGGGCTGGCCAGAGACGTAGCTGATCGGCTTGTGCAGCACGATGGTGACCCGCTCGGCCTGCTTGGCCGCGCCGCGCTTGTCGAGGGTAATGGTGGCGTCGGGCGCGATGCGCGTGCCCAGTTCGCTCACCCGCTCACCATCGACGAAGACCCAGCCGCGCTCGATCAGCGCGTCGGCCTCGCGGCGCGAGCACATGCCGCGCTCGGCCATCACCTTGGACAGACGCACCCCGTCGGCCGTCGGTTTTGCGGCCACGGGCGGAGGCGACACCGAACGCAGGGTCACGCCCTCGGCCAGGGTGATGACCGCGTCGGGCGAGATCCGGGTGCCCAGCTCGCTGATCCGCTGGCCATCGACAAACACCTCGCCACGCGCGATCAGCGCATCGGCGTCACGGCGATTGCACATGCCGCGCTCGACCATCACCTTGGACAGGCGCACGCCGGCTGGCGCCGGGTGATCGCCATCGGCGGGCTGCGCCGGCGCACGCTGGAAGCGGCGCGGTGCATCGGATGGGGAGGAGGTCGGGGGCTGGCGGGTCGGTTTCATGGCAGGACGGCAAAAGACAATGACGCAGTGTACCGCCTCGGCTGCCATGAAGAAATCGCCGCACATACCGGCGGCCCGAGGGCGGCCGGCGTGCAGTCATCGATTCAACCGGTTTTCAGGCGAGATAGAACAGCGCCAGATACATCAGCAGCAGCAAGGCGACCCACAGCACCATGCTGCCGGACGGCCAGGTGCGCGCCAGCACGCCGCGCGTGCCGTAGTGGCGGCGCAGGCTGCCGAGCAGGTTGGCCAGGCCACGCATGACCAGGCGCGCCACCTCGCGAATCTCGATGCTGACACCGAAGACCACCAGCTTGGTCCACCGCGGGCCGAGCGAACGATAAAACCAGTCGATGTCGATCAGCGAGCCGAGCATGGCCACCAGGCGTGCGCGCAACAGGAAGAACACCACCGTGGTGGCCAGCAGCAGCTGCAACTGGAACACCACATGCGAGCCGGTGTAGGGCTGGTAGTCGATCGGATACGGCAGCAGGTCGTAGAGCAGCGGCGGATAGCAGCCGGCCGCCAGGCTGGTCAGCGCCAGCAGGCGCATGCCCCAGCGCTGGCTGGGCGGCGCTTCTTCGGCGTCGAGATCGCGCGGTTCGCCGAAGAACACGAACACCACCACCTTCAGGCCGGCGGCGAGGAACACGCCGGCGGCAATCACCATCATTGCCAGCCACACCCAGGTCAGGTGCGCGTCGGCCGCCGCCTGCAACACCAGCGACTTGGTGATGAAACCGGCGGTCAGCGGTGCGGACATGGCCAGCGCGCCGAAGATGGCGAAACCGGTGGTCACCGGCATCTGCCGCGCCAGGCCGCCGAGGTCGGTGCAGTCGCGCCTGCCGGTCTGCACGATCACCGCACCGATGGCCATCAGCAGCAGCGCCTTGTAGACGATGTGGGCAAAGGCATGGGCGGCCACGCCGTTGAGCGCCAGCTCGGTGCCGATGCCGATGCCGGCGATCATGAAGCCGACCTGATTGACGATGGCGTAGGCGAGCACCCGCCGGGCGGTGTTCTCGACCAGCGCGTAGATCAGCCCGTAGCCGGCCATCAGCAAGCCGATGGGGATCAGCACCTCGGCGCCGGGGAAGCCGCGCATCAGCACATACACCGCGGTCTTGGTGGTGAAGGCGGAGAGGAACACCATGCCGCTCCACGAGGCGCGCGGATAGGCGTCGGGAATCCACGACCAGAACGGGAACGCCCCGGCGTTGATCAGCACGCCGGCGAGGATGAACCACGGGGCAATGCCGTCGAGCGCCAGCGCCTCGATGCGCAGGCCACCGCCGCCGGCCAGATGCGCGGTGATGCCGGCCATCAGCACCACGCCACCGAACAGGTGCACCATCAGGTAACGCATGGCCGCCGGATAGGCCTCGCGGCCGCCGGCCCAGATCACCAGGGTGGAGCCGATGGCCATCAGCTCCCAGAAGACGAACAGGGTGATCCAGTCGCCGGCCAGTACGGCGCCCACGGCTGCGCCGCCATAGACGAAGGCCGCCGGCACTTCGAGCCGGCTGGGCTGGCGCAAGGCATACACGCTGCCGACAAACAGCGCGAGCAGGAACACCAGCCCGAACAGCCGGCCGAGGCGGTCGACCCGCAGCATCTCGAGCGTGTAGTCGAGAAAGTGCATGCCGCCGTAGAGGCCCTCGGGGATCCCCCACAGCTGCCACGCGGCGAACAGCGGCAGCCCCAGCGACAGCAGCGCGCGCGGCGCCCCGCGCAGGAAACCGAGTGCTATCCCGCCGAGGATCAGCCACAGCGCGGGATGATGGAGCAGTTCAGCGGCCATCCTCGTCCTCCCGCGGTCCGAAGATCCGTGCCAGTGCGCGCGCCAGGAACACCAGCGCAACAGCGGAGAGCATCGGGAACCAGGCATTGAAGCCGGGCACCGCATCGATGCCGAAATGCGGATGCGATTCGACGAACAGCCCGCCGATCAGCGCGGCGAGCAAGGCCAGCAGCAGGGCGCGCCACAGGCGCCCGCGCGGCAGCGTGTCTTTGAGTGACATCAGAAGGCTCCCGCCACGGCACGCGCCAGGCGCAGCACCGGCTCGTGGTAGAGGAACAGGCCGACCGTCAGCGCGGCCGTCGCGGTCTGCGCCAGCACCATGATGGCCGGCGCCTCGCCGTGGGCGTCGTGATGGTGGTCGTCCGGGTCGGCCGGTGGCGCACGGAAGAAGGCGCGCCACACGATGGGCAGGAAATAGCCGGCGTTGAGCAGGGTGCTGATCACCAGCACGCACACCGCCCACCAGTGCTCGAGACTCATTGCCGCCGACAGCACATACCACTTGGAGACGAAGCCGGCCGCCGGCGGCAGGCCGATCATCGACAGCGCGCCGATGGCGAAGGCGGTCATGGTCCAGGGCATGCGTCGGCCGATGCCGTCGAGCTGGCTGACTTCGGTCTTGTGCGCGGCGGTGTAGATCGAGCCGGCGGCGAAGAACAGCGTGATCTTGCCCAGCGCATGGGCCGCGATGTGCAGCACCGCGCCGACGATGGAGATCGGCGCCAGCAAGGTGGCGGCCAGGGTCACGTAGGACAGCTGGCTGACCGTGGAATAGGCCAGCCGCCGCTTGAGGTTGTCGGCCCGCAGCGCGACGATGGACGCCGAGATGATCGAAAAACCGGCGATCACCGGCACCCAGTCGGCACTGCCCAGCGACAGCAGGTTCTCGGTGCCGAAGATGTAGACCACCACCTTGACGATGCTGAACACACCCGCCTTGACCACCGCCACCGCATGCAGCAGCGCAGACACCGGCGTGGGTGCCACCATGGCAGCGGGCAGCCAGCGATGGAAGGGCATCAGCGCCGCCTTGCCGATGCCGAACATGTACAAGGCGAGCAGGAAGGCTGTGCCCGCCGCACCGATCTGCCCGGCCAGGATGCCGCCGTGGCGGAAGTCCAGCGTGCCGGCGATCACCCAGGTGGCCAGCAGGCCGGAGAGCAGGAAGGCGATCGAGGTGCCCAGCAGCACGCCCAGATAGGTGCGGGCAGAGTTGCGCGCATGATCGGTGCCGTGGTGCGTGACCAGCGGATAGGTGATCAGCGTCATCGCCTCGTAGAACAGGAACAGCGTCAGCATGTTGCCGGCCAGCGCAATGCCCTGGGCGGCAAAGATGGCGCCGGCGAAGCACACGAAGAAGCGGGTCTGCTTCTTCTCGTTGTTGCCGCGCATGTAGCCGATGGAGTACAGCGTGCTGATGATCCACAAGCCCGAGGAGATCACCGAGAACACCGCACCGAGCGGCTCGACCGCCAGACGCAGGGTCAGCCCCGGCAGCATCTCGATCAGCGTCAGCCCGGGGCGCGCGCCGCCGAGCACGTCGCTGGCCAGTTGCAGCGATTCGGAGAACAGGATCACCGCGGTGAGCAGCGTGACCGACTCGCGCACATTCGGCCAGCGCCCGGCCAGCGCCAGCAGCACCAGGCCGGCCAGCGGGGTCAGCAGCAGGCTGAGCAGTTGAACGTCTTCGGTCATTGCACGATGCTCCGGCTGCTCATCAGCACCTCGGCCACGCGCATGGCGACATCGCTCGACCAGGTGGCGTCGATGCCGAAATACACGCAGGCCACGATCATGGCCAGCGCGGGCAGGAACATCGACAGCGGCGCTTCACCGGGTGCGGGATGGTCGGCTGGTGGCGCGCGGAAGTACGCCACCTCGACAAAGCGCCACACATAGATCACCGCCAGCAGCGAGCTGGCCAGCACGGCGCCGACCAGCCACCACTGCCCCTCGTGCATCGCCGCGCTGACCAGATACCACTTGCTGATGAAACCGGCCGAGCCCGGCACGCCGATCAGACTCAGGCCGCCGACGACCATGGCGAAGGACGCCATCGGCATGGTGTGGCCAAGGCCGGCCAGGCGGTCGAAGCCGGCGCCGCGGCAGCGCAGCACCACGCCGCCGAGCACCAGGAACAGCCCGCCCTTGGTCAGCGCGTGGTTGAACAGGTGCATGGCCGAGGCCATCAGGCCCTCGACCGAATCCATGCTGATGCCAAGCGTGATGTAGCCGATCTGCGAGACGCTGGAATAGGCCAGCAGGCGCTTCATGTCGTGCTGGAAGATGGCCACGATGGCCGGCACGAACATGGCCGCCAGCGACAGGCCGAGCAGGATCGCGCCCGTGGCACGGGCGTCGAACACCTCGGTCGGCCCGAAGATGGTGAAGAAATAGCGCATCAGCACGTAGATCGACACCTTGGTCGCCGTCGCCGCCAGGAAGGCGGACACCGGCGAGGGCGCATAGGCATACGCATTGGGCAGCCACAGGTGCAGCGGGAACAGCGCGATCTTGAGCGAGATGCCCACGGTGATGAAGGCCAGCGCCGCGAGCACGCCGCGCGAATCGCCCACCGACACCAGGCGCGCTGCCATGTCGGCGAGGTTGAGGGTGCCCGTCTCGAGATACAGCAGGCCGACACCGAGCACATACAGCGTGGCGCCGATGGTGCCCATCAGCAGGTACTGGTAGGCCGCGACCAGCGCGCGGCGGTCGCGCCCCATGGCGATCAGCACATAGGTGGCCAGCGAGGACACCTCCAGGAACACGAACAGGTTGAAGGCATCGCCCGTGACCAGGATGCCGAGCAGGCCGGCCAGGCACAGCATCATCAACGCGTAATAGAGGTAGTGCTCTTCGCTGCGCACCTCCGCAGCAATGCCGACCCGGCTGTAGGGCATGGCGATCAGGCCCATGCCGGCGACGATCAGGGCCACGAAGGCGCCGGCGGCGTCGATCCGGTACTCGATGCCGAGCGGTATCTCCCAGCTGCCCATGGCGTAGGAGATGACGCCGTCGGCAAGGGTCTGGTCAAGCAGGACGGCGGCGATGCCGAAGCTTGCCGCGGTCGCCAGCAGGGCGATCAGCCAGCTCGCCAGCGCGTGACGGGCGAGCACGATGATGGGCGCGGCGACCAGTGGCACCACCACCAGCAGGGCGGGAAAATGTTGGGTCAGCACGGTTCAGCTCCCGTCCCGGTCTGCGACAGGCGAGGTGTCGTCACGGGCATCCATGGCGAGGATCTCGTCCTCGTCGATGGAGCCGTAGGCCTCCTTGATGCGCACCACCAGCGCCAGCCCGAGTGCCAGCGTGGCCACGCCGACCACGATCGCGGTGAGGATCAGCACATGCGGCAAGGGGTTGGAGTACACCGCGAACTGGCCGCCGATGATCGGCGCCACGCCGCCAATGAGCTTGCCCGGCGCGATGTAGAGCAGATAGACCGCGGTCTGGAAAATGCCCAGGCCGATCAGCTTCTTGATCAGGTTGTCGCGGGCGATGACGATGAACAGCCCGACCATGAGCAGCAACACCGTCACCCAGTAGCTGAAATGACTGGCCAGAGTCATTGCCCGGCCTCCCCGGCGTCCCGCTTGCGGGCCGCAAACACATAAAAGATTTTCAGCATGACGGCCGCCACGGTAATGAGCACGCCGGCTTCGACCCAGAAGATGCCGCGGTGCTGACCGCTGACCGGGTCGGCACCGAGCACGAAGTAGTCGAGGAAATTACCGCCGAGCAGGATCGACGCAATCCCGACCCCCGAATACAGCAGCACGCCAAAGGCCAGCAGGAACTCCACCACCGCATCGGGCACCACCCGCCGCGCCGCCGGCAGGCCGTAGATCAGCGCATAGAAGATCACTGCCGCAGCCACGATCACGCCGGCCTGGAACCCGCCGCCGGGGCCGTAGTCGCCATGAAACTGCACATACAGGCCGAACACCAGCGCGAAGGGGATCAGCAGCTTGGCGATCACCCGCAGGATGATGTCGAGTCTCATGAGCGGTCCCCCTCCCCGTCCCTGTCCTGCGTGCGGCGCGGGTTGCGCCGGCGCAGCAGCGCAATCACGCCGATGCCGGCGGTAAACACCACGAAGGTCTCGCCCAGGGTGTCGAAGCCGCGGTAACTGGCCAGCACCACGGTGACCACGTTGGGCACACCGGTTTTCTCCGGCCCTTCCGTGAGATAGCGCGGGGCGACATGCTGGTGGATGGGTGCCTGCGGGTCCGAGAACGCCGGCAGGCCCAGCGTGCCATAGACCAGCATCGCACCGGTCACTGTCACCACGAACAGCGGCAGCCACGGCCGGTGGATGGGTTTCGACTCGGTGCCGCCGGTCAGGTGGATGGCGCCGAGCAGCAACACCGTGGAGATGCCGGCGCCGACGGCGGCCTCGGTCATGGCCACGTCGACCGCGTCGAGCACCACCATGACGGTGGCCATCAGGAAGCTGTAGATGCCGCTCAGCAGCACCACCCCGAACAGATTGCGCTGGCGCGCCACGCCAATGGCGGCGGCGCCCATCAGGGTGAGCAGGACGACGGCCGTCAGTTCTTCGAGGATGATGACGCTCCTTGATCCGGTTGCCACGGCTTGATGCCGCGCTGGTGGGCCGCATTGGCCAGCGAATGCGACGCCGTCGGCGAACAGAAGAAAATCAGCAGCCACAGGATCACCAGCTTGGCACTGGCCAGGCTGAACCCCGACTGCAACAGCAGGCCGAGAATGATCAGGCTCGCCCCGAGCGTGTCGATCACACTGGCTGCGTGCATGCGGGTGTAGAAGCCCGGCATGCGCAGCACGCCGACCGCGCCGATCACGCAGAACACCCCGCCGGCGGACATCAGCAGCGCGCTGAGGATATCGATGACCTGGCTCACAAGCGGTGCTCCTCGTCGCCCACGCCCGGCTCGCCCAGATCGCCATAGCGGAAGAACTTCTGCACCGCGATGGTGCCGACGATGTTCAGCACGCCATAGACCAGGGCCAGGTCGACGAACTCCGGCCGCCCCGAGACGAACTGGAAAATCGCCAGCAGCAACATGGCCAGGGTGCCGATGGCATTGCCCGCCAGCGCCCGATCGAACACCGTCGGCCCCAGCAGGGCGCGCACCAGCAGCAAGCTCAGCGATACCAGCAGGGCCCCCACCACCACAGCGTAAATCATGCCCGACCCTCACAGGCGCTCACCCGACGGTCCATCTCGCCACCGACCAGGTCATCGGCACCGGCCTGGGTCAGGGCGTGGACCACGATCTCGTCCCCCTCGATGGCGACCGAGATGGTGCCCGGCGTGAGCGTAATGGAATTGGCGTACATCACCTGGCCGACCGGCGTGCGCTGGCTCATCTTGACCCGCAGCAGGGTCGGCGAAATCGGCAGGCGCGGATGCACGATGAGCCTGGACACCGTCCAGGCCGACTTGACGATCTCGACGATCAGCCACGGCCAGTAATGCACCACCCCGCCACGCAACTGCAGCGGATGTCCCTCCTGGTCGATGACGTCCATGCGGTGGGCAAACCACACCACCAGCACCGACACCGCCAGCCCGACCGTCACCAGAAAGGGCGTGAAGTAGCCCGACAGCACCAGCCAGAAGACGAACAGGGAAATCACAACGCTGATCGAATGAAACCTTTGCATATGACCATGGCCCATCGCAACGCGAAAAAACAGCCGGCCGGCACGCACCGCCGCCCGACGGCAACTGCCCTCAGTGTGTCAGAAGCCCGAAGCGCACGCGGACGCGGCGGGCACCGTGTCGGGCCATTCTATCCAAACACCGGCGCGCTTGCGCTGCGGCGCCCTGCAAGCGGACGCCCCCCGGCCGCCCGCGCACCGCCCCATCATGCCAGACGGTTGCTCGGCGCGCCGCGCAAAAACGCCTCGACATTGGCCACCACCTGCACCGCCATCTCCTGCATGGCCTCGGCCGAGGCCCAGGCCACATGCGGGGTCAGGATCAGGTTGGGGATGTCCGGGGCCAGCAGGGGGTGGTCCGCCGGCGGCGGCTCCTGCGACAGCACATCGAGCGCCGCGCCGGCGATCTCGCCGCTGCGCAAGGCCTCGGCCAGCGCCGCCTCATCGATCAGCGCGCCACGCGCCGTGTTGATCAGGAAGGCCGTCGGCTTCATGGCCTGCAGCGCGGCGCGATCGATCATGCCCCGCGTGCCGGCCGTCAGCGGGCAATGCAGCGACAGCACGTCGGCGCGACGCAGCACCTCATCGAACGCCACCCGGCCCGGCCGCACATCGGCGGCACCGGGGCGCTCCGACCACAGCACGCGCATGCCGAAGGCCTCGGCCAGGCGGGCCACGCCCTCGCCCAGCCCGCCCTGCCCCACCAGCGCCAGCGTGGCACCACGCAAGTCGCGGATGGGATAGTCCAGGAAGCAGAAGTGCCGCGCGGCCGGCCAGCGCCCGGCCTGCACGGCCTGCTGATAGGCGACGAGATTGCGCGACAGCGCCAGCATCAGCCCGATCACATGCTCGGGCACCGACGTCACCGCGTAGCCGCGCACATTGCTCACCACCACACCCCGCGCGCGGCACGCGGCCAGGTCGACATTGTCCGAGCCGGTGGCCGCCAGCGCGATCATGCGCAGCGCCGGCAACTGCGCCAGCACCGCCTCGTCGATGCGCAGCTTGTTGATGACCGCCACCTGGGCATCCTGCAACCGGGGCACGATCTGATCCGGCGTCGTGTCCGGGTAATCCACCCAGCGGTGCGCGGCGGCCGGCCGTGAAAACGGCGCGCGGACCGACTCCCGCTCAAGAAACACGATCTTCGGAACCATGCGGCCACTCCTCTTGCCGGGCGTCATCACCATGCCACGATACGGTATTTCACTAGGCGAAATCTACGGGACTCAAGTACCATTCGACTACTAGGGAAACCCGCAATGAAGACACCAAAAGACCCCGCCGCCCCCGAACAGAAAACCTCGATCCAGGTCATCGAACGGATGATGACTCTGCTCGACGTACTGGCCAAGCACCCCGACCCGGTCCCGCTGAAGGTGCTCGCCGTGCAGACCGGCCTGCACCCGTCCACCGCACACCGCATTCTCGGCGCCATGACGGCCAGCGGCTTCGTCGAGCGCACCGACAACGGCATCTACCGCCTCGGCATCCGGCTGCTCGAACTCGGCTCGCTGGTCAAGTCACGCATCTCCTTGCGCGAAACGGCCATCGCCTCGATGCTCGAACTGCACCAGCGCACCGGCGAGAGCGTGAACCTGGGCATCCGCGACGGCGACCAGATCGTCTATGTCGAACGCACCTCCAGCGGCCGCTCCTCGGTGCGCGTAGTGCACATCGTCGGCGCCCGCGCGCCACTGCACACCACCGCCACCGGCAAGCTGTTCCTGGCTGAAGACGGCCTGGGCAAGGTGCGCGACTACGCCAAGCGCACCGGCCTGCCCGGCACCACCGCCACCTCGATCCGCGACGTGGCCGCGCTCGAGAAGGAACTGGACAAGGTGCGTCGCCACGAAGTGGCCTACGACATGGAAGAGGTGGAAAACGGCGTGCGCTGCATTGCCGCCGGCATTCGCGACGACAGCGGCGAACTGGTCGCCGGTCTGTCGCTATCGACACCGGCCGAGCGCTTCAATCCGGACTGGGCTCCGCTGATTCTCGATACCGCGCGCGAGATCTCGCGCGCGCTCGGCTACCGCCCCCGCGACGCCGCCTGAAGGCGGCCGCGCCGGGCGGCGCGGTCAGCCGGCGTGGCTCTTGCGCGCCATCACCAATGCTTCCCACGGCTGGCCGGCCAGCCATTTCTTGAGCCGGCGCGCGTCGGCCGTGCGGGTGCGGGAGCCGAAGGAATCGAGCAGCACCACCAGCACCGGACGCCCGCGCATCCACGCCTGCATGACCAGGCAGCGGCCAGCCTCCTGGATGTAACCGGTCTTCGACAGGCTGATCTCCCAACCCGGGTCTTTGACCAGCGGATTGGTATTGCGGAATTCCCGCGCGCCGCGGCGCAGGGCCACGGTATGGGCGGTATCGGTGGAAAACTGCCGGATCAACGGATAGGTCGCCGCCGCTTCGAGCAAACGCGACAGGTCGCGCGCCGTCGCCACGTTGTCGGCGCTCAGGCCGGTCCCTTCGACAAAGCGGCTGCGCGTCATGCCGATGCTGCGCGCCTTGTCGTTCATGGCCTTGACGAAGGCGCGCTCGCCGCCGGGGTAGTAGCGGGACAGTGCCGAGGCGGCGCGGTTCTCGGACGACATCAAGGCCAGTCGCAGCAGGTCTTCGCGGCTCAGGCGGCTGCCGATCGGCAGGCGTGAGCTGCTCTTGCGCAGGCGGTCGCGGTCGGCCTCGGTGACGGTCAGCATCTCGGAGAGCGGCTGCCGGGCGTCGAGCACCACCATGGCAGTCATCAGCTTGGTGATCGAGGCGATCGGCGTGACACGGTCGGCGTTGCGGGCCAGTAGCGACTCGCCACTGCGCTGATCGACGATCAGGAAGGCTTCGGAACGCAGCTCGGGACTGTCGGCGCGGGCTGCCTCGGCGAGCAGGGCGCGCGATGTGCGGCTGCTCGCCGCACGCTCCGGCGGCGCAGCGAGGGCGGTGCCGGCAAGGCCGAGGCCACAGCACAACACGAGCAGGAGCCGTCCGATTTTCATTCCATTCACCGCGAATTGCTTTCGCAAATTATCCATAAAAATCCGTCACTCAGGATACTTTTTTCAACAAAATTCTCGCCCCCGGCAAGGCACAGCCGGCTCACAGCCGCAGAAAATCCGCCATCGCCTGGCGCCGCGACATGGTGTCCTCGTAGCCCAGCGACATGAGGGCGCGCGTGTAGTCCGGCTCGAACAGCAGATACGACAGCAGGGTCGATCCGCTCGGCCGCATCGCCCCCACGCCACGGAGCACCGTGCGCAGCAGCGGCGGCAGGATTCGCCGGTGATGTCCGGCGATGGCGTCGATGCGGCGTGAGGGGGCGATCACCAGGGTTTCGATCGGCCGCAGCGCGATGCCGGCCGCTTCGCGCTGGGCGGCCGTAAAGGCCCCCAGCGTGGTGTTGATGCGCTCGAGCCGCTCCAGGTCCACTGCCAGGCTGTCGAGGAAGATGCTCGACATCGCATGGCCGGCGATCTGCGCCAGCGAGGGGTAGGCATCGGTGCTTTGCCGCCCCTCCTCGGCCAGCCGCCCCGAACCGATGACCAGGATGCGGTCGGCGCCCAGGTGCACGGCCGGACTGATCGGCGCCAGCTGGCGCATCGAGCCATCGCCAAAATACTCGCGATGAATCCGCACCGCGGGAAACACGAAGGGGATGGCACTCGAGGCCATCAGATGCGGCACCGACAGCTCGGTGCGCACACCAAGGCGCTGCGCCCGCCGCCAGGGCAGCACGCCGTCGGCCGCCTGAAAAAACGCCAGGCTCTCGCCCGAGGTGTAGCCCGAGGCGGTGACGCTGACCGCATGCAGATGGCCATCGCGGATCGCCCGGCCGATGGCCGAGAAGTCGAGCACATGCTCGAGCAGCTGCGCCAGCGGGGCATTGTCGAGCAAGGCCCGCGGCGTCTGGCGATACAGCCAGCCGGTGAGCAGCGCCGACCCCCAGCGCAGGCCCGTCCCCGCCAGGGCGGGAAAGTCGGCGCGGTAGATCTGGTCGACATGGAAATTGCGCCAGATGTACGACAGCTTGCGCACGGCCATCGGAAAATTGTCGGCGAACACCGCCAGCGACGCGGCATTGATGCCGCCCGCCGAGGTGCCGCAGAGGATCGGGAACGGATTGCCGGGCCGCCGCCCCCACAGCTCGCGGACGGCGTTGAGCACGCCGACCTGATACGCCGCGCGTGCCCCGCCCCCCGTCAGTACCAGCGCGGCCTTCTCTGTACTCATGCTGCCCTCCTGCCCGTTACCGCTGACTACGGCGCAGGGGGCATCAAGCTTTAGGTGTGATGTTTCAATAGGTTGTTCATCCGGAAGGATCTGGGAGACTGGAGTTCTCGACGCTTCAGTAACCCAAGGAGTCCAACCGGATGAACAGCCATAAGAATGCCAGAACGACCTTTGCCGGGCGC
>QQUN01000069.1 GCA_008501585.1 Pseudomonadota bacterium | reverse complement strand
AGGTGGCGCAGGCGCTCGACGGCGCGGTCGGCAATGCGGCCGCGTTCGGACTCCGGCAGCTGGCCCTTGCCCAGCGTGGCGGTATACAGCAAGGCGGCCGACAGCGGCGTGCGCAGCTGGTGGGCCAGGCCGGCCTCCATCTCGCCCATGGCGGCGAGGCGCTCGTTGCGCTCGGCCTCGCGCTGCATCCTGTGGGTATGGGTGACGTCATGCATCAGCACGATGCTGCCCTCGCCTGAATCGAGGTGGGTGGACGACATGGCGATGCGCCGCGCGTCGTCGCCCTCGCCGAGTTCCAGCTCGCCCGGCGTCTCGGTGGGCACGAAGCGCTGGCTCAGGGCGGCCCACGCGGTGCCTTCGATGGCCTCGCCCAGCCAGTCCTGCGCGGCCCGGTTGGCCTGCAGCACCGTGCCCTGGCGGTCGAGCACCAGCACGCCGGCCGGCAAGGCGCCCATCAGCACCGACAGCCGCTCGTTGAGCTGGCCGACCTGGCCCTGCAGGCCGGCATAGGCATCGGTCAACTCGGCCGAGGCGCGGTTGAACAGGGCAAAGGCTTCGGCCAGCTGGGCGGCGTCAAGCGACGGCGCGGCGGTCTCGGTCATGGCGGGCTCGTGAGGTAGACGCTTTTCCACAGTGCGAAGCCTACGGGTGGACCTTGAGTTTACAGGCGGCAAATAGGCGGCAAAAACTGCCGCTTATTCTGCCTAAGCTTTTGCCGGGTGGCGCAGACAATGCGTCTCATCCGTCAAAGCGATTCCGTGAAGGACCGAAGTCATGGCCACCGCACAAAATGCCGCTACCGTACCGGGCTCCCCGATACAGCAAGCGTTCGAGAACTTCAGCGCGATGTCCGGGCGCCAGAAAATGGCCCTGCTCGCCGCCCTGGCCGCCAGTATCGCGCTGGTGGTCGGCGTCTTGCTGTGGAGCAAGTCGGCCGACTACACGGTGCTGTTCTCGAACCTGGAAGAGCGCGACGGCGGCGCCATCGTGACGGCCCTGCAGCAGCAGAACGTGCCCTACAAGTTTACGCCCGGCGGCGGCGCGATCATGGTGCCGAGCGACCGGGTGCACGACATCCGCCTGCAACTGGCCGCCCAGGGCCTGCCCCGCGGCGGCATGGTGGGCTTCGAGCTGATGGAGAACCAGAAGCTCGGCGTATCGCAGTTTCATGAACAGGTGAACTACCAGCGCGGCCTCGAAGGCGAGCTGGCACGCACCATCCAGTCGATCGGCTCGGTGGCCAACGCGCGCGTGCACCTGGCCATCCCCAAGCGCAGCGCCTTCCTGCGCGACCAGCAAAAGCCCACCGCCTCGGTCTTCGTCAATCTGCGCGCCGGACGCAATCTCGACGGCGCCCAGGTGGCCGGCATCGTGCATCTGGTGTCGTCCAGCGTGCCGAACATGAGCAACGACAGCGTCAGCGTCATCGACGAGACCGGCAAGCTGCTCACCGACAGCAACGACCCGACCCGCGCCGCCGGCCTCGACCCGACCCAGCTGCGCTACGTGGAAGACCTCGAAGCGGCCTATGTGCGGCGCATCGAGACCATCCTCGAGCCGATGGTCGGCCGCGGCAACTTCCGCGCCCAGGTCACCGCCGATGTGGACTTCAACCGCATAGAGCAGACCGATGAAATCTACAAGCCCAACCCCTCGCCGCAGCAAGCCATCCGCTCGCAGCAAAGCAGCGAGGTGCTCACCCGCGACCCGGGCGCCCAGGGCGTGCCCGGCGCGCTGACCAACCAGCCGCCGGTGCCGGCCACCGCGCCGATCACCAACCCGGCCACCGCCGGCGCGGCTGGTGCCGACGGCAACTTCCTGACCCGCAACTCCAACGCCACCACCAACTACGAGGTGGACCGCACCATCCAGCACACCAAGCGGGCACTGGGCGCGATTCGCCGGCTGTCGGTGGCGGTGGTGATCAACCATCGCACCACGGTCGACAAGAACGGCAAGGAAAGCACCGTGGCGCTGGAGGATGAGGAAATCGCCCGGATCAACAACCTGGTGCGCGAAGCGATGGGCTTCAACGCCGAACGCGGCGACAGCCTCAATGTGGCCAACAGCGCCTTCGCCGAAGGCGCCGCCGACACCCTGCCCGAGTTGCCGGTCTGGAAGGACCCCGAGCTGATCGACATCGGCAAGCAGGCCTTGCGCTACCTGATCGTGATCGCGGTGCTCGCCTATGTGGCCTTCGGCGTCATCAAGCCCTTGATGAAGTCGCTGGCCCCGCCGCCGGCCGAAGACGAGGCGGAGGAAGCGGACAGCGCGGCTGCAGCCGGCGGCCAGAAGACCTACGATGAAGATGGCGCCGAGGTCACCCTCTCCGAATCGGCGCGGCAGAACATCAGCTACGAAACCAAGCTCGCGCAGGCGCGCGAGACCGCCAAGAACAATCCGAAACTGGTCGCCAACATGATCAAGGAATGGATGGGCGTCAACGAGGAGGCCCGCAAATGAGCCCCGAAGAAGGTCTGGAGAAAAGCGCCCTGCTGCTGCTCTCGCTCGGCTCGGACGAGGCCGCCGAGGTGCTCAAGTTCCTCGGCCCCAAGGAGGTGCAGAAGCTCGGCATGGCGATGGCCAAGTTGCCCTCGCATCCGCGCAGCAAGGTCGAGCCGCTGCTCGACGAGCTGGAGACGCACTGCGAACAAGGCTCGCCGGTCGAGGCCGACGAGGAACAGATCCGCGCCATGCTCACCAAGGCACTGGGCGACGACCGCGCCGCGCACATCATCTCGCGCGTGCTGCAGGGCTCGGACACCGCCGGCATCGAAAGCCTCAAGTGGATGGACGCGGCCACGGCGGCCGACCTGATCAAGAACGAGCACCCGCAGATCATTGCCACCATCCTGGTGCACCTGGAAAACGACCAGGCCGGCGAGATTCTCAAGAACTTCACCGACCGCCTGCGCAACGACGTGCTGCTGCGCATCGCCACGCTCGACGGCGTGCAGCCGACGGCGCTCAAGGAACTCAACGACACCCTCACCCGCACCCTGTCGGGCGCCTCCAACGTCAAGAAGGCCGCCATGGGCGGGGTGCGCCACGCGGCCGACATCCTCAACTTCGTCGGCGCCGCGGCCGAGACGGCGATCATCGACAACGTACGCGAATACGATCCCGACCTGGCGCAGAAGATCCTCGACGAGATGTTCGTCTTCGACAACCTGATGGATATCGACGACCGCGGCATCCAGACCCTGCTGCGCGAGGTGCAGTCCGACTCGCTGGTGGTGGCGCTCAAGGGCGCCCAGGCCGAGCTGCGCGAAAAGATCTTCAAGAACATGTCGCAACGCGCCGCCGAGATGCTGCGCGAAGACCTCGAGTCGCGCGGGCCTGTGCGCCTGTCCGAGGTCGAGGGCGAGCAGAAGGAAATCCTCAAGATCGTGCGCCGCCTGGCCGAGGAAGGCCAGATCATGCTCGGCGGCAAGGGTGGCGACGATGCCTTTGTCTAAGCCCGTGACCCGCCGCGCGGCAAGGGGCCGCCAATGAGCTTCGACCGCCACCAGGCCGTGGGCGCCTACCGCCGCTGGGAGCCGCCACGCTTCGATGCCCCCGAGCCCGAACCGGCGCCCGAGCCGGAACCGGAACCCGCCGCCCCGCCCCCACTGGCCGAGCCAGCACCCGCGCCCGAAGAACCGGCGTTCAAGCTGCCCACCGCCGACGACATCGAGCGCATTCACGACGCCGCCCACAAGGACGGCTATGCCGCCGGCTACGAAGAAGGCACGGCGCGCGGACGCATGGAGGCGCTGCAGATCCACACCCTGGTCGAAAACCTCGACACCGCGCTCGGGCAGATCGACCAGGACGTGGCCGAGGAAATTGTCGCGCTGGCCATGGAGATCGCCGGCCAGATGGTCAAGCGCAGCCTCGTCGCCCACCCCGAGAACATCGTCGACCTGGTGCGCGAAGCGCTCCAGCAACTGCCGCAGGCCCGCGCCCGCATTCATGTGCACCCCGACGACGCCGCCCTGCTGCGCGAGTACCTCGGCGAGCAACTGGGCCACCATGAACACCGCATCCACGAGGACGACACCCTCACCCGCGGCGGCTGCACCATCGAGGCCGAAGGCGCCACCATCGACGCCACGGTGCAGACCCGCTGGCGGCGCATCATGGAAACCATGAACGCCGACGACACCCGCTGGGATCCCAAAGACTGATGGACCGCCACACCGACACCTGGCGCCAGGTCCTCGCCGACGGCAAACGCCTGGCCGCCACCAACAGCCCCTTCCAGCTCTCCGGCCGGCTCACCCGCATCAACGGGCTGGTCATGGAGGCGGCCGGCCTCAAGCTGCCGCTCGGCTCGGGCTGCCGCATCGTGGTGCCCGGCGGCGGCTCGGTCGAGGCCGAGGTGGTGGGCTTTCATGGCGAGCGCATCTTCATGATGCCCACCGACGACATCTTCGGCCTCGCCCCCGGCGCGCAGGTGCTGCCGATGGAGCCCGTACAGCCGCGCCTCATCGCCGGCCAGCGCACCGTGCCGCGCCGCCGCGCCTCCGACCGCGCCAAGCACCTGCCGATCGACGACTCCCTGCTCGGTCGCGTGGTCGACGGCGCCGGCCGCCCGCTCGACGGCCTCGGCCCCATCGACACCGAAGACACCCGCTCGCTGCAAAGCCGGCCGGTCAACCCGCTGCAACGCGCCCCGATCAGCCAGTCGCTGGATGTCGGCATCCGCGCCATCAACGCCCTGCTCACCGTCGGCCGCGGCCAGCGCATGGGCCTGTTCGCCGGCTCCGGCGTGGGCAAGTCGGTGCTCATCGGCATGATGGCGCGCTACACCCAGGCCGACGTGATCGTGGTCGGGCTGATCGGCGAACGGGGCCGCGAGGTGAAGGAATTCATCGAGCACAACCTCGGCCCCGAAGGGCGCGCCCGCTCGGTGGTGGTCGCCGCGCCGGCCGACACCAGCCCGCTCATGCGCCTGCAGGGCGCCGCCTACGCCACCACCATTGCCGAATACTTCCGCGACCAGGGCAAGCAGGTGCTGCTGATCATGGATTCGCTCACCCGCTACGCCATGGCCCAGCGCGAAATCGCCCTGGCCATTGGCGAACCGCCGGTCACCCGCGGCTACCCGCCCTCGGTGTTTGCCCGCCTGCCGGCGCTGGTCGAACGCGCCGGCAACGGCCCCGAAGACGGCGGCTCGATCACCGCCTTCTATACCGTGCTCACCGAAGGCGACGACCAGCAAGACCCCATTGCCGACTCGGCCCGCGCCATCCTCGACGGCCACATCGTGCTGTCGCGTTCGCTCGCCGACCAGGGCCACTACCCAGCCATCGACATCGAGCAGTCGATCAGCCGCGCCATGCACAACCTGGTCAAGCCCGCGCACTTCGAGCAGGTGCGCCGCTTCAAGCAACTGTTCTCGCGCTACCAGCGCTCGCGCGACCTGATCGCCGTCGGCGCCTACCAGGCCGGCGCCGACCCGGTGCTCGACCAGGCCGTCGAGGCCTACCCGGCGCTCGAAGCCTTCCTCCAGCAAGCCATCGACGAACGTGAAGGTTTCGACACCGCCGTTGCAAACTTGCACACACTATTTGGCGCCGAAGTGTGATACTGATCCGGTACCCCGACCGGGCGCGAGCCCCTAAAGATTTCGCCCCCCGAACCGTAAGCCCTGTTGCGGGACGCGCACAGCGCCGACCGCGCATCGGAGAACGTGGATGAGCAAGACGTTTCCGTTGCAGCCCCTGCTGGACCTGGCCAACAACCGCATGGATGGCGCCGCGCGCCGTCTGGGTGAGTTGATCGCCGGAGAAACCGAGGACTGTCGAAAACTCGAACTGCTCGAAAACTATCGCGCCGAATACCAGCAGCGCTTCCAGGAAGCCTGCCGGGAAGGCATCGGGCCCGACGCCTGGCGAAACTTCAGCTTGTTCATCGGCAAGCTGGACAACGCCATCGCCGCCCAGCGCGCAGTGGTCGAGCAGGCACGCATCAGTACCGCCCATGGCCAGAAGGCCTGGCTCGATCAGCGCAACAAGGTCAAGGCCTTCGACACGCTGTCGCAACGCCACGAGGCGAAGGAAGCGCGCATCGAGTCCCGGCGCGAGCAGCGCGTGACCGACGAGCACGCCAGCAAGCAGTTCCGGGACCGCCACTCGGACGGTTGAGCCACTGGCACGGGGATTGCAACAGATCGCCTGAACATTCCACTCAAGGAAGACGGCGATGCCTGAAATGGCGAACTCCTCCCTGTCGCAGCTGCTCACCGCCAGCCCGGCCCGCAATGGCGCCGCGCGCGAGCGCAGCCGCACCGACGCACAAACCGACACCTTCTCCCGCACCCTCGACCAGAAAATGAGTGCGCCGGAACGCCCGGCGGAGCGCCCGGTCGAGCGCAGTGCACAGCGCAGCGCCGAACGCCAGACCCAGGCCACGCAAGCCCCGCAGCGCCCCGCCACCCCGGCCGCAGCCAGCCAGGCCCGGCAAACGACCGCGCCGGGCAAGCCCGCCGCCGATCGCCCGGCCGAAAAAGCGGCCGAGGCACCTGCCGACGAGGCCGCCGCCAGCACCGCCAAGACCGCCGCACCCGCCGAGGCGGCACCAACCGAACCTGCCACGTCCACGGCAGGCACCGACCCGGCACTGGTCACGGCAAGCGACACCCCGGCCGCCGCGGACCCCGCGGCAGCCCTTGCCGCCACACCGGCAGCCCTTGCCGCCGCCGCGGCAAACCCGGCCGCTGCCACGACCGCGCCGGCAGCCTCCGCCGCCGACACCGCCGTATCAACCACCCCGGCGCGGCAGGCACGCGCTGCTACGGCCGACCTGTCGGGCCAGAAGGACCCGGCCGGCAAGGCGCCGGCAGGCCAGGAAACCACCGGCCTCACGGCGCCCGCCGCGGACGACACCGCCGCACCGGTCACCGCCGCCAAGGCCCGCCCCACCAACTTTGCCGACCTGCTCGCTGCCAACACGGCCGCGCGCGGCGTACCATCGCCCGCCGTTGGCGCCGACGCACCGGCCGTTGGCAACACCTCCGCCCCCGGCCTGAACACCGCCATGACCGGCATTCAGGTGCCCGCCGCCGAGCGGCCGCAGGCCACGCAGGCCGCCCTGCCGATGCACATCAACACCCCGGCCGACGATGCCTCCTGGGGCGATGCGGTCGGCAACCGGGTGATGTGGCTGGCCGGGCGCAACGAGAGCAAGGCCGAGCTGATCCTCACGCCGCCGCACCTGGGCAAGCTGGAGATCTCGCTCACCGTCACCGGCGACACCACCACGGCCCAGTTCACCGCGGCCACGCCGGCAGCGCGTGAAGCGCTCGAAAACGCCATGCCGCGTCTGCGCGAGATGCTCGAACAGGCCGGCGTGACACTCGCCGACAGCAACGTGAACACCGCCGCGCGCGATGGCCGCGACGGCACCGGACAACACGGCCACCGGCAAGCCGGCAGCGCCCGCGGCGGCGACTTGCCGCAAGAGAACATGATGTCGCGCAGCGGCCCCTGGCTGATGCGCGGCACCGGAATGATCGACACATTCGCCTGAGCATGAGGAATAGGGGGTGTCCGCCACCGCTATTCCCGGCATGTGGGGTGCAATGCGTGATCGATAATCAACCTATCGTCACTGGAGATTGATGCATGTCGAAAGCACCGGCCACGCCGCCCGCGGATGGTGAAGCCCCCCCCAAGAAGAGCAAGAAGCTGCTGATCATCATTCTGGTGGTGGTGCTGCTCGTGGTCATCGCCGGCGGTGCCGCAGCCTTCTTGCTGCTGAACAAGAAAAAGGCCGACCACGGCGAAGAGGCCCATGAACCCGAGGCGCCCAAGCTGACGGTCGACACCTCGAAGCCGCCCACCTTCGTCAACCTCGACCCCTTCACCGTGAACCTCGCCCCGGCCGAAGGCAGCCACTACCTGCAGGTGGTGCTGGTGCTCAAGGTGGTCGACCAGACCGTGGCCGACCAGCTCAAGGTCTACATGCCGGAGATCCGCCACGAGGTGAACCTGCTGCTGTCGAGCAAGCTGCCCTCGGAGATCGCCACGGTCGAAGGCCGCGAGGCGCTGGCCGAAGAAATCATGATCCGCACCAATTACGTGCTGGGTTTCGACAAACCGCGCGACAACGACCGCCGGCGTGACAAGGGCCCGTGGGGGCCGGTCATGTCGGTGCTGTTCAACTCGCTGATCGTGCAGTAACGGATAAGGACACCCCGGGCCATGTCATCGGATTTTCTCTCCCAGGACGAAGTCGACGCGCTGCTGCGCGGCGTCACCGGGGAAGTCGAGGAAACCGACGCCGGTGAGGACGACGGCAGCGGCATCCGTCCCTACAACCTGGGGACGCAGGAGCGCATCGTGCGTGGGCGCATGCCCACCATGGAGCTCATCAACGAGCGCTTCGCCCGCTACCTGCGCATCGGCCTGTTCAACTACATGCACCGCAATGCCGAGATCTCGGTCGGCACGATCAAGGTGCAGAAATACAGCGAGTTCGTGCGCAACCTGGTGGTGCCCACCAACCTCAACCTGGTCACCGCCAAACCGCTGCGCGGCACCGGCCTGATCGTGTTCGACCCGAACCTGGTGTTCCTGGTCGTCGACAACATGTTCGGCGGCGACGGGCGCTTCCACACCCGGGTCGAGGGGCGCGACTTCACCGCCACCGAGCAGCGCATCATCATGGGCATGCTTAACACGGTGTTCGCCGAATACGAGCGCGCCTGGGCGCCGGTCTACCAGCTCAAGCTCGAATACCTGCGCTCGGAGATGAACTCGCAGTTCGCCAACATCGCCACGCCCTCCGAGATTGTGGTGTCGACCGTGTTCTCGCTCGAACTGGGTGGCGCGCAGGCCGACATGCACATCTGCTTCCCCTACTCCATGCTCGAGCCGATCCGCGAAACGCTCTACTCGACCATGCAGAGCGACCACATCACGCAGGACAAGCGCTGGATCGGCACCATGACCCGCCAGCTCAAGACGGCCGAGGTCAAGCTCACCTGCAATCTCGGGCATGCCACCGTCAGCCTGCGCGACATCGTCAACATGCGCGTCGGCGACGTGATCCCCCTCGATGTGGAAGAAATGATCCGGGCCGAAGTCGACGGCGTGCCGGTGCTGGAAGGCCACTACGGCGTCCACAACGGCCAGTACGCCATCAAGGTCGAACGCATGATCTCCTCCGACGAAAACACCGACACCCTGCCATCGGGAGCACACAATGGCTGATACCGACACCGACGAAAACCAGGTCTCCGACGACGACTGGGCCGCCGCCATGGAAGAACAATCCGACGCCGAAGCCAAACCCGCAGCCGAGGCCGACGACGACCCCTGGGCTGCCGCCATGCAGGAACAGGCCGCTGCCGACCTCGCCGCCGCCGCGGCCGAGGGCGAGTCGCCCTACCAGGCCAAGCCGGCCAGCCAGCTCTTCCCCGACTTCGGGGCCGAGCGCAGCGGCGCCGGCGGCAACAACGACCTCGACATGATCCTCGACATCCCCGTCCAGATCACCGTCGAGCTCGGCCGCACCAAGCTGTCGATACGCAACCTGCTGCAACTGGCCCATGGCTCGGTCGTCGAGCTTGACGGCCTGGCCGGCGAACCGATGGACGTGCTGGTCAACGGCACCCTCATCGCCCAGGGTGAAGTGGTGGTGGTGAACGAAAAGTTCGGCATCCGCCTGACCGACATCATCACCCCCGCCGAACGCATGCGGAAGCTGCGTCACTGAGGCGTGTGCTCAGCCGATACGTGAGGCGGCACACGCCGGGCCAGCGGCGGGCAAGGCGGTATCGGTACGCACCGCACCGCCGCGCGGCACCGATTCTCGACTTCGATCAAATCACACCCACGGCCACTCCGGTATCGTCGCAGCACAACCTCTCCGGAAACCCGCAGTGAACCCGATCTCAAACTTCTACCGCAGCGACGTGCGCACCGGCATCAAGATTGTGCTGACCTCTCTGGTGCTCGGCACGCTGACCGCCGCGCCACTGTGGTTCTTCAACCAGTTCGGCCCGGACGATGTGACCCCCACCGGGCTGGCGCTGACAGCCATGTTCGGCACCATCGCGGGCGCGCTCGGTGCCGCCATCGGCGTGCTGTGGTGGGTGGTCGAGCTGATCTTCCGCCGGCGCTGATCAGGCCAGCAGAAACACCTCGCGAAACGCCTTTTCGCCCCACGGATTGAAGGCCACCACCCGGCTGTCGGCCAGGCGCCGGGCCCAGCCGGCATCAAGTACATGCTGCAACACGGCGGCGCCGACGGCACCGGCGAGGTGGTGGCGGCGTTCGCCCCAGTCCAGGCACATGCGGCAGGCTGCTCGACGGCCCGATGCCAGGGACGACACATCGACGCCGAGCCGCGCCAGCTCGGCCCGCCCGGTATCGGTCAGGTGCAATTCGCCGGTGCGGGCGAGGAACCAGCCGCGCATCAACATCGCCTCGAAGGCTGCCACGGCCAGTTCGCCGGCGAGGTGGTCGTAGCACACCCGCGCCTTGCGCAGCGCCGGCTCGCGCGGGCTGGAACGCAGCCGCACGGCCCCGGTGCGAAAGGCCACGCCCATCAGCGATTCGAGCAACTGCGCCACATCGCGGCCGGCAAGACGGAAGTAGCGGTGCCGCCCCTGCGCCTCGACCTCGATCAGATGCGCATCGACCAGCTTGGCCAGGTGCGCGCTGACGGTCTGCTTGGTCACCCCGGCGATGCCGGCCAGTTCGGTGGCGGTCAGCGCGCGGTCCGCCATCAACGCGGTGAGGATGTCGGCGCGGGCAGGGTCGCCGATCAGCGCGGCGACGCGGGCAATGTTGGGGCCGTCTTTCATGGTTCGATCGTAGACGAACCATTCATGCACTTCAATTGGCTATCGTGAGGGCGTCATTCACGCCGGAGTCACGACCATGCTCACCTGTTTCATCCGCTACCAGCTCGACCCATTCCAGCGCGAGGCCTTCCGGATCTATGCAGAAAACTGGGGCCGCATCATCCCGCGCTGCGGCGGCCACCTGCTCGGCTACTTTCTGCCGCACGAGGGGACCAACGACATTGCCTGGGGCCTGATCGGCTTCGACAGCCTGGCTGCCTACGAGCGCTACCGCACACGCTTGCGCGACGACGCCGAGGGGCGCGCCAACTTTGCCTTTGCGCAGGCGAAGCGCTTCATCCTGCGCGAGGAGCGCACGTTTCTCGATACGGTGGCGGCCACCTTCTGCCTGCCGCCCGAGCGGGCGGCCTGAGCATGCTGGCCGTCATCTTCGAAGTCATTCCCGCGCCCGACGCGCGCGACACCTACCTGGACATCGCCGCCGCGCTGCGCCCGGCCCTCGAGACCATCGACGGTTTCATCTCGATCGAGCGCTTCGAGAGCCTGAGCCAGCCCGGCAAACTGCTGTCGCTATCGTTCTGGCGCGACGAGGCAGCCATCGCGCGGTGGCGCGCGCTCGAAGCCCATCGCGCGGCGCAGGCCGCGGGCCGGCAGCGGGTATTTGCCGACTACCGGCTACGCGTGGCGACCGTGGATCGCGACTATGGTCTGACCGACCGCGCACAGGCGCCGGCCGATTCCCGGGCGCATCACGCCGGCTGAAAAAACAACGGGCACGATCGCCTCGTGCCCGTTGTCGTCGGTCAGTCGCCTTTGGGGGCACCACCCCGGCCCAGCGCATCCATCAGCGCATCGCTGTTCTCACCCGGGTCGTCGGCCGCATCGGCGCCGGATTCTTCCGGTGGCAACACGATCTCGACATTGCTGGTATCCACCTTGCCATGTCGATCCAGCGCACCCGTCACCAGCGACGGGAAGCTTGCCACCAGTATCAGCGCGATCAGCTGGATGACAATGAACGGCACCACCCCGCGGTAGATCTGCGTCGTGGTCACCCCCTCCAGACGCCGGCCCAGCGTCTTGTCGAGATAGGAGCCCACCGGTGCCACGCTGCGCAGGTAGAACAGCGCGAAGCCGAACGGCGGCGACAGGAAGGAGGTCTGCATGTTCATGCCGATCAGCACCAGGAACCACACCATGTCGATGCCCAGCTTCTCGGCCACCGGCGCGAACAGCGGCAGCAGGATGAAGGCGATCTCGAAGAAGTCGATGAAGCAGCCGAGCACGAACACCAGCAGGTTCACCACGATCAGGAAGCCCACCTGCCCGCCCGGCACCAGGCTGAACAGGTGCTCGACCCACAGGTCGCCGTTGACGGCCCGGAAGGTCAGGCCGAACACCGTCGAACCGATCAGGATGAAGAGCACGAAGGTGGACAGCGAGGCCGTGGTGTCCAGCGCACTGCGCATCACCTCGAAACCCAGCCGGCGGCGAATGCCCGCCAGCACCAGCGCGCCGACCGCCCCCATGGCACCGCCTTCGGTCGGCGTGGCCAGGCCGATGAAGATCGTCCCCAGCACCAGGAAGATCAGCACCACCGGCGGCACCATGGCCACCATCACCTGGCGGAACAGCGCCGCCCCGCGCAAGGTGCGCGCCTCGGGCGGCAAGGCCGGCACCGCCTGCGGACGGAAGATCGACAGCGCGAAGATGTACAGCGCCAGCAGCCCGACCAGCATCATCGACGGGATCAGCGCGCCCTTGTAGGCATCGCCCACCGACACGCCGAGCACGTCGGCCAGCACGATCAGCACCAGCGAGGGCGGCACGATCTGCGCCAGCGTGCCCGAGGCGCAGATGACGCCCGCCGACACTTCGCGCGAGTAGCCATAGCGCATCATCACCGGCAGCGAGATCAGGCCCATGGCAATCACCGAGGCCGCCACCACGCCGGTGGTCGCCGCCAGCAGCGCGCCGACAAAGATCACCGCATAGGCAATGCCGCCGCGGATCGGGCCGAACAGCTGGCCGGCCGATTCGAGCAGATCCTCCGCCATGCCCGAGCGCTCGAGGATGATGCCCATGAAGGTGAAGAACGGAATGGCCAGCAGCGTGTCGTTGGCCATGATGCCGAGCACCCGCTCGGGCAGGGCCTGCAGCAGCGCGGGCGTGAGCAACCCCAGTTCGATGCCGACGAAGCCGAAGAACAGGCCGTTGGCCGCCAGCGCGAAGGCCACCGGAAAACCGCTGAGCAGGAAAATGATCAGCGAGGCGAACATCAGGGGGGCCAGGTTGGCCGTCAGAAACTCGATCATGCCGTCGCTCCTTGGTCAGACGGGGATTTTTCCAGCGGGTCGGGCCCGTGGCCGGTCAGAAAGGCGATCCGCTTGATCAGCTCGGACAGGGCCTGCAGCGCCAGCAGTCCGAAGCCGACCGGAATCAGCAGGCGCACCGGCCAGCGCACCAGGCCACCGGCGTTGGACGACTGTTCGTTCTGCATGAAGGAGGCAAGGAATTCCGGCCACGACATCACCGCGATCATCACGGCCACCGGAATGAGGAAGAAGATGATGCCGACCACATCCACCCAGTTGCGGGTGCGCGCGGACACCTTGCTGGAGATGAGGTCGATGCGCACATGCGCATTGTTGAGCAAGGTGGCGCCGGCACAGAGCAGGAACACCGCCGAAAAGAGATACCACTGCACTTCGAGCATCGCATTGGAGCTCAGGTTGAAACCGTAGCGACTCAGCGCATTACCGGCGCTGATCACGGTCATGACCAGCACCAGCCAGATGGCCAGCCGGCCCACGCGCGCATTCAGTCCATCAATGCAACGCGCCAACAACAACAGGTGTTTCATATAGGCATTTCCTCCAGACGCGTTGCATGTGGACGCACGCCAGCCCTTTACGCGCTGGCGGCGACGACCCGCACTCCGGTCATCAAGATGGGGGGCAAAACGACAGCGGAGGAGATTCTCGTCCTGCCAAGAAAAACCACAAGCTAGGGCAAACGAGATTGCGGGAAACACGTATGGGGGCGGGCAAAAAACGGGCACCTGAAAAGCAGCTTAAAACTGACCCATATAATCTTCATGTCGTTGTTTTACATTGTTTTTAATTTAAACCACGACCAAAAGAATCATTTATCTGGCCATCAAATAAAACAACCCGCCTTACGAATCGCTTAAAAACAAGGTATTTAAATCATCCTGCGCTGTGCGCCGCGTAACACCGGCCGCTGCGGCACGCCGCCCGTGCCGGCAGGTATGATGGGCTTCCCACCGACGCACAGCCCCCACATGCCGACCTCTGCCGCCGCCCTCACAGCCCGCGATCTTGGCGCGGGCGCGCTGACCGACGTGTCGCTCGACATCCCGCCCGGCCGGATCCTGGCGCTGTCGGGCCCGTCCGGCTCGGGCAAGAGCCGGCTGCTGCGCGCGCTGGCCGATCTCGATCCGCACGCCGGCACGGTGTGCCTGGGCGAGCTGGCACAAGACCGCGTCCAGGGCCATGTCTGGCGACGCGCGGTCATGATGGTGCCGGCCGACAGCCAGTGGTGGGCCGACACCGTCGGCGCGCATTTCCCCGACGGCGCCGCGGACGATCTCGCCGCACTCGGCTTCGGGCCCGAGACGCTGGGCTGGCAGGTCAGCCGGCTCTCTTCGGGCGAGAAGCAACGCCTCGCCCTGCTGCGCACCGTCGCCCACCGCCCGCGCGCCCTGCTCCTCGACGAGCCCACCGCCAACCTCGACCCCGACACCACCGCGCGGGTCGAAGCCTGGCTGACCAACCTGATCAAGCGCCATGACTGGCCCGTGCTGTGGGTGGCGCACGACCCGCAGCAGATCGCCCGGGTGGCCGACGCCCACCTGCGCATCGCCGGCCACCGGCTGGAGACCGCCCCATGCAGCTGATCGACCTGGCCTGGTGGCAGCTCGCCCTCGGCGCGGCCCTGGTGCTGGCGCTGGCCGGCTGTACCCTGCTCGCCCGGCTCGGCATCGGCAAGACCCTGCTCATCGCCGCGCTGCGCACCGTGGTGCAGCTGAGCCTGATCGGGCTGGTGCTCGAAGCCCTGTTCTCGGTCGCCGCGCTGCCGTGGATCGCGCTGATGGCGGGCGTCATGCTACTGATGGCCGGGCGCGAAGTCACCGCGCGGCAAAAGCGCCGGCTCACGGGCGGCTGGGCCTTCGGCATCGGCACGCTGTCGATGTTCATCTCGGCCTTCAGCGTCACCGTGCTGACCCTGGTCGCCATCATCGGCCCCGAGCCCTGGTACACCCCGCAATACGCCATTCCCCTGCTCGGCATGATGCTGGGCAACACCATGACCGGCATCGCCATCGGCCTCGACCGCCTCACCGACGCCGTGTGGCGCCAGCGCGCGCTGATCGAGAACCGGCTGATGCTCGGCCACCGCTGGCAGGCGGCCATTGGCGAGGCGCGCCGCGACGCCATGCGCAGCGGCATGATCCCGATCATCAACGGCATGGCGGCGGCCGGCATCGTCAGCCTGCCGGGCATGATGACCGGCCAGATCCTGGCCGGCGCCCCGCCCACGCTGGCGGTCAAATACCAGATCCTGATCATGTTCACCATCACCGTCGGCACCGGTTTCGGCACGCTGGCCGCCGTGCTCACCGCCAGCCGCCGCCTGTTCGACGAGCACGAACGCCTGCGCCTGGACCGCATCGCCGCGCCCGACACCTGAACCGCCCGGCGGCTGCGCCGCACGCGATCGTCATCTATAGTGAGCGTCCAAGCCCACCGGAGCGTCGTCATGCGTGTGCCCTTCACCCCCCTGTTCGCCGGCTTGCTCAGCGCCGCCGTGCTGGCCGGCTGCGCGAGTGCACCGTCATTCACCTACCGGGTGCCCGAGCAGCCCGAGGGCGCCTCGGGCTACACCGCCAAGCCCGGCTGGACGCATCAGCGCTTTGCCGTCGCCGCAGCCAACCCGCTGGCGACCGACGCCGGCTACCAGATCCTCAAGGCCGGCGGCTCGGCCATCGATGCCGCCATTGCCGTGCAGATGGTGCTGGCGCTGGTGGAACCGCAATCGAGCGGCATCGGCGGTGGCGCCTTCCTGCTGCATTACGACGGCCGCAAGGTCGAGGCCTACGACGGCCGCGAAACCGCCCCGGCGGCAGCCACCGAGGCCCTCTTCCTGGGGGCCGACGGCAAACCGATGGTCTTCGACGCCGCCAAGGTGGGCGGCCGCGCGGTCGGCACACCGGGCACCGTGGCCATGCTCGAGATGGCGCATCGCACCCACGGCCGCCTGCCCTGGGCCACGCTTTTTGCCCCGGCCATCCAGTTGGCCGAGCACGGGTTCAAGATCAGCCCCCGCCTGCACACCATGC
Source organism: Pseudomonadota bacterium (assembly GCA_008501585.1). GTDB lineage: Bacteria > Pseudomonadota > Gammaproteobacteria > Burkholderiales > Rhodocyclaceae > Nitrogeniibacter. The sequence continues at coordinate 89,701 of QQUN01000069.1, read as the reverse complement.
TCGGCAAGGACCGCTTCATCGCCGCCGACCCGGCGGCGCGGGCCTATTTCTTCGACGCCAGCGGCGCACCGTGGCCGATCGGCCATGTGCTGAAAAACCCCGAACTGGCGAGCGTGCTGCGCGGCATTGCCCGCGATGGCGCCAGCGGCCTGCTCGAAGGCGAGGTGGCGCAGGCCATCGTGCACAAGGTGCGCTCCCACCCGACCAATCCCGGCCTGCTGGCCGAAACCGACCTGGCCAGCTATCGCGCCAAGCGCCGCGCGCCGCTGTGCCACGACTACCGCGCGCTCAGCAAGGATTACCGCATCTGCGGCTTCCCGCCGCCGAGCTCCGGCGCCACCACGGTCGGGCAGATCCTCGGCATCCTGGCGCACACCGATGCCGCCGGCCTGCCCCCGCCTGTCGCCGCACCAGGCGCCCTGGCCCCGGTGCCCTCGGCCGACTGGCTGCACCGCTATGTCGAGGCATCGCGGCTAAGCTTTGCCGACCGGGCGCAGTATGTGGCCGACCCGGACTTCGTCCCGGCCCCCGGTGGCAGCTGGTCATCCCTGCTGGCACCGGCCTACCTGGCCGAACGCGCCCGCCTGATCGGCGACACCGCCATGGCCGACGCCCCGGCCGGCCGGCCCGGCACGATGTACACCAGCCTCGCGCCGATGCCAGAGCAGGTCGAGCACGGCACCAGCCATATCAGCATCGTGGACGCCCAGGGCCGCGCGGTGGCCATGACCACCACCATCGAAGATGCCTTTGGCGCGCGGCAGATGGTCAAGGGCTTCCTGCTCAATAACGAACTGACCGATTTCAGCTTCGCACCGCGCGCGGCCGACGGCACGCCGATCGCCAACCGCGTTGAGCCCGGCAAGCGGCCGCGCTCGTCGATGGCGCCAACCCTGGTGTTCGACAAATCCAGCGGCAAGCTGGTGATGAGCGGCGGCAGCCCCGGCGGCGCGCTGATCATCCACTACACCGCCAAGACGCTCTACGGCGTGCTCAACTGGGGGCTCACGCCGCAGCAGGCCATCGACCTGCCGAATTTCGCCTCGGTGGGCGGCAAGGTGCCGGTGCTGCTGGAGCGCGACCGCTTCCCGGCGGCCGTCACCGACGCCCTCGCGGCGAGGGGCCATGCCATCAAGGCGCTCGACATGACCAGCGGCCTCCAGGCCATCGTGGTGCAACGCGACGCCACCGGCACCCGCCTGCTCGGCGGCGCCGACCCGCGCCGCGAAGGCGTGGTGATGGGCGAGTAGACGCCGCCGCGGTTCAGTCCGGCGGCGGCGCGTACAGCGCAAACACCTCGGCGCCGGTCAGGTTGCGGGTGGGGTTGGCGAAGCGATAGTAGGCGGGTTGCTCGTCGACGAAGATCTGCTCGTCGAAGCTGAACTCGGGCGCCTCGTCGAGCAGCCCGGCCGGCACGTGGTACTGCTGCGCCTCTTTCAAGCGGTAGAACAGATGGGTGCCGCAGTGCTGGCAGAACCCGCGCTGCGCCCACGGCGACGAGTCAAACACCGTGACGCTGTCTTCGCCGGAGATGCTGACGTCGGTGCCGCACGCCACCGCCAGCAAGGGGCCCCCACCCCACTTGCGACACATGCGGCAGTGGCATGCGCCCACCGATGCCGCCGCCCGAGCCACGCTGATCGTCACGGCGCCACACAGGCATGTGCCCCTGGCCTCGGTTCTTTCCGTCATTGCTGCCTCCTGTCTCTCGCATGGAATCGCCTCAAGGCAGTCTATCGGACCGACCGCGTCGCGCAACGTCGCCGGATGCGCGGCGCGTGCGGCCCTGGGCATCAGCGTACCGTCAGATAGACCCCGGTCTGGTTCAGCAACTGGTAACCGATCTCGCCAAAGGTGGCCGGGCCGCTCAGCCCGCCGGCGGCAAAGCCGTCCTGGCCGTGGTGCAGAAAGTTCAGGATGCAGTTGCAGGCAAACGTGGCGGACGCCGCCCCATGCCCCGGTGCCGGCGCCCCGGCCGGAACCGCCAGGCGGTAGCCCAGCCCGGGAAAGACCGGGGCGTAGAACTCCACCCGCCGGGTGGCGGGGTCGACATGCCGGAAGCTGACATTCACCGATGCGCCGCAGTAGTCCGCCACCAGTGGCAGCCGGATGTCGACCTGCCGCGCGGCCAGGTAGTCGGCCAGGTGGGTGGGGTGGCCGTTGACGCGGCAGGTCTCGACGACGAAACCGGGCACGGCGAAGTCGATGATGTCGCCCTCCCCCGGCTTGAACGGGTTGACGATGTCGACCGACGCAAAGCGGTTCGGCGGCAACTCGACATCCATGACCACCGCGTGCTGATCGGAGAACAGCCCTGTCGGCCCGTGCACCACCCGCGGTACGCCATGCCCGGGTTCATCCAGGTGCGTACCGGCCACCCAGCCGGCCAATGGCTTGAGGTACATGTCTTCGTACTCTGGCGCATGGCGCGCAAACGCACTGTGGCAGGCACTGAACGCCGGCACGATGAGCAGGCTGTAGCCATGCTCGGGCGCGTTGCGGCACAGCTGCGGCAAGCTCGCCACATCGTAGATACGCAACCGCGGCGGCGACAGAAAGCCGACCGCCTGTTGCACATGCACCCGGTCGCGGCTCACGATGCCGCCCGCGGCGGTCATGAAATACGGGATCGTGCCGCCGATCCAGTTGCCCGGCGGCAGCTGGCGCAGCACGGCTTCGTCGCCGGCCAGGCTCAGGAAATGGCCCTCGCGGATCAAATCCGCCGCCGCGGCAACGGACATCAGCCCGTCAGTGGAGGTCATGCCGCACCTCCGCCCGGATCTGCTCAAGCTCGTGGGCCAGCTGGGGCGCGTGGCGGACGAAGTAGTGGTGCAGCTCATGCGCCTTCATCAGGCGCACCTCCGGATCGCTGATCAGCTGTACCTGCCCGCGCAGCTTGGTCAGCAACAGTTTCAGGCCGAGCACCCGGATATCGATCTCCCGCGTCCCGGCCAGCAGCGCGCGCCAGACCGGGTCGTCGGTGTCGGGCACATCACCCGCCGCCTGCACGCGGTCGGCGATGAGCGCCTCCCGGCCGGACAACGCGATCTTGCCGTTGTCGAGGTTGTGCTTGAACCGCCACAGGTCGCCCACCGGGATGTCGAGCAACTTGCAGATGGTCTGGAACTTCACCCCCTCCATGAAGTGAGTGGCGATCTGCCGCGTCAACGCATGGGTAAAAACCTGGTCGTCACCGCCGGCCCACGGCGGCGCGGCGTCGGTCAGCTCGGGCGAGGGCACGGCGTGCACCAGGCAGCGCGCCTGCCCGACGTTGATATGGCGCCAGATCCGCTCGGGCCCGCCCGGTGGTGCCTGCCGCGCAGCAAAGATCCATCCGCGCCGCGGCGACTCGCGTGCGACCCAGACATCGAGCTGCTGTTTGCCGAGGTCGTTGCGCAAGCGGACGATCTGCCAGGGCGGGTGGATCTCCAGGGCTTCGCAGAGCAGGTCGTGGGTCTTCATTCGTCGGCCTCCGTTGCTGTGGGTGGCATGCAAACCATGACAGCAGCAAGGACCGTGCGCGCAAGACATGGCGCGTTTTCCGGGCGAAAATCGCCGTCCGGCTGGATCGTCACGATGCAGCTGTTGCGATATGGAGCACTGCCGCGTACCGCGACGCGGTCCGCCGCCACCGCGCCGCGATACACTGCACGCTCCACCCCACCGAGCGCGCGCATGGAGACCGACGTTCAAACGCTGCTGGCGCAGTGGCCGCAATGGCTCGACACGATGACCCGCCCCGCCGTGCTGTACGAACTCGGCTTCGTCCTGCTCGCCGGCGTCGGCACCTGGCTGCTGCACCGCCTGTTCAAGACCGGCCTGCGCGAGCGCTGCGACCGTTACCCGCCCGACGACCTGCGCCGGCTGGCGCTGCGCGCGGTGCAGCGTGTGATGTGGCCGGTCATGGCCCTGGTGGCGGTATTGATTGGCCGTGCGGCGTTCCGGACGCTGGCGGCCCCCACCGGCGTGCTCGATGCCGCCGTGCCCCTGTTGCTGTCGCTGGCCACCATCCGCCTGGTGGTCTATCTGCTGCGCAAGGGCTTTCGGGCCACGCCGGCACTCAAGGCGTGGGAGAACATCATCGTCACCGGCATCTGGACGATGGTGGCGCTGCATCTGGTGGGCTGGCTGCCGGCGGTGCAGCAAGGGCTGGACGACCTGGCCATCAACATCGGCAGTTCGCGCGTCTCGGTGCTGTCATCGATCAAGCTGGTCGCGCTGATCGCCCTGCTGCTCACGCTGGCCTTCTGGATCTCGGGTGTGATCGAGCGGCGCATGCGCGCCTCGGCGCACATGAACCCCTCGCTGCAGGTCGCCTTTGGCAAGTTCAGCAAGTTCTTTCTGATCGCGCTGGCCATTTTTCTGGCCATCGACGCGGTCGGCATCGACCTGACCACGCTCACCGTCTTCGGCGGTGCGCTGGGCGTGGGCATCGGCTTCGGCCTGCAACGGATCACCAGCAACTTCATCAGCGGCTTCATTCTGGTGCTCGACCGCTCGATCAAACCCGGCGATGTGATCTCCGTCGGCGGCAACGATGCCAAGTTCGGCTGGGTGCAGGAGCTGCGCGCCCGCTATGTGGTGGTGCGCGACCGCGACGGTGTCGAGCGGCTGATCCCCAACGAGAACCTGATCACCTCCGAGGTGGTGAACTGGAGCTACACCGACCCCAACACGCGGGTGCGCATCCCGGTGCAGATCAGCTACGACGACGACCCCGAGCAGGCCATGGCCCTGCTGATGGAAGCCGCCAAGGCCTCGCCGCGCATCCTCGCCGACCCGGTCCCCACCGCGCGCATGCTCGAATTTGCCGACAGTGGCATCCAGCTCGAACTGCGCATCTGGATCAGCGATCCGGAAAACGGCATCGGCAATGTACGCACCGACGTGAACCTGGCGATCTGGCGCCTGTTCAAGGCTGCCGGCATCACCATTCCGTATCCGCAGCGCGACCTGCATGTCAAAACCCTGCCACCCGGCATCGTGCGCGGCCCGGCCTCAACCACCGACGACTGAACACGGCCGGCACCGCGCACGGCAAAGCGCGCCACACGGCGCACGTTGCGTGCCGCCCCGGTACCGTTCAGCCGGCTTTCTGGGCCGTCGTCCGACGGGTGCGGCGCGGTGCGGGCGCGGCCTGCGCATCCACCGACTCGACCACGGCGACGCTGGTATCGGCGACCAGTTCAGCGGCCGATTCAGCCGCATCGGCCATCCACTCGGCGGCCTCCACCGTAAATTCCGTGCCCGCCGGCGTCCAGCGCTGCAGGTCTTCCAACGTGGCATGGGTGGTGCGCTGAACCAGCTGCAACTGCGCCTCGACGAGCTTGACCCACTGAGCATAGCTCTCGGTGAGCACATGCATGGACGCCTTGAGCGTCGACATGGCGGCGTCCACATCCACCGGCGTCGGTTGCTCGCCGGCCGTGACGGCGTGGGCCCGCGTCCCGTGAATGCTGGCGCTGCCGCGCAGATGGCGCAGCGACAGTTCGGTGAGGCGTGACACGGTATCGACGGCCAGCTGGCCGGCGGCGTGGAGGTGGTCGAGCGATTCGGTGTGGTGCTGGCGGATCAGGTGTTGCGCAATCATGGCGGTCTCCCGGTGTGGCATGGTCGCACCAGCCTAGCGCCGCTTCATTACAACGACATGCCAGCATGCACTGGAGCGACCCGCAAAAAAAATGCCGCCCGGTTTGCACCGGGCGGCATCTGCGCCGAAGCGCCGGGCCGGCTCGACCGCAGTCGAACCGGACACCGCATGCATTACTTGCCGCTGACGGCCTTGACCGTTGCCTGGGTGGCGGCAGCCACGTTGGCTTCGGCCAGCTCGGTCGCCTGCTTGGCGGCCTTGCTCATGGTGTCGTAGGCGCTGGAGGCGGCAGCCATCGACTGCTTGGCGGCAGCAAACAGGGCCTCGGAACCGGCCGGAGCCGACTTCTCGGCCTGGGCCAGGGCGGCGCCGAAGGCCTTGTTCATTTCGGCGATCTGCGACTCGAAAGCCTGGGTCAGCTCGTTCTGGCCTTCGCTGGCGATCTCATACACGCTGCGGGCGTAGGCCACGGCCTTGTCGACCATCGGCTTGGCCAGCGACGACTGCAGCTTGACCAGCTCCTGCGGGTCCTTCACAGCCAGGATGGCCTTGGTGTTCAGGGCGCCGTCTTCGAGCATGGCGCGGCTGGTGTTGAGGTTCAGGGCAGCGAGGCGCTCGGCGCGGGAGAAGGCGGTGGTGGCCTGCGACAGCAGGGCTTCCAGACCGGCTTTGCTGGCGTCGGCGAACTGCTCGGGGGTGGTGAACTTGGTCATGGTGAATTTCCTTGGTGAGATTGACTAAAAATCGAAGACCGCTGTGTGGCGTTGCTGATGCCTTTCATGTTGCGGTGCAGCATGGTTTGGATTATAGGCGTTTACAGGGTGCTGTCAAGGATTTTGTGCACTGCACAATTCATCGCCGCCTGGCGATGCAGTCTGCCCCCGCAGCACATCCGGCGAACGCCCTGCGCCGGTTTTGTTACCCTGATCCCCCACGCGCCGGCACACGACAACCATTGTCCGCCATCATGTTGCACCGTCATGACGGGGCGCTCCCGAGGCTCTACACATGAATCACGACCACTACATCGCCCCCGTCCGCCACTGGCTGGAGACCCTGGTCATCGGGCTCAACCTCTGTCCCTTCGCCAAGCGGGAGCTGGTCAAGAACCGGGTCCGCTTCTTTGTTTCCGAAGCGACGACCGACGAGCAGCTGCGCATGGACCTGGAGGCAGAGCTGGCGTTGATGGCCGACAACGAGGCCATCGAAACCACCCTGCTGATCCATCCGCATGTGCTGCAGGACTTCTTCGACTACAACCAGTTCATCAACCACACGCCGAGCATGCTCAAGCAGCTCGGCTATCGCGGCAGCTTCCAGGTCGCCAGCTTTCATCCGGACTACCAGTTCGGCGGCACCGAGCCGGACGACGTCGAGAACACCACCAACCGCTCGCCCTATCCGCTGCTGCACCTGATCCGCGAAGACAGCCTAGCGCGGGCGGTGGAGAACTACCCCGACCCCGACCAGATTCCGGCGCGCAACATCGCCCTCGTCGAGGAGCTCGGCGCCGAGAAAATGCAGGCGCTGCTCCGTGCCTGTTTCGACGCCCCCGCCAGATAACACCTCGCCACCGGGGCGGAATAGCGGCAATTTTTGCCGCCTTATCGCGCCCTGAACTTGCCCCGCCCCGGGCTACTCTGCCAGCGTGTCCCTGAACCGCCCCGAGGCGCGCGATGTTGCGAAGTGTGTTGTGGATCCTGATGTGCCTGCCGCTGGCCGGCCGCGCGGCCGACGCGCCGACGCCCGCACCGGCGGCCGGCAGTACGCTGGCCGGCAGCCTGGGGCAGATGGCCTTTGGCCTGGTGGTCGTGGTCGGCGTGCTGCTGGTCTGCCTGTGGCTGCTCAAGCGCCTCGGCGCCCCGCGCGGCAGCGCCCGCGGGCTGAAGGTGCTCGGCGCCGCACCGGTGGGCCCGCGCGAGCGCGTGGTGCTGGTGGAAGTGGCCGACCAGGTGCTGGTGCTCGGCGTCGCCCCGGGCCGGGTCAACATGCTGCACACCGTCGATCCGGCCGCGCTCGCCCTCCCGCCCGCTGGCGCCGCCGACACCCCGGACACCACCGGCTTTGCCGCCCGGCTCAAGACGCTGATGGAGACGCGCAAGTCATGATCCCGCGCCGCCTTCGCCTCCTCGCCACACTCGCCCTGACCCTGCTGCCCGGCCTCGCCCTGGCCCAGGCGGTGCCGGCCATCACCGGCACGCCCACCGCCGGCGGCGGCACCACCTACAGCCTCAGCGTGCAGACGCTGGTGCTGCTCACCTCGCTGACCTTCCTGCCGGCGGTGGTGCTGATGATGACCAGCTTCACCCGCATCATCATCGTCTTCTCGCTGCTGCGCCATGCGCTGGGCACCCAGACCTCGCCGCCCAACCAGATCCTGGTCGGCCTGGCGCTGTTCCTCAGCTTCTTCATCATGTCGCCGGTGATCGAGAAGGTCTATACCGACGCCTACCTGCCGCTGACCGCCGGCACCATCGAGCTGGACGAAGCGGCCAACCGTGCCGCCGCACCGGTCAAGGACTTCATGCTGCGCCAGGTGCGCGAGCCGGACCTGAACCTGTTCTCGCAGCTGGCCGACACGCCCAAGGTGGATTCGGCCGCCGACCTGCCGATGAAGGTACTGGTGCCGGCCTTTGTCACCTCGGAGCTGAAGACCGCGTTCCAGATCGGTTTCATCGTGTTCATCCCCTTCCTGATCATCGACATGGTGGTCGCCTCGGTGCTGATGTCGATGGGCATGATGATGATGTCGCCGGTGATCGTCTCGCTGCCGTTCAAGATCATGCTCTTCGTGCTGGTCGACGGCTGGACGCTGCTGATCGGCTCCCTCGTGCAGAGCTTCGTGCCATGAGCCCCACCCCTTTCTCCGGAGCCCGTCCATGACCCCGGCAACCGTCATCGACATCGGCCGCCAGGCGGTCGAAGTCACCCTGCTCGTCGCCGCGCCGCTGTTCATCGCCGCGCTGGTCACCGGCCTGCTGGTGAGCATTTTCCAGGCCGCCACCCAGATCAACGAGATGACCCTCTCCTTCGTGCCCAAGGTGATCGCCATCTTCGTCACGCTGATCCTCGCCGGCCCGTGGATGATCACCCTGCTGACCGACTTCATGATCCGCATGTTCGAGTCGATCCCCACCGTCATCGGCTAGCGTCGTCGATGCTCGAAGTCACCAGCGCCGAGCTCAATGCCTGGGTTGCCGGGCTGATGCTGCCGCTCGCGCGCATTCTCGGCATGATCTCGTCCGCGCCGCTGTTCAGCAACGGCGCGGTGCCGGTGCGCATCCGCCTGGCCGTGGGCCTGGCCGCGGCCATGGCCATCCTGCCCGCGCTGCCGCCGCTGCCGGCCATCGACCCCGGCTCCGGCATCGGCCTGGCGGTGTTCGTGCAGCAGATCCTGATCGGCGTGGTGATCGGTTTCGTGATGCGCCTGGTGTTCGCCGCGGTCGACGTGGCCGGCGAGCTGATCGGGCTGCAGATGGGTTTGTCGTTCGCGACCTTCTTCGACCCCCAATCGGGCGGTCAGACCGGCGTGCTGGCCGAGTTCATGGGCCTGCTCGCCTCCTTGCTGTTCCTCGCCTTCAATGGCCACCTGATGATGATCGAGGTGGTGGTGCGCAGCTTCGAATGGCTGCCCATCCGCCCCGAGCCCTTCGCCGCCATCGGCTGGCGCGAGGCGGCCGGCACCGGCGCCCTGCTCTTCGCGGCCGGCCTGCTGCTGGCCCTGCCGCTGGTCGCGGCGCTGCTCATCACCAACATCGCCATGGGTGTGCTCACCCGCGCGGCGCCGCAGATCAACCTCTTCGCGGTCGGTTTCCCGATCACCATGTCGGCCGGCTTCGTCGTGCTCCTGCTCTCGCTCGACGCCTTCGGCCCGGTGATGATGCACTTCTACGAACAGGGCTTCGAGGCCATCGCGGTGGTGGTTCAGGCCTTGAGCGGCACCCCCTGATCGGCACGCCTGATCGCCTCCGCCAGCGTCTTGAACGCCACCATCGGCGGCGCATCGCGCAGGGTGATCATGCCGGTGGGCACGCGGCCGACATCGTCGGGCAGCGCTTCGAGCACCAGATCATCGGCATGGCCGGACTGCTCCACCACCGCTCGCGGCATCAGCGTCCAGCCCAGCCCGACCGACACGCAACCGAGAATGCCCTCCAGCGTGCCGAACTCCATCGCGTCGGCCACCGCGTGGCCGATTGCGCGCTGCCAGGTCAGCGCCCGGGTGCGGTAGGCGCAGCCCTCGCGGAAAAAGATCAGCGGATGGGTGACCGGGCTGATGCCCGGTGCCGACACCTGCACCAGCTCCTCGACCACCAGCTCGTCGAAGTGTAGCGACGGATGCGTCACCGGCCCGGCAACAAAGGCGCAGTCGAGTTTGTGGTCGAGCACCGCCTCGGCCAGCGCCGCGCTGGTATTGGTGCGCACACGCAGTTCCAGCATCGGGTGCCGGGCGCGTACCGCCTTGAGCGCGCGCGGCAGGTGCAGCGCGGCGAAGGTCTCCATCGTGCCGATGCGCAACTCGCCGCTGCCCTCGCCAATCTGGCGCACCGCGGCGGCGGTCTGGCGTTCGAGCTGCAGCAGGCGGCGCGCATAGGCCAGCAGCACCCGGCCCGAGGGCGCCAGCTCCAGCCCGCGCCCCTTGCGGAAAAACAGCTCTACCCCGAGTTCTTCCTCCAGCCGGCGGATACGGCCGGTCACATTGGACTGCACCGTGTTGAGCTTGCGTGAGGCGGCCAGCACGCCGCCCTCCTCGACCACCGTCTGAAACGTGCGCAGGGCGACCAGCTCCATAGCCATATCTCCGATAGAGAACAAACCGTTCTCAACAAATCATTTGTATTGATACATTAGCTTGTTTATCGTGCGTCCACCAAACACAAAAAATCCGCCCCCAATGACCGAACAACGCGAACGCCTCCAGGTCCTCAGTGCCGGCATCTTCAGTCTGCTGCTGGCGCTGGGCGTCGCCCGCTTTGCCTATACGCCCCTGCTGCCGCTAATGCAGGCGCAGGCCGGACTGGGCGTGGCCGAGGCTGGCTGGCTGGCGGCCATCAACTACGCCGGCTACCTCTCGGGCGCGCTAATCGCCTCGCTGATCAGCGACCTGGTCCTCAAGGACCGCCTCTACCGCATCGGCCTGGTGGTCGCCATCCTCAGCACCGTGATGATGGGGCTGAGCACCAATGTCACCGTGTGGGCCGTCTCGCGCTTCATCGCCGGGCTGTCGAGTGCGGCCGGCATGCTGCTGGGCACCGGGCTGATCCTCAACTGGCTGATCCGCCACAACCACCGCAGCGAATTGGGCATCCACTTCGCCGGCATCGGCCTGGGCATCGCCGGCTGTTCGGCGGCGGTGGCGCTGATGAGCCACTTTTTTGACTGGCGCGAACAATGGTTCGCCTTCACCGCCATCGGCTTCGTGCTGCTGGTGCCGGCGCTGCGCTGGCTGCCGCCGCCCGACAGCAGCGCGGTCACCAAGACCGGCCAGAAGCTGATTGACGCGCCGCCGAGCCCGGCCTTCATGCGCCTGTTCATGGCCGCCTACTTTTGCGCCGGTGTGGGCTATGTGGTCAGCGCGACCTTCATCGTCGCCATCATCGACCAGCTCCCCGGCCTGGCCGGGCGCGGCTGGCTGGTGTTCCTCACCATCGGCGTGGCGGGCGCCCCCTCGTGCATGGTGTGGGACCTGATCGCCCGGCGCACCGGCGACCTCAACGCACTGATCCTCGCCTCGGCGCTGCAGATTGTCGGCATCGTGCTGCCGGTGGTGGCCGGCGGGCTGGTGCCTGCGATGGCCGGGGCCATCCTGTTCGGTGGCACCTTCATCGGCATGGTGAGTCTGGTGCTGACCATGGCCGGTCGCTACTACCCGACCCGCCCGGCCAAGATGATGGGCAAGATGACGCTCTCGTACGGCGTGGCGCAGATCGTCGCACCAGCCATCACCGGCTGGATCGCCACCCGCCTGGGCAGCTACGCCGGCGGGCTGTACCTGGCCGCCGGGGTGATGGTGGTCGGCACTGTCTTGCTGGTGGTGTTGAAGACCGTCGAGCGGCGCGACGCCGCGGCATCGGTCGCCCCCGCCTAATCGCCGCGCGGTTCGCCCACGTCGGTGTCGTCGTCGAGGGCGAAATCGCCCCGGTGATAGGCCTCGAGCACGGCCTTGGCGCGTTCAAGCTGCGCCTCGGGCACCATCACCCGCGCCCCGCCCACCGCGACAGCGATCAGCGAATGGGTCTGCACCAGGTTGGCATCGGCCACCATGGCGTCCAGCCCCGCCGCCTCGAGGCAGGCGCGCAGCAGGTGTGCTTCGGTCGGGTCCAGGCAGCGCGCCACCATCAACCAGTCGCCGTCGTCATCGCCCATGGTGTTCCTCCTGTGTGCCCTGGCATGTCCGGGCGCCGGCCAACACGTTGGTCGGACCCATCATGCCGCGAACAGCGCAGGCAATCCACAACCGGTGCCGGGAGAACCCGCGGGCGATCCCTCCGGCACCGGCACCGGTGTGATCAGGCGGCTTTCTTCATCTGCTTCTGGTAGAGGAACTCCATCACCGCCGCACGGTATTCGGCAAAGGCCGGATCGTGCGCCAGCTTGAGCCGCTCGCGCGGCGTGTCGAGCTTGACCTCGAGGATCTCGCCGATGGTCGCGGCCGGGCCGTTGGTCATCATCACCACGCGATTGGACAGCAGCACCGCCTCGTCCACATCGTGGGTCACCATCACCACCGTGGCGCCGGTCTTGGCCATCACGCCCATCAGTTCGTCCTGCAGGCTGGCGCGGGTGAGCGCGTCGAGTGCGCCGAAAGGCTCGTCCATGAGCAGGATCTGCGGCTCCATGGCGAAGGCGCGGGCAATGCCGACGCGCTGCTTCATGCCGCCGGAGATCTCGTTCGGATACTTCTGCAGCGCGTGGTCCATGTGCACCATCTCCAGCGCGGCGCGGGTGCGCGCCTTGAGCTGGGCCTTGCTCTCGGTACCGCCGAAGACGCGCTCGACGGCGAGATACACATTCTCGAAGCAGGTCATCCACGGCAGCAGCGAGTGGTTCTGGAACACCACGGCGCGCTCCGGCCCCGGCCCGCCGATTTCGCGTCCGTTGCACAGGCACACGCCCTCGGTCGGCAGCGTGAGCCCGGCGATCAGGTTGAGCAGCGTGGATTTGCCGCAGCCGGAGTGGCCGATGAGCGAGACGAACTCGCCGCGGGCGATCTCCAGGTCGATGTCGCGCAGCGCGACGAAGGGGCCCTTGTTGGTGTCGAAGCGCATGCCGACGCGCTCGACCTTGACGATGGGTGCGTTCATGAGTGTCTCCTCAGAGGCTGAAAGAATTCCGCGCCGTAGCGAGAGCGCGGCTGGGTGTTTCTGGCAAGGCGCGGGGGAGCACGAAATTGGGGCGCGTAGCGGGGCTACGCAACCCGATTTCGGGGGTCCCCGCAACGCAGCCAGGGACGCTCAGCCGTGCTCGCAGTCGGCGTGGCATTTTTTCAGCCTCTCAGACCGTGCCGCCGTAGCTGAACCGCTTGGCCAGCCACAGCAGGGCGTATTCCAGCGCCAGACCGACCACGCCGATCACCAGGATGGCGACCAGGATGTGCTCGACCGACAGGTTGTTCCACTCGTCCCACACCCAGAAGCCGATGCCGATGCCGCCGGTGAGCATTTCGGCGGCGACGATCACCAGCCAGGCCGTGCCGACCGCCAGGCGCACGCCGGTGAGGATGTGCGGCAGCACCGCGGGGAAGAGAATGCGGGTGACGATCTTCCACTCCGACAGCGCCAGCACCCGCGCCACGTTGAGGTAGTCCTGCGGCACGGCGCGCACGCCGGCGGCGGTGTTGATGATCATCGGCCAGATCGAGCAGATGAAGATCACCCAGATCGCCGCCAGGTTGGCGTCGCGAAACACCAGCAGGCCGATCGGCAGCCAGGCCAGGGGCGAGACCGGGCGCAGCAGGCTGATCACCGGTTCGCTGGCCGAGCGCATGAAGCCGAAGCGCCCGACCAGGAAGCCGGCGGGGATGCCTACCAGCGCCGCCAGGCCAAAGCCGATGCCGACCCGCTCCAGCGAGTAGAGCACGTTCCAGCCAATGCCCATGTCGTTGGGGCCGTTGTTGTAGAAGGGGTCGGCGAACAGTTCGACGGCGGCGTGCCAGGTGGGGATCGGGCCGGGGAAGCTGTCGACCGTGTCGGCCACCATCCACCACACCGCCACCAGCGCGCCGATGCCCGAAACGGCCGCGATCAGCGTACGCAGCCACTGCAACGAGAACCCCCGGCTGCGGGGCGCCGGCGCGGCCGGTGGCGTGTGCGTGGCGGGGGTTGCCGGCGTGGCCGCTGGCGCGGCCTTGTCGACTTTTTCCGGCGCTGCATCGGCGGCGGACAAGGTCAGTGTGCTCATGTGCATTCTCCTTGTGGGGTGCCTGCGCTCAGGCGTTGGCCTTGGCCAGCGCCGCCAGGTCCAGCTTCATGGCGTGGACCGGGAAGCCCTTGAGGTAGTCGATGGGCTTGGCGGGGTCGAACTTCATGCCGTCGAAGAACATGTCCGGCCCCATCTGGATCGGGGCGCTGGCCTTCTCCAGCATCCAGCGCGCGGCGTTGACGCCCTCGGGCTTCATCTCGATGCTCGGCACGGCGATGCCCAGGTCCTTGGCCGCATCGCGGTAGATGTCGCTGCGATAGACCGTCTCGGCCACTTTCTTGAAGTTGATCGGCGCCTCGATCTGCCCCCAGCGCACCATCTGCGTGAGGAACCACACCGCATGCGACTGCCACGGGAAGGTCGCCGCGTAGCGGTAGAAGACGTTGAAGTCCGGCAGCTGCACCTCTTCGGTCTTGGTGTAGCGCCAGGTGCCGGTCATGGAGTTCTCGACCACGCTCTCGGGCGCATTCACGTAGGACTTCTGCGAGATGATCTTCACCACCTCGCGGCGGTTCTCGAGCTTGTCCATCCACTGCGCCGCTTCGATCATGGCGCGGATCAGCGCCTTGTGCGTGTTGGGGTGCTTGTCGGCCCACTCCTTGTTGACGCCGAACACCTTCTCCGGATTGTTGTTCCAGATCTCGTAGTTGGTGATCAGCGAGCGGCCGATGCCCATCTCCACCGCGCGCTGGTTCCACGGCTCGCCCACGCAGTAGCCGACGATGTTGCGTGCCTGCAGGTTGGCGACCATCTGCGGCGGCGGGATGACGATCAGGCGCACATCCTTGTCCGGATCGATGCCGGCCGAGGCCATCCAGTAGCGGATCTCGTAGTTGTGGGTCGACACCGGGAAGACCATGGCGAAGGTCATCGGCTCCTTGCCGGCCTTCTTGTCTTCCTCGATCACCTTCTTCAGCGCCACCGCCGAGGTCGGCCGCTTCTTCATGGCCTCGGGGTCGGCCGCCATCATGCGCTCGTAGAGTTCGTTCGACACCGTGATGCCGTTGCCGTTGAGGTCCATCGAGAAGGCGGTGATGGTGTCCTTCTGCGTGGCACCGACGCCCAGCGTGGCGGCCAGCGGCATGCCGGCCAGCATGTGCGCGCCGTCCAGCTCACCGAGCGAGACCTTGTCGCGGATGTTGGCCCAGGAGGCTTCCTTGGACACTTCCACATCCAGCCCGTGCTTCTTGAAGAAGCCCTTCTCCTTGGCCACCACGATCACCGCACAGTCGGTCAGCGGGATGATGCCCAGCTTGAGCGCGGTTTTCTCCAGCCCTTCCGAGCCACCGGCCCAGGCGCCGCCAAAGGGCAGCAGGGAGCTGATCGCGACGGCGCTGCTCACGGCTGCGCCCGCTTTCAGAAAACCGCGTCGGTTCAGTTCCGGCGTATTCAGTTCGGTCATGGTGCACTCTCCAGGGGTTCAAAATCATTCAGGCAATAAAAAACGGCGTCGCATCAAAGGCCGGCACGCCTGTCGCGTACCTGCTTCCGATGGACACCGTTGTCCGGGATCAGTCTCTGTGCGAAATCGCCGTTGATTCCGCCTCGCACCTCCTTTAGCGAGGAGCGTGCCAGTTTTAACACTTGTTGCCGATCGGGGCCTTTCCCCCCGATTTCGTCCTGCGGCGCACAGAATTGGCACTGCCGCAGTGCACCATCCGCGCCTTTCGCCCCACTTCGGGGCGGTGGCCTACATCAACAGGCTGGCCCCATCGACCACCCCTTGCGCAATCTCCACCAGCTTGCGTCCGCGCTCCATCGCCAGGCGCCGCAGCGCGTGGTAAGCGGCGTCCTCGTCCAGCCCGCGCGCCTTCATCAGCAGCCCCTTGGCACGCTCGATGGTGACCCGCTCCGACAAGCGCCGTGCCGCCTCGTCACGCTCCTGGCGCAGGTTCTGGTGCTCCTCGAACTGGGCCAACGCCACCTCCACCACCGCCCCCAGGCGCTCGGGCGCCACCGTCTCGGCCACATAGGCCGCCACCCCAGCCCGCAAGGCACTGCGGATGATCTGCGCGTCGCGCTCGCGCGAGAACAGCAGCACCGGCCGCGGGTTGGCGCGGTTGATGGCCGACAGATGTTCGAGCGTGTCGCGACTGGGCGATTCGGTGTCGATCAGGATCACGTCCGGCGACATCGCCGCCACATGACGCGGCAAATCCATCGCGTTGGGCAAGACCGCCGACACCAGGTAGCCGGCGCGCACGAGACTGAGGCAGATCTCGTCGGCGCGCTCACTGGATTCATCGACAACGAGCACTTTGAGCATAACTTTCGTCCGAGTGACAACACGTGTTGTGCTGCACAATCCGTGCCATCGTCGCCGAGTTGATTCCGCCGCGCGCGCCCCGCCGTGGCCAACACGCAGCGCGCCAACGCCAGGCGCGCGGCACCAGCCCCCCTTGACCACCTCGCGAGGCGCCAAAGATACTGGACCGACACCGGATGTTGCCGACGGGCGACACCCACCGGCGGCCCGGGCCGTCCCACCGAGGGAGGCGATCACCCACATGAGCGGTGCGCACGAGCACACACCGGCATCGACCCCATCGCGCCTGCGTGCCACCCACCTGGCCATGGGCTTGCGCACGCCGCGGGGGCGCATGGCCGGCGTACTCGCCTTGACCGGCCTGGCGTGGTCAGCGTTTCAGCTGTGGGTCGCCTCGCCACTGCCGGAGTGGCTGGGGGTGGGGGTGCTCAACGAGGCGCGGATCCGCTCGCTGCATCTGGCCTTCGCCGTCTTTCTGGCGCTGCTGGCCTACCCGGTCGTCCGGCGCCAGGCCACCGACACCATCCCCCGCGCCGACATCGTGCTGGCCGCGCTGGCCGCGTTGAGCGCCGGCTACCTCGCCCTGTTCTATGAGTCGGTCGGCGCGCACACCGGCAACCCCTGGCTGATCGAGGTCGTCGTCGCGGCCACCGGCCTCGCCTTGCTGCTCGAAGCCACCCGGCGGGTGCTCGGCCTGCCCATGGTCGGCCTGGCGCTGGTCTTGCTGACCTATATCTTCTTTGGCGAGCAAATGCCGGATCTGATCGCCCACAAGGGCGCCTCCTTCAGCCATGCCATGGGCCACCTGTGGCTGGGCACCGAGGGGGTGTTCGGCGTGGCGCTGGGCGTCTCGGCCGGGTTCATCTTCCTGTTCGTGCTCTTCGGCGCGCTGCTCGAAACCGCCGGCGCCGGCAGCTACTTCATCCGCAGCGCGGTGGCCATGCTCGGCCACCTGCGCGGCGGGCCGGCCAAGGCGGCGGTAGTGGCCTCGGCGGCCACGGGGCTCATTTCGGGCTCATCCATCACCAACGTGGTGACCACCGGGCCACTCACCATCCCGCTCATCAAGCGCGTGGGCTACTCGGGCGAGAAGGCCGCGGCCGTGGAGGTGGCCGCCTCGGTGAACGGTCAGGTCATGCCGCCGGTGATGGGCGCGGCCGCCTTCCTGATGGTGGAGTACGTGGGCGTGCCCTATGTGCAGGTGCTCAAGCACGCGCTCATCTCGGCGCTGGTGTCTTACCTGGGGCTGATGTACATCGTGCACCTGGAGGCGGTGAAGGCCAACATGCGCGGCCTGCCACGCCGCCATTCGCCACGCTGGCAGCGCACGCTGGCCAACATCTCGCTCGGCGTCATCGGCCTGGCCGGCACGCTGGCCTTCGTCACCATCGCCGGTGCCGCGGTGCACGCGGTGCTGCCGCAGATCTCGTTCGCGGTGGTGGCCGTGCTCATGCTGGCCGCCTATGTGGTGCTGCTGCGCATCAGCGCGCCGCACATCCGCAGCGACGAATCGGCCGACGCGCCCATCACCGCCCTGCCCCCCTTCGGCCCCACGCTGCGCTCGGGGCTGCACTTTCTGCTGCCGGTGGGCGCGCTGGTGTGGAACCTGGTCATCGAGCAGCTCTCGCCCACCCGCGCCGCCTTCTGGGCGGTGCTGTTCCTGGCCTTCATCGTGCTCACCCAGCGACCGATCCTGGCCTGGTTCCGCGGCGAGGCCGACCTGCGCGCGGCGGCGCTGCGTGGCGCGCAAGACCTTATCGACGGCCTGGCCGCCGGCGCGCGCAACATGATCACCGTGGCCATCGCCACGGCCACCGCAGGCATCATCGTGGGCACGGTGACGCTCACCGGCATCGGCCTGGTGATGACGGATCTGGTCACCGCGCTGTCGGGCGGCAACATCATCCTCATGCTGGTGCTGGTGGCGCTGATCTGCCTGGTGCTGGGCATGGGCCTGCCCACCACCGCCAACTACATCGTGGTGTCCTCGCTCATGGCACCGGTGATTGTCGCGCTCGGCGCGCAGAACGGCCTGCTGGTGCCGCTCATTGCGGCGCACCTGTTCGTGTTCTATTTCGGCCTCATGGCCGACATCACCCCGCCGGTGGGCCTGGCCTCGTATGCGGCCGCCAGCATTGCGCTGACCAACCCGATCAAGACCGGCATGCAGGCCTTCCGCTACTCGATGCGGATGGTGCTGATCCCCTTCATGTTCGTGCTCAATCCCAAGCTGCTGCTGATCGGGGTCGAGGGCGTGGGCCACACCGTGCTCACGCTCGCCAGCGCCACGCTGGCCGGCTTCGCCTTCATTTCGGTGAACCAGGGCTGGCTGCTGATCAAGAGCACCGGGCGCGATCGGCTGGTGATGCTGCTGGCGGTGTTCATGCTCTTCAACCCGGGCATGTTCATGGACCCGCTCATCGCCCCTTACCAACAGCTCACCGGTGCCGAGGCCGAAGCGGCCATCGTCGCCGCCCCGCCCAATGCGCAGATGCGGGTATTCCTGAGCGGCACCACCATCGAGGGCGACGCGGTCGAGCGCGGCGTGTTGCTGCCGCTGGGCAAACCCGCCGCCAGCGCCACGCGGCGCCTGGCTGACAGCGGCGTCGGTACGGTGGTCAGCGACACCGGCTTTACCGTCACGCGGGTGGCCTTTGGCAGTCAGGCGGCCAAGCTCGGCATCCGGGCCGGCTTCCGGATCGACGCGGTTGAAGTGCCGAGCGGTCGCCCGGCGCAGGAGTGGATGTTCCTGCCCGCGCTGGCGCTGATCGGCTGGGTGGTCCATGCCCAGCGCCGCCGCCGGGCCGCGCTGGCCACCGCGCCCTGAACTCAGCCGCGCGGCGCGTGGCGCGCCAGGAAGCGGTCGAGATGGCTGGCAAAGGCCTTGCGGTCGCTCAGGCTCAAGGCGGGCGGGCCGCCGGTGTCCACGCCGCTCGAACGCAGCGTGTCCATGAAATCGCGCATGTTGAGCAGCGAGCGGATATTCTCGGCCGAGTAGAACTCGCCGCGCGGATTCAGCGCATGGCCGCCCTTCTCGATCACGTCCGCCGCCAGCGGGATGTCCGCCGTGATCACCAGATCGCCCGCCGCCAGGCGCTTGACGATCTCGTTGTCCGCCACATCGAAGCCCGACGACACCTGCACCATGCGGATGAAGCGCGACGGCGGCACGCGCACCATCTGGTTGGCCACCAGCGTGGTCATCACCTTGGCGCGGTCAGCCGCGCGGAACAGGATCTCCTTGATCACCACCGGGCAGGCATCGGCATCGACCCAGATCTGCATCGTCAGCCACCCGCGCGCACGATACGCAACTGCTCGCCGGCAAAGCTCAGCACGTCGCCGGCCACGATCTGCCGGCGCTTGCGCGTCTCGACCTCGCCATTGACCCGTACCAAACCCTCGGCCACCGCCGACTTGGCCTCGCCGCCGCTGCCCACCAGGCCCTCGAACTTGAGGATCTTGTAGAGCTCGACCGGCTCCTGCGTTACCACCACGTCTCTCATCATCACGTCCTGTTCAGTCCCGCCTCACACCATGCCGCAGGCCGCTTCCAGCCGACGCGCCAGCCCCATGCGCTGCGCATGCTGCGCCTTGAGTTGCGCGTAGCGTGCCGTGTCCTCCGCCCGCAGCGCATCCACTTTTTCCTGATACTCGCGATACGCCAGCACGCTCTCAAAGTAGAACGCACGGTCCGACACGCCGGCCAGCTCGCGTTCGACACAGCCGCAGTCAGCCGCCGGGGTCTTGAGCTTCGCCTCGGCACACATCGCCAGCATGCGCTGCCGCCCCTGCGCGATCTGCCCCGAGGCCTGCGCCGCAGCAAACCCGCGTGCGTTTTCCGCGTCGGCGTAGAACGCGTCGAAGGCGTCCGCCATCACCGGGGCGCTCATCAGCACCGCCATCAAAGCAGGCATTCCCAAAAACCGCATGCCGCACACCTCGCTGAAGTAAAGTCGGCCATGGTCCGCGCTCGCGGCCGCCGAGTAAAGCCCCGTCGAGCTCAGCCGCCCGCAGCCAGGCCAGCAAGGCATAAACCAGCCCCGCGGCATACAGGGCACCGAACACACGCTGGTTGTTTCGCGCCAGCCACACGGGCAGATAGATATCGAAATTCGCCCGGCGATCCTCGGTGTACTTCGCCGCTACCGCCGTCAGCGGACAGCGCCAGCCATTCGCGGCGAGCACCAGCACCTCGACCAACACCACCGCCGCCAGCGATGCCGCCACACGGTGCCTGCCCGACCATGACGCAACCGGCATCGCCACGATGCACGCGGCAAACACGGCCCAGACGAGCGTGTGCAGCCACTTGATCCGCCGCAGTGCGCGGCGGTCCGCCCCGGTGGAGCCAGACCGGGCGGGCGAGCGCTCAGTCATCGCGCCGCGCGGCGGCATCACGCACTTGGGCACAGTCGGCCGGCAGCGCCAGGGTGTGCGTGGCACGTTCGAGTGCCAGACGCGCGTGGTCCTCGGCCGCAGCGCGCATCGACGGCCCGCCCAGCCCGGCGAGCGCCCGCAACGCTTTCTGCAGGCGGATCGCCACCTCGAGCGTCCCGGCACCGTCGCGTGCGATGGCGGTGAACGCGTCGTCGAACATGTCGCGCACCGACAGCGCCGGCACCTCGACCCGGTCGCAAGCCGCGGTGTCCTCCCCGGAGGCGGGCGCCGCCCATTGCGCAAACAGCCTCACCAGCACGCCCAACACCTGCACCGCCGTGCCCGGATCATTCACCGCCGGCGACAGCGCCCGCCCGGCGATCTCCGACAACACCACCAGCCCGAAACGCGGATCGTCCTCGAAACGCCGGTGGCGGCCGATGGTGAAGGCGGCAGCCACCTCGTCGGCCGACCGTGCCGGCTCGTCGCCCGGTGGCAGGCTGACATAGGCCAGCGCACGGTCGGGAAAGGCAAAGGTGCCCGGCAAGGCGGCCACCACCACCCGCGCACCGGCCGCCACGGCCCAGGCCTGCAGCCGCGCCATGTCGATGTGCTGCACATAGCCGACCTGCGAGGCCGTGACCGCCTCACCGCGCGGCAAGGGCCGCACCGGCACGCCCCCCAGGGTCGGCGCACGACGCCGGCGTGCCAGCGCCTCGGCCGTGGCACGCTCCACCTTCTCGATGGTCGAGCCCATCCGTCCGAGCCGGGCGATCCGGTCCACCCAGCGCACGAAGGTAAACACCACCAGGCCAAACACCAGCGCGGTCAGGGCAAACAGCACGCCAAGCCCCGCCGGCCGAAAGACATCGTTCTTGACCGCCGTGATCGCCACGATGCTGAAGATGAACGCGCCCACAAAGGTCGACAGCGCGTTCTGCGACACATCGTCCGCCACCACCACGCCAAACGAGCGCGGCGTGGCCGAGTTGCTGGCGGCGTTGTAGGCCGACACCATCGAACCGACCGAAAACGTCGCGATCACCAGCATGCTCGACGCCATGATCGACAGCAGCGTCTCCAGCGATTCTCGCGTCGTGTCCGGCACGATGCCCACCAGCGAGGTGTCATCCGCCGCCCTGGCCACCACGACCGCCAGGATCGACAGGGCGCAGAAGAGAATCGGCTTCACCCATAGCCGCTCGCGAATACGCATGCCCAGCACCCTGAGGCGGTCTACCGACATGAATAGCGCCATCTTCTCCCCCTCCCGCTGGCCTTGGATGCTCGAGACGCCAGGCCTCACCGAACGCGGGTGGCGTCACACCTCGGCCCATGGCCTCAGGGTACCGCAGACGAGGCGGAGCGCACCGCTCCGATTCCGACGCGGCGCTACGGCGGCGGGCTGGCGCCGCGCCTTACAACCCCGGCAACGCCCTGCCCCGCAGCATGCGCACATCGGCCACCATGGTGCGGCGGGCGAAGGGGCGGGTGGAGTCGATGCTCTGTTCCATGCGGGTGATTTCGTACTCGCTGAAGCCTTCTTCGCGAGTGATGCGCTCGGCGCTGCGGACGAGAACCTGGCGGGCTTCGCCTTCGCCGCCGGTGTGCAGGAGCTTGTGCTGGAGGTGGAAGCGCACGTTGCGCTCGTCGAGGCGGGTGGCCTGGATCTGCCAGTTGGGGGCGAGCGGGTCGAGCAGCGCCCAGGCGGCGACCATGCCGGCGAGTTGCGGGTTGGTGGTGTAGCCGCTCTCGAGCACCATCACGGCGGCGGCAGGGGCGAGCAGCCACTGGGTGCTGGCGCCTTCGCCGGGACCGGGCACGGTACTGCAGCCGGCCATGGCGAGCGCGGCGACGGTGGCGAGGGGGCGGAAGGTGCGCATGTCAGCCAAGATAGTTGAAGAGACTGAGCTGGTTGATGCGCAGGAAGGACTGCTGCGAGGCTTGCAGGTAGGTTTGCTGCAGGGTGAGGTTGCTCACCGCCTCGGCGTAGTCGACATCCTGCAGGCGCGAGAGCGTCTGGGCGTACTGGATGTCGAGGTCGCTCCCCACCGATTCGAGGGTCGAGATCTCGACCATGCGCGAGCCGACCGAGGCGCGCACGGTGAGCACCTGGTCGAGGCTGCGGTCCATGCCGTCGATGGCCTGGGCGACGGCGCCCTGGATGCCGACCGTGGGCGAGGGGTTTTCGAGCGCGCGGACCATGTTGGTGTACATGTTGAACACGCTGGCGCGGGGGCCGACCTCGAAGGTGTCGCCGACATTGGGGGTGCCCCCCATCTCGAGCTGGACGGCGCCAAAGCTGAGTGTGGGGCCGCTCTGGCTGACGATGGCGGCGCCGGTATCGGCATCGGTGACGTTGTAGTTGGTGCCGTCCCACTGGATGTCGTAGCGGGTGCCGGTGTAGGCGCCGGTGGTCTGCGCCTGCGCGATGTGGCCGGTACCACCGTTGGGCGCCACCGGCACGGCAAAGAACTTGCCGGGCTCCTGCCGCACGGCGTCGAACACGTCGCTGCCGGCATTGCTCACGGCCATCAGGCGCGAGGGTGACACCTGCAAGGTACGCTGCCCCTGGTCGCCCTGATAGCTCACGCCATCGAGCGTGCCGGTGTAGGGTTTGACATCCGCCTGGTAGCCCGAGAACAGGTACTCGCCCTGCCCGTTCTGGCTGTTGGCCAGCGCCAGCATGGAGTCGAAGCTGGCGCGCACATCGGTGGCGATCGCCTTCAGCTCGCTGGGCGCGTAGGTGCCGTTGCCCGCGGCCACCGCTCGGGTGCGGGTGTGGATGACCAGTTCCTCGACCGCGGCAAGCTTGTTCTCCATCAGGCCGAGGGCATCCTTGGCATAGCCCTGGTTGATCTGCTGCTGGGCGTTGATGCCTTGCGCCTGGGTGATCTCGAGCGCCCGTGCCGAAGCGACGGGGTCGTCGGAGGGCGACACGATGCGCCGCCCGGTCGCCACCTGCTGCTGGGTCTGCAGCATTTGCGCGGTCTGTTTCTGGATCGTGTTGACCCCGGTCTGGTAGAGCATGCCGGTACTGATTCGCATGATCAGGCTCCTTCGTGTGGCCGGCTTAACGCGCGATGGAGAGAATTTCGTCGAACAGGCTGCCGGCGATCGCAATCACCCGCGCCGAGGCCTGGTAGGCCTGCTGGAAGCGGATGAGGTTCGCGGCCTCTTCGTCGAGATTCACCCCGGACAGCGCCTCGCGGCTGGCCGTGGCCTGGCCGACCAGCGTCTCTTGCGCGGCGCGGCTGACCTTGACTTCGCTGGTCTTGTTGCCGATGGCGCTGACCAGGTTGGAATAGGTGGATTGATAGCTTGCCGTCCCCGCACCGCCAGCGCCGAGCAGCGTCTTGGCCGTCTGCAGGTTGCCCAGTGCAACGGCGTTGCTGTTGTCGGCGACGCCGCCGGTATTGCTCTCGAGCGTGAGGCGATCGCCGGTCACCGGCACGCCGGACAGGCGGATGTCGATGCCGCCCAGGGCGCCGGGCAGGGTGCGCGTCACGCCGGCCGAGTCGGTGGCGGGGTTGTAGGCGATGCTGCCGATCAGGGTGTTGCCGGCATCGCGCACATCGTACTGGTTGGTCGTGCCGTTGAACGTCAGCGTATGCGTACCGATGTGCGGCGACCCGGTCGCAAAACCGGCCACGCTGGTGGTCGTGACGCCGACCACCGCGGCCGTACCGGTATTGTTGCTGCCGACCGCCGCGCGCACCGGCCCGGCCGCGGCCACCAGCCGCGTATCGCCAATGCCCACGCGGATGTTCGATGCCGCCTGCTGGGTCGGCTCGATGATGAACGACTCGCCGCTGACCGTCGCGCCCGGCGGGGTGATCGTCAGCCCCACGCTGGCCGCCGAGGCCACGCTCGCCCCGGTGCGGGCATTGACCAGGGCGTAGGCGCCGGTGGTGTTGGTATAGGTGAGCCGGTAGCTGTCGCCGGTGAGGTTGGCCACGTTGCCGAAGGCCACCGTCGGCGTGCTGGTCGCCCCGCTGACCGGCCGCACGTCCGGGCTCAGCGGGGTGAAGAAGTTCAGGCCCAGGTTGCCGTCCAGATCCTGCCCGAGCCGGTGCTGGGCGTTGAAGGTCTCGGTCAGGCCGACGGCAATCAGGCCGAGCTGGCTTTCGGCATTGGCCAGCGCGTCACGACGGAATTCGAGCAGGCCGCCGAGCGAGCCGCCGGTGAGCAGGGTCTCGGGCATCTGCACCGTACCCCCGCCGATCAGTTGCAGCCCCACCGCCAGTTGTTGCGGGTTCTCGGTGCTGGGCGTGGTGGTCAGCGTCGTCACCTGGCCACGGATCACCAGGGGCTGGCCGTTGCCAATGAACACACTCAGCGACCCGTCGCTCTCGGTCACCGTGCTCACCTGGATCAGCTCGTTCAGGTCGCGCAGCACGGTCGCGCGCAGGTCGTGCAGATCATTGGCGGGGGTGCCGGGACCGGCAGATTCTGCCACCAGGATGCGCTGGTTGATCTCGGCCAGTTGCTGGGCATGGGCATTGATCTGGGTGACGGTGCTGGCGATGTCGCCCTCGACACCGTTGCGGATGTCGGTCAGGCGGCCGTCGAGATACTGGAAGCGCGCCGTCAGGCTTTCGGCGGACGCCAGCATGGCCTGGCGCGCCGGTACGCTCGACGGATTGGCCGCCACTTCCTGCACACCCTTGAAGAAGTTCTGGATCGCCGGCGACAGGCCGGAGGTCGAATCAGCCAGCAGGTTGTCGATCTGGGTCACCTGCGTTTCGTAGGCCGCCAGCGAGGCGCGGCGCGTGTCGGCGGTGAGCACCTGGTTCTCGAGAAACTGGCTGTAGACCCGCTTGACCGAGTCGACCTGCGTACCCTGGCCGAAAAACCCGCCACCGCTGAACACCGGGTTGAGCGTGCTCTGACCGACGGTCTGGCGGCTGAAGCCGGGGGTCGAGGCGTTGGAGATGTTATGGCTGGTCGTGTTCAACCACGCCTGGGCGGCGTTCAGACCTGTGATGCCGATGTTGAGCATGCCTGCCATGGGAGTTCCTTGTCGCTAAGACGGTTACGACAGAAACAGTGCAAAACTTATGCCAGTTCGACGAACGGCCCTGTCAGTTCGTAGCGAGGGCCGCTCGCTGCCCGCCGGGCAACGGTATCGCGAGGCGCGATGGTGGGCGGCGAGCCGCCCACCCTACGAACGTGCGGGGCGGAGACACGAAGCGCACCCGCCGCAAGGCGCATCGATCGGCCTCCGGTTTCAGCGGGGTGCAGGGTGCCGCATCGGGCCGGAACGACCGGGAGCCGATCAACCCGGCAGCGCGCCGCGCAGCGTGGGGCCGTTGATGATGCGGGTGAGTTTGTCGGCGTAGCGCGGGTCGGTGGCGTAGCCGGCGGCCTGCAGTTCGCGGGCGAAGGCGGCGGCGTCCTGCTGGCCGACCACCTCGGCGTAGCGCGGGCTGTTGCCGATCAGGCGGGCATAGTCGCGGAAGGATTCGGCGTACGAGCCGTAGGCGCGGAACTTTGCCGATTCGGTGGTCGGGCGGCCGTTGACGTATTCGGTGGTATCGACCGTCACCGTCTTGCCCTGCCAGCTGCTGCCGGCCTTGATGTTGAAGAGGTTGTGGCTGGGCAGGCCGTTGGCGTCGCGCAGCTGGTATTTGCCCCAGCCGGTTTCCAGCGCCGCCTGGGCCACCATGAAGTGCGCCGGGATGCCGGTTTCGCGGCTGGCGGCCTGGGCGTGCGGCATGACCTTGCGCACGAAGGCGGCCGCGTCCGACGAGATCTCGGGCGGCGTGGCCTCGATGTTCGCCGGCGCGCTGACACTGGCCGGCAGACCGGCGGCGCGGCGGGCGGCAAGATCGACCGGCGGCAAGGGTGCGGCGGCAGCATTTGCCGGCCGGCGCGGCACCGAGGCGATGTCGAAGCCGGCCGAAATCTCGTCGCGGCTGGGCGCCTGCATGGGGTTGCCGCCGAGTTGGGCGATCAGCGCCTTGGCCAGGCCGGCGCCGCCGCTGGCGGCCATGTTGGAGGCCAGCTGCTGGTCGAGCAGCGACTGGTAGAGCTTGCTCTGGTCATTGTCCATCAGGCCGCCCGCGGGCATGGCCTGGCGCATGGACTTGAGCACCATCGACAGGAACAGCGCCTCGAACTGCTTGGCCGCCGCTTCGATGGCTTTCGGGTCGTTGTCCTTCGACAGCCGCTTGAGGTCGGCCAGGGCGTTCGGATCGAGGGTGTTGATCTGCGCCGCGCCCTGCATCAGATCACTTCCAGGTCGGCCCGCAGCGCCCCGGCGGCCTTCATGGCCTGCAGGATGGAGATGAGGTCCATCGGGTTGGCGCCGAGCGCATTGAGCGCCTTGACCACGTCGGCCAGGTTGATGCCGGCGGGCACCCGCATCAGCGTACCGCCGGCCTGGTCGACCGAGACATCTCCGCGCTGGCCCACCACCGTGCGCCCGCCCGACAGCGGATTGGGCTGGCTGACCACCGGCTCGGTGGTCACCGAGACCGACAGGTTGCCGTGCGCCACCGCGCATTGCTGCAACGTGACCGCCTGGTTCATGACCACCGAGCCGGTCCGCGAGTTGATGATCACCTTGGCCGACTGCAGCGCCGGCACCACATCAATGCTCTGCAAGCGGCCCAGAAAGGCCACACGCATCGACGGGTCGGACGGTGCGCGCACCTGGATGGTCCGGCCATCGAGCGCCTGCGCCTGGCCCGGCGAGGTGGCGCTGTTGATGGCATCGACCATGCGCTGGGCGGTGCCGAAATCGGTCTGTTCGAGTTCGAGCAGGATCACGTCACCCTGCCCCAACGCGGTCGGCACCGCGCGCTCGACCGTGGCGCCATTGGGCACCCGGCCGGCCGACAGGTGGTTGACCACCACCGAGGCGCCACCACCCGAGGCGCCGGCGCCGCCGACCACCACGTTGCCCTGCGCCATGGCGTAGATCTGGCCGTCGGCGCCCTTGAGCGGCGTCATCACCAGCGTGCCGCCGCGCAGGCTCTTGGCATTGCCGATCGAGGAGGTGGTGACGTCGATCTGCTGGCCCGGCCGTGCAAACGGCGGCAGGTCGGCGGTGACCATCACTGCCGCCACGTTCTTGAGTTGCAGGTTGGTGCCCGGCGGCATGGTCACGCCCATGTTGCCCAGCATGTTGATGATGCTCTGCACGGTGAAGGGGGTCTGCGTGGTCTGGTCGCCCGAGCCGTCCAGGCCGACCACCAGGCCGTAGCCGACCAGCTGGTTGCTGCGCACGCCAGCAATGGTGGCCAGGTCCTTGATGCGCTCGGCGGCAGCCGGCACGGCCAGCAGCAGGCTCAACGCGGCGACGAGGAAACGGGCTTTGATGGCAGTGGTCATGACACCCTCAGATCGGCAACAGCAGCAGGAAGAAGCGCTGCAACCAGCCCATCACCTGGCTCTCGTTGATATAGCCGCTGCCCTTGTATTCGATGCGCGCATCGGCCACCTGGGTCGACTGCACGGTGTTGCTGGTGGTCACATGGTTGGGGTTGACCACGCCCGAGAAGCGGATGAATTCGTTGCCCTGGTTGATCGCCACCTGCTTTTCGCCCGACACCAGCAGGTTGCCGTTCGGATACACCTCGATCACCGTGCAGGTGATGGTGCCGTTGAACAGGTTGTTGGCCGCGGCGGCGCCCTGGCCCGAGAAATCGCTCTCGCTCTCGGCCTCGACGCCCAGGCCCGCCAGCCCCTTGAGCGGCAGCTTGTTGATCGAGGTGATGCCGGCGCTGAGGCTGCCGTCGCGGCTGGCGCTGGCGTTGGAGGCCTTGCGCGCCGTGGTGCTCTCGGCCAGGTTGATGGTGATGGTGTCGCCGATCATCCGGGCGCGGCGGTCTTCGAACAGCGGGCGCACGCCCACGGTCTGGAAGATCGCGCCGTTGGCCGGCACCATGCCGGCGCGCACTTCGGGTCGCGCGGACATGGGCTGATGTACCGCCGTCGGCGGCGTGGTCTCGAGGGCGGCACAACCGGTCAGCAAGGCGGTCAGCAGCAGGGTCAGGAGGGCGCGCATGGCGAAACGTCCTTACCCGCTTACAGCTGCGTCAGCCGGCCAAGCATCTGGTCGGAGGTCTGGATGGCGCGCGAGTTCAGTTCGTAGGCGCGCTGGGTGGTGATCATCTGCACCAGTTCCTCGGCCACGTTCACGTTCGAGGTCTCGACATAGTTCTGGTTGAGCACGCCCGCGCCGTTGCTCCCCGGCGTGTTGGGGGTCGGCGTACCGCTGGAGGCGGTCTCGAGGAACAGGTTCTCGCCTGCGCTCTGCAGCCCGCCCGAGTTCACGAAGGTGGCCAGCTGGATGGTGCCGACCTGGGTGGGCGCCACCTGCCCGGACTGCTGCACGCTGACCGTGCCGTCCTTGCCGATGGTCATGCTCAGCGTGTCGGCCGGCAGGATGATGGCCGGGCTCAGCGGGTAACCGCTGGCGGTCACGATCTGCCCCTGGTTGTCGAGCTGGAAGGAGCCGTCGCGCGTGTAGGCGGTGGTGCCGTCGGGCAGCTGGATCTGGAAGAAGCCTTCGCCCTGAATCGCCACATCCAGCCCGTTTCCGGTCTGCTGCAGGTTGCCCTGGGTGTGGATGCGCTCGGTGGCGACCGGGCGCACGCCGGTACCGATCTGCAGACCGCTGGAGATCTGCGTCTGCTGGGTAGACTGGGCGCCCGGCTGGCGCAGCGTCTGGTAGAGCAGGTCTTCGAACACGGCGCGCGAGCGCTTGAAGCCGGTGGTCGAGACATTGGCCAGGTTGTTGGAAATCACGTCCAGCTGGGTTTGCTGGGCATCCAGGCCGGTGCGGGCAATCCACAGTGAGCGGATCATGTCGGGCTCCTTCGCGCCACGTGGGCGCCGTGCATTCGCGTGGGGCCGGCAGCTATTGCGGCCCTTTGATATCAGAGTACGCCGGGCGGCGCCGTCCCGAAGCGCGGAAGAAGCGCCGGTTTTAAGGTCAGTTCAGGCCTCAGAACTTGTGAATAAATCTACTGCGCGTGCCGATTGCTGCGTTGCTCACTCGCTCACTCCTCGCCTATCCATTTGATATGTCTCGTCGTTCGCTCGCTCGCGCCTTGCACTCGACCCTGCTCGCTACGATTTCTTCACAAGTTCTCAGCCCGTGGTCAGCAGCTTGGTGGCGACCTGGTCGTTGGTTTCGGCCTTGCGCAGCATCTGGGTCTGCATCTCGAACTGGCGGGCCAGGGAGATCATGTTGACCATCTGGTCCACCACATTGACGTTGCTGCCTTCGAGGTAGCCACCGGCCACCTGCACGTTCTCGTCCACGGGCGCCGGCGCACCGCTCGCCTGCCGGAACAGGCCGTCGTCGCCACGACGCAGATCGGCCTCGGGTGGATTGACCAGCTTGAGGCGGCCGATCACGTTGACCGCGTTCTTGTCGCCGGTGGTGGGGATGGCGGAGATCGAGCCGTCCTTCCCGATCGCGATCTGGTTGTCGGGCGGCACGGTGATGGGGCCGCCGTCGCCGATCACGGCGCGGCCGTCGCGGGTCTGCAGCACGCCCTCGGCCGACAGCTGGAAGCTGCCGTCACGGGTGTAGGCTTCCTGGCCGTCGGCGCCCTGCACCGCAAACCAGCCCTTGCCTTCCACCGCCACATCAAAGGTGCGCCCCGTGTGCTGCAGCGGGCCCGACGCAAAGTTGCTGGCCACGCTGGCATCGACCACGAAGGCGCGGCTGGGCAGCGGCGAGTTCTGCACATCGACCGCGCGGAACTTGTGCATCTCGGTACGGAAACCGGTGGATGTGGCGTTGGCCAGGTTGTGCGAGACCGCCGCCTGCTGGGTGAGGATGCTCTTGGCACCCGTCATGGCGGTGTAGATCAGCTTGTCCATGGCGTGCGGTCCCTCTTATCTATTAGCGCAGGTTGACCAGGGTCTGCAGGATCTGGTCCTGCGTGCGGATCGACTGCGCGTTGGCCTGGTAGGCGCGCTGCTGGGTGATCATGTTGACCAGCTCGGCGGTGAGGTCGACGTTGGACTCCTCGACCGAACCGGCCGACAGCTGACCCAGGCTGCCCGAACCCGGTGCGCCGATCAGCGGCTGGCCCGACGACGGCGACTCGCCCCACAGGTTGCTGCCCAGCGAGAGCAGGCCGCCGGGGCTGGCGAAGTTGGCCAGCACCACCTGGCCGAGGTTGCGCGACTGGCCGTTGGAGTAGCGGCCCTGCATGGTGCCGTCCTCGGCAATGGTGATGCCGGACAGGCGGCCGGAGGCGTAGCCGTCCTGCACCTGGCGGTTCACCCCGAAGGCACTGCCGTACTGCGTGCTGCCGGCGAAGTCGACCGTCACCGCCTGCGGCGAATTGGCGCCGAAGGTGGCCGGAATGGTCAGCGACAGGGTGTGCGAGGTGCCTGAGGTGAGCGCGCCGGCGCCGTCGAAGGTCATCGACGGGCTGCCGGTGGCCAGCGTGGCCGCGCCACCGTCGAGCTGGGTGTAGAGATCCCAGGCACCGCCACCGGTCTTCTGGAAGTACAGGCTGAGGATGTGGTCGTTGCCCAGCGAATCGAACACCGTCACCGAGGTCGAGGCGTTGTAGGTGGTCGGGTTGCTGGCGTTGAAGGGCACGCCCGGTGCGGTCGCGCGCGAGTCCAGGTTCAGGCCCAGGGCAATCGCCGAGGACGGCTGCGGCTGCAGGTCGGAGGTGTTGATCTGCAGGTCGGTCGGCGAGGACGGCAGGATGTTGCCCTGATTGTCCGCCGCATAGCCGGTGAGCCGGTAGCCCGACGCGTTGACCAGATAGCCGTTCTTGTCCACATCGAACTGGCCGTTGCGGGTGTAGGCGATGGCCCCCTGGCCGCTGACCCGGAAGAAGCCCGCCCCGTTGATGGCGACATCCAGCGGATTGCCGGTGGGCGTGATGTTGCCCTGGGAGAACTGCTGCGTCACCGCGCCGACCGCCGTACCGATACCGACCTGCACCCCGGCCGCCGCACCGTTGAGGGCCGCGGCATAGACGTCGGTGAACTGGATGGCGCCGCCCTTGAAGCCGACGTTGCTGCCGTTGGCGACGTTGTTGCTGATCACGTCGAGCGCTTTGGAGGCGGCGTTGAGGCCGCTCAGACCTTGTTGGAATGCCATGGCGGTGTGCTCCCGTCAGAGAATTTGCTGGATTTCGTCGAGCTGGAAGATGCCCAGGGCGCCGACTTGCAGATCGACGCTCTTGGGCCCGCGGATCACGCTGGAGACCTGGCCGAGTTCAAGTGCGGTGGCCGCCACTTTTTCGTCCTTGTTGGTGGCGGTGACCTTCACGGTATAGGTGCCGGCCGCCGCGGGCGTGCCGTCGGTGGCCGTGCCATCCCACTGGAAGGAGTGCGTGCCGGCGGTATGCGCGCCCATGTCGACCGAGGCCACTTCGAGGCCATTGGCGTCGGTGATGGTGACCACCACCTTGTCGGCTGCCGCATCGAGCTTGAAGCCGCCGAGCGAACCCTGCTCGGTCAGCACCAGCCCCTTGCCCGGCACCAGCACGCCGCGGCCCAGCAGTTGCGACGCCTGCAGCGCCTCGGACGACTGCTGGCCCTCCATCAACTGGCCGAGCATGGCGTTGAGCCGTTCGATGCCGTCGACGGTGCTGATCTGGGCCAGCTGGGAAGTCACCGCCGCGTTGTCCATCGGGTTGAGCGGGTCCTGGTTTTTCAGCTGGGTGGTCAGCAGGGTCAGGAAGCGGTTCTGCGCATCCTCGGTGGTCGACGCCTTCTGGGTGTCGGTCCGGGCGAGGTTGCTCAGGATCTGTTGCGCACTGGTCGCGCTATCGACGGCAGCCATGGCTGACTTCTCCTTTACTGGCCGATGCCCAGCGTGCGCTGGAGCAAGGTGCGGGCGGTGTTCATCACCTCCGCGTTGGCCTGATACGAACGCGAGGCCGAGATCATGTTGACCATCTCCTCCACCACATTCACGTTGGGCATTTCCACATAGCCCTCGCCGTTGGCGGCGGGGTTGGCCGGGTCATACACCAGGCGCCCCGGCTCGGCGCTCTCGACAATCTGATTGACCTTCACGCCCACCGAGCTGGCGCCATCGACCGACTCGGCCGAGAACACCACCTGCTTGGCCTTGTAGGGCTGGCCGTCCGGCCCGACCACGCTGTCGGCGTTGGCCATGTTCGACGCGGTGGTGTTCATCCGCACCGACTGGGCGTTGAGCGCCGAGCCGGCGATCTTGAAGACATTGAGCATGCTCATCGTTCAGCCTCCGCTCACTGGCCCTGGACCGCAGACTGCATGCTGCGCAACAGGCCGTTGATGAAGGTGATGCTCGCTTCGTAGTGCAGCGCGTTCTCGGCAAAGGCGGCGCGCTCCACATCCATGTTCACGGTGTTGCCATCGACGCTCGACTGCTGCTCGGTGCGGTAACGCGCTGCGGCTTCGAGCGGACTGGCCGTACTGCCGGACTGATGCCCGCGCGCCGTGGTGGCCAGGGCCAGCGGCCCCATGCGCGAACCGAGCGCACCGGACAGCGCCGCATTGAAGTCCAGGTCGCGCGCCTTGTAGTTCGGCGTGTCGGCGTTGGCAATGTTCGAGGACAGCAACTGCTGGCGATAGGCGCGGATGTTCAGCGCGTTCTGGTGAAACTGCAGTGCGTTATCGAGCCGGTTGGTCATGGTGTCACCTCGTCTGCTGTGCCGCGGGGCCATCGGTGGCAGGCGCCAGGGGCAGGAACCCTATTGCACCTTTCATGCCAGGCATCCTACGCACCCGTTTCTCGCGCTCATCGTCCGAATAAGCCCTCAAAACGCGGGCTTTTCGTCCGCCGCGCCGGCAAAACCGGCCGGCAGGCGGCAAGCTTTGCCGATCCGGCAAACAGCGGCGAAAAGCCGGGTCTGTTCACGCCGCCCGCGCGACCGTCGCATGGTGTAATGCGGGTATGAGACGCACAGCCTCCCGACTGCTCCTGGCGGCACTGGTCCTGTTCAGCCAGGGCGCCAATGCCCAGTCCGCCGATACCATTCGCGCGGTGGTCTACGAATTCCTGCGCGGCCAGACGGTCGGCCTGCCGGGCGAGGTGAACATCGAGGTCACCCCGCCACAGGCCCAGCCCCCCCTGCCCGCCTGCGACCGCATCGAGCCCTGGCTACCGGCCGGCACCCGTGCCTGGGGGCGCATCCGCGTCGGCGTGCGCTGCGTTGGCCAGGCCAACTGGTCGCTGTATGTCGGCGCCCAGGTGCGGGTCATCGGACACTACCTGGTCAGCGGCCGCGCCCTGCGCCCCGGCGAGATCCTCACCGCCGCCGACCTCGCCGAACAACAGGGCGACCTCACCGAGATGGGCCGCCAGCTGCTCACCGATCCGACCCAGGCCATCGGCAGCCAGATGCGCTTCGCCGTCGCCCAGGGCCAGCCGCTGCGCGCCACCATGATGGCCCAGCCGCAGGTCATCCAGTCCGGCCGGCCAGTCACCGTCATCGTGCAGGGCAACGGATTCCGCGTAGCCAACAGTGGCACCGCCCTGAGCAATGCCCGCGCCGGCGACGGCGTGCGCGTCCGCCTGCCCTCGGGCAAAGTGGTCCATGGCGTGGCCAACGAAAACGGGGAAGTGGTGCTCAGTCCGTGATATGTTTCACAGCATGGCTCCGGTGTTGACGGCGTTACATTCAGTATCTATTCCGGATGCTAAAGTTCTCTTGTGCATCGCCGTAACAGCATCTGTAGTCATATATAAAAAAAGAGGACCAGGCTGTGAAAATCGACAACTCCGTGAAATCGGTGGGCACCACGCCTGCCGGCGAGCAGCGCGCCAAGGCGACTGCCGCAGCGACACCGAGCGCCCCGGCGGGCGATCAGGTGCAGCTGTCATCGGGGCTGCAGAAGGCGGAACAGGCCATTGCGGCAACTCCGGTGGTTGACCAGGCGCGTGTGGATGAAATCAAGCAGGCCATCAGCGACGGGCATTTCAAGGTGGATGCCAACAAGGTCGCCGACGGGCTGATCGAGAGCGTGCGCCAGATGCTGGCACACCAACCCCGGCAAGCGTGACGACCCAGCACCCCGATCGCCTCCGCCTGCACGCGCTGATCATCGACGAGGCCTCGCGTCTGCGCGGCTTCGTCGATGTGCTCGTCAACGAAGAGCAACTGCTCATCGACGGCCAGGCCGACGCCCTGATGCCGCTGGCCGAAGAAAAGAACCAGCGCTACCGCCAACTCCAGAAAATCAACGACGACCGCACCCGCCTGCTCGCCCGACTCGGCCTGCAACCGAGCGACGCGGTGATCCGCGCGCTGTGCCAGGACGCCCCGGCGGCCCTCGCCGCGTGGGACACCGTCCTCGAACTGGCGCGCGAAGCCCGCGACCGCAATCAGCGCAACGGCGTGCTCATCGTCGAGCGCATGCAGCACAACCAGGCCGCGCTGAGCACCCTGCTGGCCGCGGCCAACCAGCCCCAGCTCTACGGCCCGGACGGCCAGTCCCGCCCCGCCGGCGGCGGCCGCAGCCTGGGCAGTGTCTGAGTCGGTACGCACCCCCGGTGCGCCGCTGACGCCCGACGACACGGCGCTGCGCGCCTTCATCCTCACCCGCCTGCCGGCCGACCCGGCGCACGATATCGCCCATGTCGAGCGCGTCGTCGCCAACGCCCGGCGCATTGCCGAGGCCGAAGGCGCCGATCTGGCCATCGTCATCCCTGCCGCCTGGTTGCACGACTGTGTGAGCTACCCCAAGAACCACCCCGACCGCGCCCTGTCCTCGCGCCATGCCGCCGCGCTGGCCAGCGACTGGCTGCGCGGCCAGGGCACGCCGCCCGAGCGCCTGGCGGCGATCAGCCATGCCATCGCCGCCCACAGCTTCAGCGCCGGCATCACTGCCGAGACGCTGGAAGCCAAAGTCGTCCAGGATGCCGACCGGCTCGAAGCCATCGGCGCCATCGGCATCGCCCGCTGCCTGATGGTCGGCGGCGCGCTGGGCCGGCCGCTCTATCACACCGACGACCCGTTCTGCACCACCCGCGAACCGGACGACCAGCAGTTCACGATCGACCACTTCTATCGCAAGCTGTTTCGTGTTGGCGAGACCTTGCACACCCCCGCCGCCCGCCGGGAGGCCGCCTCGCGCCTCCGTTTCATGCGCGACTTCCTCGCCCAGCTCGGCCGCGAGACCGGCCACGCCCCGCCCCCCTGAGCGCCGCTGGCGCGCGGGAGCACAACGCTGCCGACGCGTCGCGCCGGCGACGCCTCCACCGATTCGGCGCCCGCGAAGCGACACACACAGGCCGCAGCAAAGCCGCTATCCTTTCGTCCCGTGATCCGCCCTGGCGGCGGACGGTTTCAAACGGAATCCGCATGGCAAGCAACACCACTTACGACGAATCCTCCTTCCGTGTGCTCAAGGGCCTGGAGCCGGTGCGCGAGCGGCCGGGCATGTACACCCGCACCGACTCGCCGGCGCACATCATCCAGGAAGTAATCGACAACGCCGCCGACGAGGCGCTGGCCGGCTCGGCCAAGAAGATCCAGGTCACCGTCCATCGCGACGGCGCCGTCACCGTGGCCGACGACGGCCGCGGCATCCCGGTGGGCCTGCATCCGGAAGAAGGCGTGCCGGTGGTGGTGCTGGCCTACACCCGGCTGCACGCCGGCGGCAAGTTCAACAAGCGCGAGGGCAACAGCGCCTACGCCTTCTCCGGCGGCCTGCACGGCGTGGGCGTGGCCGTCACCAACGCGCTGTCGCTGAGCATCGAGGTCGAGGTCAAGCGCGAGGGCAAGGTGCACCGCATCGTCTTCGCCAACGGCGGCGAGCGCATCGGCCCGCTCGAGGAGATCGGCACCTGCGGCCAGCGCAATACCGGCACCACGGTCAAGGTGTGGCCCGATCCGAAATACTTCGACGTGCCGCGCGTGCCGATGAACGAGCTCGAGCGCCTGCTGCGCTCCAAGGCCGTGCTGCTGCCCGGCGTGGCGGTGCAACTGGACATCGAGCAGGCCGACGGCAGCCTGGCGAGCAAGCAATGGCACTACCCCAACGGCCTGGCGCAATACCTGTCCGAACTGGCCGGCGACCAGGAGCCGGTGGCGCCGCTGTTTACCGGCGAGAAATACGCCGCCAGCGACGACGAAGCCTTTGCCAGCGGCGAGGGCGCGGCCTGGACCTTTGGCTGGTTCGACCCGGCGGTGCCGGCCGAATCCTATGTGAACCTGATCCCCACCGTGGCCGGCGGCACGCACGAGTCCGGCCTGCGCGCCGGCGTGTTCGAGGCGGTCAAGAGCTTCATCGAGCACCACGCCCTGCTCCCGCGCGGCCTCAAGCTGCAGCAGGACGATGTGTGCAACCGCATGAGCTTCGTGCTCTCGGCGCGCCTGCTCGACCCGCAGTTCCAGGGCCAGGTGAAGGAAAAGCTCAACTCGCGTGAGGCGGTCAAGCTGGTCTCGGGCATGGTGCGCGACCCCTTCGAGATCTGGCTCAACAACCATGTCGAGGCCGGCAAGGCGATTGCCGAACTGGCCATCCGCGCCGCCACCGCACGCCAGAAGAACGCCAAGAAGGTCGAGAAGAAGAAGACCTCCGGCGTGGCCGTGCTGCCCGGCAAACTGTCGGACTGCGAGAGCGAGGACATCGACGACAACGAGCTGTTCCTGGTCGAGGGCGACTCGGCCGGCGGCAGCGCCAAGCTCGCCCGCAACAAGGAAACCCAGGCCATCCTGCCGCTGCGCGGCAAGGTGCAGAACGCCTGGGAGATCGACGCCGACCGCCTCTACGCCAACAACGAGATCCACGACATCGCCGTGGCGCTCGGCGTGGACGCCCACGGCGCCGACGACACGCCTGATCTTTCCGGCCTGCGCTACGGCAAGGTGGTGATCATGTCCGACGCCGACGTGGACGGCGCGCACATCCAGACCCTGCTGCTGACCCTGTTCTTCCGCCACTTCCCCAAGCTGATCGCGGCCGGCCACATCTATGTCGCCCAGCCGCCGCTGTACCGTGTCGACGTGCCGGCCCAGGGCAAGAAACGACCGGCGCGGCGCCTGTACGCGCTCGACGACGGCGAGCTGACCGCCATCCGCGACCGCATGGCGCAGGAAGGCTTCAAACCCGAAGCGCTGGAGATCGGCCGCTTCAAGGGCCTGGGCGAGATGAACCCCGAGCAGCTGCGCGAGACCACCATGGACCCGGCCACCCGCCGCGTGCTGCCGGTGCAGGTACGCACCGAGGCGCTGGAGGAGACGCTGCGCATGTTCACCCTGCTGATGGGCAAGGGCGAGGCGAGCAACCGCCGCGCCTGGATGGAAGCCAAGGGCGACACCGTCGATGCCGATCTGTAAGCCTGCCCGCCTATCTCATACGAGCCCTGCCCGATGATGCGACGCTGCCTGACCCTGTTATGCCTGACCGCGACGCTGGCCGCGGCCCTCCCCGCGCGGGCAGCTGAATTCACCGTCTTGCAGGTAGCCGACTACTCCGCCTCCCGCGCCAGCCTCGGCCGCGCCCTGCGCTACGGCGCACGCCTGGCCATCGACGAGGCCAACCGCCAGGGCGGCATCCATGGTCGAAAGATCAAGCTCGTCGCGCTGGACGACCGCTACGAGGTGGACGACACCGTGCGCCTGCTCAAGGCGGGCATCGACGCCCACGCGCCGCTGGCCATCGTCAATATTCTGGGCACCGCCAACACCGCCGCGGTGCTCAAGAGCGGTCTGCTCGAAGCCGCCCGCATCCCCCTGATCGGCCCCTACACCGGCGCCGACCACCTGCGCACGCCGCTCAATCCGCTGGTGTTCCATGTGCGCGCCAGCTACGGCGAGGAAGTCGAGCGCATCGTCCGGCATTTTGCCAATTCCGGCGTCAAGCGGGTCGGCATCCTGCATGAAGACGACCCGTTCGGCGAATCGATCCACAGCGCCTTCGTCGAGGCGGTCAAGGCACACGGCCTGGCCATTGCCGGCCGTGGCATCAGCCCGCGCGGCAGCGTCGATGTCTCCGCCGCAGTTGCCTCCGTGATGGCCGCCGACCCACAGGCCGTACTCGTGGGCACTGCCGGCGCCCCCACGGCGGTCACCGTCAAGGCCGCCCACGCCGCCGGCCTGTTCGCCCCCAAGGTCGGCATCTCGGTCAACGACGCCACCCAGATCATCAAGACCGCCGGCGCCGAGGCGGCGCGCGGCTTTGGCATGGTCTCGGTCATGCCCGACCCGGCGGCCTGCACGCTGCCGATCTGCGAAGAGTTGCGCACCCTGCACGCCACCCACGGCGACCGCGGCGAAGCGCTCTCGCCCAACACCATGGAGGGCTTCGTGTCGGCCCGCCTGCTGCTGCTCGCCGCCGACAACGCCAGCCCGCCGCTGACCCGCGCCAAGCTGCGCGATGCGATCGAGTCGCTCAATCCGGCCAACCTGTCCGGCTTCCTGCTGAGTTACTCGCCCACCCGCCACAACGGCTCCACCTACCGCGACATCGGCGTCATCGGCGCCGGTGGCCGCATGATGTACTGAGATTTCCGACGTTTTCATGAGCAACGACACCCTCGACCTGTTCGCCCCCGGCGCCGCGCCGGCTGCCGCCGACGTCCCGCCGCCGCCCGCCCCGCCGGGCGACACGCCGCCGATGGGCGATGACGCCCTGCCCCTCGACCTGTTCGCCGAGCGCGCCTATCTCGCCTACGCGATGAGCGTGGTCAAGTCGCGCGCCCTGCCGCAGGTGGAAGACGGCATGAAGCCGGTGCAGCGCCGCATCCTGTTCGCCATGAACGAGATGCGCCTGTCGGCCACCAGCAAGCACGTAAAGTCGGCCCGCGTGGTCGGCGACGTGATCGGCAAATACCACCCGCACGGCGACAGCTCGGTGTACGACGCCATGGTGCGCACCGCGCAGGACTTCTCGCTGCGCTACCCGCTGGTGGACGGCCAGGGCAACTTCGGCTCGCGCGACGGCGACTCCGCCGCCGCCATGCGCTATACCGAGTGCCGCCTGACCCCGATTGCCGACCTGCTGCTCTCCGAGATCGACCGCGGCACGGTGGACTTCGCGCCCAACTACGACGGCGCCTTCAAGGAGCCCGTGCTGCTGCCGGCGCGCCTGCCCTTCGTGCTCATGAACGGCGCCTCGGGCATTGCCGTGGGCATGGCCACCGAGATTCCGCCGCACAACCTGCGCGAGGTGGCACAGGCCGCCTGCCTGCTGATCCGCAAGCCCGAGGCCACGCTGGACGAGGTGATGGCCATCCTGCCCGGCCCCGACTACCCCGGCGGCGGCCAGCTCATCTCGCCGGCCGAGACGCTGCGCGAGGCCTACGCCACCGGCCGCGGCAGCCTGCGCATGCGCGCCCGCTGGCGCATCGAGGACATGGCGAGGGGCCAGTGGCGGGTGATCATCGACGAGCTGCCACAGGGGGTGTCGACCGCCCAGGTGCTGGCCGAGATCGAGTCGCTCACCAACCCGCAGCCGCGCAGCGGCAAGAAAGACGTCTCGCAGGAGCAGAAGCAGCTCAAGCAGCGCGTGCTCGGCGTGCTCGAGACCGTGCGCGACGAATCCAGCGACAAGGCCGCCGTGCGCATCGTGCTCGAGCCGCGCTCAAGCCGCCTCGACCGCGACGAGTTCATGGCCGTGCTGCTCGCGCACACCAGCCTCGAGACCTCGACCTCGCTGAACCTCACCATGATCGGCCGCGACGGCCGGCCGCAACAGAAGAACCTGGTGCAGATCCTCAGCGAGTGGGTGGACTTCCGCTATGTCACGGTCGAGCGGCGCACCCGCCACCGGCTTGACGAAGTCGACCGCCGCATCCACATCCTTGAAGGACGCATGATCGCCTTCCTCAACATCGAGGAAGTGATCCGCGTCATCCGCGAGTCGGACGAACCCAAGCCGGCGCTGATCGCCGCCTTCGGCCTGACCGAGATCCAGGCCGAGGACATCCTCGAGATCCGCCTGCGCCAGCTGGCGCGGCTCGAAGGCATCAAGATCGAGCAGGAACTGGCCAAGCTGAAGGACGAGCGCGACGGCCTGACCCACCTGCTCGACAGCCGCCCGGCGATGACCAGGCTGATCCTCAAGGAGATCGAAGCCGACGCCAAACAGTACGGCGACGACCGCCGCACCCTGATCGAGACCGTCGCCCCGGTGGCGGTGGCCGAGGTCAGCGTGGCCGACGAGCCGGTGACCCTGATCGTCTCGAAGAACGGCTGGGTGCGCACCCGCCAGGGCCATGGCATCGACCCGGCCAGCATCAACTACAAGACCGGCGACACCGGCTTCGCGGTGATCGAAACCCGCAGCGTGTGGCCGCTGATCGTGATCGACACCAAGGGCCGCGCCTACACCGTGCGCGTGGCCGACCTGCCCGGCGGACGCGGCGACGGCACGCCGATGGCCACCCTGGTGGAGTTCCAGGACGGCGCCAAGCTCGCCCAGGTGCTCACCGCCGCGCCCGAGGCGCACTACCTGTTCGCCAACTCGGGCGGCTACGGCTTCATCTGCAAGATCACTGACGCCACCACCCGCCAGCGCGCCGGCAAGGCCTTCATGACGCTCGAGAAGGGCGAGAAGGTGCTGGCGCCGACGCCGGTGGCGGGCGACTGGATCGTGGCGCTGTCCGACACGGGCCGCGTGCTGGTCTTCCCGCTCAGCGAAATGAAGGTGCAGGCCGGCGGCCGCGGCGTCATCGTGATGGCCCTCGACACCGAGGCCCAGCTGGCCGCCGTCGCCGTGCCCGACAACGCCGCCAACCTGAGCATTCAGGGGATCGGCCGCGGCAACCGGGCCACCGAGCTGAGCATCAAGCCCAACCAGCTCGAACTCTGGCGCCATCGCCGTGCGCGCAAGGGCGTGCCGCTGCCGCAGAAGATCAAGCCCACCGGCGCCCGCTGAGCGCCCGAGACGCCTGCCAACCCGAGCCCCGCTGCGGCGCAACACCGCCGCGGGGTTTTTCTTTTCCGATTCCGGCACCTCGACGCACCGCCATTTCTTTCTCGCCACAATCCGGTTGGCATATCGCAATGTTTTGCTCGGCCAAGTCCCGTTAAATAGGCGTTCCCGGCAACCCCGGGCCCCTCGCCCCCGGCACGGCGACGCACCCGTCGCCACGCCCGGGGGCCCCACTGCCGATCGCGTCAAGACAATACGCCAGGGCCAGCCGTCACGCGCCCGCCTGCGCGCCCGGCCCCAAAGGAGACGCGCGATGGCACACCGCCACCTTCCCCGCCTGTTGATGTTTGCCCTGGCCCTCGGGCTGGCCGCCCCCGCACTGGCCGATACCCTCGAAAAGATCCGCCGCACCGGCACCCTCACCATCGGCTGGGTTGGCGGCAACCCGCCCTTCGGCGTCGCCACCGCCGACGCCCCGGAAGGCTACACTCTCGACGTCTGCCGGCAGATCGCGGCCGACCTGCAGAGCCGGCTCGGACTGCCCGCGCTGAAGATCGCCTACCGGGAAACCACCTGGGACACCCGCTTCACCGCCCTCGACGCCAACGAAACCGACATGGACTGCAGCGCATCGACGATCACCCGCGACCGCCTCGCGCGCTATGCCTTCTCGCCGGCCTTCTACGTCACCGGCACCCGCTTGCTGACCCGCAAGGCCGACAAGATCCGCAGCATCGATGACCTCGCAACCCGGCCCATCGCGCTCATCAAGAACACCACCGGCGAAAAGCTGGTGCGCGAATACGATGCCGCGGCATCGCTCGGGCTGGTCCCGGTCTATGTGGCCGACGCCGAGGCCGGCCTCGCCGCCGTGCGTGACGGCTCGGCCCGCGCCTTTGCGCTCGATGACATCAT
This sequence comes from Pseudomonadota bacterium, assembly GCA_008501585.1. GTDB lineage: Bacteria > Pseudomonadota > Gammaproteobacteria > Burkholderiales > Rhodocyclaceae > Nitrogeniibacter. The sequence goes on along the minus strand of QQUN01000069.1, from coordinate 47,324 downwards.
TCTCTATTCACAGATTTCGGCCGCTGCCGACGGCCCGGCGCTGTTCGAGGTGGTCGGCCCGTTCCTGTCGATCGAGCCCTACGGCATCATGATGCGCAAGCACGACGCGGCCTTCGCCGCCGCGGTCAGCGATGCGCTGGCCGGCCTTCTGCCCACGCCGAAAATGCCGGCACTCTATGCACGCTGGTTTGACACCCGCACGCTCAAGGTGCCCCTCAACCGGCTCACCAAGGAAACCTTCACCACCCCCAACCGCGAGCCGGCGTTTCCCTGAGCGGCCGCACGGCAAGGCGTCACGGCGGCGCTGGCAGGTCCAGCGCGGTCTCGAACTTGTTCCGGAAGCGCGACACCAGCGTGCGGAACTTGCGCAGGTTGTCATCCGCGTACAGCACCTCGTCGCAGAAGCGATCGTAGGCGTCCATGTCCGGCACCACCACGATCAGGACGAAATCGATCTCGCCGGTCACCTGGTAGCACTGCTTCACGGCGCCGTGGGCCAGGGCACGCCGCAGAAAGCGCTGGTACAGATCCTTGCGGTCGCGCTCCATCGTCACTTCCACCACGATATGCAGTAGCGGACCGATCCGCTGCGGATCGACCAGCGCCACCTGGCGGGTGATGATGCCGGCCTCGCGCAGGCGCTTGACCCGCTTCAGGCAGGCCGGCGGCGACAGCCCGATCTGCTCGGCGAGCGCCTGGTTGGTCAGGGCGGCGTCCTGTTGCAGGAGGGCGAGAATGCGGCGATCGGTACGGTCCAGCGACATGGCAAACATGCATACATTCAGATTCTTCAGTTTATGCCTGCCGAAAGAAATTTTCCGGAAAGTTCTCACCCAATTTTGGCGAATGATTATCCGTCGCGGCGCCTAGACTAGGCCTCAACGCCACCCACCGCCCCGCCACCGTGAAAACATCGCCGCCGCCATCGCATCCCGTCAGCGCCTTTGCCCTTGAGGTGCTCTTCGTCTATTGGGCCTTGCTCAAGGTCATGGTGCCGGCGCTGCTGGTGGTCAAGGCGCTGGACATGCTCGGCGGCAGCGCGATGCTGGCCGGGCTGCTGTCGCCGGTCATGGCGCTGGTTGGCCTGCCGGACAACCTGGGCCTGGTCTGGGCCGCCACCTTGCTGAGCAACATCTACGCCGGCCTGGTGGTGTTCTTCGCGCTGGCGGCCGATACGCCGGTCACCGTCGCGCAGGCGACGGTGCTGGGCACCATGATGCTGGTGGCGCACTCGCTGCCGGTAGAGGGGGCCGTGGCCAAGGCCGCCGGCGTGAGCTGGCGCGCAACGCTGCTGATCCGCCTGGGCGGTGCCGTGGTGCTGGGCGCGCTGCTGAACCTCATCTATGAAGGCACCGGCGGGCTCGACCAGCCGCTCGAGCTGCCCTGGCAGGCTCCGGCCGTCGCGCCGACGCTGGCAGGCTGGGCACTCGACCAGCTACAGACGCTGGCTTGGATTCTGGTGATCATCGCCAGCTTGATGGCGATACTCCGGCTGCTCCGCTACCTGGGCATCGAACGGCTGATCCACGCGGTGCTGGTGCCGGTGCTGCGCCTGATCGGCATCCGCGGCGAGGCGGCGAACATCACCGTCATTGGTGCGACGCTCGGACTGACCTTCGGGGCCGGGCTGTTGCTCAGGGAAGTGCGCAGCGGCACGCTGAGCCGACGCGATGTCTTCCTCACCCTGAGCTTTCTCGGCCTGTGCCACAGCCTGATCGAAGATACGCTGCTGATCCTGCTGATGGGCGCCGACCTGTCAGGCATCCTGTGGGCCCGGCTGGTGTTCGCCCTGCTGGTGATCCGCCTGCTGTCCCGGCTGCCGCTGGCCCACACGGCCCGGGCCTGAAAATGACAACGAGGCCGCGCGGGCCATCGTTGTCGGACGATGGGGACAGGTGACTTACCAGAACTTCCACCACCATTTCTTCTCGCGCATGCTCTCTTCCACATGCGGCGCCCAGGCCGGCGAACCGCCGACACTGACGAAGTAATCGGCAAAGCGCTTGTCCGCTTCCTTGATGTGGTGGGTCAGCCAGACCTTGAGGAAGTGCAGCAGCTCGAAGGTGATCTTCGCCTCGCCGGAGTCCAGCTTGGTCTGCAGGGCATTGACCTGGCCGATCAGGTCTTCGTGGTTCTGCTTGTGCGCCTCGAACTCGGGGTAGTTCGACACCCGCATGAGCGATTCTTCGACAGCGAAATGGGTGCGCGTGTAGTCGGCCAGATCGCCGAGGATCTTGCGTGAGGTGTCGGTCCCCTGGTGCGCATGGATGGCATCGTGCAGGCGGTTGAGCAAGTCGACCAGCACCTTGTGCTGCTCGTCGATTTCCTGGATACCGACGTCGTAGGAATCGGACCACTGAAACAATTCGGCCATGATGCACTCGATGTTAAAAAATGTAACGTCATCCTAGCCTTGTGCACCGCACCGGTCTTGATTCACGTCAATTTTCGGCCGATGTCACAAACGATTCTCGGTCGCGTCCGGCAGGATGGTCTGGATGGCGTCGTCGCGGCGCAGCGGCACCACCGGCGGCAAGTCCTCCTCCACCAGCATCGACTCGATCAGCAAGGTCACCCGGCGGTTCCGGCTGCGGCTCTCGGGCGTCTCGTTGTCGGCCACCGGGCGCTGGTCGCCATAGCCCGCCGCGGTGAGCCGCGCCGGCGCGACACCGGCATTGACGAACAAGCGCACCACGCTCGAGGCGCGCACCGCCGACAGTTCCCAGTTGGACGGAAAGCGGTAAGTGCTGATCGGGACATTGTCGGTATGGCCCTCGATCACGATCGGAAATTCCGAACCGGCCAACACCTGCGCCACCGCGCTCAGCGCACTGACGGCCGGCGCTCCGAGCAGCGCCTCGCCCGGGGCGAACAACACCTCGGCGTTGATCTCCACCTTGATGCCGTTGGCACCCTCGGTCACCAGCACCTGCCCGCCGTCCGACAGCGGCTTGAGCACCCGCCGGATCTCCTCGGCCATGCTGCGCACCTTCTTGACCGCCTCATCACGCGCCTGCTGCCGGGCCTGCTCGGCCGCCTGCTTGGCGCGGTCCACCTTGGGCATGGGGATCGGCCCGGTCGGCATCGCCACCTGCTGCACCACGATCTGGGTGCCGGATTCATTCACGCTGACGCTGCGGAAGGCCTGCACCAGCGAATCGCTGAGCACGCGGTACTTCCCCTCGTTGACTGAACTGAGGGAGTACATCACCACGAAAAAGGCGAACAGCAAGGTGATGAAGTCGGCGTAGGACACGAGCCAGCGCTCGTGGTTTTCGTGCTCGTCTGCGTCTTTGCGTCGTCTGGCCATCTCGGCTTCCAGTCCTTGGGCGGCATCGCCTCCGGTGACACGCAACCTCCATGCCACCCACACTCCGGTTACGGCACGCACACCGCCGCCTTGAGCCCCCGCGATGGCCACAACACGCCCTCGGAAAACATTCGGGCTTTCCCACCTAAAGAAAGCCGTGCCGTAGCCGTACGTTCACGTCAACTCCACTTCCTGCGATGGTCCGATCATGCAATTCATCCTCTCCAGCATCCGCAACAAATTGCTGTTGATCTGCGGTGGCGGCACGGCCTTGCTGCTCGTCGCCGCGTGTGTCGGCCTGTTCCTGCAATACCGGGCCATCGATACCCTCACCGGCGAGGTCGACGCCCTGCATACCGAGCAGGTCAAACTCGCTGACGACAAAACGGTGTTCTTGTCCCAGCTGCTCGACTGGAAAAACATCCTGCTGCGCATCACCGAGGACGAAATCACCGCCGACTACTGGCTGGCCTATGGCAAGAAGCATGACAAGCTGCAGGCCGACCTGTCCGCCCTGGCCGCCTCACCGTTGGTCAATCAGCAGACGCAGGCGCTGGCCAAGGATTTCCTGCAATCCCACAAGGCGCTGCGCGAGGCCTACGGCGACGCCCTGTCCGCCTATCGGGTGAGCTATGACATGTATGCGCTGGAAAAGAACGTCCGCGACGCCGACAAGCCCGCCGGCAAACACCTGGACGATCTGGCCGCCCTGGTCAATGCGCAGATCGAGGAGCGCACCAGCGCGATCAAGGCCGATGCCCGGCAGGCCATCGTGATCACTGCCGGACTGATGGCCGTGGCCTGTGCCCTGGCCTTCGCCCTGTTCCTGTGGCTGCTGCGCAGCCAGCTGATCGGGCCGGCGCGAGAGCTGGAGAGCGGGCTGCACACCCTGGCCAAGGGCGACTTCAGCCAGCCGATCCGCGCGCACACGCAGGACGAGCTCGGGCGCATCGCTCAAAGTGCGGAATCGATCCGCAACGATCTCGGCAAACTCATTGGCCGCGTGGCCCAGTCGGTCAGCAGTGTCGACGCCGCCGCCGGCGAGGTGGCCGAGGAGTCGCGCAAGGCGGCAGAATCTGCCGAGCGCCAGACCGAGGCGGCAAGCGATACCGCACAAGGGGTCGACGCCGTCACCGCGGCCATTCAACGTATCAGCGGCAATACCGAGCGGCTCAGCGCACTGTCCGACAAGGGCCTGGCGGCCTCGTCGCGGGCGGCCAGCCGCCTCGACGCTTTGTCAAAGTCGGTGGAGGGTTCGGCCACGGTGATGCGTGGCGTCACCGAGACCGCGCAAGCCTTCTTCAAGAGCGCGCAGGAAATCACCACCATGACCCAGCAGGTGCGTGAGATTGCCGAACAGACCAACCTGCTGGCACTGAACGCTGCCATCGAGGCCGCCCGTGCCGGCGAACAGGGCCGTGGCTTTGCCGTGGTGGCCGACGAGGTGCGCAAGCTGGCCGAGAAATCCGGCCAGTCGGCCAGCCAGATCGACAGCATCACCGGTGTGCTCGGCGACCAGGCCCGCACCCTGGAAAAAGCGCTGAACAAGGGCCTCGAGTCGCTCGAGGACAGCCGCAGCGGCATGCGTCTGGCCTCCGAGGCGCTGGGCGAGGCCAACGAGTCGGTCAGCCACACCACCGCCGAAGTCGGCGAAATCACCCGCGCCGTGCGCGAGCAGAGCGAATCGAGCGGCCACATCAGCCGCAATGTCGAGGTGATGGCCGAGCGGGTGCGCGCCAACCAGTCGGCGCTCGGGCGCATGGCCACCACGGCGGACCAGCTGCGCAATCTCGCCGGCGACCTCAAAGGCTCGGTCAGCAGCTTCCGCCTTTAAACCGCCTCGGCAGCGCGCCCTCACCCGGCGCGCTGCATCCCCCGCTCGTACCAGGCCTTGCTGGCATTGACGGTGCGCACCAGCCACAGCATCACCGGCACCTCGATCAACACGCCCACCACCGTCGCCAGCGCAGCGCCCGAATCGAAGCCGTACAGCACGATCGCCACGGCCACCGCCAGTTCGAAGAAGTTCGACGCGCCGATCATGGTCGACGGGCCCGCCACATCGTGGCGCACCCGCAGCCGTTGGTTGAGCACATAGCCGAGGCCGGCAATGAACAGCGTCTGCAGCAGGATCGGCACCGCCAGCATGGCGATGATGGCCGGCTGGGCGACGATGGTGCCGCCCTGGAAGGAAAACAGCAGCACCAGCGTGGCCAGCAGTGCCATGATCGAGAATGGGCCGATCCGCGCCAGCGCGGCGTCGAAGTGGGCCCGGCCGCGCCTGAGCAAGCGCTTGCGGAAGAACTGCGCGATCGCCAGCGGAATGACGATGTACATCACCACCGACAGGAACAGCGTGTCCCACGGCACGGGAATGGATGACACCCCGAGCAGCAGCGCGACGATGGGCGCAAAGGCAAAGACCATCACCAGATCGTTGAGCGCCACCTGCGTGAGCGTGAAGTTGGCATTGCCGCGGCACAGGTTGCTCCACACGAACACCATGGCCGTGCACGGCGCGGCGCCGAGCAGGATCAGGCCGGCGATATAGCTGTCGATCTGCGCCGCCGGCAGCCACGGCGCGAACACATGGCGGATGAACAGCCAGCCCAGCGCCGCCATAGTGAAGGGCTTGATCGCCCAGTTCACCACCAGGGTGATGACCATGCTGCGCTTCTGCTCGCGCACCTCGTGCAGCGCGCCGAAGTCGATCTTCATCAGCATCGGAATGATCATGACCCAGATCAGCACGCCGACCGGCAGATTGACCTGGGCGACCTCCAGACGGCCGAGCGCCTGGAACACCCCCGGCGCCAGCTGGCCCAGCGCGATGCCGGCAAAGATACACAGGAACACCCAGACGGTGAGATAGCGCTCGAAGAAACTGATCGGTGCACCGGCAAGCGCCTTGGCCGTGGCCTCACATTGTGCAGACATACTGACCTCCGCTCACAGACCAAGTGCGTCACGCACCGCCGGCACCAGCCGGCTACGGATCTCGTCGCGCACGGCGATGAAACTCGCCAGCGGCTCGCCATGCGGATCATGAAACGGCGCGTGCATGCGCGGGACCGGCCGCGGAAAGATCGGGCAGCTCTCCTTGGCGTTGTCGCAGACGGTGACCACCAGGTCGATGGCCTCGTCGAGCACCGCCGACACATCCTTGGGCGTCAGGCCGTCGGTCGGCAGGCCGGCCTGAGTCAGCGCGGCAATGGCGCCATCGGCCACCCTGGGCTGCGGCGAGGTGCCGGCCGACAAGGCACGCACCTGGCCGGCGAGGTCGTGGTTGAGGATGGCCTCGGCCATTTGCGAGCGGCAGGAGTTTCCGGTGCACAGCACCAGCACGGTTTTCAGGTCAGTCATGGTTTCCCCGGGGCCTCGCCCCCTCGTTCAGCGTGTCATTTCGGGATCAGTCGCCGGCAGTGCCGGCACGCCGTTTCTGGCGGGTGTCGCAGGCGGCGGTCAGCGGCAGGCAGGCTTCGCCCTGGCAGCAGTTTCGGGTCAGGAAATCGATCAGCCCATCCATCCCCGCGAAATTGGCCGAGTAGTGGATGAAGCGGTGCGTCCGCTGCCCCTGGATCAACCCGACGCGGCTCAGATGCGCGAGGTGAAACGAGGCCGAAGCCGGCGGCATGGCCAGCGCCTCACTGATCGCCCCGGCGTTGAGCCCCGCGGGGCCGGCCTCGACCAGCAAGCGGAAGATGCTCAGCCGGGCCTCGTGCCCGAGGGCCGACAACAGCAGTGCAGCGTCTTTGATTTCCATGTTTCGAATAATATCGAATTGAGAGCCGCAGCGTATGAATCATTTGTGACACGCCATGTGCGGTGCGGCCGGGGCGCCGGCCGCGCGGGGATCAGACGTCGTAGCCCTGCAGACGGCTTTCGATGATGCGCGGGTTGTCGCCGTTGGCGATGCCGACCAGGCCGTCGACCAGCATCTCGCGCATCGACACCAGCCGCGCCACATGGGCCTGCAGTTTCTTGGCCATGGGCAGGAAGACCAGGTTGGCCGAGCCAACACCGTAGATCGTGGCGACAAAGGCCACCGCGATGCCCGCCCCCAGCTTGGAGGGGTCGGTGAGGTTTTCCATCACGTGGATCAGGCCCATCACGGCGCCGAGAATGCCGATGGTGGGCGCATAGCCCCCGGCCGCCTCCCAGATCTTGGCGCCGAGTTTCATGCGGCTTTCCCAGGCGCCGATCTCGACCTCCATGACATCGCGCAGGCGGTCGGGCTCGACGCCGTCGACCAGCAGCTGGATGCCTTTCTGGGTAAAGCTGTCGCCAATGCCGCCAATCTGGTTTTCCAGCGCCAGCAAGCCTTCGCGACGCGCCACATGGCTCCAGCCGACCACCTGGTCGATCAGCTGCGAATGGGTCAGCGCCGGAGGGACGAGAATCCACTTGGCCATGCGCATGCCGTCCTGGAACACCCGCAGGGGGCTTTGCAGCATCACCGCGCCAAGCGTGCCGCCAATGACGATCAGGAAGGCCGTGGGCTGGATCAGCGAGCTGATATGCCCGCCTTCGAGCACCTGGCCAACCAGAATGGCGGCCAGCCCGAGTACCAGTCCGATCAGGCTGATGCTGTCCATGACTGAGCGTGTCTCCGGGCGGATCAGGCCGGGTTACCGGCGTTCTTCGGCGGACGGCCGCGACGCGGCTTGGGACCGCTCTTGGTGCCGTGGATGCGCGACCGCAGCCGGGCGATGGCCTGGCTGTGCAGCTGGCAGACGCGCGATTCGGACACGCCCAGCACCTCGCCGATCTCGCGCAGGTTGAGGTCTTCCTCGTAGTACAGGCCCATCACCGTCTTTTCGCGTTCGGGCAGGTCGTCGATGGAGGCGACGAGGATGTCGCGCATGCTCTGGTCGAGCAAGGCGTCGAGCGGGTCGCCCTCGTGACCGACGGCATGACGTTCGAGATAGTCGTCGTCGTTGCCCTCGGTGAAGTCTTCGAAGTACACCAACTGATGGCCGCGCGCATCCTGCAGCATCTTCTGGTAATCGGCCAGCGCCATGTCGAGCGCCTCGGCCAGTTCGCGCTCGGTGGGCGGGCGGCCGTTCTGCTGCTCAAGCTCGTGGATGGCGCCCTCGATACGGCGCATGTCGCGGCGCAGGCTGCGCGGCAGCCAGTCGTTTTCGCGCAGGCCGTCGAGCATGGCGCCACGGATGCGCTGCACGGCATAGGTCTCGAACTGCGCGCCCAGGCCCTCTTCGTAGCGCCCAATGGCATCGAGCAGCCCGATCATGCCGTTCTGGATGATGTCGTCCACCTGCACGCTGGCCGGCAGTTTGGCCATCAGGTGGTAGGCGATGCGTTTGACCAGCGGCGCGTAATGCGTCACCAGCTGGTCGCGATCAAGTGTGCCGGATGCGGTGTACATGCAATGGCCCGTTCAGTGGGAATGCCCCAGACACAGGGCATGACTCGCTTCATGGCCGTCGCCATGAAGCCCGATACCCCCTATTGTCCGTGCTTTACCCATCGGTTGCACTCCAAAATACGTCGATTCTTGCGGCCTTATTCGGTTTCTGCCGCAAAAAACCGCCCTGCCGTGTTCAACAACTAGCCGTGCACCGCGGCAATGCCATGCCGCCAGCCGTGCAGCCGGCGCAGAAATGCCGCCTCGGCCTCCTGCGGCAACGCGGCATGGTGCAGCAAGGGCCCGGCGAGGTCATCGCGCTCGACCTGCCCTACCCACGCCAGCGGAATCCCCACCTTGGCGCGCACCAGCGCGGCCAGACGGTCGAAGAAGGCGCGCGCGTCGGCCCGGTCTCGCGCACGGGCCACGGCCACATGCAGCGAACCGGCGCCCTGCGCCGCCAGCGCCTTGATGCAGGCATAGGCCTCGGTGGCACCGCGGCCGCTGGCTTCGGCCAGCACCAGGTGGCGCGGGGCGGCGAAGACAAACGGCGAGACCGGATCGAGCGCCTGCACCGAGGCGTGGATCATCATGAACCGGGTGCGCCGCTGCAACGACTGCAGATGCGTCAGCAACTGGGCGCGGCGCTCGTCATCGAGCAGCGGCAGCGCCATGGCAACCGCCGCGGTCGGCAGCCGCCCCATCAGGCCGGGGACCGGCAGCAGCAGGCCGTCGAGCGTCTGGCGGTCGTCCAGCACATGCAGCAGATCGCCGCCGGGCGCATGGCCCCACACCCCGGCCAGGCTGGCGTCGCCGGCCGCTTCGTCGAGTACCAGCACGCGATGCGCCTGGGCGCCGATGCGCGTGATGGCCCGCGCGGCGGTCTGCGCCGCGGCATGACCGGTCGAGAACACCGCCACCACGGTCGGTGGCGCCTTGCGGAACAAGCGCCGCAGCCCTGCGGCCTGGTCTTCGCGCCCGTCGATCATCTCAGGCTCCCATGCCTGCCGAGGCCATGAGCAGACCGGCCTCCTCGCCTTGCAGGTGGTAGGGCGAGTCCTCCCCCACCGCTTTCAGGGCACGATGCAACAAATAGGCCCGGTTGGGCAGGTGCAGGTCTTCGGGCACGCGCTGGCCGTTGGCCACGTAGTACACCGCCATCTCATGACGCACCGCCACGTCCAGCGCCGGCGCGAGCGAGGCGGCCTCGTCGACCTTGGTGAGGATGCAGCCGGCCAGATCGGGGCCGTCGTAGGCGCGCACCACGTCGTCGAGCGTATCGCCGCGGCAGGTGGCGTTGAGCAGCAGCAGGCGGTTGACGTTGCCGGCGCCGGTGAGCATGGCGGCCTGCTCGGCGACCATGCGGTCGCGCTGTGACATGCCGACGGTGTCGATCAGCACCATGTGCTTGTCGCGCAGCTCGGCCAGGGTCTGGCGCAGGTCGGCGGCATCGCGCACCACATACACCGGCACGCCGAGGATGCGGCCGTAGATGCGCAGCTGTTCATGCGCGCCGATGCGGTAGCCGTCGGTGGTGATCAGGGCCAGCTTGTCGGCGCCGTGGCGCACCACGCAACGCGCGGCGAGCTTGGCGGCGGTGGTGGTCTTGCCCACGCCGGTGGGGCCGACCAGGGCATAGACGCCGCCGCGGTCGATCACGTCGGCATCGTTGGAGAGCGCGCGCAGGCCGCGGTTGAGCGCGGTCTTGACGGCGTTGCGGGCAGCGCCCAGTTCGGCATTGGGATCAACCGCATCGCACAGCGTGCGCGCCAGCTGGGCGGAGAAGCCGGCCTCGAGCAACTCGCCGGTCATGCGGGTGCGCGCCGGCGCCTGGCGCCCGGCCTCGCCCCAGGCAAAGCCGGCGAGCTGGCGTTCGAGCATGGCGCGGATGCCGCCCATCTCGTCCATCAGGCGGGCATTGGTCTCCTGCAGGGCACGGATGCGAGCGGATTCGTCCTCACGGCGCGCCTCGGCCGCCGGTGCGCTGTGGCGCGGGGCCGCGGCGGGGCGCTCGGTGCGCGCCGGTGCGCTGTCGCGGGACTCGGCATGGCGGGGAAACACCTCGCTGCCGTAGCGTGGGGCCGCCGGGCTGTCGATGCGCGGCGGCTGAAACGGGCGAATCTGCTGGGCCGGGGGGGCGGCAGGCGTGCGCGGCGCCTGCGGCATCGCGGGCGCTTGCGGACGACGGGCGGCGGACAGCTGGACACGGTAGTCATCAGCGGGATCGTCGTCGTGCGCCACCACCGCCGGCTTGGGCGCGGCCGGTTTGGCGGCAGCCGCGGGCGCGTTGCGCGTGCTCTGGTGCAGCAGGTCGACCGCATCGGCGGGCAAGGCCACGATCTCGACGCCACCGTCGACCGAGCGGTTGGACAGCACGATGGCATCGGCGCCAAGCTCTTCCTTGAGCTGTCGCAGGGCTTCCCGGGCGGTCTGGGCAAAATAGCGCTTGACGTTCATGGTGATCTCCGCAGCCTGCCGTCCGATCGTCCGGACGTGTCTTGATGGCTCCGATTATGCGCAGGCCCCTGTCCACCTCGTCGACGGAAAAAGGGGGTTCTCCCCCCTTATTTCTTGCCGGTCATTTTTGCCGGTCTGTGCCGGCGGCGGCTCAGCCGGCCGAGCCGATGCTGGCGTTGACGCGGATCATGCGGTTCTCCGGCACCTCGGCGTTGGCGATGACCTTGAGCGAGGGAACCGAGCGGCGCAGGAAGCGCGACAGCAGCCAGCGCAGCTGGCCCGGCACCAGCAGCACCGGCGGCAGACCCATGCCCTCCTGGCGTTGTGCCTGCGCCATGGTCTGGCGCAAGAGGCTGTCGGCCAGCCCCGGCTCGATCGCGCCGCCCTCGGGACCACCCGAACCAACGGCCTGCATCAGCACGCGCTCCAGGCCGGGGTCGAGAGCCATGACCTGCACCTCGGCATCGCCGGGGAACAGTGCCTGGATGATGGAGCGGCCCAGCGCCTGGCGCACCCGAGCGGTCAGTTCGAGCGGGTCCTGGACGCGCGCCGCATGCTCGGCCAGCACCTCGATGATGGTGCGCATGTCGCGGATGTTGACGCCTTCTTCGAGCAGGTTCTGCAGCACGCGCTGCACGGTCGACACCGGCAACTGCTTGGGCACGAGGTCTTCGATGAGCTTGGGCGAGTCGCGGCCGATATGGTCCAGCAGCGCCTGGGTTTCCTGTCGGCCGAGCAGTTCGGCCGCGTGTTCGAGAATGAGGTGGTTGAGGTGGGTCGCCACAACGGTGCTGCCATCGACCACGGTGTAACCCAGCGCATGCGCTTGCTCGCGCTGGCCGGGGTCGATCCAGAACGCCGGCAAGCCGAAGGCCGGGTCCTTGGTCTCGCGGCCCGACAGGGGGCCGGTGACCCGGCCCGGGTTGATCGCCAGGAACTGCCCCGGATAGGCCTCGCCACTGCCGATCTCGACGCCCTTGAGCGCGATGCGGTAGGCGTTGGGCTTGAGTTCGAGGTTGTCGCGGATGTGCACCGGCGCCGCCAGAAAACCGACATCCTGCGCGAACTTCTTGCGCAGGCCGCGGATGCGCTTGAGCAGCTCGCCATCCTGTGCCTTGTCGACCATCGGGATCAGCCGGTAGCCGACCTCCAGGCCGAGCACATCGACCGGCGACACATCGGCCCAGCTCGCTTCCTGCGATTGCTCGGTGGCCGCGGCGATGTCGGCCTGCGTGGGGGCCTTGGTGGCTTCCTGCTCTTCCGGGCCGGTGACCGGATGGTTGTGCCGCCACCACGCCAGCCAGCCAAAGAGCGAGGCCAGCAGGATGAACACCAGGTTGGGCATGCCGGGGATGAGGCCGAGCACGCCGAGAATGCCGGCGGTGAGCATCATCACCTGCGGATTGGCAAACACCTGGCGCACCACCTGCCCGCTGATCTGGCCATCGTCGCCCACCCGGGAGACCACCAGGCCGGCGGCCACGGAGATGATCAGCGCCGGGATCTGCGCCACCAGACCGTCGCCGATGGTCAGCAGGGTGTAGTTCTCGGCGGCCTGGCCGAGCGCCATGTTGTGCTGCATGACGCCCACCACCAGACCGCCGGCGATGTTGATCAACAGGATCAGGATGCCGGCCACCGCATCGCCCCGCACGAACTTGGAGGCACCGTCCATCGCGCCGTAGAAATCCGATTCCTGCGCAATCTCGCGGCGGCGGCGCTTGGCCTCCTTGTCGTCGATGAGGCCGGCATTGAGGTCGGCGTCGATGGCCATCTGCTTGCCGGGCATGGCATCGAGGGTGAAGCGCGCGCTCACTTCGGCGATCCGCCCGGCGCCCTTGGTGATCACCACGAAGTTGATCACCGTGAGGATGGTGAACACCACCAGGCCGACCGCCGTGTTGCCGCCGACCAGGAAGTGCCCGAAGGCCTCGATCACCTTGCCGGCGGCGTCCGGCCCGCCATGGCCTTCGAGCAGCACGATCCGGGTCGAGGCCACGTTGAGGCTCAACCGCAGCAGGGTGGTCACCAGCAGCACGGTGGGGAACACCGAGAAATCCAGCGGCCGGTTGGCGTACATGGCCACCAGCATCACCATCACCGACAGCGAGATGTTGAAGGTGAAGAACACATCCAGCGCAAAGGCCGGCAGCGGCAGCACCATCATCGCCAGGATCATGATGATCAGCATCGGCGCGGCCAGCTGGCGCAAGGCGGCGGGAGACATCAGGGAACGGAGCGTGATGGCGTTCATGAGCGCGTAAAGTCAGTCCGGCCGGGCATCAGGCCTGCCCGGCACCGGGGTCCATATCGGCCGGCACAGGCAGGGCCTGGGGCGTCGCAGGCGCCTTTCCGCCACCGGCCAGCCACTGGTTCAGTTGATAAACATAGGCCATGACCTCGGCCACCGCGGTGTACAGCGTTGCCGGCACGGCCTGGTCGATGTCGCAGTGCGCGAACAAGGCGCGCGCCAGCGGCGGCGCTTCGAGCATCGGGACATTGTTCTCTGCGGCGATCTCGCGGATCTTCTGGGCGAGATGGTCGGACCCCTTGGCCACCACCACCGGCGCGCCCATTTTCGACGCGTCGTAGCGCAGCGCCACCGCATAGTGCGTCGGGTTGGTCACCACCACATCAGCCTTGGGCACCTCGGCCATCATCCGGCGCCGCGCCATCTCGCGCTGCGCCTGGCGGATGCGTGCCTTGAGCTGCGGATCACCTTCGGTTTCCTTGTGCTCCTGGCGGACCTGCTCTTTCGTCATCTTCAGTTTGTCGTGGTACTGCCACAGCTGGAACGGCACATCCAGCACCGCCAGCAAGGCCAGGCTGGAGACCACCAGCAACGACGAGAACAGCACGATCTGCGCAAAATCATTGAGGCTCGACACCAGCGGCTGCGACATCAAGGCCAGCAACTGGTCCTTCTCGCGCCAGATCGCCCAGGCGCCCACCCCGCCCACCAGCACCGCCTTGAGCAGCGCCTTGACCAGCTCCGCCGCGCCGTGCACCGAGAACATCTTGCCGAGGCCCTTGAGCGGATCCATGCGCTCGAACTTGAACTGCAAGGCCTTGGGCGAGAACACCATGCCGCCCATCAGAATGGGCGCCGCGACCGCCGCGGCAAGCAGCACCGCAAACACTGGCGCCACCGTCAACACCGCATCGGTCAGCACATCGCGCAGGTTGGCCACCATCAGCGCCGTGTCGCGCGCCAACTCGGGTTCAAAGGTCAGCCCACCCTTGACCAGCGCCACAATGCGCCCTGCCACCCACTGGCCCATCACCCACAACCCGGCCACCCCGGTCATCATGACCAGGAAAGTCGACAGCTCGCGCGACTGGGGGACCTGCCCCTCCTCGCGCGCTTGTTCCAGGCGTCGTGGTGTCGCCTGTTCTGTCTTCTCGAGATCGCTCTCTTCGGCCACGCCGCACTCCGATCCGGCCACACAAGCTGCCCCGGCGGAGCAGCGGTTGCGAGCATTATCGGATCAGGCCCCAGCAATCCAGGGCAGAAGAAAAGGCCGAAAACCTCGCCAATTCTTCGCGCAAAACACTACTGTGGCGGCGGCAACGCCTTCAGCCCGCGCACCGTTGCCCCCGGGCCCAGCCCCTTCTGGGCAAACCAGCCCAGGTTCATCTCCAGCGCGTAGCGCGCCGGTCGTGCGGCACAATGGTTGTCTTCGGTGTGCGGCTGCATCTGCTCGATGTTGATGATCCGCCCCGCTTCATCAATGAATGCCACCGACAACGGCAGCGGCGTGTTGCGCATCCACATGCAATGCGCCCGCTGCTCGGGAAACACGAACACCATGCCCTCGTGCGGCAGCAACCGCTCCCGCCCCATCAAACCCTGCGCCCGCCGCCCGGACGTCTCCGCCACCTCGGCATCGACCCGATACATCCCGATCGTCAGATCCACCCGCCCCAAGGGCCCACCCGCCTGGACCAACAGCGGCATCGAACACAACCCGATCATCAGCAAAGCCCGCACAGCCATCACTCCGGAAAAGTCTGTCGGCGCAGTGTAGTCGAAGCGCGGCACACCGGTGGCGCCCAGCAAACCCGGCGAAGGGACGGCACCGGCAGCGTGATGCATTTCACACCGCACCGCGAAATCGCCGCGCTCGCATGGCCGGGCAACCCATCATCACACCACCAGAAAGACAAAGGCCCCGGAGGAAAAACCTCCAGGGCCTTGTCGTGCATCTGGTGCTGCTGACCGGAATCGAACTGGTGACCTACTGATTACGAATCAGTTGCTCTACCGACTGAGCTACAGCAGCAAAGGACGGCGATTGTAACCGCCAACCCATAACCAGTTCAAGCCCCCAGCGATCACCAACAAACTTGCACCGTGGCGGAGCCGCTTCCCGTCACGCCCTTGTTGCCAGAATTGTCCAGAGTCAGGCTTCGTCCGCACTTTTTATCATTTGTTGCCTGCCCTCCCTGTGGCGTCGCTGTAACTGTATAGGTCTGATCTGAAGGAGCCAAAAATGTGAACTGATACTGCAACGCGTTGCCGACACACTCAAGCGCGGGAACCGCCGGAGCCGTCGCGCTCCCGACTGCGGTGGTATAGCGAAAATTTGTCGAGTTGTAACGCTCCATCCATTGCGCCAACTCAGCCAAACAAGCCTTGGCCGCGCCACGACGTGAATCGATAACGTACTGTTGATAAGCTGGAATTGCTATCGCCGCGAGAATGGCCACGATTGCAACAACGATCATCAATTCGACGAGGGTGAAACCGACGTGTCGCTGGCGCATGATTTCACTCCATACCAAGGATCGTAATTGACTTTATTTCACGCGTGCGGTCCACCGGATAGGGTCTGTGCAATTCGAGCATTACATTTTGCCCAATCGCCAACTGCCCACGCGACAAGGTCAAGCCTCTCTGTACGATCTGAGTGCTGCCAACAATCCGGGCTGCACTATCGTCCACTGTAATATCGCCTGACGCCAGATCAAGATAGCTGATTCGTCCCTCAATAACAGCAGCTTCCTCCACCTGCGCTTTTGCGACAAAAGGCATCAAGAGCACCACTGCACCAGCCAAAACCCACTTCAGAGTCGAATTCATTTTCTGATCACCTCCATCCAGGTTCGGTTCATCTGACGGGAGCCTGATTCGCCAATCGACACCAGCGAGCCGGACGAGCTGCTGATGATTTTCCGCTCCTTGTTGCCATCTTCAGAGACCACACCGGTCGGGCCAAGGTAGTTGATTCCCCCGCCCTTGATCCGGATGGCCGAGCCCGGAACCTTACCTGTGCCCGATCCTGGCACAAAATCCGCACTGTTAAAGACTCCGTCGTTGTTATAGTCGAACGGGGTCTGATCTTTGAGGCGTGCGCCTGAAAAACGATCGAGTTCGTAAATCCAGCTGGATCCGCCAGCCGAGCAAGGATCGTCGTTGGGCGTAACCGTAACGAAAATCACCCGATCCACCCGAAGGAACGGAGCCTGACTGATGCGCTCACCGCTTTCGGTATCAAAATCCAAATACCAGCCAAGATACGTATTCGCAGCGGCAGGTCCGGTCTTGTTTTCTTCGTCGTACCAAACAATGGTGTTGTCAGTCGTCTTTCGCGCATCGCTGGTCGCAAACTGATTGGTGTAGTCGGCAACAATGCTCTGTTTCAACAAATCACTGCGCGACATATTGATATAGTGGCTCGGCTTAACCCATATTGCATACATTGACTGAACCCCCTTGTTGGTGATGTCGCTCACCCCCAGGTACTGTCCTGTGCCAAAGTACACAATCTCACCCTCTCCAGAAGGATGTGCCCCTGCCACCGGAGCAGCGGTAATCGGCTGTCGGTTTCCTGACGCATCTTTCGCGACATACGCAGGAGCAGGTTTTGACCCGCTTTTGTACGCAATCGCCCAACTGGACGCATTCTTGTCCGACATGTCCAGTTTCCACAGGTTTCCGAACAAATCACCGCCATACACCGAATCGACAGCGCCATCACGGTTATTGTCGACCGTGGCAATTGAGGAAATACCGTTATTCGCCCAGTCGGCAGTCGCCTCGATAAATCGCCCGCTGGAGGGCGCGGTCAGGGGAACGACAAAGAAGCCAATCTTGTTGTCGCTGGAGTTATAGCCGCTACCGAATACTGCCACCCAATCCCACGGCGCCGGCGCAAGCGTCTTGACAACCTTAGGCGCCCCCGTCAAATACCCCAGATTGTTATGAGTGAATTCCCCTTTGAAAATAGAAGACGCGTTCGACTCGGTGAGCCTGGACGGATCCGTAATATCCAGCATGTAGACAGCCCGCCCGCCAAGCCCAAGCGATCCAACCAGATAGGTCTTGTACGCACCACCAATCTGGACCTCTTGCGCAGTCATGCCACCATCCACAAACGCCCTGTGGTCGTATTTCGTTTTGGTCAACTCAATCAGGTTGGGAAACACCGCGTTCGGCACAAATCCAAGCACCTCCGCGCCTGAAGCCGCATCAAACACATGCAACATTCCATCGTTCCCCCCAACATAGACCATTGGCTTGCGTGACGGGAACTTCTCCGTCGTGCCGACGTACAACGGCGCGGGGTTCGAATTCACGATATCACCAAGAACGCCGGCACGTTTGCGAAAGGATTTTCCCTCCTCACTGCGATCTCCGCGCAAAAAGTCAAGGCGCTTGCTACCCAGGCTGTCACCACCATTGAGTGCCGCTTGCTGCGACGCAGACAGCGATGCCCAAGTAAAGCGAACACCGCCTCCGTTGTTCGTGATGATGGCGCGCCCGGATGGCGCACGCACGTTGAGCAGGCTGGCTGCCGACCATTCCGGGGTAGGACAGAGCGTCCCGAGCGTTAGCTGGTCGCAGGGCGTCTGATTGGAGCCGTTTGAGAAGCGGAATGCCTTCAGGTCACCCGACCAGTCCGTCGTATTGAAGAGGACTTGGTAAGCCAGCGTATTCGACGACAAAATCGGGCTGCTTACACTTGCGGATGCAGCCGAACCGGTTCGATCCAGCACGCTGGCCATGATGGTCTGGAACGCCGTCACCACATCTCCGGGCGAATCCGCACTGAAGAACTGCCCGCGCCCGTTGATTGCAGCATGCCAAAGATCGTAAACGTTGCCTGGTTTGGCGTCAGAAAACGCGCTGGGCCAAGCCCGAACGCCTGTCACAAAGTCACGATATGCCCCACCCCAAGTGTCCCCGGTCCAATCATTTCCGAGCCAAGTCGACAGGCCAAGCCCTATTGTGAAGGTTGTCATGTGCTGCCAACTTGCGGGATCATTTTTTGGATTCCAGAATGGCGTTAGCGTCACCGACGCACTTCCATCTATAGAAGTAACTGTCTCATTCGTTTTGACCGGCATGTACTTGAGCGAATCATCATTGGCCAGAGATGAAAGATCATTTGCCCAGTAGTAGAAGGCCACATCCGCCAGAGTCTTGTCCGAATTGTTCGGATAGGGTGCCGTTCGTGCATAGGCTGTGCCATCGGGCAACGTTTTCGCCGTATTGTCCGCGTCGCCGATGGTGCTTCCGGCATCCCCCGAGTTCCAGATGCCGTCCGTCATGACAACCGAGAAATTAGGGCGACAGACTGCCTGCTTTTCACCAGTAACAGTCACTCCGGGTTTGGACTGATAAACCCGCGGCGACCTGAACATTTCACCCGCATCCCGTAGCCGCGGAACCAATGGCGTTCCGTTACTGGCCGGGAGTCGCATCAAATATCTGTAGAAATTGGTTCGATGTGTGCTCCCGAATGAGAATTCATCCAGCGCCGAGGAGAAACTGCTCCCGCTATAACCAGAGCAACTCGACGTGGTCGGAAATCCGGTGCAGGTATTGAGTGCCTGCCACGCAACGCGCACGTTGTCAGGCATGGCATGGAACGCCAGAAGCGCCGCCGAAATCGTTGCCAGGTTTCTGGTTCGGTAGAACGAATACCAATTTGCGAAGTTCTGGCGCTCGTCAGTGCCGCCGGCCCCAGACGTCGAAGAAACGATTACACGGTCATAGCAATTGTTGTCTGTCGGTGACCCCGTACACCCCGACTTGCTTGAATTAAATACATAGTAGTCTGCGGCGTAGGCAGAACTGCTCTCGAGCGTCCCTTGTCGCGAGTGAGAGCCACCGTTGGGGTTGAACGTAATTGTTGCCTGGTATGAATTCGAAAGATTGACCGACCCCGACGAATGATTAAATCCATTCAACCATGCGGCCGCAAAAGTGGTGCTTAACGGCACGCCATTTTCGTCGGGCGGCGCCGCATAGGCGATTGCGGGATTGTAATACATCCCGTTATAGCGACTCGAGCGATACCTCTTCCCACTTGTAGACAGGGCGTCAGGCACATAGGCCCATTGCATGCTCCCTGAATCGTCAATTGTCAGGGCAATATTCGGGTCGACGCCTTGAATCGCATACAGCGGGATACTGCTGATGTCCGTCGCGGCCTGCGCCCCCCCGGCCAAAATCGCGAACAGGACGGACACGCCCCGAAAAGCTCGCGTCAGGTGCATGTTTTTGTGCATGTTGATCTCCCGCTTCCCATATCCGATTTGGGATACGTCAGTTGAACCGCTTCCGCAATGAGGCCTGCAGCAACGCCTCGGCGTTGCCGGTCCCACCCAGACCGCGTGCCGTGACACGGTAATACCAGATGCCTGTCGTGGTTCCCACCTCGAGCGAGTCAGGAACGAACTGAAGCTCTTCGATGACGTATCGCGGCAGTTCGACGGCTCCCGACAAGGTCTTGCTGTAGCTGCGCGCATGACCGGCCCAGTCGGCGCTGGTCCACGCTTCGGCGTCCTTCCCAACGGCCATGACAATTGCGTCACCGCTTGCCCAGACGTCAGGTCTGCCGCTCGTGCCTCCCACAGGTTTCACCACCTGCGCATCCAGCCAGTTCTGCGCATCTCGTAAGGCGGCCTCTGCCGCCTCGAAGGCAATGCTGCGATCGACCATGGACGTCGCCATCCGCGCCTGCAAGGAGCTGTTCTGGATCGCAGTCAATCCCAACATCGTCAGAACGAGCAGGACGATGAGGCTGACAATCAAGGCGGCGCCGCGCTGTCCGTACTGCGCCTGGATACGTTGTTGGTTCATAGCGTGCGATTCCTGACCGTAACCGTGCGGGTAAAGGTTCTCCGCAGCCGTCCGTCACCAGCGACACCGACGGTAAGCCCCCGCCCCTGGCTGACCATGCTGATCGCGATTCGCACCGCCATGACGCGAGACCAATCAGCGACGGCGCCGGCATCCACATAGCTGTCCACACTCCCGTCCGACGTCGTGTCCACGCCAAATTGATACTGGACGTCCTCGACGCCGTCCGCGATGACCGGATTGTTTGATGGGTCGGCGTCAACGCCATCCTCAACAACTAGCGCAGGGCCACCGTCACGCGTCGCAACGTAGAAGGTCCCGGCGCGATATCCCATGACTCTCGCAGACTGGTCATAGGCCTTGCTGAGTCGGTTGTCGATATTGACGTTGGTCGCATGCGCCGTGGTTGTGATGGAAGCGCCATTGCTGACACTCGATGCACGGAAAATATCTGTCGACATGCAGTCCGTAATCACCAGCACCTGACCCGCGACCCAACCACAGGTCGACGCATCGACGGTCTGGATGTTTGCGTTTCGCGCGGTCATGTTCCCCGTCAGGGTTGCACCGCATTCGTCCCCCCGACTGACCAGCAGCGCATCGGTGTTGGCAACGGTGGCGCCGTCTCCAGCCACTGTCGTGACGTTGTTAAACCCCTGCAAGGCAACTCCCGTGTGCATGCCTGCACCACTCGGGGCAGGTTTGGCAATGACGCTTGGTGTAATCAGTTCGAAATTGACGCAGCTCGTCCCGCCAGCGAGCCGTACTTCCCGTGCGAGCAGTTCCAGCGCGATACGCGCATCTTCCTGCATCTTCGCAAGCGCTTCGTTCACTCGATACGACTGGTTGTTAGAGATGAAGAAAGCAATGACACCACCGACAACCATGAGGCCAAGCACCATGGCGATCATGAGCTCGACCAGTGTCAGTCCGGCCTGGAGCGCCCGGGATTTTGGAAACAGTCTCCGCTTTTTCATTTCTCAAAAAACCTCGACATTCAGTTGCACGCTCTTTGTTGTCGTGGCCTCGGCGCGCGACGCGGCCTCGTCATTCCACGTCACCGTCACGGCCCACTGATTGGTTGCAGCGTTGTATGCGATCGCACCATCCCCACTGGGCAGAAACGAGCGAAGATCGGTCTTCCATTGGAGAAGATCTGCTGCCGCCCGAGATGCTCCCCCAGCCGGGGTAGCACCCGCCGCGATGTTGTAGGCTGCCGGCGTCGTGGTCAGCTCAGCCGCATTTGAGCGCATCCGGTCAACAATGTCGTAGGCATACGAAACCGCCAAGCTCCGCATCGTCGCGCTTTGGTTGGTCCGGATGCCGGTAGCCTGCAGGGCGCCAACGCCCAGCAGGCCAAATGAAAGCACCAGCAGTGCCACCAGCACCTCGATGAGACTCACGCCTCGCTGCAAGCGCACGGAGCCTCCCGACGCTTGGAAATATCGTTCATTGTCGTGTTGTGACATGGCTCCCTCACACGGTCGGCGCAGCGGAGCAACCGGCCGACGTCATCCTCGACACGATCACACGCCCCCCCGGCCTCAGTCGCAAGTCGCGCGCATTGCTGTTCGATCCACCTGGGGCGCAGACCCGTAGAACCCCGTTGGTCAACTGGTTGTTGTCCAATCTCGCAGTACCATCCGGCCGATAGGTCACCGAACTGGCCACATCGGCAGTGGTTTGGATTACCAACGTATTGCCATTGACCGCATCGCCGCGACGCAATATTTCCTCACCGGCATCGATCGCCGGCGGCGTATCGGCGTCGGCATTGACGAACAGCACCCATCCGTCGCCCCAAGACCCCCCCCCGGTGTCGCATACCGGCGTAGCATTGGTGGCGGTACTCGATCTGCACAACGTAACGCGCCCCCCCCTTCGAATCGCCTCGCCTCGAGCAAGCGCCAATGCTGTTGACAAGTCATTGGCGGCAGTCGAGAGGCGACTCGAACGAATCAGCTCCTGAAATGACGGAACGGCAAAGGCCGCCAGGATGGCAACCACCGCTACCGTTACCATCAACTCAATCAAAGTCACGCCACGGTTCGATTTCATTTGAACTCCCGTTCTCTGAAGCAACGATAGTCACTGCGCTGCCACAAAGCGCGCAACTTGTGACTAGCGGCATGCCGAAGACGACGAACGCCTCCATCAACACCTCACATTGATGGGCACTCGCGCAAACAAAGATGGCGCAATGTGTATGAACACGAAGCCCAGGTCGGATCATTGGACGTAAGCTGACTCGCGCCGGACACCCGAGCCAGCTCAATAGCGATCACTCAGTCCATCCGGAACAGCGCTCCAAGCAGTCCCGTGTAGCGGCCAAGCGATCACGCAAGACGCAATACTCAAGAAAGCGCCGGCAAGTTCGTTAATTCGGTCGGATGAGAACACTTGTGGGAGCGCACCCCATGGCGGATGCGGAAGGGCTGCTGGTTTTTGCCGATGAAAGTCCGCCGACGGGCCCTGGCACGGATGACGCGCCATTGCCGTGGCGCGTGTTGATCGTTGACGATGACGCCGACGTTCATGAAGCCACCCGCTTTGCGCTGAAGGGCATTCCCATTCTCGGCCGACCGGTCGCCTTCCTCCACGCGCACTCGGGTGCCGAGGCCCTGGCGGTACTGCGTCGCGAACAGGATGTCGCCGTCGTCCTCCTCGATGTGGTCATGGAGACGCCCGACGCGGGGCTGCGCATTGTCAGCGCCATTCGCGAGGAGTTGCAGCTGACCAACCTGCGTATCGTGCTGCGCACCGGCCAGCCGGGCCAGGCGCCCGAGATGGACGCCATCAGCCGCTACGACATCAACGATTACAAGACCAAGAACGAGCTGACCCGGAACAAGCTGTTCACCACGGTCACCGCGGCCCTGCGCTCCTACGACCAGCTCCAGCGCCTCGATGCCAGCCGCCGGGGGCTGCAGAAAGTGATCGAGGCCAGCAACGATGTGATGACCCGCCCCGGGCTCAGAAGCTTTGCCGAGGGCATCATCCTCCAGATGGCCAGCCTGATCGGGGTTGCCCCTGAAGGGCTGGTCTGCGCCAGCACAATCGACCGGTCACATGGGGACGATGCCCCACCGCACTTTGAGATCATTGCCGCCGCCGGGCGTTTCAGCGGCCTGATCCAGAAGCCGCTGGAGGACGTCGCCGACACCCGTATCGTTGGCGCGCTGCGCCAGAGCCTGCTCGAGCGCCGTAATCTGCTCGCAGCCCATAGCGTCACGCTGTTTTTCGAGACACCGGACCGACACGCCTACGCGGTTTTTGTCGACGCCCCGCACCCCATCCGCGATCTGGACCAGAACCTGCTGCACATGTTCTGCACCAACATGTCGCTGTGCGCACAGAACATCCAGCTGATGAGCGCGCTGCGCGAGCAAGCCTACTTCGACCGCCTGGCCGAGCTGCCCAACCGGGCTGCCATGTTGCGAGAACTCGATCGCGCTCTGGACGACGGCTCGAGCAAGGCGCAGGCGCTGGCCTTGATCGACATCGACCAGTTCTCTGCCATCAACGATCTGCTCGGCCACCCCTATGGCGACGAGTTGCTGCGAGCCATCGCACTGCGCCTGAACGCGGATTTTCCCGGTTGCTTCGTGGCACGGGTTGCCGGCGATGTATTCGGCCTGCTCGGGCAGCGTGAGGTGCTCACTCCGGCAGCCATTGACCGCCTGTTCGCCAAACCCTTCAACATCGACCAGGTCGATCATCCCGTGACGGTCAGCACCGGCATCGTCCATCTGCGCGATGTGGCCGGCAGCGGATCGGATTGCATCCAGAACGCCTATATCGCACTCAAGCGCGCCAAGGCCGGCGGCATCGGCCATCACGCCTATTACTCCGAATCGATCGCCAATGAAACACGTGATCGCAACCGCATGCGCATCGCCCTGCATCGCGCACTGGTTCAGGGCGGCCAGCTCTACCCGGTATTCCAGCCGCAGCTCGACCTGCGCACGGGCTGCGTGGTCGGTTTCGAGGCACTGACCCGCTGGCGCGCAGACGATGGTGGCCACGTATCGCCGGAGCAGTTCATTCCCGTGGCCGAGCAGACCGCGCTGATCGTTCCGATCGGCGAGTGGATCCTGCGCCACGCACTCGGTGTGCTCGAAAAGCTGCACCAGCGGGGGCACACTTCGCTGCGCATGTCGGTCAACGTTTCGGCCGTGCAATTGCGCCAGCCGGATTTCCTCGCCCTGCTCGACCGCAGCCTCGACGCAACCACCGTTGCGCCCGGCCATCTGGAACTGGAGATCACCGAATCGGTGGCTGCGCTGGGGATCGACCAGGTCCGCACCTTGCTCGAAGCGATCCGTGCCCGGGGCATCGCCATCGCCATCGATGACTTCGGCACCGGCTATTCATCCCTGTCCTACCTGCATCGCCTGCCGGCCGATCGTCTCAAGATCGATCGCTCCTTCATCCACACGCTCGATTCCGGCCAGGGCGGACGCATTGCCGAGATGGTCATCCCGCTGGGCCACCACCTTGGCATGAAGGTACTGGCCGAAGGCGTCGAAACCGAAAGCCAGCAGCACCGGCTGCGGGCGCTCGGCTGTGACGAAATGCAGGGCTATGTGCTGGCCCGCCCCATGCTTGCCGACGATCTGCCCGCCTGGCTCGACGCCTTTCGCCCCGCACCGGACTAACCCGCCGGTTGGCGTAGAATAAGCGGTGCCCGCCATCATTGGCCGGGCACCGCCAGCGGCGCGCCCGGCGCCGCTCCTGCACCTCCGGATCCCCTCACATGGTCGAGATTTTCGATGTCGTCCTCCGCGCCGGCCGCGCGGGTGTTGAACTTGCGTTGTTTGTCCTGTTGCCGGTCATGGTCGTCATGTTGTCGCTGATGCGCCTGCTCGAGGCTCGCGGCGTGCTCGACTGGCTGGTCCGCCGCCTCGCCCCGCTGCTCCGCCCTGCCGGCCTCAACGGCCTGGGCGTGTTTGCCGCCCTTCAGATCAATTTCGTCAGCTTCGCCGCACCGGTGGCCACCCTGGCCATGATGGCCCAGCGTGGCGCCTCGCCACGCCATATCGCCGCCACCCTCGCCATGGTCATGGCCATGAGCCAGGCCAATGTGCTGATCCCCATGTCGACCATGGGCCTGGCCTTCGGCACCACCTTGCTGCTGTCGCTCGCCGGCGGCCTGCTCGCCGCCGCGACGACCTACCATGTGTTCGGCAGGCATTTGTCCGATCAGGAAGAAGCGGTCGATGAAACCTTGCGCCACCCGGTGGCCGAAGACGCCAAGGGCGTGCTCGATGTCATCAATCGTGCCGGCGCCGAAGCATTCAAGATCACCATCGGCGCCATTCCCATGCTGGTCCTCGCCCTGGTGGCGGTCGCCGGGCTGCGCGCCAGCGGCAGCATCGACCTGCTCACCAGCCTGCTCGCCCCCTCCATGGTGCTGCTCGGCATCGACCCCGCACTGATCCTGCCCACACTGACCAAGTTCATCGGCGGCGGCACGGCCATGATGGGCGTGATGGATGACATGCTGCGCGCCGGCACCGCCAGCATCGACAGCCTCAACGCCAGCGCCGGCTTCCTCGTGCATCCACTCGACATCCCCGGTATTGCCGTGCTCATTTCGGCCGGCAAGCCGGTGGCCGCCGTCTGGCGGGTCGCAGTCATCGGCGGTGCCGTGGGCATCGGCCTGCGCACGGTCGGCCATGTGCTGCTGACCTGACCAGGAGATCCCGCCATGCTCAACGCCATTACCCTACTGCTGGTTTTTCAACTGGCCGGCGAAGTCATCACCCGAGCCCTGGCGCTGCCCCTGCCCGGCCCGGTGCTGGGCATGGCGCTGTTGTTCGTCACCCTCGTCATCCGCGGTGGGCCGGGCAAATCGCTGCACGACACAGCACACGGCCTGCTCGGCCACCTGTCCCTGCTCTTCGTGCCGGCCGGCGCCGGCATCATGCTGCACACCGACCGGCTGGCCGGCGAATGGCAGGCACTGCTCGCCGCACTGGTGGTCAGCACGCTCGCCGCCCTGGCGGTGGCGGCCCTGGTGCTGTCCGCCCTCCTCCGCCGCCGAGGGAGACGCCCATGACCCGTCACGACTTCACCGGCCTGTGGGTGTATCTGTCAGCCTCGCCCCTGCTCGGCCTGACCCTGACCTTGCTGGCCTACCTCGCGGCCTGGCAGCTCCATCGCCGCGCGGGCGGCCACCCGCTGGTCAATCCCGTGCTGATTGCGGTGCTGATGCTGGTTGGCGTGCTGTGGCTGACCGGCACCGACTATGACACCTATTTCGACGGCGCTCAGTTCGTGCATTTTCTGCTCGGGCCCGCCACCGTCGCACTGGCCATCCCGCTGTATGGCCAGATCGAACGGCTGCGGCGCATGGCGCTGCCGCTTGGCCTCACCTTGCTCTGCGGTGCCACCACGGCCATCGTCGTGGCCTGGGTCGTCGGCGGCGCGCTCGGCGCCAGCGACGCCTCGCTGATCTCGCTGGCACCGAAGAGCGTCACCACACCCATCGCCATGGCGGTGGTGGAAGCGCTCGGCGGTCTGCCCTCGCTCACCGCAGCGCTGGTCATCATGACCGGCATTTTCGGCGCCATGGTGGCGCAAGGCCTGTTCCGCCTGCTCGGCACCCGCGACCCGGCCGTTCAGGGCTTCGCCATCGGCCTGGCCGCGCATGGCATTGGCACGGCACGGGCCTTCCAGATCAGCGCCGAGGCCGGCGCCTTTGCGGCACTGGCCATGGCCACCAACGGCCTGGTCACGGCCCTCCTGACGCCGTGGCTGCTGCCCTGGCTCAGCCGCTGGTTTGCCTGAGAACTTGTGAAGAAATCGTAGCGAGCAGGGTCGAGTGCAAGGCCGCATTTGGCAACTGCGCGAGCGAACGACGAGACATGTCAAATGGATAGGCGAGGCGTGAGCGAGTGAGCAACGCAGCAATCGGCACGCGCAGTCGATTTATTCACAAGTTCTGAGCCGGGTTGATACCCGACCGGTTCTGACCGATACTCGGCCCGGAGGCCTCCATGCAACCCAAACCGGCACAACGCGCTTACTGGCAGCGAAACATCCGGCTGACGCTCGTTCTGCTGGGCGTATGGTTCTGCGTCACCTTCGTGGCCGGCTACTTCGCCGAGGGGCTCAACCGACTTCCGTTCTTCGACTTTCCCCTCGGTTTCTATCTCTTCGCCCAGGGCTCACTGCTCGCCTATCTGGCCATCATCGGCATCTACGTGCGCTACATGAACCGCATGGATCGCGACTGGGCGCGCGAATCCGAACCCGGCCAGCCACGCACCCGCTTCCCCGGGCCCACGCCCTGAGGCCGCATTGGTTTATGACGCGATAAACCGCATTAAGGTTTCTGTAAGCTTTCCTCTCGATACTCCATCTGCCCGTCACTTTCCGGCAGTACGTGGTTCAACCATTTGCTGAACCGGTGTGCTGGTGGAGGGCGCCAGGCAACACGCTGGCAACCGCCACCGGACGCCGTCCGGGAAATGGCATTCAACAATACTTGAGAGGAGACAAGCGATGGAGAAGCCCCAAGGGTCAGGCGACGCGTACTGGCGCGCCACACTCGGCCTGCTCACCACCGTGCTCATTATCTGGTTTGTCGTGTCCTTCGGATTCGGCATCATCCTGCAGCCGATGCTCGACAGCATCATGCTGGGCGGCTACCCGCTCGGCTTCTGGTTTGCACAGCAGGGTTCGATCTACATCTTCGTGGCGCTGATCTTCTTCTACGCCGCGCGGATGGGCCAGATCGACCGCGATCACGACGTTCACGAAGACTGAGGAGACGCGACGAATGGATCTGAAAACTATGACCTATATCGTCGTCGGGGCCACCTTTGCCCTGTACCTCGGTATTGCCTTCTGGGCCCGTGCAGGTAGCACCGGCGAGTTCTACGTGGCCGGCGGCGGTGTGCACCCGATCGCCAACGGCATGGCCACCGGCGCTGACTGGATGTCGGCCGCTTCCTTCATCTCCATGGCGGGTCTCATCGCCTATAACGGCTACGGCGCCTCGCTGTTCCTGATGGGCTGGACCGGCGGCTACGTGTTGCTGGCCATGCTGCTGGCCCCGTACCTGCGCAAGTTCGGCAAGTTCACGGTGCCGGAGTTCATCGGTGACCGCTTCTACTCCAATGGCGCCCGCATCGTCGCCGTCGTCTGCCTGATCCTGGCTTCCATCACCTACGTGATCGGCCAGATGAAAGGCGTCGGCGTGGCCTTCTCGCGCTTCCTGGAAGTGGA
This sequence comes from Pseudomonadota bacterium, assembly GCA_008501585.1. Taxonomy (GTDB): domain Bacteria; phylum Pseudomonadota; class Gammaproteobacteria; order Burkholderiales; family Rhodocyclaceae; genus Nitrogeniibacter. The sequence continues at coordinate 18,866 of QQUN01000069.1, read as the reverse complement.
ATACGACACCGGCCTGTACATCGGCATGGCGCTGGTGTTCTTCTACGCCACCCTGGGCGGCATGAAGGGCATCACCTACACGCAGATCGCACAGTACGTGGTGCTGATTTTCGCCTACACCATCCCGGCGATCTTCATCTCCATGAACCTCACCGGCAACCCGCTGCCGCAGCTGGGCCTTGGCTCGACCATGGCCGACGGCTCGGGCATGACGCTGCTGGCCAAGCTGAACCTGGTGGTGACCGAACTGGGCTTCAAGGAATACACCACACAGACCATGGCCGGACGACTCGACATGTTCGTCTACACCATGTCGCTGATGATCGGTACCGCCGGCCTGCCGCACGTGATCGTTCGCTTCTTCACCGTGCCGAAGGTCAAGGACGCCCGTTCGTCCGCCGGCTGGGCGCTGGTGTTCATCGCCATCCTCTACACCACGGCCCCGGCCGTTGGCGCCATGGCCCGCCTGAACCTCATGCAGACCATCCAGACCGGTGAAATCGGCTCGCCCGAAGGCAACCTGTCGTACGAAGCGCGTCCGCAATGGTTCAAGAACTGGGAAAAGACCGGTCTGCTGCAGTTCGAAGACAAGAACGGCGACGGTCGCATCCAGTACTACAACGATGCCAACCCGGAAATGGCTGCCAAGGCCGAGCAATTCGGCTGGAAAGGCAACGAGATGGTCAAGGTCGACCGCGACATCATCGTGCTGGCCAACCCGGAAATCGCCAAGCTGCCGAACTGGGTGATCGCCCTGGTCGCAGCCGGTGGTCTGGCCGCCGCGCTCTCCACCGCTGCCGGTCTGCTGCTGGCCATCTCCTCGGCCATCTCGCATGACCTGCTCAAGGGCGTGTTCATGAAGGGCATCTCCGAGAAGGCCGAACTGCGTGCCGGTCGTATCTCGATGGCCGGTGCCATCATCGTCGCTGGCTACCTTGGCCTGAACCCCCCGGGCTTTGCAGCCGGTACCGTGGCCATCGCCTTCGGTCTGGCAGGCGCCTCCATCTTCCCCGCACTGATGCTCGGCATCTTCTACAAGCGCATGAACAAGGAAGGGGCCATCGCCGGCATGATCGCGGGTATCTCGGTCACCATGCTGTATGTGTTCCAGCACAAAGGCATCCTGTTCATCAAGGGCACGGAGTTCCTGGGTGACATGGGCCCGAACTGGTTCCTCGGCATCCAGCCGAACGCCTTCGGTGCCATCGGTGCCGTGGTCAACTTCGCGGTCGCCATCATGGTTGCCAAGATGACGACCGAGCCGCCGCAGCACATTCAGGACCTGGTCGAGTCCATCCGCACCCCGCGTGGTGCCGGTGGCGCGACCCACTAAGCTGCACTCACCCCCGGGTGACCCAACCCCCGCTTCGGCGGGGGTTTTTCATTTCCGGGCCTGCGCCACCTGCCGGCGGCCCGGCCTTGGGGAAAACGCCGATAACGCCCCCCTCTCGGCGGTGGTACGCTGCGCAGCAGCATTCTCACTCTCCGAAACCCTTCCGAACTCGAGGCCCCAGATGTACAAACACATCATCGTTGCAGTCGACGACAGCCCCACCTCCCAGCGCGCCATTGAGGAAGCCGCCGCGCTGTCGGCCACCAGCGGCGCGCGCCTGACCGTGGTTCACGCCGTGGACGAAGCACTGTTCGCCCATTTCAACCGCGTCACCCTGGCCAGCCGCGACGCAGTGCAAGCCGCCCTGATCAAGGAGGGGCAGAGCGTGCTCGACGCCGCAGTCGCCGCCGCCGCCGCGGCCGGCGCCAAACCGGAAGGCCGCCTGCTCGCCTCCGAGCATCAATCCACCTCGGACCAGATCGTCCAGGCCGTTGCCGGCCTCGGCGCCGATCTGCTGGTGGTCGGCTCACACGGGCGGCGCGGCGTGCAGCGCCTGCTGCTGGGCAGCGTCGCCGAGAAGCTGCTCAAGAAGGTCTCGGTGTCGGTCATGGTGGTGCGCGGTACCGCGTAAAACCCCACCGCCTGACGCCTGCTATCATCCGGGGGGCGCGCCGGCCATTGGGTCGGCGTGCCCCCCGTTTTTCGTGGTCCGCAGGGATCGCTTGACTCGCGTTCCACACCAACTCATCAACAGAGTGCTTTCCGGATGTCCCCCGACTTCATTTCCCAGTGGCTCACCACCCTCGGACTGGACGCCAGGCAGAGCGGCCTGATCACCCAGGTCTTTCTGGTCGTTCTGGCGGTCGTGATCGGCAACTTCGTGATCGGCCACGTCCTCAAGCGCCTCATTGCCGGCGCCCGCACCACCACCCTGGTGTGGGACGACGCCGCGCTCGAAGCGCTCGGGCGGCCGCTGCATGTGCTCGTCTGGCTGGTCGGCATCGCCTTTGCAGCAGACATGGTCGGACAGCACACCGACGCACCGATCTTCGACGCGGTCGATCCGGTCCGCAAGATCGGCGTCGTCGCGCTGATCGCCTGGACGCTCACCCGGTTGATCAGCAATACCGAGCGCGCCATCATCGAACGCGGCGAGCGGCAGGGCAAACCGGCCGATATTTCGACCGTCTCGGCAATCGGCAAGCTCCTGCGCATCACGGTGATCATCACCACCGTGCTGATCGCGCTGCAGTCGCTGGGCTTCAGTATTTCAGGCGTGCTGGCCTTCGGCGGCGTTGGCGGCATCGCCGTCGGCTTCGCGGCCAAGGACCTGCTCGCCAACTTTTTTGGCGCGATGATGATCTACCTCGACCGCCCCTTTGCCATCGGCGACTGGATCCGCTCGCCCGACAAGGACATCGAAGGCACGGTCGAGGACATCGGCTGGCGCCTGACCCGCATCCGCCGCTTCGACAAGCGACCGCTCTATGTCCCGAACGCCATCTTCACCCAGATCTCGGTCGAGAACCCCTCGCGCATGACGCACCGGCGCATCAACGAAACCATCGGCATCCGCTACGACGATCTCGACAAAATGCAGGCGATCACCGATGACGTGCGCCAGATGCTGATCGACCACCCGGACATCGCCGACGACCAGACCATGATCGTGCACTTCAACGCCTTCAACGCCTCGTCGCTCGACTTCTTCGTCTACACCTTCACCCACACCACCAAGTGGGTCGAGTTCCACCGCGTCAAGCAGGACGTACTCTTGCAGGTGGCGCGCATCATCGAAGGGCACGGCGCCGAAATCGCCTTCCCCACCCGCACGCTGCACCTGCCCGACGGCCTGCGGATCGACACCGCCCGCGATCTCGAGCGCGCCGCCGAACCCGCCAGGCACTGAGCGCCGGCCATGAAAAACGCGCCCCGGAGGGCGCGTTCCTGCGGCCATGCGTAACACCTCAGCGGTTGCCGAACAAACCACCCAGCGCCGACAGGCCTTGCTGGAGCAGGGCCGAGTTGTCCTGCACCTGCCCGTTGGGCGAGAGCATGTCCACCAGTTGCGGCAGCGAACCCGCCAACCCGTTGGCGGCCTCCGACGCGCTCAGGCCGAAACGCGAGGCGACCTGCGCCAGCAGATCCGGACCGATCGCCTGGCTCAAGGCATCGGCATCGACGGCCTCGTTCTGGCCCTGCCCGAGCCACGACGCCACCTGATCACCCAGGCCGCCGCCCTGCAGGCGCGACAACAAGCCCGGCAAGCCGCCCTCGGTATTCTCGATCAGCGCCTTGAGCAGCCCCATCATCGGGTTTGCACCGCCGTCGGTGTTTCCGCCAAGCATCTGCCCGGCCAGTTGATCCAGCAATCCCATGCCTCATCTCCATATCAACGGGTCGAGCGGCCATCATCCCCCGCAGCAATGGCAACAACAAGGCTCGTGACAGGGTTTCACAAGATTCTCCGCCGCGCATTTCGGTAGAATGCTCTCACTCCAGCCCCGACTTGAACGCCCCATGACGCAAGATGAACTGAAAAAAGCCGCGGCCGAAGCCGCTCTCGACTTCGTGATCGACGGCAGCATCGTCGGCGTCGGCACGGGCTCGACCGCCAATTTCTTTATCGACGGCCTGGGCCGCATGAAAGACCGGATCCGTGGCGCCGTGGCCAGTTCGGAGGCCAGCGCACAACGCCTGGCCGCCCATGGCATTGCCCTGTTCGACCTCAACGACGTGACCGAACTGCCGGTCTATGTCGACGGGGCCGACGAAATCGACGCCTCGCTGGCGATGATCAAGGGCGGTGGCGGCGCGCTGACCCGCGAGAAAATCGTTGCCGCCGTGGCCGACCGCTTCGTCTGCATCTGCGACACCAGCAAACAGGTTGACGTCCTCGGGCGCTTCCCCCTGCCGGTCGAGGTCATCCCGATGGCGCGCGCCCAGGTTGCCCGCGCACTGGCCAAGCTCGGGGGCCGCCCGGTGTTGCGTACGGGGTTTACCACCGACAACGGCAACGTGATCCTCGATGTCCACGACCTGAAAATCACCGACCCCGTGCGGCTCGAAGACGAAATCAACCAGATCGTCGGCGTCGTCACCAACGGCCTGTTTGCCCGCCGGGGGGCCGACACATTGCTACTGGCCACGGCAAGCGGCGTGCAACGCATCGACGCGCTTTGACATCAAACTGTCACCAAACCGCAGTATTGTGATTCCTTCGACTTCTTTGCCCAGCCTGCCGCCCCATGACTGATCACACCTCCAAGCAATTCGAATCCGAGCTTGAAAGCATCCGCACCCGCGTCCTCCAGATGGGTGGCATGGTCGAGCTGCAGATCGCCAAGGCGGTTGAAGCCCTCACCAGCGGCGATGTCGACGCCCTCGAAGAGGTCATCGACCACGACCACCGCATCAACCTGCTTGAGCTCGAGCTCGACGATGCCTGCGTCCAGATCGTTGCCAAGCGCCAGCCGGCGGCCAACGACCTGCGGCTGGTGATGTCGGTCATCAAGGCCATCACCGATCTCGAACGCATCGGCGACGAAGCCAAGAAGATCGCCAAGATGAGCAAGCGCCTGCACTCGAGTGATTCGGCCTTCGTGCCGCGCATCGAATTGCGCCATGCCGCCAGCCTGGCCGTCGACATGCTGCGCAAATCGCTCGACGCCTTTGCCCGCCTGGACATGACCGCCGCCGCCGAGGTCGTCCGCCAGGACCGCGAAGTGGATGCCGAGTTCAAGGGCATCATCCGCCAGCTGATCACCTTCGTGATGGAAGATCCGCGCACCATCTCGCGCGGCATCGACATCCTGTTCATGGCCAAGGCCATCGAACGCATCGGAGATCACGCCAAGAACATGGCCGAATATGTCATATACATGGTCAAGGGGCAGGACGTACGCCACACCGGCCTGGCCAACATCGAGCGCGAAGCCGCCTCGCAATAAGGCGCCGCGACACGCGCTTGCGCGCCACATCTTTCGCCGCCATCCGGCGGCGAAAGCACCTGCCCCTCCGGGGCAGACATGAAAAAGGGACGGCAATACCGTCCCTTTTTTTGCGACCCGCTGGCTCAGCTTTGCGGCGGCACATAGCCGCCGATCTCGTCTGCACCGCCGCCGAAGAAATAGCGCTCCATCTGCTCCGCCAGATACTTGCGCGCACGCGCGTCCATCAGGTTCAGGCGGTTTTCGTTGATCAGCATGGTCTGGTGCTTGACCCACTGGCCCCACGCCTCCTTGGAGACATGCTCGTACACCCGCTTGCCCATCTCCCCCGGCACCGGCGGCCGTTCCAGGCCTTCGGCCTCGCGACCAAGCTTAACGCACTGAACCATTCTTGCCATTTTCATCACCTGTTTCAAAATCAATAAAGCATCAGGCCCGCATTTTAACGGAAAAGGTGCCGCCACCCGTCAGCCGTGATCATCACGCCGCGACACGCAGGCCTGCCAGCAGTTCTTCCCCGCCGACTTTGCCCGATACATGGCCGAATCAGCGGCCGCCACCAGTGCATCCTGCGACTGTGCGTCTCCCGGGTAGCAGGCATAACCCACACTGGCGCTGATCTTCGTCCCGGCAATGCGGATGCTGGCCACCTCGGCCACCACCCGCTGAGCCAGCTCCTGCAAGGCGGTCTCATTGGCCTCGGCTATCAGGATCGCGAACTCATCGCCGCCCACCCGGAACAGCTGCTCGTTGCGCCGGACAACCCGCCGGATCGCCCCGGCAACGGCGACCAACACCTCGTCACCCTTCTGGTGCCCCAGTCGGTCGTTGATCGGCTTGAACCCGTCAAGATCGAACATCATCAGGCCGATCTGTGTCGTGCTCCGCTGGGCCCCGGCCAGGGCGGCCTCAAGAGCATCGTGGAACCGGCGCCGGTTGTACAGATTGGTGAGCGCATCGCGCTCAGCCAGCCTGACCAGCGCCTCGGCGGCCTGGCGTTGCTCGGTCACGTCTTCGAACACCCACAACCGGCCCAGGGAACGGTTCGCCCCCTCGGCAGTGACCATCACCGACACTTCGCGCACACGCCGGCCATCGGAAAACACAATCTCATGCGGTGCCGAGCGGCTGCGCTGCCCCTGCACCGATGCCACATGGGCACGATAGGCATCGGGCGCGCTGAGCTGGTCCTGGATCGCGTCGAGCAAGGCGGTGTCACGCATGCCGAGCAAGGCGTCGCCTCGCTGCGCGAACGACCAGATCCGCCCGAGCGCCGGATTGGTGTAGCGGACACGGCGATCGGCATCGACAAAGAGGATGCCCAGATCGATGACATCCAGCAACGCCGCCAGCCGCTGGCGCTCATCGCGACTGCGCGCCAGGTAGTGCTCGCTCAGGCCTTGGGCGCGCCGCAAGGCGGCCACACTTTCGAGCAGCTTCAGTTCGGTGGCCTTGCGCACCTGCGCGCTCGCCATCGATACCCTGAGCATCCAGACCCCGCCACCGGCATCGCGAACACACTGCCAGCGACAGCTGACCCACACGGTCTGGCCACCACGGTGGCAAAAGCGCAGTTCGGCCTCGCCACTCGTCCCGGCCATCGCTTGGCGCCCCAGATCGCGGGCATACGCCCGATCGAGCGGGTCGACCAGCAGCGCGACCAGATCAGGCGCCTGGCAGCATTGTGTCGCGGTGTAGCCGGAGAGCGCCTCGATCGACGGGCTGATCCACTCGAGCCGGCCGGCACGCGAAAAAGCGGCCTCCACCCCGGCACTGGTTTCGGCGATCAGGCGCAGGCGGGCGCCCTCGACCGCCTGCCGGTGCGCTCGGGCCAGCATGCCCCAGGCCACCATGGCGGCGGCCGAGGCAGCCACCGCGACCACCACACCGGGTGCGGCACCGGCCGCGCGGGCCACCGCACTGGCCATCAGCGCGGCAACGGCCACGAGCGCGGCCTGCCACAGCGGCTCGATCGCCTGCCACCGCCTCCCCCTTCGCGCCATGACCGCCCTCCCCAGGCCGTCCGGTCATCGGTTGCGCCGCGGTCAGATGGTTTTGACCAGCACCTTCGACCGACGCTGAAAGTTGTACAGATCGCGCTTTTTCGATGGCAAGCGCTCCGGCCCGACTTCAACAAACCCCCGCTCACGAAACCAGTGCGCCGTGCGCGTGGTCAGGACAAACAAGGCTTCAAGCGACTGCTCGCGGGCTCGACGCTCCATGCGCCGCAGCAGCATCTCGCCCAGGCCGGCCTCGCGATACTCCGCCATCACGGCAAGGCAGGCCAGTTCGGCCGCCCGCTCGTCACTGAACGGGTACAGCGCGGCACATCCGACCAGCATACCGTCGTGTTCGACGACCGAAAAGCGGGTGATCTCCTGCTCCAGCAATTCGCGCCCGCGACGCACCAGTGTGCCGTCGGCCTCCAGCGGCGCCAGCAGGCTGACCAGGGCGCCCACATCGTCGACCGTTGCCTCGCGCAGTCGAAACAGCACATCGCGTGACACCACCGTGCCCACGCCCTGGTGGGTGAAAAACTCGAGCAACAAGGCGCCATCGCGATCGCGATCGATCAGGTGCACCCGGTTCACGCCCTTGCGCACCGCACGAATCGCACAGGGCAGGTAGAGATCGAGATCCTCGGTCAGCCCCTGCCCGGCCTGCAGCATGCGCTCGGCGGCGTCCGCCGTGATGGAGTCGATCAGCTGGCCATCCACGTCCAGCAGGCCCGGGGCGTCGCACAAATACAGCAGCTTCTCGGCCGAGAGAGCCACCGCCACTTCTTCGGCCACTTTTTCAAGCGGCAGGTTGAAGATCTCGCCCGATGGCGACACGCCCAGGGGCGAGATCAGCACCACGTTCTGCTGATCGAGGTCGGCCGCAATCTCCTCGGCGAGGATCTTGCGCACCGCACCAGTGAACTGGAGGTCGACCCCGTCGACCACCCCTTCGGGGCGGGCAATGATGAAGTTGCCGCCGGTCACTCGGATGTAGCTGCCGGCCATTGGCGTGTTCGGCAAGCCCTGCGACAGCAGCGCCTCGATCTCCAGGCGGGTCACGGCGATGGCGGCCTTGACCCCGTCGAGCGCGTCGGCATCGGTAACCCGCACATTGTTGTGGAAACGCGATTCCACCCCGCGCCGGGCCAGTTCGGCATCGATCTGCGGCCGCGCGCCATGCACCAGAACCAGGCGGATACCGAGAGCCGACAACAGGTTGCAGTCATACGCCAGCTTCTGCGCCTGCTCGCCGGCGGCGACTTCGCCGCCGAAGCCGATCACGAAGGTCTTGCCGCGGAAGGCATGGATGTACGGCGCCGCACCACGCACCCAGGCCACAAAATGCTGGCTGAGCGCATCGGCGGGGTCGAGATCAGTGAGCGTATCCGGCACGGGTTCTCCATCGGTCAGGGGTAGGGGCCGCCAACTTGGGCAATGCGGCCATTCTAGCGTGATCCCGGAATTGCTTGGCGGGCGCCCCACCCGCTCGCCGCCTCAGCGCCTGAGCGTTTTTCGGGTGCGGCCGAGCGGCGCGCCAAAGATGGCCTGGTCCAGACGCAACGCAGCGCCAGCGCTCGGCCTGTGCCAAGCATCGGCAACGACGCGCCGGCCGTCCTCGGGCAGACGAGCGGGCATGAACCAAAGACGCCCAGGCCCTCAGTCCAGCGCGGCTTCCAGGCGGTTGCAGATGGTGTCGAGCACCTTGATGCGGGCATGGCGTTTGTTGTCGGCCTCGACCAGCGTCCACGGCGACACCTCGGTGCTGGTGCGGTCGATCATGTCGGACACGGCGCGCGCGTACTCCGGCCAGCGTTCGCGGTTGCGCCAGTCTTCATCGGTGATCTTGAAGCGCTTGTGCGGTTCGTTGGCGCGCGCATTGAAACGGGCCAGTTGCTCGTCCTGGCTGATCGCCAGCCAGAACTTGACGACCACCGCACCGGCCTCGGCCAGCTGGTCTTCGAAGTCATTGATTTCCTGGTAGGCGCGCATCCAGTCCGCCTCGCTGCAGAAACCTTCGACCCGCTCGACCAGAACACGGCCATACCAGGAGCGATCGAAGATCACCGCCTTGCCCCGTCGTGGCAGATGCCGCCAGAAGCGCCACAGATACGGTTGCGCCCGCTCCTCCTCGGTGGGGGCGCCGATTGGCACGACCTGGTATTGCCGGGCATCGAGCGCGGCCGTCACACGACGTATGGCACCGCCCTTGCCCGCCGCATCCATGCCCTCGAACACCAGCACCAGCGCGCGTTTGTCGAAACTGGCCCGGCGCGTCAGCAGGGCCAGCCGGCCTTGCAGGCGTTCGAGCGCCCGGCCATAGTCCGCCTTGCTCATGGGCTGGTCGAGCACCAGGGTATCGAGCAGGGTGCGTCCGTCGTCGGCGGGCGCCATCGGCGCAACACTCAGGCGCGCCCGCCACTGGCGGGCCGTACCGAGGCGCTTGCGCAAGGCGGCAAGCAGAATCCGGCCCACCCGCAAGGCGCGGTAGCGCGGGTCCGAGCCGTCCACCACGATCCACGGCGCCTCGGCCGTGTCGGTGTGGCGCAGCACATGTTCGGCCACATCGCGCAGTTTTTTGTATTGCTTGTGATTGCGCCAATCGGCCTCGGTCACCCGCCAGCGCGTCAGCGGATCGGCCGCCAGCTTCTTGAAACGCGCCTTCTGCCGGTCGCGCGAGAGGTGAAACCAGAACTTCACCAGCAGCACGCCCTCGCGCACCAGCATGGCCTCGAAACGGTTGATCTCGTCGAGACGCTGGTCGAGCCGCGAGGCCTTGATCTTGCGATCGGTGCGCTGGCGGATCGGCTCGTGGTACCAGTTGCCAAACAAAATGCCGATGCGCCCCTTGGGCGGCAAACTGCGCCAGAAGCGCCACATCGTCGGGCGCTGGCGCGCCTCGTCGCTGGGGCGGTCAAAGGCGCGGATGACCAGGTGGCGGGGGTCCATCCATTCACCGAGCAGGTTGACCGTCTCCCCCTTGCCCGCGGCGTCCACCCCGTTGATCAGCACCACCACGGCGCATTCAGCCAGCTCCCGCAGGTCGAACTGCGCGTCGAGCAGCTCGGCCCGCAGCTGCGGCACGTCGGCGGCATAGGTGGCTTTGTCGATGGTGTGTCCCAACTCGGCGGATTCGAACATGCCCTCTCCTCTGGACCGCGGCGCCCGGCATGCCGCCGCGGTATGTCAGCTCAGTAGTCCCCCCACAGGGCCTGAATTGCAGCCACTGCGGCCAGTCCGGCGGTTTCGGTTCGTAGCACGCGGGGCCCCAGCGATACCGCTTCGATACCCCGTGCACGCATGGCCACCAGTTCGGTGTCGTCCCACCCACCTTCGGGCCCCACCAGCAAACAGATCCGGCCACCCTCGGGGGCCGCGCGGGCGCGCAAGGCCTGCGGCGCCGACGGTGCGAGCACCCAGCCGCCGGAAGCAGTCGCGAGCCAACGCTCGAGCGAGCTGACCGGCGCGATCTGCGGCAACCGGTTACGACCGCATTGCTCGCAGGCCGACACCGCCACCTTCTGCCAATGCGCCACCCGCTTCTCGGCCCGCGCACCATCGAGCTTGAGCACCGAGCGCTTGGCCGCCACGGGCTGGATCACGCTCACGCCCAGTTCAACCGCCTTCTGCACCACCCAGTCCATCTTGTCGCCGCTGGCCAGCGCCTGGACCAGCGTGATGTGGCAGCGCGGCTCGGGCTCCGGGGGGCGGGGTGCGCCAAGGCGCGCCATGACCGGCGCCGAGACCGACGTCAGCGTGGCGGCGCACGCTGCCCCCTCGCCATCGAACAGCTCGATATCGGTGTCGGCACGCAGGCGCAGCACCCGCGTTGCATGGTGTGCGGCGTCGTCCGGCAACGCCACGGAAGCCCCCGCGGACAGGGGGCCCGGGTAAAAGAATCGATGAGTCATCATGCTATTATAGGGTCGGCTTCGGCAGGAATTCGCTCTGCCCGGCGCTTCTCCGGCGGCATGTGACAGCCCCCCGTTCGTCGGCAGTGTCATCACGGCGCCAGCCACCCAATTGGCGCCTCGCCCCGCCCAGTCAGGTCGCTGAGCGGCCCAACCGCAGGAATTTTGCGCATGAATACTGCAGCCAAGCGCCTGTCTCGCGCCAGAGCCCTCGAATCGGTCGTCCGGGACATCTCCCGCGATGTCATCCTGCCGCGCCATCTCAAGACGGCACGGCAGAAGAAAAACGATGGCTCACTGTTTACCGAGGCCGATCTCGAATCGCAGCGCATGTTCGCCAAGGCCTTGCCGGAGCTGGCCCCCGGCCCTGTTCTCGGTGAAGAAATGAGCCCCGAGCAGCAGGCGCGGCTGTGGGCGGAGGGCAAGCGCGGGCTGTGGTGCATCGACCCGATCGACGGCACCACCAACTTTGCCAATGGCATTCCCTTCTTCGCGGTGTCGATCGCCTACCTGATGGACCACGAACCCCGCTTCGGCGTGGTGTACAACCCGGTCACGGACGAATGCTTCTACGCGGCGGCCGGCGCCGGGGCCTTCCTGAACGGCACCGAGTTGCCCTTGCGCGAGCCGGCCGTGCGCCTGTCCGACGCGGTGGCCGGCGTCGACTTCAAGCGCGTCAGCCACCATCTGGGCGACGAGCTCGCGGTACGCCCGCCATACTATTCGCAGCGTAATTTCGGCTCCAGCGCACTGGAGTGGTGCTTTGTCGCCGCCGGACGGCTCGACGTGTACATCCATGGCGGCCAGATGCTGTGGGACTACGCGGCCGGCCGCTTGATCCTGCAGGAGGCCGGTGGTGAATGCGCCGCCCTCGACGGCGGCGACCTGATGGCCGGCCCGGCCGTCAAGCGCGGTGTCATCGCAGCAGCCAGTCCGGGGCTGTTCCAGCAGTGGCGTACCTGGATTTCCAGCCACTCCTGATTTTCATCGGATTCTTTTTCCCGGAGTTCCACCATGTCGATGAAGCATCCGATCATTGCCGTCACCGGCTCGTCGGGCGCGGGCACCACGACGGTCAAGCACACCTTCGAGGCAATCTTCCATCGCGAGAACGTCAACGCCGCGGTGATCGAAGGCGACAGCTTCCATCGCTACACCCGCGACGAGATGAAGCGACTGATCGACGCCGCCGAGGCCCGCGGCGAGCGCGGCATCAGCCATTTCGGCCCCGAGGCCAACCTGATCTCGGATCTGGAGCAGATGTTCCGCGCCTACGGCGATTCGGCCACCGGCCGTCGGCGCCACTATGTGCACAACGAAGCCCAGTCCCTGCGCTGGAATCTGCCCATGGGCACCTTCACCGAATGGGAAGACCTGCCGGTGGGCACCGACTGTCTGTTCTACGAAGGCCTGCACGGCGCCATGGTGACCGAGGACGTCAACATCGCCCGCCATGTCGATCTGCTCATCGGCGTGGTGCCGACCATCAACCTGGAGTGGATCCAGAAGCTGCACCGCGACACCCGCCTGCGCGGCTACTCCAAGGATGCCGTACAAGACACCATCCTGCGCCGCATGCACGACTACGTGCATTACATCGTCCCGCAGTTCTCGCACACCCACATCAACTTCCAGCGCGTTCCGGTGGTGGACACCTCCAACCCCTTCTCGGCGCGCGACATCCCCACGCTGGAGGAGTCGATGGTGGTGGTGCGCTTCAAGGATCCGCGCGGGGTCGACTTCCCCTATCTGCTCAACATGATCAGCGGCTCCTTTATGTCACGGGCCAACACCATCGTGGTCCCGGGCGGCCGGCTGGACCTGACCATGCAGCTCGTGCTCACGCCGCTGATCTGGAAACTCATGGAGCGACGCCGCCAATGGGTGTGATCGGGCGCCAAGGCAATGATTCCATGCCGATAATCCGGCATCAGAACACGCCGCGGCCGGGCTGCTGCGACGCACAAGCGGGTACCCAAGCGGGCCGGTTTCGACGATAATTCCGCCTTTCCCCAACATGGCCCCGAGCCGCGAGAGAGCGATGTCGTCCGAGCGCAACGTCACCCTGCCCCAGTTCAACCCCATCACCGGCGCCATCCGCGCGCTGGCCATGGACGCGGTCCAGAAGGCCAAGTCCGGCCACCCCGGCGCCCCGATGGGCATGGCCGAGATCGCCGAAGTGCTGTGGCGTCACAACCTCAAGCACAACCCGGCCAACCCCGACTGGGCCGACCGCGACCGCTTCGTGCTCTCGAACGGCCACGGCTCGATGCTGATCTACGCGCTGCTGCACCTGACCGGCTACGACCTGTCGATCGACGATCTCAAGAACTTCCGCCAGCTGCACAGCAAGACCCCGGGCCACCCCGAGTACGGCTACGCCCCCGGCATCGAGACCACCACCGGCCCGCTCGGCCAGGGCATCACCAACGCCGTGGGCATGGCGCTGGCCGAAAAGGTGCTGGCCGACGAGTTCAACCGCCCCGGCCATGACGTGGTCGACCACCGCACCTGGGTCTTCCTCGGCGACGGCTGCCTCATGGAAGGCATCTCGCATGAAGCCTGTTCGCTCGCCGGCACCTGGGGCCTGGGCAAGCTGACCGCCTTCTACGACGACAACAACATCTCCATCGACGGCCATGTCGAGGGCTGGTTCACCGACGACACCCCGAAGCGCTTCGAAGCCTACGGCTGGCAGGTGATCCGCGATGTGCAGGGCCATGACAGCGCCGCCATCGCCGCGGCCATTGAGCAGGCCCGCGCCAACACCACCCAGCCCACCCTGATCTGCTGCAAGACCGTGATCGGCGCCGGCGCCCCCAACAAGCAGGGCGGCCACGATGTGCATGGCGCGCCGCTGGGCGACGCCGAGATCGCAGCCGCGCGCGAGTACATCGGCTGGAACCACCCGCCGTTCGAGATCCCGCAGGACGTCTACGCCGCCTGGGATGCCCGCGAGGCCGGCGCCGCCGCCGAAGCCGAATGGAACGCCCGCTTCGAGGCCTACCGCGCGGCCCACCCCGCGCTGGCCGCCGAGTTCGAGCGCCGCATGAGCGGCACGCTCCCGGCCGACTGGTCCGCCCATGTCGAGGCCGTGCTGGCCGCCGTGAATGAAAAGGGCGAGACCATCGCCACCCGCAAGGCCAGCCAGAACGCCATCGAGGCCTTTGCCCCCAAGCTGCCCGAACTGCTCGGCGGCTCGGCCGACCTGGCCGGCTCCAACCTGACCCTGTGGTCGGGCGCCAGGGGCGTGGCCCGCGAGAACGGTGGCAACTACGTGTACTACGGTGTGCGCGAGTTCGGCATGGCGGCCATCGCCAACGGCGCCGCGCTGCACGGCGGCCTGATCCCCTACACCGCCACCTTCCTGATGTTCAGCGAGTACGCGCGCAACGCCCTGCGCATGGCTGCGCTCATGAAGGTGCGCCAGCTGTTCGTGTTCACCCACGACTCCATCGGCCTCGGTGAAGACGGCCCGACCCACCAGCCGGTCGAGCAGATCGCCACCCTGCGGCTCATCCCCAACATGGACGTGTGGCGCCCCTGCGACACCACCGAATCGGCCGTGGCCTGGGCGCACGCCATCGAGCGCGCCGATGGCCCCTCGAGCCTGTGCTTCTCGCGCCAGAACCTGGCCTTCCAGACGCGCAGCGCCGACCAGGTGGCCGCCATCCGCCGTGGTGGCTATGTGCTGGCCGAGGCCGACAAGCCCACGCCCGATGCTGTTATCATCGCGACCGGCTCGGAAGTGGCCCTCGCCGTGGCGGCCCAGAAGACCCTGGCCGAGGCTGGCATCGCCGCCCGCGTGGTCTCCATGCCCTGCACCAACGTGTTCGATCGCCAGGATGCCGCCTACAAGGCCTCGGTGCTGCCGGCCGGCGTGCCGCGCGTGTCGATCGAAGCCGGCGTGACCGACTTCTGGCGCAAGTATGTGGGCCTTGAGGGCGCGGCCATCGGCATCGACCGCTTCGGCGAGTCGGCCCCGGCGGGCGAGCTGTTCAAGATGTTCGGTATCACCAGCGACGCGGTGGTGGACGCCGTGCGCGGCCTGGTCGCCTGAGCGGGCGGCCACCAACGGATTCTTAGCGAAAACACGAGAGGGAAAGACTCATGACGATCAAGGTTGCCATCAACGGCTTCGGCCGCATCGGCCGCTGCACCCTGCGCGCCATCTACGAACAGGGCCTGCAGGACGAGTTCGACGTCGTGGCCATCAACGCCTCGGGCGACCTGGCCACCAACGCCCACCTGCTCAAGTACGACACCACCCACGGCCGCTTCGCCACCTCGGTCGAGACCGACGGTGAAGACGCCATCATCATCGGCGGCAAGCGCATCGCCTTCTACTCCACCAAGGACCCGAAGGGTGTGAACTGGGGCGCGCACGGCGTTGACGTGCTGCTCGAGTGCACCGGCGCCTACACCAGCAAGGCCAAGGCCCAGCAACTGCTCGAAATGGGCGCCAAGCGCGTGCTGATCTCGGCCCCGGGCGGTGACGACGTGGACGCGACCATCGTCATGGGTGTGAACGAGGGCGACCTGGCCGCCGGCATGACCGTGGTCTCCAACGCCTCGTGCACCACCAACTGCCTGGCTCCGGTTGCCAAGGTGCTGTCCGACAGCGTCGGCATCAAGCAGGGCCTGATGACCACCATCCACGCCTACACTAATGACCAGGTGACCGTGGACGTGCGCCACAAGGATCTGCGCCGCGCCCGCGCCGCAGCCGCCAACATCATCCCGACCAAGACCGGCGCCGCCAAGGCCGTGGGTCTGGTGCTGCCGCAGCTCAAGGGCAAGGTCGATGGCTTCGCGCTGCGCGTGCCGACCATCAACGTCTCGCTGGTGGACCTCACCTTCACCTCGGAGCGCCCGACCACCAAGGAAGAGATCAACGAGTTGATGGCCGCTGCCGCCAATGGCCCGATGAAAGGCATCCTGGCCGTGAACAACGACCCGCTGGTGTCGAGCGACTTCAACCACACCACCGTGTCCTCGACCTTCGACGCCACCCAGACCCGTGTCATTGACGGCACCCTGGTCAAGGTGCTGGCCTGGTACGACAACGAGTGGGGCTACTCCTGCCGCATGCTGGACGCCGCTCGCACCTTCGCCAAGGTCTGAGCCTGAGCAAAGGGGGCGCCGAGTGCGCCCCCCTTTTTTGTCTACCGCACCGACCACACCATGACGCTTCGCCTCGCCATCAATGGATATGGCCGCATCGGCCGCTGCTTCCTGCGTGCACTGCGCGAGTCACCGCATCGTGACCGGTGGCAGGTCGTCGCCATCAACGAGCCGGCAGACCTCGCCAGCATCGAATACCTGACCCGCTTCGACTCCACCCACGGCCGCTTCCCCGGCGTCGTGGAATCCACCGACGGTGCGCTGCGGATCGACGGCCAGCCGATCGCCGTGACCCACGAGACCGACCCCGCGGCGGTCGACTGGGCGGCGATGGAGATCGATGTGCTCGTCGAATGCTCCGGCCAGTACGGCACCCGAGCGGCACTGCAGGCCTTCCTGGATGCGGGCTGTCCCCGCGTGCTCCTTTCCCACCCCGGCCACAGTGCCGAGGACGTGGACGCCACGATCGTCTTCGGTACCAACCATGACACGCTGACTGGCGCGGAAAAAATCGTCTCCAACGCCTCGTGCACCACCAACGCCGTGGTCCCGGTACTCGACCTGCTCGACAAGGCCTACGGCGTCGACCAGGCCATCCTCACCACCATTCACTCGGTAATGAACGACCAGCCGTTGATCGACGGCTACCACCACACCGACCTGCGCCGTACCCGCTCGGCCATGCAATCCATCATACCGGTCGCCACCGGGCTGGCCCGCGGCGTTGAACGCTTGTTGCCCGGTTTGGCCGGGCGAGTGCAGGCCAAGGCCATCCGGGTGCCGACCCTCAACGTGTCAGCCATCGAGCTGGCACTGAGCATGCGTCAGCCCGTCAGCGCCAGCACCGTCAATCACTTGCTTGCCGAAGCGGCCCGCGACCACCATCACGCCCGTCTTGCCTACACCGAGCAGCCCCACGCCTCAATCGATTTCAACCACGACCCCCATTCTGCCGTGATCGACGGCGGCCAGACCCGTGTCGGCGGCGAGCGGCTGCTCAGCCTGCTGATCTGGTTCGACAACGAATGGGGGTTCGCCAGCCGGATGGTTGACGTCGTGCACCACTGGCACCACCGCTGGCCCACCACCGACACCTTGGATTCACTTCAGGAAAGTCCGCAATGAAAGTCAAAAAACTCAAAGAACTCGATGTCGCCGGCAAGCGCGTCTTCATCCGCGCCGACCTCAACGTACCGCAAGACGAAGCCGGCAACATCACCGAAGACACCCGTATCCGCGCATCCATCCCCTCCATCCAGTACTGCCTGGACAAGGGCGCCGCGGTGATGATCACCTCTCACCTGGGTCGCCCCACCGAGGGCCAGCTTGGTGCCGATGACTCCCTCATGCCGGTCGCCGTACGCCTCGGGCAACTCATCAATCGCCCCGTTCGGCTCATCAATGACTGGATCGAAGGCGGCTTCGAGATCAAAGCAGGTGAAGTCGTGCTGCTGGAGAACTGTCGCGGCAACATCGGCGAGAAGAAGAACAACGAAGCGCTCGCCAAGAAAATGGCCGCCTTGTGCGACGTGTATGTGAACGACGCATTCGGCACCGCCCACCGCGCTGAAGCCACCACCGAAGGCATTGCGCGCTTCGCCCCTGTCGCCTGCGCCGGCATCCTGATGGGCGCCGAAATCGACGCGCTCAGCAAAGCCACCGAGAACCCCGCCCGGCCGCTGGTGGCCATCGTAGGCGGCGCCAAGGTCTCGAGCAAACTGACCATCCTGCGCACCCTGGCCGACAAGGTCGATCAGCTCATCGTCGGCGGCGGCATCGCCAACACCTTCCTGCTCGCCTCCGGCAAGCGCATCGGCGAGTCGCTGGCCGAGCCCGAACTGGTCAAGGAAGCCCAGGCCATCATGGACATGATGAAAGCCCGCGGCGCCGAAGTGCCGCTGCCGGTCGATGTGGTGGTGGCCGACGAAGTCTCCGCACTGGCCCGCGCCAACCGCATCCCGGCCGACGAGGTCGGCCCGCACGACCGCATCCTCGACGTCGGCCCCAAGACAGCAGCGAAACTGGCCGACATCATCGCCCATGCCGGCACCATCGTCTGGAATGGTCCGGTCGGCGTCTTCGAGCACGCGCAATTCGCCGGCGGCACCAAAATGATGGCTTCCGCCATCGCCCACTCCGAAGCCTTCTCGATTGCCGGCGGTGGAGACACCCTCGCCGCCATCGCCAAGTTCCATATCGCCGACGATATCGGCTACATCTCCACCGGCGGCGGCGCCTTCCTGGAATTCCTCGAAGGCAAAACACTGCCCGCCATCGCGGCACTCGAGGCACGATTCGACAGTTAACCGCGCATTAGCTGTCGCACCAACGAAAAGGCGACCCCACCGGTCGCCTTTTCTTCGCCTGGGCTCAACTCAGCCTGCCAAGATTGACCCCGCCGTACTCTCTCTTTCGTCTCGCGGTTCAGAGCGGCACGGTTGTTCATCGTTGACGCTCGTTTTGGGCTGTTGTGTTTTGGAGCGGGTGTTTGGGTTGGGTGTTTGGGTTTGGTTTTGATTCTTGATATGAGAGATGTTTTTTGATGTTGCAA
>QQUN01000033.1 GCA_008501585.1 Pseudomonadota bacterium | reverse complement strand
ACAACCCGCTTCGTCAACCCCTGCAGCAACTTTTCTTTTTATCGAAACCCGCTTCAGGCGCCTCGCTCAACCGCACTGCGTTCAAGCGAGGTGCGAATTATAGACACCACAAAATCCGTGTCAACACTATTTCAAAAACAATTTTTCCATCCCCGTCGTACACCAAGCACCATCAGTACTCAGGGGCGCCCACATAGTTCTGGAAGCGCGTGTACTCGCCCAGGAAGGTCATGCGCACCGTGCCGGTCGGGCCGTTACGGTGCTTGCCGATGATCAGCTCGGCGGCGCCTTTGTCGGGGGAGTCCGGGTTGTAGATCTCGTCGCGGTAGATGAACATGATCATGTCCGCATCCTGTTCAATAGCGCCGGACTCACGAAGATCGGACATCACTGGCCGCTTGTTCGGTCGCTGCTCGAGGCTTCGGTTGAGTTGGGACAGCGCCATGATCGGCACGTGAAGCTCTTTGGCGAGGGATTTGATCGAGCGGGAGATCTCCGACAGTTCAGCGGCGCGGTTGTCGCTTTGGCGCAGTGAAGTCATGAGCTGCAGGTAGTCGATCACAATCAGGCCGAGCTTGCCGCACTGTCGATACAGACGTCGCGCCCGCGCCCGCAGGTCGGTTGGGTTCAAACCGGGACTTTCGTCGATATAGATCGGCGCCTCATGGAGCTTGCCAAGCGCAAAGGTGAGGCGCTGCCACTCTTCGTCGTTGAGCTTGCCGGTCTTGAGTCGATGCTGGTCGAGCCGCCCGACGGATGAAAGAAAACGCATCGCCAGCTGCGTGCCCGGCATCTCCATGGAGAACACGGCAACAGGCAGGCCGCACTCGACGGCGACGTGCTCGGCGACGTTCAGGGCAAAGGTGGTCTTGCCCATACCTGGACGCCCGGCGATCACCATCATATCGGTCGGCTGAAGACCAGAGGTCATCTCATCGAGATCGGCAAAGCCGCTGGGCACCCCGGTAATGTCGTTCGGCGTGTCGCGGTCGTACAACTCCTGGATGCGATCAACAAGCTGGCCCAGGATCGGTTGAATGGAGACAAAACCGCTGCTGTGGCGCGAGCCCGCCTCGGCAATCTCGAACACCTTGGCCTCGGCTTCATCGAGCAGCGTCTTGGCATCCTTGCCCGACGGCGTGAGTGCCGAGGAGGCGATATCGTCTCCGACCGACACGAGCTTTCGCAGAATGGCACGCTCGCGAACGATCTCACCATAGCGCCTGATGTTGGCAGCAGACGGCGTACTGTTCGCAATTTCACCGAGATACGCCAGCCCCCCCGCCTGCTCGGCCTCGCCATTTTTTTCGAGCGACTCGAAGACGGTGACCACATCGGCCGGCTTGTTCAGCTCGATCAAGCGGGCAATGTGATTGAAGATTCGCCGGTGATCATCACGGTAAAAATCTGCACTGGTCACCAGATCGGCGATCCGATCCCAGGCGCTGTTGTCGAGCAGCAGGCCGCCTAGCAGGGACTGTTCGGCCTCGAGCGAATGCGGCGGCAACTTGAGGGCGGCCAGCTGTGGGTCTGATTGCATTGAAACTTCCTGAAAAACTGCGCGGAGCCGGCAAGGCGCCTTGTGCGCACCGCCCCGAAAGGATCGACATCATGACACGACACCGAGGTCACGCCATGGGGCATTTTGCCAAAAAAAAAGGGCTGCACGCGCAGCCCTTTTTTGTTTCGGCGAGATGCCCGATCAGCTGTGATCGCCCAGCACCGACACGGTGATGGTGGTCACAACGTCGGCGTGCAGGCCGATTTCCAGTTGTACGTCGCCCACTTGCTTGAGCGGGCCATCCGGCATGCGGATGGTGCTGCGCTCGATGTCGAAGCCTTGCTCGGCCAGCGCATCAGCGACGTCGGCGTTGGTCACGGAGCCGAACAGGCGGCCGTCCATGCCGGACTTGCGGGTGATCTGAACCATCAGGCTTTCGAGCTTCTCGGCCAGCGCCTGGGCGGCACCGAGCTTCTCGGCCTGCAGCGCTTCGAGTTCAGCACGGCGCGCTTCGAACTCAGCCATGTTGGCTTCCGTGGCACGCTTGGCCTTACCTTGCGGGATCAGGAAGTTACGGGCATAGCCATCCTTGACCTTGACCACATCGCCGAGGCCGCCGAGCTTGCCGACTTTTTCCAGAAGAATGATTTGCATGTCTGGACTCCTCGATTACTTGTGCAGATCGGTGTAGGACAGCAGCGCCAGGAAACGGGCGCGCTTGATCGCGGTGGACAGCTGACGCTGATAGCCAGCCTTGGTCCCCGTGATGCGTGCCGGCATGATCTTGCCGGTTTCGGTCACGAAATCCTTCAGGATGTCGATGTCCTTGTAGTCCACTTCTTCGATCTTCTCGGCGGTGAAGCGGCAGAACTTGCGACGCTTGAACAGGCCACCACCACGGCTACCACGATCACCTTTTTTCTTCGGCTTGAAGGCCATTTTCGATTCCTTCTACAAATTTGATATTCGTTAGGTGCAACACCGGCATTTTGCTGCGCTGACTCTTGGCAGCCAGAAAGCCGGTGGCTTCCATTTCCATTCCTGCGGCAGCGGCGGACACTGTCTTGGCCAGTTCGCCCAGCGCTACCGCCTGCAATTCGCACAGCACGTTGCGCTCGATACCATTCTCGACCTGGCGGGACGCGTGTCCCAGCACAAATCCGGTCATGGGCACGCCAGCCGGCGTGTATCGCATCGGGCTCAGTTCAACCAGGCGCCCGACGATGCGCAGCGTGTTGCTCACGCAGGCTTAGTCCTCGGTGGTTTCTTCCGCCTTGGCGTCGTCACCATCGGTGTCCTTGGTCAGGGAGCGCGACTTCTCGTCCTTCATCATCGGGGACGGTTCGGTCACGGCCTTCTTGGTCACGACGGTCAGGTGACGCAGCACGGCGTCGTTGAACTTGAAGGCATGCTCCAGTTCAGCCAGCGTTTCCTGGTCGCACTCGATGTTCATCAGAACATAGTGCGCCTTATGGATCTTCTGGATCGGGTAGGCCAGTTGGCGACGGCCCCAGTCTTCCAGGCGGTGGATCTTGCCGCCCTTGGTTTCCACCAGCGAGCGATAACGCTCGACCATGGCGGGCACCTGCTCGGACTGGTCCGGGTGGACGATAAATACGATTTCGTAGTGGCGCATGCACACTCCTCAAGGTTACGTTAAAGCGCAGCCCCCCGGTCATGCGGTCCCGGTGGAGCAAAGGAAAGCTCGCTAGTCTAGCAAGATCGAGAGCGCCCATCAACATACTTTTCGCGAAAGGGCAACGCCCTGATCGACCTGCGTGCCGAGGCGGTATCCTAGCGATATGCCCGTATCGCACCCGCCTTTTCCGACGCCACGACGACACACCCGCCAGTGCCCTCATCATCCATGACCCCCTTCGAGCAGCGCTGGCTGGCCGAGGCGACACGATTGCGCGAGCACGCGCTGGGGCCTGCCGACGATGCGGCGGCCGTGCGGGCGGCACGTGCCGGCGCCGGCAAGCTCGAACAACGGCTCCTTTTCCGCGCAGCCGCCCTGGCGGAAAAAAACGGCCTGCTCGGCGCGCTGACGCATCGCAAGCAGCATGCCGCCTACATCCTGCTCGTGGCGGGCGTGCTGGCCCTCATGGCGGGCGCGACGGCCGCCACGGCGGTGCTGGGCGACGGCGGCCGCCCCGTCAACGTGGTGTGGGCGATGGGTGGCCTGCTCGGTCTCAACACCCTCACCTTGCTGCTGTGGCTGGCCGGGCGCTGGCTGCCGGTCGGTCAATCCGGCTCCCTGATCGGGCACCTGTGGCTGCGCCTGCAGCAAAAGCTTGGCGACACACAACCGATCGCATGGGTGATCCAGGCAGAGGCCGACATCGCCCGCCAGCGTCGTGCCACCTTCTGGTGGCTCGGGCGCATCAGCCATGCCATGTGGCTGACCACGCTGTTTGGCGCCCTCGTCACGCTCATCTTCTTGCTGGCAACGCGCCGCTATGGCTTTGTCTGGGAGACCACCATCTTGCCGCCCGAGGTCTTCGTGCGGCTGACACAGGCCCTCGGTGCGCTGCCTGCCGCACTCGGCGCCAGCATGCCCGATGCCCGGATGGTGCTCGATGCCGGCGGCGCCACGCCGGTGGACGCCGACCGCCACGCGTGGTCGGCCTGGCTGGTGGCGACGCTGGTGGTGTACGGCATTGGCCCGCGGGCGGCCTGTCTTGCCCTGTGCCACTACCAGTGGCGCCGCGCCCGGCAGGCCTTCCGGCTCGACCTGACCCTCCCCCATTACCTGACCCTGCAAGCCCGGCTGCAGCCCGACAGTGAGCACACCGGCATCCGCAGCCAGGCACCGGCACACCTGCCCCGCTTTCACGCCGGCCATCGCGACGGGCCCGACGACGGCGGCCCTTGCCTGATGGCGCTGGAGCTGGCCGATGATCTGCCGTGGCCGCCGCCCGGCTTTCCGCCGACACGCGACGCCGGCCGGATCGACAGCCGCGAAGCCCGTCACCAGGCGCTCGACCAGCTCGCACTGCACGGCGCCGAGCGCCTGCTGGTGGCGATTGACGCCCGCCTCTCGCCCGACCGCGGCGCATTGGCGCTGATCGCCGAGCTGAGCCGCTATGCCAGCGACACCGCCGTCTGGAGTTACGGCGTGCCGGCCGATCCGGCGCGACAGCAACATTGGCGCGACGGCCTGGCGCAGATCGACCTGCCCGCCTCACGACACTTCGAGACCGAAGCCGCAGCACGCCAATGGCTGGAGCCGCCGCATGCCTGACCCCATCCGCGTTGCCGTCGTCGGCCACACCAACACCGGCAAGACCTCGCTGCTGCGCACGCTGCTGCGTGACACCCGCTTTGGTGAGGTCTCCGACCGCCCCTCCACCACCCGCCATGTCGAAGGCGCCCGACTGCTGGCCGACGGCGCGCCGGTACTCAACCTGTTCGACACGCCGGGCATGGAAGACGCGATCGCCCTGCTCGACTACATCGACACCCTGGTCTCGGCCGACGCCCGCCGCGACGGCCCCGAGCGCATCCGGCAGTTCCTGACCAGCGCCGAGGCGCGGGGGCGCTACGAGCAGGAGGCCAAGGTGCTGCGGCAATTGCTGGAGAGCGACGCCGCGTTCTATGTGGTCGACGTGCGCGACCCGGTGCTCCCGAAACACCGTGACGAGTTGGCCGTGCTCGCCGACTGCGGCCGGCCGCTGCTGCCGGTGCTCAATTTCGTCCATGCCCCCACCTCGCGCGAGGCCCAGTGGCGCGAGGCGATGGCGCGGGTGGGCCTGCATGCCCAGGTGCGCTTCGACACCGTTGCCCCGGAACTCGGGGGCGAGCGACGCCTCTACGAAGCCCTGGCCACCCTGCTCGACACCCGCCGCGCCGATCTCGAGCACCTGATCGACAGCCGCGAGCGCGACGCCCGGCGCCGCCATGTCGCGGCCGCAGGCCTGGTGGGCGAATTGCTCATCGACATCGCCGCCGCCCGCCAGCGGGTCGAGGCCGACGACACGGCCATCCGCCGCGCCGTCGAGCAACTGCACCACGCCGTGCGCAGCCGGGAACAAGCCTGCGTCGACGCCCTGCTGGCCCTCTACGGTTTTGCCGGCAGCGAGGTCAACAGTGCGCCGCTGCCGCTGCTCGACGGCCGCTGGGAAGATGATCTGTTCAACCCCGAAAGCCTGCGCACGATGGGCATCTCCCTTGGCAAGGGCGCAGCCGCCGGTGCCGCCGCGGGCGTGGGCATCGACCTGCTCACCGGCGGGCTGACCCTGGGCGCCGCCGCGGCGCTCGGCGCCGTCGTCGGCGGTGCCTGGCAAAGCCTGAGCGACTATGGCGACCGCTTTCTCGGCAAGCTCACCGGCAGCCGCGAACTGACCGTCGACGACGCTGTCCTCCGCCTCCTCGCGGCCCGGCAGCAGCACCTGCTGCGCGCGCTCACCGGCCGTGGCCATGCAGCCATGTCGGCGGTCGAACTCGATACCGGCGAGATCCGGCGCTGGCGCGAAGGCGCCCTCCCCGAGCCGCTCGATGCGGCCCGCGCGCACCCGGCGTGGTCCGGCCTGTTCACGGCGCCGCAGGGCGACCTCGCCGCACGCCAGCGCGCCATCGACACGCTGGCCGGACTGATCGCCGACGACGACGCACCGCCCCCGGCACCCGCCAAGTAGACGAAAAACGGCCGGCCCGCAGGCCGGCCGTCCGCAACACGGCTGCCGACTCAGTCGCCGCCGCGCATGTACTGCACCTGGAACATGTCGGCCGGGTTCAGCTTGGGATCGACCTGACCCTTGAACTGTCCGGTGGTGCAGTGCTTGGACTGCAGGTCGACCATCGAGAACGAATCGTCGATGGCAATGCCCGTGCCCTTGTTCACCGGCAGGTGGAAGTCCGGATGGCTCTTGCCGATGGTCCAGCTCTTCCACAGCTCGCCCTTGCGGTCGTAGATGAGCGTACGGTTGATGTTCATCACCTGGGCATCGATGTGGAACACCCGCTTGCCGACCGGGTGGTTCGAATCGACCGGCTGGGCTTCGAGCACATACACCTTGCGCAACTGCCAGGTGATGTCGGGGAAGCAGCCGCCCTGCCCGGTGAAGTCCACATACTTGTAGCCGTCGGGGTCCTTGAACTCGTCGGTGAGCTTCTGCTCGTTGTGGTTGTAGTAGGGCATCAGGATGTTGCGGGTGCCCTTGTAGGTCCACTTCATGTCGGAGATGCGGCCGTTGTAGCCTTCGAAGTCTTCGATCATCAGGTCGGAACCGAGGAAGGCATCGGTCGTCTGCCCGGTCGCCAGGCGTCGCACCCGGCGCTGGAAACCCAGGTAGAGGTAAGCGTCGTCGCTCTTGGCGTCGTCCTCGTAGCGCTGGATCAGCAGCTGGGTGTTCTTCAGATCCTGCGGCTCGAGCACCTTCACGTAGATGCCGCGGAACAGCTCCGACGGGTTGGGCGTGATCTCCGGCACCGGGTCGTTCTGCACCCGGTGCTTGAAGTTGAGGAAGTGGAAGTTGAACTTGATCGTCCGCTCCACCTCACCGCTTTCCATGTTGCGGTACTTCCAGAAGAAGGGATAGATCGCCGCGCCATCACCCCAGTTGATCCCGTACTTGTAGTTCCAGGCGAGCTTCTCGCCGGCGCGTGGGTCGTTCACATCCGGCTCTTCGGGGAAGGGGCGACCGGCCGCAAAGCCGGTGATTTCGCCCGGCTTCTCGCCCAGCTTGGTCTTGTTCAGGTTGGCCCGGGTGGCCGCCACATAGTGCTTGTCGACATCGAAGGAGGTGGTCTTGCCGACCTTGATGTCGTACCAGCCGTTCTTGACCACCATGTACATGCCGGGGTCGAGCGCATCCTTGAACTGCTCGACGTTGCCCTTGTTGATGACCGTGCCGGCACTCAGCCCGGCCACGCTCGGCACGCCGTTCTTATAGGGGTTGAATGAGGCCTCGACATCGGCCTCGGTCGCGGCGGACGCCGCGCCGGCCAGACCGGCGGTGATGAGCGCCAGGCTCAGTTGCTTGATCATTATGGTCTCCTATCAGAACTTGTAGCGCATCATGAAAAAGATGTCGTCTTCATACATCGAGACGCCGATCGGGCCGGCGCGGAAGCGGCCCAGCGGCTCGTAGCTGGCCAGGCCGGCCGAGTAGCCGACGTCGGCCGCCGTGCCGGTAAAGGGCGCGTAGGGGTTGCACGAACGGCAGTCGTCGAAGCGGTTGCCCGAGTTGGAGCCGCCCTTGAAGTTGGCGCCAACCACCAGCTTGAGGTTGTCGGTGACGCTCCACTCGACCTTGGGTGCGATGGCATGGGTGCGCGAGCGGAAGTCGCGCGCGATGATCAGCTCGGGGCTGAGCCGGTCGTTCATCAGGAAGGCCTTGATCAGCACGGTGCCGATGAAGTTGTCCTCCCAGTCGGGCATGCCCACCGGCCCCAGCGCATTGACCGCGCCGCTGGGCGCCACTCGCGAGCCCTTCTTGTAGTACTCGTGGTCGAAGATGTGCTGCCAGAACAGCTGCGCCGAGATCAGCGTGGTGCGGCGCGGGTTGATCCACGGGATGAAGGTCGGCCGGTCGATGCCGATCACGCCGCGGAACACGTTGTTCTCCGAGTACAACCGCTCGCGCGCGGTGTTGGGGAACTCCTCACCCTGGGTGAAGGCGCCTTCGAGCCGCACCGCCGCGCCGATCGATTCGGCCTCGAAGTCCATCGAGCCGCCGATCAGGTTCACCCGCGGATAGTGCACATCAAAGGCGATCAGGTTGGTCTCGGCCGCGGTCTTGGGCGCCCCGGTGAAGGGGTTGGTCGGGCCGGTCACCAGGCCGCGCAGCGAGGGCAGTTGCGAGCGGTAGGTCAGCGCATTGAGCGAGAAGCTCACCCCCTCCTGCGTGACGCCCTCGAACTTGATGCCCAGCTGCGTGTTGGAGAGCGACCAGTCGGGCAGGTGCACATCGCGGATACCGATCTGGTGCGGGCCGAAGTCGGTGGCGGTGGTGCCGTTGGCGAAGTTGGCCACCGTGCCGCCGTTGTCCCACAGGTTGGCCATGCCGCGGAAGAAGCAGCCGGCGTCGAGGATGACGTTGGGCGAGCCGCACTGGCCGAGGTTGTTGGGCCGGAACTTGTCGAAGTTCCACACGATCTGCAGGTTGCGGTCCTGCATCGACTCCGACGGCCCCATGCGGTATTCGGCCTGGGCGATCCACATCGGGATGCGGATGTCCTGCAGCTCGTCGTAGATGTTGTTGCGCGAGTAGTCGACCGGGTTGATCACATCGAGCACGCGGAACAGGTCGGTGCGCCCCCACACCACCTGCTGCTTGCCGACCTTCAGGAACAGGTTGTTGCCGTTGTCGAGCGACAGGTTCTTCTTGACGTAGGCCTCGCGGATGAAGTCGAGCCGGTCGTTGAATTCCGGCATCTCCAGTTCCGACAACGACAGATCGCCATAGCCGCCGAAGTCGCGGCAGCCGCGCTTGTCTTCATCACACGGGCGCACCGGCACGCCGAAGGCCACATCGCCGGGGACGATGGAATGCCAGCGATCGCCGAGCACGCGCATGCCGTCATTCGGGTTGGCATTGATGTCGAAGCCAAAGGCGTTCCCCGGGGGGCCAGAGGCGTTGTTCACCACGCCCGACCCATGCGCCACCGAGGTCGAACCGCCGGCGCCCGACACATTGTTCAGCATGATCGGACCGCCGGCATCCTCGCCGAACTCGCCCTTGTTCATGCGATAGACGCCATCCCAGCTGCCGCGCAGCACGCCGTGAAAGCCCCAGCCGTCGGCCAGGCGCTTGTCGGCCTCGACCTGCATGGTGTTGCGGAACTTGGCCAGGCCGACGGTCTTGCCGGTAGCGTCCTTGCCACGATGGGCAGTGTGGTTCTCGTAGTACACATCCACGTCCCACGGCCGGGTGTCGCCGCCCAGGTCGGGCAGGCTGCCGGCGATGGCCGGGCCGGCCAGGGCGGCGGTCATCACGGCGACGTGCAGCCGGGCGGTCGGTGGTTTCTTGTTCGGGTACCACTTCATGGTGAGTCTCCTCCTCTGGTTTTCACCGGCGCACCGAGCGGCACGCCGACGCTTGCTTGCCCTGTGGGGTCAGTCCGTCTCCAGCACGCCGTCCGCGTCGTAGCGCGCTGCGGTCACGAAGCGCGGCTTGAACACCACGCACCAGCTGGGCACGATCAGCACCGCGGCGATGGCATTGACGATGAGCATGAAAGACAGGAGCACCGCGGCATCCGACTGGAAGCGCAGGTCCGACATGAAGATCCACATCACCACGCCGGCGATCAGCGTCACGGCGGTGAAGGAGACGGCGTAGCCGGTGGTGGCCACGGCCTTGATGACCGCCTGCTTGATGTCCTGGAGTTCGGCGAACTCCTCGCGGATGCGGTCCATGAAGTACACCGCATAGTCGATGCCGACCCCCACGCCCACCGCGATCACCGGCACAGTGTTCACGTTGATGCCGATACCCGCCGCCCCCATGTAGGCGTAGGTCATCAGCGTGGAGAACAGCATCGGCAGGACCATCAGCCAGCCGGCGTGGAGCGAGCTGTAATAGACCATCACCAGCACGAAGGCGAGCGCCATCACCGCCGGGATGATGATCATGTGGTCGGTGTGCAGCGCCTGGTTGCCGGCCGCCGTGACGCCGATGATGCCGCCGCCGAGCGCGATCTCCAGATCCGGCACCTCGGCCTTGAGCATGCGGATGCCCTCCTCGGCCAGCGCCACCACGCGGTTGATGGTGTCGGCCTGGTGGTCCTTGTAGTAGAAAACCATGTTGGCCTCGCGCTCGTCGGGGGTGATGAACTCCTTGAGCGCACCGGGAATCGGGCTGGAGGCCATGTAGGCGAACATCAGCCCGCCGACCTCCTGCGCCGTGTCGGGGATCTGCATCCAGCGCGGGTCGTCGTTATGGGTGAGCTTGTTGACCACCCGCACCACGCCGGGGATGGCCTTGGTGCCGCCCAGGCCGGGGTCGGACAGCATGTGCGCCTGGAAGCGTTCCATCGCCGCCATCACCTCGGGCCGCTTGATACCGCCCTTCTCCGCCGTGCGCGCCGACACATGCAGCTCTTCCGAACCGGGGAAGCGCGTGTTGATGGCGGTGGTCGACACGTTGTAGTCGTGGTCCCGGTGCAGCAGCGGCGAGCCGGGCTCGGATTCGCCCAGCTGCACATGGCTGACGAAATAGGTGCCGCCGATGGCGCCGATCAGGGTGAGGATCAGGATCGAGCGCGCGCCGCCGTCGGTGCCGCCGGTCTTGGCCATCGCCGCGCCGAGGAAGTTGCGCACGCCCTGGTTGGCGTTCTCGGTGGTGCGTGGCTGGGGCAGCACGGTCAGCGCCAGCGGCACCATGAAGTGCACCGTGAAGATCACCGAAAAACCCCAGAAGCCGGCGGCGATACCGAGCTTGTGGTTGAAGGGCGCCGCGCCCAGCACCAGCACCGCGATGCCCACCGCATCGACGATGATGGCCAGCGAACCGGGGCGGAACAGCGCGTCCAGCGCATTGCGCGCCGCCCGCTTGCCGTCCTTCACGATCGCCAGCTCCTCGTAGTAGCGCGCCGCCAACTGCACGCCGTGGGAAGTGGCGCGCGCCGCGATGAGGAAGGGAATCGGCAGCGACAGCGGCTCGAGGTTGATGCCCATCATCGCCATGAAGCCGAGGCCCCAGATCGACGACAGCGCGATGCCCAGCAGCGGCAAGGCGATCCCGTAGAGGCGGCGGAAATAGACGATCAGCAAGGTGGCCAGCAGGGCCAGCGTCCAGGCCAGGATCTCGAGAATCTGGTTAATGTAGGTGTACACCCAGCCGGTCAGCACGGGGTTGCCGGTGACATGCACCGTGTGCCCCGGTGTCGCCAGTTCGGCGCGCACCTGCTGCAGCGCGTCGAAGGTGGCCTTGTAATCGATGTCGCTCTCGTTGAGCTGCGCCTTGATCAGCGCCGCCTTCAGGTCGGGCGACACCATCAGCCCGTACATGGTCGGATTGGCGATCACGTCCTGCTTGAGCTTTTCCAGCTCGGCCACGCTGCGCTGCGGCTTCTGCGGGTCGTAGTAAGACTCCGAGGCGAAGCCACCGTACTGGTCGAGAAAGATCTTGCGTGCCGTGCGGTGGGTGAGGCTGAACACCAGGTTGTGGTTCACCCCCGGCAGGCTATCGACGCCCTGGGTGGCGCGATGGACCAGCGCCAGCGTGTCGTTGTTGAAGATCGTGCCCTGCTCGACCTCAATCGACATCACGATCATGTTGGCGCCGCCAAAGTTCTCCTTGAGGCGGTTGTAGACCTGGATGTAGGGATGGTTCTGCGGCAGCAGGTCCGAGAAATCGGAATACACCCGCAGCTTGGGCAAGGCGGCACCGAAGATGACCGTGGCAGCCAGGATCAGGGCCAGGACGATCTTCGGGTTGGCGAAGATCCACGCCTCGGCGCGGTGCAGCTTGTGGGTAATGGAATGCTTGAATGCGCTGACCATGGTCGTCTCCTCAGCGATCCGGGGTGGCGATCACGCGCAGCAGACCGCCGGGGCCGCCGGCCACCAGCGCCGACTGCCCGGCCACCGCCGCACCCGAGGCAAAGAACACCGGCAGCGGGTCCGGATACGGCACCGCGCGCCAGGCCTCGCCGTCGAGCCGGGCCACCGTGCCGCCGGCACCCACGCCGTGCGGCACCCCGTCATGCAGGAACAGGCGGTACAGCGGCGCGCCGCTGGCGTTGCTCTGGCGGGTCCAGCTCAGGCCGCCGTCGGTGGTGTGCAGCACCTGGCCGGCCAGGCCGCTCACATAGCCTTCGTCACGCGAGACAAAGAGCGCGTCGTAGGGGTAGAACTCGTCGGGCATGGCCCCGCGCGCGGCCCAGCTGGCGCCGCCGTCCTCGGTCACGAAGATCAAACCGAACTCGGCGGTGGCGACGCCGAACTGCGCATCGACGAAGCGGATGGCGGTGATCTGCGCGTCCTCGCCCAGATCGGTCAGCTGCCAGTTCGCACCCTGGTCCGTGCTGTGGGCGATCTGCGCGCGCGTGCCGGCCACCCACCAGCCGCCCTGCGCGTCGCAGGCCACCGTCAGCGGCACCCGCGGCGTGTCGAATGCGGCCGAGCGCCAGTCACGGCCGCTGGCATCGGCATGCCACACCTTGCGGTAGAAATCGACGGCCAGCAGGCTGCCGTCCGGGCAACGGGTCAGGCCGATCAACGACGCCGGCCCCAGCGCCTCGCGCCGCCAGCTGCGCCCCTGGTCGGCCGAGACCAGCACCGCGCCAGCCTGCAGGCCGGCGACGATCACCTGCCCGTTCGACACCAGCGACTGCACCACGTCATAGCGCTTGAGCGGGCGGGTGGCATCCGCGGTGGCGGCCGACAGATCGGCCTCGGCGCCGCATCCGGCCAGCGCGGCAACGGCCAGTGCAGATAGCATCAGTCGCGCACCGCGACAGCTTCGAACTCTCACCATCTCCTCCTTTGTCGGGGCAAAAGAAACCCCGTGCCGCATGGCGATGCCATGTGGCGTGTCTCGTTATGTTTGTCAGGAAATTCAGCGGCGCGAGGGCCGCACACCGGTCTGTGCTAGCGGCCCAGATCCTTTGCCGAGGTGCCGGCAATGCCCCAGTTCTCCTTGGGCACGTCGTGGATCCACACCCGCACGTTCGCGGCGGGCGCGCCGACGGCCTCGACCAGGGCCTGGGTCACCTTCTCGATCACCGCCCGCTTCTGCTCCTCGCTGCGGCCTTCAATCATGTAGATCTGTGCAAACGGCATCGTGATCTCCTCAGCTCAGACGAAGCGCAGGGACGTGCTGCCCATGCCCTGGATGCGCAGGGTGACGGCGTCGCCCGCGGCCACCGGAATGGCCTCGGTGATGCCGCCGGAGAGGATCAGCGTGCCGGCCGGGATTTCCTCCCCACGCTTGCCCAGCATGTTGGCGAGCATGGCAATCGCCGCGGCCGGATGGCCGAGCACCGCCGCGCCGGCGCCCAGCGCCACCGGCTCGCCGTTCTTCTCCAGCACCACGCCGACGGTGCGCAGGTCCACATTGGCCACCGGCTGCGGCTGACCGCCGATGACGAAGCGCGCGGCCGAGGTGTTGTCGGCCACCACGCTCTTCAGGTCGAACTTGAAGTCGCGGTAGCGGCTGTCGATGACTTCGATGCCGGGCATGACGAAATCGGTCGCCGCCAGCACCGCGCCGATATGGCAGCCCGGCCCGCGCAAGGCGGTCTTGGTGACGAAGGCGATTTCGGGTTCGACCTTGGGGTGGATCAGCTCCGAGACCTTCACCTCGCCGGCATCGGGCACCGCGTAGTAGTCGGCCATGAAGCCGAACACCGGCTCGGTGACGCCCATCTGCTTCATCTTGGCGTGCGAGGTGAGCCCCGCCTTGAGGCCGACGATCTTGTGGCCGCGGGCGATCTTGCGCGCCCGGATCAGGTCCTGAATGGCGTAGGCGTCATCCCAGTCCATGTCCGGGTAGTCATCGGTGATCTTGTGGGTGTCCTGGGCTTCGAGCTCGCAGTTCTCAAGGTGCTCGGCAAGCCGGGCGATGGTGGCGCTGTCGAGCTTGCCGGCGCATGGCCGCCCAAAGCCGGCAACCGCCCCCTCGGGGGGCAGCGAGTCCGCTTGCGGACGAGCGTGGGGGTTGTTTTTCATGCGGCCACCCCACGCTGTTTGGCCAGATTCATGGCGGTGTCCTCGATCATGTCTTCCTGTCCGCCGACCATGCCGCGTCGGCCCATCTCGACCAGGATGTCGCGCGCCGACACGCCGTACTTCTTCTCGGCGCGCTTGGCGAACAGCAGGAAGGAGCCATACACCCCGGCATAGCCGAGGGTGAGCGCGTCGCGGTCGATGCGGATCGGGAAGTCCATGATCGGCACCACCAGGTCTTCGGCCACATCCTGGATGCGGAACACATCCACGCCGGTGTCGATGCCCATCAGGTCGCACACCGCCACCAGCACTTCCATCGGGGTGTTGCCGGCGCCGGCGCCCAGGCCGGCGGCCGCCGCATCGATGCGGTTGGCGCCGGCTTCGATGGCGGCGATGGAGTTGGCCACGCCCATGGCGAGGTTGTGGTGGCCGTGGAAGCCCAGCTCGGTCTCGGGCTTGAGCGCCGCGCGCACCGCGCCGATACGCGCCTTGACGGTGTCGGGCAGCAGATGGCCGGCCGAGTCGGTGATGTAGATGCAGTTGGCGCCGTAGCCCTCCATCAGCTTGGCTTGCGTCACCAGCCCCTCGGGGCTGTTCATGTGCGCCATCATCAGGAAACCGACAGTGTCCATCTCGAGCTTGCGGGCCAGGCCGATGTGCTGTTCGCTCACATCCGCCTCGGTGCAGTGAGTGGCCACGCGGATGGTGGCGACGCCCAGGTCGTGCGCCATCTTCAGGTGATCGACGGTGCCGATGCCCGGCAGCAGCAACGCCGACACCTTGGCCTGCTTCATCAGCGGAATCACGGTGGAGAGGTATTCCTCGTCGGTGTGCGCCGGGAAGCCGTAGTTCACCGAGCTGCCGCCGAGCCCATCGCCGTGGGTGACTTCGATCAGCGGCACACCCGCCGCGTCGAGCCCGGTGGCAATGCTCTTCATCTGCTCGAGCGTCATCAGGTGACGCTTGGGGTGCATGCCGTCGCGCAGCGTCATGTCATGCACGGTAATTTTCTTGCCTTTGAGTGTCATGGCACGCTCCTTTAGGCGGTAACGGGTTCAAGGGTGAGTTCGCCCTTGAGGATTTCCTCGGCGAACATCTCGGCGGTGCGCGCGGCGGCGGCGGTCATGATGTCGAGGTTGCCGGCGTACCTGGGCAGGTAGTCGCCCAGGCCTTCGACCTCCATGAACACCGAGACGCGATTGCCGTCGAACACCGGGCCATTGACCAGCCGGTAGCCGGGCACGTATTTCTGCACCTCGGCGATCATGGCGTGGATGGACTCGGTGATCTTCTTCTGGTCCGGTTCTGTCTCGGTCAGGCAATGCACGGTGTCGCGCATGATCAGCGGCGGCTCGGCGGGGTTGATGATGATGATCGCCTTGCCGCGCTTGGCGCCGCCCACCTTCTCCACCGCACCGGCGGTGGTGCGGGTGAATTCGTCGATGTTCTTGCGCGTGCCGGGGCCGACCGACTTGCTGCCAACGGTGGCGACGATCTCGCCATAGGCCACCGGCTGCACCCGCGACACGGCAGCGACCATCGGAATCGTCGCCTGGCCACCGCAGGTGACCATGTTCACGTTCATCTCGCGCCGGCCGACATGCTGCTTGAGATTGACCGGCGGCACGCAGTAGGGGCCGATGGCCGCCGGCGTAAGGTCGATCATCATCGCGCCCTGGGCATTGACCTTGCGCGAGTTCTCGGCGTGCACATAGGCCGAGGTGGCGTCGAAGACGATCTGCACGCCATCGGCCTTCATGTGCGGCACCAGGCCGTCGACGCCCTCGGCAGTGGTCTTGAGCCCCATCTCGGCGGCGCGCTTGAGGCCGTCAGACTCCGGGTCGATACCGACCATCCACACCGCCTCGAGCACCGGGCTGCGTTGCAGTTTGTAGAGCAGATCGGTGCCGATGTTGCCCGGCCCGATCAGTGCGCATTTGATCTTGTTCATCCGTGTCCTTCCTCTTGGTTGGGGCCATGCTTACCGACATGCCAGCCGGTGGGGCCCAGCGTCTTGCTTGCGTTTTCCAGGGGCTCGGCCTCCAGCGCGGTGGCGAGCGAATCGTTCCAGCGGTTGAAGAAGCCGAACAGGCCGATCACGCCGAGCATCTCGACGATCTGCGCCTCGCTCCAGTGCGCGCGCAGCTGGGCGAACAGCGCATCGGTCACATCGTTCGGCTGACTGGCCGCGGCCAGGGCAAAGTCGAGCGCGACCCGCTCGGCCTCGCTGAACAGCGGGCTGCTGCGGTACTCGGCAATCGCCGCCAGCTTGTCGGCGCCCACGCCGTGGCGCATGGCACTGGTGGCGGTGTGGGCGCGGCAGTACATGCAGCCGGCGGCCATGCTGGCCACATGGCCGATGAGCCGCTTGAGGCCCAGATCGACCTCGCCCGACGGGTCATACACCCCTTTGCTCAGGGCAATCAGGCCGCGCGCCAGGCTCGGCCGGTACGCCATGGTGAGCAGGCTGTTGGGCACGAAGCCGAGCGTCTTCTCGAAGAAGGCGAAGTCCGCCGCCAGTTCGTGCGACGGGTCGATAGTCAGCGGGTCGAGTCGGGCCATGGTCAGCGCCTCAGACGAAGCGCACCGAGCAGCCGCCGATGCCGCCGATCGTCACGCGCAGGTTGTCGCCGGCGCTCACCGGCACCATCGCGCCGAGCGCGCCGGAGAGCACCACTTCGCCGGCCTTGAGGCCGATGCCCAGCGTGCCGAGCATGTTGACCAGCCACACCACGGCATTGACCGGGTGCGCCAGGGTGGCGGCGCCGGCACCGATGACGACGATCTCGCCGTTCTTCTCCAGCACCATGCCGCAGGTGGCCAGGTCGACCTCGCGCGGGTCGACCATGCGGTCACCGAGCACGAACACGCCGCAGGAGGCGTTGTCCGCCACGGTGTCCTGGATCTTGATTTTCCAGTCGCGGATGCGTGAATCGACGATCTCGAAGCAGGCCATCACGCCCTCGGTGGCACGCAGCACATCGGCCGCCGTCACGCCCGGCCCCTGCAGGTCGTGCTTGAGTACGAAGGCAATTTCGCCCTCGGCCTTGGGCTGGATCAGCGTCTCCATGGGGATCGACTCGCCCTCGTTGAACACCATGCCGTCGGTGAGCCAGCCAAAGTCGGGCTGATGCACGCCGAGCATGTTCATCACCGCCTTCGAGGTAACGCCGATCTTCTTGCCGATCACCGTCTCGCCGGCTTCGATGCGCCGCGCCAGCATGCGTTGCTGGATGTGGTAGGCGTCCTCGATGGTGATCTCGGGGTGGCGCTCGGTCAGCGGCGCGAGCACCTCGCCGGTGGTCAGCGCGGTGTAGAGCTCGTCGCCGAGGCGGTTGATCAGGTCCGGTTCCATGGGGTTCTCTCAGTGCGTGGGTTCGGGGCCGGCTTCGGCCAGGAAATCGCCCACCAGGCGGGCGAAGCGCGCGGCGTGTTCGATCTGCGTCCAGTGACCGCAGCGACCAAAGACATGCAGCTGGGCGCGGTCGATCCACTGCGCCAGGGTCAGCGAATTGGCCAGCGGGATGATCCGGTCGTCACGGCCGTGGATGACCAGCGTTTCATGCGCGATGGCGCGGATGTCAGCCTCGGCACTCGCCATGG
Organism: Pseudomonadota bacterium; assembly: GCA_008501585.1. Taxonomy (GTDB): domain Bacteria; phylum Pseudomonadota; class Gammaproteobacteria; order Burkholderiales; family Rhodocyclaceae; genus Nitrogeniibacter. The sequence continues at coordinate 94,905 of QQUN01000033.1, read as the reverse complement.
CATCCACCCAGCGCTGGCGCGGGGCCGGGAACATGGCGGCAAAGCTCTCCTGAAAGCCGGGGCGGATGCTCGCGTCAAAACGCAGCTGCGCCAGTTCGTCATTCACCAGCGCGCGGTCCCAGGCGAACAGATCGAGAATCGCGCGCATGTTGTCGAGGCTCGGCGTGTAGCCCCACACCGCGTCCAGCCCCGGCGTGATCTCGAAGGGCACGCCGACGCTGCCCATCAGCACCAGCCGGCGCACGCGCTGCGGATGGCGAATCGCCAGCGCCAGGGCCAGCGCGCCACCGAAGGAATTTCCGACCAGATCGGCCTGGTCGATATCGAGCGTATCGAGCACGCCGATGGCCTGCGCCACCCAGTTGTCCATGGTGTAGTCGTAGCCGTCGGGCCGCGCCGAGAAGCCGAAGCCGGCCATATCCGGCGCGATCACCCGCGCCTGCCTGGCCAGCGCGGGCATCACCAGGCGCCAGTTGGCCCAGGCCGACACACCCGGCCCGGAGCCGTGGATCATCAGCACCGGAAAGCCCGTGCCCATGTCGTGCACATTGGTCTCGACGCCGCCCGCGACGATGCGCTGGCCGATCTCGGGGCTGGCGGCGGTCATGACGGCGCTCACAGCTTGATGCACACGTTCTTGAGTTCGGTGTAGAACTCGAGCGAATGCACCCCGCCCTCGCGGCCGATGCCCGATTGCTTGGCCCCGCCGAAGGGGGTGCGCAGGTCGCGCAGGAACCAGCTGTTGACCCACACCAGCCCCACCTCGAGCCGGCCGGCCACGCGGTGGGCGCGGGTCAGATCCTGAGTCCACACCGAGGCGGCCAGCCCGTACTGCGTGTCGTTGGCGCGACGGACGATTTCGTCCTCGCTGTCAAAGGGCTGGACCAGGGCGCAGGGGCCGAAGATCTCTTCGCGCGCAATCGCGGAATCATCGTCCAGGCCGGTCCAAAGCGTCGGCTGCACCCAGGCGCCTTCGGCCATCACACCGGGCATCTCGGCCGCGCCGCCCCCGGTCACCACGGTCGCACCCAACTCGCGCGCCTTGGCGTAGTAGGACAAGACCTTGTGCTTGTGCTCCTGCGAAATCAGCGGGCCGAGACCGGTCTCCGGATCCTCCGGACGGCCAAGACGCAAGCCTTCGGCACCGGCCTTGAGCGCGGCAACGAACTTGTCGAAGATCGGCCGCTCGACATACACCCGCTCGGTGCCCAGGCAGACCTGGCCGCAGTTGGCGAACACCGAGCGCATGGTGCCCTCGATGGCAGCATCGAAATCGCAGTCGGCAAACACGATGGCCGGGTTCTTGCCGCCCATCTCCAGCGACACCGGACGCGAGCCGGTGGCCGCGGCCTTCATGATGGCCTCGCCGGTGCGCGTCTCGCCGGTGAAGGTGATGGCATCGACCTGTGGGTGAGTAGTGACGAATTCGCCCGCCGAGCCCGGCCCGAAACCATGCACCACGTTGTAGACGCCCTTGGGCACGCCGGCGGCATTCATCACCTCGCCGAGCAGTGCGGCGGTCTGCGGCGTCTCCTCGGAGGGCTTGACCACCACCGTGTTGCCGCAGGCCAGCGCGGGACCGACCTTCCAGGTCATCAGCAACAGTGGCAGGTTCCACGGGCAGATCACCCCGACCACGCCCACCGGCCGGCGCAGCGCATAGTTGAGCGCGCCACGCCCGTCGGGCGTCGCCATCTCGAAGAACTCGCTGGGCACGTTCTTGACCACGTCGGCAAAGATCTTGAAGTTCGCCGCGCCGCGCGGGATGTCGATATGCCGCGCCAGACTCATCGGCTTGCCGGTGTCGGCACATTCGGCAGCGAGGAATTCATCGAAGCGGGCGTTGATGCCATCGGCTACCGCATAGAGGATATCGACACGCTCGCCCACGGTCATGCGCCCCCAAGGGCCGTCGAGGGCCGCGCGGGCCGCCGCCACGGCGGCGTCCACCTCGGCCTTGCCGGCTTCGTGCACCGCGCCGATCACCGTGTTGTCGAGCGGCGAGCGCTTCTCGAAGGTCTTCGCGGTGCTGACGTATTCGCCGTTGATGAAATTGCGGATCTGGTTCATGTGTCGTTCAACCCTGTTCGTTGTTTTGTGTCACTTCCGCCCCGATGACCGCCAAAGCGGCCCGGGCGCAAGCCTCGTCCTGTTCTTCAGAAGCGCCTGAGACGCCCACCCCGCCGATCAGCACGCCGTCGATACGGATCGGCAGCCCACCGCCAAACACCACCAGCCTCGGCCGCGCCGAAAAACCGAGCTTCATGCCTTCGTCGTGACCGACCGCCGCCATCCAGTCACCGGTCGGGAAGCCGAAGCCGGCCGCCGTGTAGGCCTTGTCGATGGCGATGTCGATCGACTGCACGAAGGCCCCCGGCATGCGCAGGAAGGCGCTCAGGTTGCCGCCGCTGTCAGCCACCGCCACGTTGATGCGCACCCCGAGCTGGCGGGCATGGGCCACCGCCGCGGCAAGCGCCCGCGCCGCGGCATCGCAGCCGATGACGGCCTGGGTGACGACGACGGATTCGTGCGGATCGGATGCCATGAGCGGGTGCCCTTCCTGTGTGTTGATACGAACAATATTTCCGATTATTCTCGACGTCAATACTTTTTCTCGAGATTTTTATATTTCACCGAACATTGCCGTTTCGCTAGAATGAGATCGTCATCCGCGTACCCCGTTGAGGAACACCAATCGCCATGAGCGACGCTGCCTTGCATCACGCCGCCGCCCCCGATGCGGCCATGGAACCCAAGACCCTGGTCGAAGGCGCCTACCGGCGCCTGCGCCGCAACATCGTCGAAGGCGTGCATCCGCCCGGCGAGAAGCTCCGGGTCGAACACCTCAAGGAGCAGTACGACGTGGGCGCCGGCACGCTGCGCGAGGCGCTGCAGTTGCTCGTCACCGACGCCCTGGTGGTGGCTCAGGGCCAGCGCGGCTTTCGCGTCGCACCGATTTCGCTGAAGGATTTCGAGGACATCACCCGCACCCGCGTGCTGATCGAGACCGAGGCGCTGCGCCAGTCCATCGCCCTGGGCGACGACGACTGGGAAGGCCGGGTGCTGGCCGCCTTCCACCGCCTGTCGCGCGCCGAGGAGCGCCTCGACGACGAGGCCAGCGCCCGCGAGGACTGGGAGGAGCGCAACCGGGTCTTCCATGAGGTGCTGATCAGCGCCTGTCCGTCGCGCTGGATCCAGCACTTTCAGCAGATCCTGTATCGGCAGTCGGAGCGCTACCGGCGCCTGAGCCTGTTCCGCAATCCGATCCCGCGCGATGTGCACGCCGAACACCAGCTGCTGTGCGACGCCACCGTCGCGCGCGACAGCGACGCGGCCTGCAAGGTGCTCACCGAGCACATCCTGCGCACCCTCGACGCCGTCCGGCACATGCCGACCGAGTTTTTGAACGCGGCGGAGAATGGGTCCAAGGTGCGCCCGGCGTGAGCCCGCCCGTCGTCCGGGTGGCCCACCGGCGCGTCCGGCCTCACTGCGCCAAGGCCTACGAGGCCGTGGTGCGCGGCATGTTTGAAGATGCCCGCCAGCTACCGGGCTTTCTCGGCGCGGAGCTGACCCCGCCGCTGGGCGATGGCGACGAATACCGGGTGGCGCTGAAATTCGCCACCGATGCCGACCTCGAGCGCTGGAACCGCTCGGACGCGCGGGCGCAGTGGCACGCGCGCCTCGCCCCGCTGGCCGACGGCGCCCCGGAATATCACCTGCTGTCGGGCATGGAGGCATGGTTCGTGCCGCCGCCGGTGCCGGCTGCGCATCCGCCCTCGCGGGCGCGCATGACGGTGGTCACCTGGCTGGGCATCTTCCCCACCGTGTCGCTGCTGCTCTACGTCCTCGGCCCGGTGCTCGCGCCCCTGCCCTTCTTGCTGCGCACGGCCATCCTCACCGCCGTCGTGGTGCCGTGCATGACCTACCTCGTCATGCCGCGGCTGACCCGCGCGCTACGCGACTGGTTGCAGGCGGGCCGCTGACGAGGCGTCGCGCGGCCCGCTTTCGCTCAGGACACCACGCTCAGGAAGCGCTCGTTGAGCTTGCGGTCGTGATAGAAGACCGCCGGCCCGACCTGGTCGAAGGTCCACTTGATCGGTTGCTGGTCCGGATAGGTCTGGTAGCCGCCACAGAAGGTCTCGAAGCGGTTGCCTGAGGGATCGAAGGCGTAGATGGTGGTGCCGCGCGTGACGCCATGCCGGGTCGGCCCGATGTCGATCGACACCCGGTTCATGGACATGATGTCGGCCGCGCGCAGCACCTGTTCCCAGCTCTCGAGCAGGAAGGACACATGGTGCAGCTTGCCCGGCTCCGGGTGGCGCACGAAGGCGATGTCGTGCGCCTTGTTGGAGCAGGTCAGCCAGATCGCCAGATCGGCTTCGCCGTCGTCCATCAGCACATGCTCGACCAGGTAGAAGCCCAGCACGTCTTCGAAGATGCGGCGCGCGCCGTCGATGTCCGGCCCATATAACAGGCAGTGGTCGAAGCGCACCGGGTTGATGCCCCGGGCGTCGGGCACCCAGACTTCCGGATTGACGTAGGGCATGCCGTTGCCGACATCGGTCTTCTCGGCATACAGCTCGATCTGGTGGCCGGTGGGAATTTCGAAGCGCACGCGCTCGCCGGTCTCGAGCATCTCGCCGGCGGCGATGCGCTCGGTGTGCACGCCGTAGGCGCGCAGGTCGGCGTCGAGCGTGTCGAGCGTGGCCCGGTCGGCGACCTTGAAGCCGATGAAGTCGACGCCGGCCGCGTCGGCCTCGCGGATGATGAAGCTGTTGTGGTCCCGCTCGTCCTGGGTCTTGAAGTAGACCCGGCCCTGCGTGTCGCGGCCCATCTCCTTCAGGCCGATGACGTTGGTGTAGAAATCGATGCTCTGCTGGAGGTCCAGCACCCGCATCTGAAAATGGCCTGGGCGCAACACGCCGGTCACTGCCATGATGGTCTCCTTCCGTTATGCCGTCCCCGTCCGGGCGCGGGGCAATGCCCGTTGTAATCTGCGGCCGTCCCGTGGTGGCCGCGTGTATCGGGCGTGGCGATCGCGTCCGGCTGACACCGGCGCGACATCTCTCTCTGCAGGGAAGTGAAACCGCGGGGCCGCCTCGCGGCCGGCCCCGGTGCTGCGATCGATCAGCTCACCACCGACAGGAAGCGCTCGTTGAGCACGCGGTCGTGGTAGAAGATTGCCGGCCCGACCTGATCGAAGGTCCAGGTCAGCGGGTGGTTGTCCGGGTAGGTCTGGTAGCCGCCCGAGAAGGTCTCGAAACGGTTGCCGCTCGGGTCGAAGGCGTAGATGGTGGTGCCGCGCGTGATGCCGTGGCGGGTCGGGCCGATATCGATCGACACCCGGTTCATGGACATGATGTCGGCCGCGCGCAGCACCTGCTCCCAGCTCTCGAGCAGGAAGGACACGTGATGCAGCTTGCCCGGCTCCGGGTGCATCACGAAGGCGATGTCGTGCGCCTTGTTCGAGCACGACATGAACACCGCCAGGTTGCTCTTGCCGTCTTCCATCAACACGTTCTCGGTGGTGTAGAAGCCCAGCACCTCGGTGAACAGCCTCTCCACCTCGCCGACATTCGGGCCATAGAGCAGGCAGTGGTCGAAGCGCACCGGGTTGATGCCCTTCTGGTCCTGCACCCACACCTCGGGGTTGATGTAGGGCATGCCGTTGCCCACGTCGGTCTTCTCGGCATACAGCTCGAAGTGGTGACCGGTGGGCGCCTGGAAGATCACGCGCTCACCGGTCTCGAGCATCTCGCCGGCCGGGATGCGCTCGGTGCTCAGACCGAAGGCGCGGATGTCGGCCTCCAGCCGGTCGAGCGTGGCGGCGTCCGCCACCTTGAAGGCCATCGCGTCAATGCCCGCCTCGTCGGCCTCGCGCAGCACCACCGAGTTGTGGTCCCGCTCGTCCCAGGCCTTGAAATAGACGCGGCCCTGGTCGTCGCGCCCCATCTCCTGCAGGCCGAGTACATCGCGGTAATGTTTGACGCCCGCCTCGAGGTCGAGGACGCGAAGCCGGACGTGGCCGGGCCTGAGTACACCATTGATCGCCATCTTGAGTCTCCTCCTGCCGTGTCAGGCGCCCTCGCCGGGTCACCCGCCGCAGTTGTTCTGTCGTAGTGGGGGAAAGATATTTATCTATTTTCTCGACGTCAAGACTTTTTCTCGAGATTTTTAGATTCGCTTAAACAGCGGGCTGCGCACCTGCTGCGCATCGGCCGCGGAAATGAACTTCTCGGTGTAGATGTCGTTCTCGAACAGTCGCCCCTGCATCAGCGCGCCGATGCAGGCGTCGATCATCAGCGGCGGGCCGCACAGGTAGGCCTTGTGGCCGCGGAAGTCGTTGTCGAAGTGGTCGGTCGCGGCCTCGTGCACATAGCCGCGAAAACCCGCCCAGTCCGAGCCAGCGGGCTCGTCGGAGAGCGCCGGCACATAGGTGAAATTGGCATGGCGCTCGGCCAGGGCGAGAAAGTCGTCGTGGTAGTACAGCTCGCCGCGGGTGCGCTGGCCATACACCAGCGTGATGGGCAGCTCGCAGCCCGATTCGAGCAGCTCGAGGATCATGCTGCGCGGGCTCGACAGGCCCGAGCCGCCGGCCATGAAGATCAGCGGCAGCGATGCCGACTTGCGCACGAAGAAGCGCCCGTACGGCCCCGACAGCGTCACGCGATCGCCCACCGCCAGCCGCTCATGCAGCCAGGTAGTGCCGGCGCCGCCGGGCACGATGCGCACGTTCAGCTCGATCTCGCGGCCATGGCCCGGCGCATTGGCCAGCGAGAAGGCGCGTGAGCCGATGTCGGGGGCGATCTCCAGGTTGATGTACTGCCCGGCCTGGAAGTGCATCGGTTCATCGAGGGTGATGAAGATGCCCTTGATGGTCGGCGTGAGCGCCTCGATGCGACTCACCGTGCCGAGGAAGTCGCGCACCGCGATCGACTCGGCGTCGGGGTCTTCCTCGACATCGGCTTCGATGGTCACATCGCTTTGCAAGGTGGCACAGCAGGCCAGGGTCTTGCCTTCATCGCGCTCGAAGTCCATCAAGGCAAAGCTCGACGCCTCGCCATGATCGACCTCGCCCTCGAGCACATCGATCTTGCAGGTGGCGCACAGGCCGTGGCAGCAGGCGTGCGGCAGCCAGATGCCGGCCCGCAGCGCGGCGTCGAGGATGGTCTGATCGTCGTCGACTTCGATGGTCGTGCCGAGCGGTTCTATGGTCAGTTCGTAGCTCATTGCGGTTCTCTCTCGGGGGGCCGCCCCGCGCCCGGCAGGACGCGGGGCGACGGATCAGCTGCAGGACCCGTCGATACCGGTGAGGCCGGGCGTGCGGAAGCGGATCACGTCCTTGTGGCGCAGCCCGTTGTCGGCCAGCGAGCGGCCAAAGTCCGGCTGCCAGGGCTGGCCGGACTTGAACCACTGCACCGCCGACCAGTCGATGCGGGCAAAGTCGGGGTGGTATCCGAAGGCGCCGGGCAGCGTGGTGTCGACCAGCTCGCCGAAGCGCATCGACGGCGGCAGGGCCAGCGCGAACGGCGCGCAGAACATGAGGTGGTCTTCCCAGCCGACGAACAGCAGCTGGTTGCCATGAAAGTTCTCCAGCCGGTCGGCGGAGTCGAAGCGGTAGTCCTTGACGGCAGCAACGGCCATGTCTGTCTCCTTGTCTCGTCCAGGCGCGGGGGCGCGCAACGCCCGCCCCCGCCATGCCTTACTCGTTGGTGGTGGCCATGCCGCGCCAGGCGGCGAAGTTCTTCTGGTCTTCGGAGCCTTCGAAGTCCAGGTTGTCGCGACCGAAATTGACGTGGTAGTACTCGAGCACCTTGGCCAGCGGCTCGAAGTCCTCGACGGTCGGGTCGGTGCCGTCGGGGAAGCAGTTGCCCTGGTAGATCTGGTTCACCGGTAGCCAGGCCTGCTTGAACTTCTCCGGCTCGTTCTCGAAGATCTCCTTGCAGCCGTCCGAGCAGAAATGGAACTTCTCGCCCAGGTAGTCGACCTCGCGATAGCAGGTCTTGGTCGGGTCGCCCGGCTCGGTGAAGATCATCGGGATCTGGCACACTTGGCACAGTTGCGGCAGCGTGGTGTTGTAGAAGCGCTTGCCCTGCTTCGCCTGCTCGCGCCAATGCTCGAGACGCGGCCGGTAATACTTGTCGAAGGAGTCGGGATACTTCTTCGACAGCCAGTCGAGCTCGTCATCGGTCGGCGACCAGGTATGAAAATCGGAGGCTGCACCGTACTGGTAGAAGGTGGCCCAGGCCTGGTGGGAGATGTGGTCCTTGTCGAAGGCGATCTGGTCCAGCCACTTGGGCGGGCGGATGCCGTAGCGGGCCAGGTCCTTGAACAGCGCGCCGCCGTTCTGCTCGAAGTACACCTCCCAGGCCTCCTTCCAGCTCATGATCCGCTTGGGCAGCATGTAGTCCATCATCATGCCGACCAGGGTCAGCACGCGGTAGCCGCGCCAGGTCCATTTGTCGATCCAGCGCTGGACGATGGGCACGTTGTCCGGGTCCTGCTCGAGGATGAATTTGATGATCTCCAGCCCCAGCGTCATGTGCCGGGCCTCGTCCGACTGGGCCGAGAAGCCGAAGGTCATGGTGCCCATGTCGCCGTTGTAGGCCGCACCGGAAACGAAGGGCACGAACAGCAGGTTGGTGAGCACGTACTCGAACGAGAAGCCGATCGCCACCATGAACTCGAACGGGCCGGCGGTGACGGCGTCGTCGAAGAAGGAGCGCGGCACCGACAGGTACCAGACCCGCTGCAGCATGTGCGAGAAGTCGTGGAAGCCGTTGTAGTGCTTGTTGTAGTTCGACAGCGCGTGGATCTGCGTCTGCGCGTGGCGGATCTCGTCGAGCGACTGCATCAGGCAGGCCACACGCGGGCCGGCCCCCGGGAAGGCCCGGCCGGCGTGGGCAAAGCCGCGGTGCGCCATATACTCGAGCGGGCTGATGCCGGTCAGGAACAGCTTGATGGCGTTCAGGTAGCGCGCGTCAGTGACGTTCAGGTGGCCGTTGTTCTGCGCATAGGCGTCGATGATGGCGTAGAGCTTGCGCTCCTTCTCGGCCTGGTATTTCCAGTACGAGTCCATGGTGAGGCGGAAGGGGTCTTCCCACTTGTCCCAGTCATGGATCTTGATGCCCTCGTAGGCCATGTACGGGTAGATGTCTTCCTTCTTCTGGTAGCTCGGCTCCCAGTCCAGGCCACGCGTCATGTGGCGGTATTTTTCCTTCAGGCCCAGCTTCTTGCCGGATGTCGCTTTCATGTCCATGGGTCAGTGCTCCTTGCGCTCAGGCGTTCCAGTGCAGGGTCAGCTCGTCATCGGTCTCATCGACATGACCGGAGAGCGTGATCAGGTTGATCTGCAGTTCCTGCAGGTCGAAGTCGCGGCCGATCAGCTCCTCGATGGTCTGGCGGCGCACCACCAGCGAGTGCTCGGCGTCGATCTTGACCATCGCCGGCTGCTGGTTGACCACCGCATGCGGGTTGTCGGCGGTGATGGCCTCGATGATCGGGCGGGTGTCCTCGTTCGCCTGCAAGGCGATGAATACGGTCGACATGGCTCGGTTTCCTCAGACGGTGATGCCGGCTTTCGCCATGCGTGCGTTGAATTGCTCGACCTGCTCGGCGATGAGTTCGTCGGCGCCTTCGGCGACGGCGATCTGCGCCACCGGCCGCAGTGCCGCGGCCGCGCGGTCGCGCCAGTGGGTCACCCAGTGTTCGATCTGGGCCGTGTTGTCGGCCGACTCGCTGGCCGCGGTCTTGACGGTGGCGTCGGCCCAGCGCTTGGTTTCGCCGAACCACTCGCTCATGAACTGGGTCGCCAGCCCGATGGCCGTGCCGCCCTGGGATGCGAACACGCCGCCCACGATCGCCTCGTACACCATCGGGTAGAGCAGGCCGTCGAGCGCCACGTCCTGCGCGATGAACAGCTCGTACGGGTCCTTCAGCACGAAGGTGTCTTCGACGTAGCGGCGCAGCCCCTGCCAGGCATCGGCGTTCATCCAGTCGTCCTTGGCCTGGTCGAGGGCCTCATCGCCCCCCAGCAACAGGCCGACGCGGGTCAGGTTCTGGGCGATGGCCAGCTGATCCATCGACTGGTAGATGAAAGCCTGCGTAAATGCCGTGCCATAGCCGTAGGCGCACACCGAGGCATTGTTGAGGTTGCTGCCCCAGGCCACATGGCGCAGCGGCAACAGCAGCCGGGCGGCACGCTCGCGCAGGGCCGCGTCCAGGGTGTCGACCAGGCCGTGGGTCTCCACGAAGCCCAGCGTCGCCTCGGCCGCGTCCTGCTGCTTGGCCCGCGCCAGCGTGTAGGCGCCGTAGTAGAACTGGCGCGGATCCTTGAAGGCGTACCAGTCGGCCATCTTGATGCGCGTGCGCGCCGGGTCGAAGATCTCGTGGTCCGGGTCCCAGGTCGGGCGATAGTGGAAATTCACCGTCGCCTGCAGGTCGTAGGTGCCCTCCTGGTAGCGCGAGGCCGGCTTGTCGCCAAAGCGCCGCGCAATATGGCTGTAGGTGTGACGCAACGGCTCGATCGAAACCGTTCGCAGATCCATCTGCATGGTGTCTCCTCCTTGGAGTGTCGTTATGTCCGACTGCGAAGCGCTCAGTCGGCGGTTCTGAATCGTTCCTGTGCGGCGTCGCGCAGACGCCATTCCCAGTCCGCACCGGTATCTGCCAGCGGGCGTGGCCCTTCGAGGAAAATCACCTGATGGCTGTCGCAGAAGGCCGCAAAGGCCTCGGCCGGCAGCAGCATCTCGGCGTACAGCTCGGGCAGGCCGATGGAGAACTCGAACTCCACCAAGCCATCCGGCCGGCGGGTCACGATGCGCACGTATTTCTTGCTCACATCGATCCGCATGTCGTCCTGAATCATCCTTGTCTCCATTTGGTCAGCCCCCTGGCGGCCTCGGGAGTGATTCACACAAGCGGCGTGCCAGTTTGGGCAAGCCGCTGTTTTTGTACGGATATTTGCAACTTTCTCGAGATTTACAAACAACAGCGACGTTTATGGCGTGATCAATTGATTAAATGCGGCAGTGCAGCTTGATCAAATGATCACTTCCGGTTTGTGCTTCGCAACACCGACATGCCCGCCACCGGCCATGAAAAAGCCCGGCATCAGCCGGGCCCGGAAACCTCAGATCATCGGTGGCACACACCGCCAACACGACGTGTGCGGCGCTCACCCCGACCGACACTGGCCGTCAACCGCCACCGCGCCGCAGCCCAACCCCTTGCGCATCTTGCCCACCACCGTCAGCGTCAGGTCCGAGCGCGGAAACAGCTTGCAGGCCAGCACCACGCCCAGCGCCTCCTCTGCCGCACTCACGCAGGCACGGCTCATCTTGCGCACCACGTAGTCCCCCGCAAGGACCTGCACCTTGCACACTCCGCAACCACCACCGCGGCAGCCGACCGGAATGCCGCGGTAGCCCAGGCGCTCCATGCCGCACAAGACGTTCTCCTCCGGATGGCAGGCGAAGCTGTCGCCGGTATCGGTGAGGCGGACGGTCAGCCGCCCGCGTTGGTGTGAGTCCATGTCTGCCTCGCTTTTTTCTCGAGATTTTATACAATACTCCGAAAATACACGAACACAAGCACGGACCACCACGGCCGGCGGGCCCGAAGAATTTGCCGGGCTCGCCCACGCACAGGCCCGGCGGAAGCGGCAATCGATGCTATAAGAAGGGACTCGGACAACGCTTCCACAAGAGAACATACCGAGCCCTGGAGGAGACACTGTGGCGGGCATTCCCTACCCGGAAATCAACGACTTGCGCAGTCTGGTGCGCTTCTCGTCCGACGACGGCCTGATCTGGCTCGACCAGCACCGCATGGTGCTGATGCACGCCGCGGCGCTGAGCGAACTGCGCAAGGAGCTGATCACCTCGCTCGGCACCGAGCAGGCGCGGCGCATCCTCACCCGCATGGGCTACGCGGCCGGCGTGCGCGACGCCGAACTGGCCCGCAAGATCCGCGGCAACCAGAGCCTGAAGGACGCCTTCGTCGTCGGCCCACAACTGCACATGCTCGAAGGCAGCGTGCAGGTCGAGGCCGTACGCCTGGAAATGGATGCCGACACCGGCGAGTTCGACGGCGAGTTCATCTGGCACCACACCTGGGAAGCGGACGCCCACCTGAAAGCCTTCGGCCACGCCGAAGAACCGGTGTGCTGGATGGAAATCGGCTACGCCTCGGGCTATACCAGCGCCTTCATGGGCCGCTTCATCCTGTTCAAGGAAGTCGAATGCGCGGCCACCGGCACCAACCACTGCCGCATCGTCGGCCGCCCCGCCGAGGCCTGGCCCGATGCCGACGCCTACCTGCCCTATTTCGAGGAAGACTCCATCCTCGGCAAGCTGCTCGAGTTGCGCGACCAGGTCGACCAACTGCGCTCGACGCTGTGCAAGAGCCGGCCGGCCACCAACCTGATCGGCGCCTCGCCCGGGTTTCAGGCTGCCATTACGCTGATCACCAAAGCCGCCGCCACCAATGTCACGGTGCTGCTGCTCGGCGAGACCGGTGTCGGCAAGGAGCGCTTTGCGCGCACGCTGCATGAACTGAGCGCGCGCCAGGCGGCGCCCTTCGTGGCGGTCAACTGCGCGGCGCTGCCGCACGACCTGATCGAGTCCGAACTGTTCGGCGTCGAAAAGGGCGCCTACACCGGCGCGGAGAACTCGCGCGCCGGCAAGTTCGAGCGCGCCGACGGCGGCACCCTGTTCCTTGACGAGATCGGCGAACTGCCGCTCGCCGCCCAGGCCAAACTGCTGCGCGCCCTGCAGGAGGGCGAGATCGAGCGGCTCGGCGACGACCGGGTGCGCAAGGTCAACGTGCGGCTCGTCGCCGCCACCAACGTCAACCTGCACGACGCCGTCAAGGCGGGGCATTTCCGCAATGACCTCTACTACCGGCTCAATGTCTATCCGGTCACCATCCCGCCCTTGCGCGAACGGGCCTCGGACATCCCGCTCCTTGTCGACGCCATGGTCAAGCGCTTCTGCGCGCTGCACGACAAAAAGCTCCTCGGCATCACCGACAAGGCCCGCCGCGCGCTGAGCCACCACAACTGGCCCGGCAACATTCGCGAACTCGAGAACACCATCGAGCGCGGCGTCATCCTGGCCCCCCAGCACGACTGGATCGAGCTCGAACACCTGTTCTCCAGCCCGGTTCGCGCGCACGAAGCCCCGATGGGGGTCGGTGCCAACGGCGAGCTGCATGCGGGCGCCGCGCCGGCGGCCACCGACCTGGCCGAAACCCTCCTTCAGCACGGCCGCTCCCTCGACGACATCGAGGAAATGGTCATCCGCCATGCCGTGGCCCAGGCCGGCGGCAACCTCGCCAGCGCCGCACGCCGCCTCGGCATTACCCGCCCGCAGCTGTCCTACCGCCTGAAAAAGCTCGCGCGCACACCGGAGTAAGCGACGCGCCGCAGGCGCGGGGGCTCAGGGCGCACGGCCCAGCCGCCGCGACGGCACGGTGATGTCGAGCGGAGTCGTCTCGAGCCGGGCAAACACCTCGGCCATCCAGTCGACAAACACCCGCACCTTCGCCGACAGGCGCCGGTTGGGGGGATACACGGCATACACCGGCAGCGGCCCCGGCAACCAGTCTTCAAGCACCGGGGCGAGTTCGCCTTCGCGTACATACAGGTCCACCGCATAGCTGGGGAACTGCACGATTCCGTGGCCGGCCAGGCCGGCGGCCAGATAGGCCCCGCTGTCGTTGACCGCCACCCGGTAACGACCGAACAGCTCGATGCGCGCCTCGCCGCGGTTGAAATCGAGCGGAAAGGCCCGCCCGCTGCCGGCCGAAAAATACCCCACCACCCAGTGCCCGTCCTCAAGCTCGGACGGATGCTGCGGCATGCCATGCTGCGCCAGGTAGGCCGGCGACGCGCAGGTCTTGAAGGCCATGTGGGTGAGCAGGCGCGCGACCATCTGGTCATCGGCGATGTTGCCGCCGCGGATCACGCAATCCACGTTGTCGCTGACCAGGTCCACGAGCCGGTCGCCCACCCCCAGGTCAATCTGGATGTCCGGATATCGCGCGTGAAATTCATGCAGTTGGGGAATGATGACGTCACGGCCCAGCGAGGCGGGAACATCCACCCGGATGCGCCCCGACGGGCAGGCCTGGGCGTTGGCGAGGGTGGTGTCGATCTCGTCGAGCTCCGCCAGCAGGCGCGTCGTGCGCTCGTAGTAGGCGGCCCCCTCGGCCGTGACCGTCACCTGACGGGTGGTCCGGTTCAGCAACTGCACTTTCAGGTGCGCTTCCAGGCTCTGGATGAGCTTCGAAACGGTTGCCTTGGGCATGCGCAGCGACTCGGCCGCCTTGGTGAACGTGCCCGCCTCAACCACCCGGGCAAAGACACGGATCGCCTGGAACTGATCCATGGTGGCTCCTTCGATGTGTATGTGCAGACGCACAATTGTTCATGAACATAAACAATGTAATCACAAAACGCCGGTTTATCCACACACACAAACAAACTATCGTTCAATCACCGCAACGACATGCCACCCCCAACGCCTTTACCACCACGACAGCCCACAAACGACATGGCACCTCTCCGCCCCCTTCCGACCGATCCGCGCACCGAAGACTGGCGCGTCGCCGACGTCCCGTCCGACGCCGGGGCAGCGGTGCACGTCCGGATCTACGACCAGGGGGCCGATCCCAAGGGCGTGCTGGCGGTGCACTTCCACGGCGGCAACCTGATCGACGGAACGCTGGACGACGGACTCGCCATGGCCCGCTTGCTGCAATCGGCGGGTGCCGTGGTGGTGTCCATGGCCTATCCGCCCGCACTTCACCAGCCCTTCCCGGCAGGGCTCGACGCAGGCCGCGCCGTGCTGGTCTGGGCCAGCCGCCGTCTGGGCCGCCTGGCCGGCAAGGGGGCCCGCCTGTTCCTCGCCGGTGAAGAAGGCGGCGCCAACCTTGCCGCCGGCCTGGCCATGCAGGTGCGCGACCAGCGCTGCACCCTGCTGTCGGGCCAGATCCTCGTCTCCCCCATGCTCGACCCGCGCATGGGCACCGCGTCCATGCGCGCCGGCATGGCCGGCCGGACTTGCTGCCAGTGGGCGCAGGGCTGGCGCGCCTACCTCGACTGCGGCCAGGCCGCAGACCACCCCTACGCCTTGCCGGCGCGCTCGATCCGCCTCGCCGGCCTGCCGCCGAGCCTGATCATCACCGCAGAAGACGACCTGATGCGCGACGAGGCCACGGCCTTTGCCGAGCGCCTGGCAAAGGCCGGGACGCCCTGCCGCTGCGAGGTGCTCGACGCGGCCACCGGATGGCCCCTGGGCCTGCGTCACCCCGAGGCGGCCACCGCCCCGTGGGCGCCGGTGGTCAGCGCATTGCTGCTCGATTTCTTCAATCCGAATCCCCATGAGGGACACCGCACGCCGAGTGCCCCCGACACACCCGCCTCCAACCCCAACGGAGAACAACCATGACGACCGACAAGACGCCCCGTCGCCTGACCTACCTGGCCGCCCTCACCCTCGCCCTGGTGGCGGGCGGCGGCCTGGTCTATGCCAACCGAAGCGATAGCGCGGAAGCCGCCCCGGCCGTGCGCGCCGAAGCCGCCATCCCCGTGTCCATCCAGACCGTCGAGGAACGCCACATCCAGCTGTGGCAGGAATTTTCCGGGCGGCTCGAAGCCGTCGACGAGGTCGATATCCGCTCCCGCGTGTCGGGCACCATCCTCGCCGTGCACTTCAAGGAAGGCAGCCTGGTGAAGGCCGGTGACCTGCTGATCACCATCGACCCGGCCCCTTACGCGGCCGAAGTGGATCGCGCCAGCGCGCAGGTGGTGGCCGCGCGAGCGCGCATGGCCTACAGCGCCAGCGAGGCCGAGCGCGCCGAGCGGCTGTGGAAGGTCAAGGCCGTGGCCAAGCGCGAACTGGACGAGCGCGTCAATGCACAGCGCGAGGCCGAAGCCCAGCTACAGGCAGCCCTGGCCGCCCTGAAGGCCGCCAAGCTGAACCTTGACTACACCCAGGTGCGCGCCCCGGTGTCCGGCCGGGTCGGGCGGATGGAGATCACCGTGGGCAATCTGGTGGCGGCCGGCCCCGGCGCCCCGGTGCTGACCCGGCTGGTGTCGGTGAACCCCATCTACGCGCGATTCGACGCCGATGAGGCAGCCATCGCCCAGGTCTTGCGCAGCCGGCAACGGACGGACGGCGTCGCCGGGCTGAAGGACATCCCGGTGCAGATGTCGACGCTCACCACGGGCGACCGCGTGCTGACCGGCCACCTGCAACTGGTGGACAACCAGGTCGATGCCGGCAGTGGCACCGTGCGGATGCGGGCAGTCTTCGACAGCCCCGACGGGCTCCTGCTGCCGGGCCAGTTTGCCCGCGTCCGGCTGGGCAGCGAGCAACCGGCCGCCGCCGTGCTGATCAGCGAACGCGCAGTCGGGACCGACCAGGACAAGAAGTTCGTGCTCGTCGTCGATGACGAGGACCGCACCCGTTACCGCGAAGTCCAGCTGGGCAACAGCGTCGACGGCGAGCGTGTCGTGCTCTCGGGGCTGTCGGCCGGTGAGCGCGTGGTGGTGAGCGGTCTGCAGCGCGTTCGCCAGGGCAGCCTGGTCGCCCCGCAAGCGCCTGACACGCCTGCCCCCACCGCCGGCCTCTAACCCAACCCACCCGTCAAGCCCGTATCGCGGCCCACAAGGTCGCGAGGGGACCGGCTTGCCTGCCTCACCCCGGAGCGACCCATGAACCTCTCCCGATTCTTCATCGACCGGCCGATCTTCGCCGGCGTCCTGTCCGTGCTGATCTTCCTCGGTGGCCTGATCAGCGTCCGCAGCCTGCCCATTTCCGAATACCCGGAGGTGGTGCCGCCCTCGGTGGTGGTGCGCGCCCAGTTTCCGGGCGCCAACCCGCGCGTCATCGCCGAAACCGTGGCCACGCCGCTGGAGGAAGCCATCAACGGCGTCGAAGACATGCTCTACATGTCCAGCCAGGCCACCACCGACGGCCTGATGACCCTGACCGTGACCTTCCGCCTCGGCACCGATCCGGACAAGGCCCAGCAACTGGTGCAGAACCGGGTGTCGCAGGCCGAGCCGCGCCTGCCGGAGGAGGTGCGGCGCCTGGGCATCACCACGGTGAAGAGCTCGCCCGACCTGACCATGGTGGTGCACCTGCTGTCGAACAACGGCCGCTACGACATGACCTATCTGCGCAACTACGCGGTGCTCAACGTCAAGGACCGGCTCGCCCGCGTGCCCGGCGTGGGCCAGGTGCAGCTGTTCGGTTCGGGCGACTACGCCATGCGCGTGTGGCTCGACCCGCAGAAGGTGGCCGAGCGCGGCCTGTCGGCCAGCGACATCGTCGCCGCCATCCGCAGCCAGAACGTGCAGGCCGCCGCCGGCGTGGTCGGCGCGTCGCCCGCGCGCTCCGACGTGGAGCTGCAACTGTCCATCAACGCCCAGGGGCGGCTGCGCAACGAGGAAGAGTTCGGCGACATCATCATCAAACGCGCGAACGACGGCGCGGTGACTCGCCTGCGCGACGTGGCCCGCATCGAGCTGGGCGCGGCCGACTACTCGCTGCGCTCACTGCTCGACAACAAGGACGCCGTCGCGGTGCCGATCTTCGCCGCCCCCGGCTCCAACGCCATCGACATCTCCAACGGCGTGCGCGCCACCATGGCGGAGATCCGCCAGACCATGCCCGAAGGCGTGGACTACGAGATCGTCTACGACCCCACCCAGTTCGTGCGCGCCTCGATCACCTCGGTGGTGCACACCCTGCTCGAGGCCATCGCGCTGGTGGTGATCGTGGTAATCCTGTTCCTGCAGACCTGGCGCGCCTCGATCATCCCGCTGCTGGCGGTGCCGGTGTCGGTGGTGGGCACCTTCGGGGTGATGCACCTGTTCGGCTTTTCCATCAACGCCCTGTCGCTGTTCGGCCTGGTGCTGGCCATCGGCATCGTGGTGGACGACGCCATCGTGGTGGTCGAGAACGTCGAGCGCAACATCGAGGCCGGGCTGTCGCCGCGCCAGGCCAGCTACCGCGCCATGCGCGAGGTGTCCGGCCCGATCATCGCGATCGCCCTGGTGCTGGTGGCGGTGTTCGTGCCGCTGGCCTTCATCACCGGCCTCACCGGCCAGTTCTACCGCCAGTTTGCGCTCACCATCGCCATCTCCACGGTGATCTCGGCGATCAACTCGCTGACCCTGTCGCCGGCGCTGGCGGCCATGCTGCTCAAGGGGCATGACGCGCCCAAGGACGCGCTGACCCGCGGCATGGACAAAGTCTTCGGCCCGATCTTCCGCGGCTTCAACCGGCTCTTCGGGCGCGGCGCCGAGGCGTACAGCGGCGGTGTCGCCAAGGCCATCGGCCGGCGTGCGCTGATGCTCGGCCTCTACCTGGGCCTGGTGGCGCTCACCTGGGGCCTGTTCCAGAGCATCCCCAAGGGCTTCGTGCCGGCGCAGGACAAGCAATACCTGATCGGCTTCGCCCAGCTGCCCGACGGCGCCACGCTGGACCGCACCGAGGCGGTGATCCGCCGCATGGGCGAGATCGCCATGGCCGACCCCGACGTGGAGCACGCCGTGGCCTTCCCCGGCCTGTCGATCAACGGCTTCACCAACAGTTCCAGCTCGGGCATCGTGTTCACCCCGCTCAAGCCCTTCGACCAGCGCACCGGCGCCAACCAGAGCGCCGGCGCCATCGCCGGCCGGCTGAACCAGGCCTTCAGCCAGATCCAGGACGCCTTCATCGTCATCTTCCCGCCCCCGCCGGTGCAGGGGCTGGGCACCACCGGCGGCTTCAAGCTGCAGATCGAAGACCGCGCCTCACTGGGCTTCCCGGCGCTCAACGACGCCGTGCAGGCCTTCATGGCCAAGGCGCACGAGGCGCCGGAGCTGGCCGGCCTGTTCACCAGCTTCCAGGTGAACGTGCCGCAACTGCTCACCGACCTCGACCGCACCCGCGCCAACCAGCTCGGCGTGGCAGTGACCGACGTGTTCGACACCCTGCAGATCTACCTGGGCAGCCTGTATGTGAACGACTTCAACAAGTTCGGCCGCACCTACTCGGTGCGGGTGCAGGCAGACTCGCAGTTCCGCGCCCGCGCCGAGGACATCGGCCAGCTCAAGGTGCGCTCGGCCAGCGGCGAGATGGTGCCGCTGTCGGCGCTGCTCAAGGTCTCGCCCAGCTTCGGGCCGGAGCGTGCCATGCGCTACAACGGCTTCCTGTCGGCTGACATCAACGGCGGGCCGGCGCCGGGCTACTCGTCCGGCCAGGCGCAGGACGCGGTGGCGCGCATCGCCGCCGAGACCCTGCCGCCGGGCATCGCCTATGAGTGGACCGAGCTGACCTACCAGGAGATCCTCGCCGGCGACTCGGCGGTGTGGGTCTATCCGCTGGCGATCCTGCTGGTGTTCCTGGTGCTCGCCGCGCAGTACGAGAGCCTGACCCTGCCGCTGGCGATCCTGCTGATCGTGCCCATGAGCCTGCTCGCCGCGATGACCGGGGTGTGGCTGTCCGGCGGCGACAACAACGTGTTCACCCAGATCGGCCTGATGGTGTTGGTGGGCCTGTCGGCCAAGAACGCCATCCTCATCGTCGAGTTCGCCCGCGAGCTGGAGTTCGCCGGCCGCACGCCGCTGCAGGCGGCCATCGAGGCCAGCCGGCTGCGGCTGCGCCCGATCCTGATGACCTCCATGGCCTTCATCATGGGCGTGCTGCCCCTGGTGCTGGCCAGCGGCGCCGGTTCGGAAATGCGTCAGGCCATGGGCGTGGCGGTGTTCTCCGGCATGATCGGCGTGACCGCTTTCGGCCTCTTCCTGACCCCGGTGTTCTACGTGGTGCTGCGCCGCCTCACCGGCAACCGTGCCCTCAAGCTGCATGGGCACGAGGCGCACCTCGAAGCCTTCGCCGGCACCCACGGCGCCCGCCCCGATCCGGCCCCCGCGGCCCGTCGCGCCGACCCGCTCTGACAGGAGAACAGAACCATGTCCCTCAACACCACCTTGCTGACGCCCGTGCTGGCCGCCCTCGTGCTGGCCGGCTGCGCCACGCTGCCGCAGATCGACGCCAGCGCCCTGCCCGCCGCACCGGCGGCCTACCGTGAGCATGATGCGCGCTGGATGCGTGCCGACACGGCAGCCGTGCCGCCGCGCGCCGACTGGTGGGCGCTCTTTGACGACCCGCTGCTCGACCAGCTCGAACAGCAGGCCGCCGAACACAACAACGCCTTGCAGACCGCCGCCGCCAACCTCGCCCGGGCGCGGGCGGTAGCGCGCATCACCGACGCCGACCGGGCACCGCAGATCGGGGTCGGCGCGCAGCTGAGCCGGGAAGGCGGCCCGCTGGCAGACGCCGCCGGGACCGCCGGCACCCTCGGCCGTGCCAGCGCCAGCTTCGCCTACGAGGTCGATCTCTTCGGCCGCCTGTCCGAAGCCTCACGTGCCGCTCGCCTGGATGTCGACGCCCAGGCCAGCCTGCTCGACGACGCCCGGCTGCTGGTGCAGGGCGCCGTCGCCGAGACCTATCTGGCGATCCGCGCACTCGACGAGGAGCGCCGCGTGGTGCGCGACACGGTGGGCGCCTACCAGAACACCTTGCTGCTCAGCCGCCAGCGGCTCGAGGCCGGAGACATCTCCGAGCTGGACGTCGCACGCGTGGAGACCGAACTGGCAGTCAATGAATCCGACGCGCTGGCGCTCGACCGCCGTCGTGCCGTGCTCGAGCACAGCCTGGCTGTGCTGGTCGGGCAGGCCGCGTCGGACTTCACGCTGGCGCCAGGCGACTGGCAGGCCACCTTGCCGAGCATTCCTGCCGGCCTGCCCAGCGCCCTGCTCAGCCAGCGGCCGGACGTGCTCGCCGCCCAGCGGGCGGTGCTCGCTGCGCAGGCGCGGGTGGGCGTGGCGCAGGCGGCCTGGTTCCCGAACATCGCCCTGACCGCGGACGCCGGCTACGCCTCGACCGATCTGGGGGATCTGTTCAAATGGTCCACCCGCGCCTGGGGTATCGGCGCCCTGATGTCGCTGCCGATCTTCGATGGCGGTCGCCGCGACGCCGCCGTGCAAGGCGCCCAGGCCACGCTCGACGCCGCGCTCAGCCAGTATCGGGAGCAGGCACTGATCGCCTTCCGGGACGTGGAAGACCAGCTCGCCTCGCTGCGCCTGCTGGCCGAGCAATCGGACGCCCAGTCGCGGGCGGTGAGTTCGGCCTCGCGCGCCATGACGCTGTCGGCGCACCGCTACGAGAACGGCCTGGTCAGCCAGCTCGACCTGCTCGATGCCCGGCGCAGCGAGCTGGCCAGCCGGCGGGTGGCCCTGCAGGTGAAGGCGGCGCGGTATCAATCCACCGTCGCCCTGGTCCGGGCCCTCGGCGGTCGCTGGGCGAGTGCCGGCAGCGCGACCGACGGGGCCGGCGCAACCCGCCTGCAATAGCCCCGCCGTCAGCCGATCGTGCCGATACCGTACAAGCCGCCGAGGATCAGCACGGCGAGGAAGACGGTATTGGCCACCATCATCAGCACCGGCCGCCAGCCCAGCGTGGCGATCTGCTGGAACGAGGTCTTCACGCCCAGCGCGGCGATGGCCACCACCAGGCACCAGCGCGACAGGTCCGAACACGCGCTGGACACCGCCTTGGGGACCAGGCCCGCGCTGTTGGCCACCATCAGCACCGCGAACACCACCAGAAACCACGGCAGCAGCGGCGGCTTGGCGCCCTGGGCCTTGCCCTGGCGAAACAGCACCGACAGCACCAGCACCACCGGCAGCAGCATGGCCACGCGCAGCAGCTTGACGAAGACCGCGGCGTCGCCCACTTCGGGCGAGATCAGGTAGCCGGCGGCCACCACCTGGGCCACGTCATGGATCGAGCCGCCAAGGAACACCGCCGCGGCGTTGGGGTCCAGCCCGAGCGCGGCGGCCAGGGACGGATAGGCGATCATCGCGATGGTGGACAGCGCGGTCACGCCGACCACGGTGAACAGGGTGAAGCGCTGGTTCTCCTCCGACTTGGGCAGCACCGCAGAGATCGCCAGCGCCGCCGACGCACCGCAGATGGCCACCGCGCCGCCGGTCAGCACGCCCTCGACCAGCGGCCGGCCGAGCAGGCGGCCGATGAGGGTGCCGAACAGGATGGTGGCGACCAGCGCGCCGATGACCAGCAGCACCGGCCCGGCGCCCAGGCCGGAGATCTGCTCGAAGGTGATCCGTGCCCCCAGCAAGGCCACGCCGAAGCGCAGCACCTGGCGCGCGGTGAAGTCGATGCCCGCCTTCACCTTGGGGCCGTTGGCGGCAAAGTTGAAGGCCAT
Source organism: Pseudomonadota bacterium (assembly GCA_008501585.1). Lineage (GTDB taxonomy): Bacteria > Pseudomonadota > Gammaproteobacteria > Burkholderiales > Rhodocyclaceae > Nitrogeniibacter. The sequence goes on along the minus strand of QQUN01000033.1, from coordinate 72,618 downwards.
GCCGAAGAACAGCGCGTACAGCAGTTGCGGCCCGCCCTGGTGCTCGGACACGAAGGTGGCGGCCATCGCGATGGTGATGGCGGTCAGCAGGCCCGGCCACAGTTCCAGCAAGGCCTGGCCTTGCAGGCTGGGCGGCAGGCGCAGGGTGGCGTGGCGCATGGGGGGCTCCGGGTTCTTGGTTGCGGTGGTCATAGCGCGGCCCTGGCGACCGGCGTCGCCGAGACGCGGCGACGGCGGAAAGTGGCCGCCTTGGCCGGGTCGCGCAGCAGGAAGTGCGACAGCGCCGGGATCAGGATCAGCGCACCGATCATGTTCGATACGAACATGAAGGTCAGCAGGATGCCCATGTCGGCCTGGAACTTGATCGGCGACCAGATCCAGGTCACCACGCCGGCGGCCAGCGTCACCCCCACCAGCGCAACCACCTTGCCGGTAAACAACAGGGCACGGCGGTAGGCGTCGGCCAGCGAAGCGCCGGCACGTTGCTGCGCAAGCTGGGTGGAGAGCAGGTAGAGCGCGTAATCCACCCCGATGCCCACGCCCAGCGCGATCACCGGCAGGGTGCCGACCTTGACGCCGATGCCGAGCAGCACCATCAGCGCCTCGCACAGGATGGAGGTCATCATCAGCGGGATCATCGCCACCACCACCGCGCGCCAGCTGCGGAAGGAGATCAGGCACAGCACGATCACCGCGGCATAGACATAGAGCAGGATCGCCTGGTTGGCCTCGCGCACCACGATGTTGGTGGCCGCGTCGATGCCGGCGGTGCCGGCGGCGAGCAGGAACTGGCGCTCCGGCGTGCTGTGCGCCTCGGCAAACTCGGCCGCGGCGGTGACCACGCGGTCGAGCGTCTCGGCGCGGTGGTCGCTCAGGTAGGCGATCACCGGCATCACCGAGCAGTCGGTGTTGAACAGGTCGGGGTTGTTCACCGAGGCCTGCTGCGCGCCGTAGTTGAGCACGTTCTGGTTACGCGCGATGGTCAGCCACTTGGGATTGCCCTCGTAGGAGCCGGCGGTGATCTGACGCACCGCGTCGCCGAGGAAGACCGTGGTGTGCACACCGGGCACCTGTTGCAGCGTCCAGGCCAGCCGGTCGGCCTCGACCAGGGTCTGGTACTTCAGGCAGCCCTCGGCGGCGGTGCGCACGATCACCGCGAACTGGTCGCTGGAGAGTGCGTAGTTGGCGTTGATGTAGGCGTTGTCGCGGTTGTAGCGCGAGTCGGCGCGCAGCTCGGGCGCCCCGGCGTCGAGGTCGCCGATCTTCAGTTCGGCGCGCAGCATCTGGCCGGCGCCGGTCAGCACGGCGGCCACCACCAGCGCCCCGATGGCCCAGCGCCGCTCGGTAAAGCGGTTGAGCAGGCGCCACACGGCGCCGGTCTGGCCGCCCTCGTCGGTCTCCAGCACGCTGCGCTGCGCAGCCGCCGGGCTCACCCCGACATAGGACAGCAGCACCGGCAGCAACACCAGGTTGGTGAACACCAGCGCCGCCACGCCCACACTGGCCGTCACCGCCAGCGCCTGGATCACCGGGATGTCGATCACCATCAGCACCGCAAAGCCGACCGCGTCGGAGACGATCGCGGTGAGGCCGGCGAGGAACAGGCGGCGGAAGGTGAAGCGCGCCGCCACCAGCCGATGCATGCCGCGGCCGATGTCCTGCACGATGCCGTTCATTTTCTGCGCGCCGTGCGACACACCGATGGCGAACACCAGGAACGGCACCAGGATGGAGAACGGGTCGAGCGGATAGCCAAAACCGGCGACGATGCCCAGCTGCCACAGTACCGCGGTGGCCGAACAGGCGATCACCAGCACCGTGCTGCGCAGGCAGCGGCTATAGACCAGGATCACCACGAAGGCGACCAGCGTGGCGAAGGCGAAATAGCTCATCACCTCGCCCACCCCGTCGATGAGGTCGCCGATCAGCTTGGCGAAGCCGATGATGTGCACACGGATCTCGGGCGCGTTGGCCGTGCCGGCCTGCTCGAAGCGGGCGCGGATGTTCTCCTCCAGCGTATGCGACAGCGCCCGGTAGTCGATGCTCTCGCCGGTGGCCGGGTCGGTGTCCATGAGCGGCACGAAGATCATGGTCGACTTGAAGTCGTTGCCGACAAAGCGGCCGACGATGCCCGAGCGCGCGATGTTGAGCTTCAACTGCTCGGTGGCGGTCGGGGAGCCGTCGTAGTTGTCGGGCATCACCGGCCCGCCACGGAAGCCTTCCTCGGTGATTTCGGTCCAGCGCACCGAGGGCGTCCACAGCGACTTGACCCAGGCGCGATCGACCCCCGGCGTGAGGATCAGCTCGTCGCTGATCTTCTTCAGGGTGTCCTGGTAGGTCGGGTCGAAGATGTCGCGGTCGGTTGCCACCACGATGCGCAGCGCATTGCCCAGGCCGCGCAGTTCCTGCCGGTTGTCGAGGTAGTTCTGGATGTAGGGGTGGCTCTGCGGCAACACGCTCTCGAAGCTGGCGTTCAGCTCGAGCCGGGTTGCGGCGAGCACCGCCAGCACCACGGTCGTCAGGGCGCAGAGCAGCATCACCACCCAGCGGTGATTGAAGATCATCCGCTCGAGGCGGCTGCCGGAGTTCGGGTTGAACTCGGCCAGGGTGGGCACGACCGATGTCGGGTCCTGCGAGTCGAAGTTGGTGCTCATCGCGAGGGTCTCCAGGCGTCGTTATTTGAAGGTCTGCACGGCGATGCCGCGGGCACCGGCGACAATCGCCGCCCCGGGGCCGACCGGCAGCACCGCCGAGGCCGGCACCGGGCGCGCGAGCTTGACCGGCGTGAAATGCGCGCCGCCGTCGCGGCTGCTCAGCAAGCGGCCGGCCTGGCTGGCCAGCATCAGGTGCTGCCCGCCGTCGGAGGCGGCCGCGGTCAGCCCTTCTTCCAGGCCGGTGTCGAGCTTGGTCCAGCTGGCGCCCAGATCGGTGCTGCGATAGGCGTTGCCGCGCAGGCCGAAGACGATCACCGCATCATTAGTGCCGGTGAGGCCGAAGTAGCTGCCCTTGTAGGGGGTTTCCACCGCCTCGAAGCGCGCGTTCGTGGCGTCCAGCCGCAGCACCAGGCCCTGCTCGCCGGTCACCCACAGCGCGCCGGCCGCCGGGCGGATGGCATACAGATGCAGCGCCTGCGGGTTGTCGGTGCGCTCCAGCCAGGGCGTCCAGCTCTGGCCGCCATCGGTGGTGCGCAGGATCAGGTTGAAGGCACCGACGACGAAGCCGGTGTTCTCGTCGGCGAACCACACATCGAGGAAGGGGCTCTCGGCACCCTGGGCGACGAAGCGCTCGGCCTCGGCCGTCCATTGCGCATCACCCTGCTTGGTGTAGTAGGCCAGCATCAGCTCGCCGACGCGGTGGCCGTCGAGCTGCGTGTGCCAGGTGGCGCCGGCATCGGTGGTGGCCAGCACCACGCCATCGTGGCCCACGGCCCAGCCGCGCTGCGGGCTGGGAAAGCTCACCGCCACCAGGTCCGAGCTGACCGGCACCGTGGCCTGCTGCCAGTTCGCGCCCTGGTCGTCCGAGTAGACGATGTGGCCACGCTGGCCCACCCCGATCACCCGCTGCCCGGCCATGGTGAGGCCGTTGATCAGGCCCCGGGCGGCCAGCGGACTGGCCAGGACCGGGGTCTCCAGCACGTCCTGAAAGTCCGCGGCCGGGGCCGTTGTGGGCAGCAGCAGGCAAAGGGCCAGCGCCGCGCCGCCGATTCGATGCACGTTCATGTCTTGCCTCTGTCGGGTGGGCGTCCGGTGCGGCGCGCCTGCTCGATTGCGCCGCACCGGTAACCCAGGGGGAGGGAACGGTTGTGTTTTTGAGACGGGCTCAGCGGATGCCGGCACCGGCCAGGGAGTCTGCGCTCCACTCACGTTCGGACAGCGGCTTGGTGTGGCGCAGGCCGCCGGTCTCGGCAATGAAGCCGGTCAGCGAGTAGATGCCGGCGACCAGGTCGTAGTGGCCGAACATGTCGGTGTAGGGCGCGGGCAGGTCGTAGCTCGGGGCCATGTAGGCGAAACCGGCGCGATAGAGCTGGCCGCGACCGTCGTACTGGTCGGAGGCGAGCGCCGCCCAGGAGTCCTCATCGAGGTAGAACACGCGCTTGCCATACACATGGCGCTTGCCGTCGCGCAGCGTGGCCTCGACCACCCACACCCGGTGCAGCTCCCAGCGGACCAGGTCCGGGTTCATGTGGTTGGGCTTGAGCAGATCGTCCTGCTTGGCCTCATACACTGCGGCGTAGTCGTTGTAGGGCACGATCATCTCTTTCTTGCCGACGAGCTTGAAGTCGAAGCGCTCCATCGAGCCGTTGAAGATGAACACGTCGTCGAAGGTGTTGCTGCCCGCGGTGCCGGGGTTCGGCGTGTCGTGCGACAGATCGGGGGCGACCTTCACTCGGCGCTGGCCGGGCAGATAGGTCCAGGCGCGTCGGTCCTTGGCGCTCACGTCGAGCGGATCGATGATCAGCAGGCCCTCGCCGGCGCGGCGGGCCGGGCCGGTGTACATCAGCTTGATGCGCCAGTAGGTGTCGGCCGAGTCCTTGCCGGCATCCCAGAACGGATACTCCTGGGTGCTGTTGCCCTCGGTGGCCAGCGTCACGCGGCCGCTGGCGTCCACGTTCAGGTTGCGGTACTTCGACTGGTAGGCTTGGCCGTTGAAGCGCACCAGGTGGTTCCACATCGCCTCGTAGCCGGTCTTGGGAATCGGGAACGGGAAGCCGGCGTGGCAGCCTTCCATCGAGCGGCCTTCGTTGCTGGTCTTGGCGGCCACCGCGCACTTGGCGGTGTTGTCGGTGACGAACTTGGGAAAGGACACGCTGCGATGCGTGGGGTACACATCGATGCGGAAGCTCGGGTGCTTCTGCAGCAGCGCCTTGGTGCCCTCGGTGAGCTTGTCGGCATGCTCGGCCATGTTCTTGGCGTCGATGCTCAGGCGCGGTTTCTCGCCGGCAAACGGGTTCGGCCGCACGCCGTCGCCGGGCTTGAAGCCCGCCGGCGCGGTGGTCAGGCCGCCGGTGTAGGCGGGAATCGTGCCGTCCTTGTTGGCGGCCTTCTCGGCGCCGATGGCGGTCAGCGTGGTGCCCAGTTGCTTGGCCTCGTCGGCGCTCACGCCGGCCACGGCCGCGCTGCTCAGGGCCAGCGTCAATGCCGCCGGCATCAGGGTATGGGTCAGTTTCATGTCGGTCCTCCTCCTCAGAAGGTGGTCTTGAACGTCAGGCTCACGAAGCCGCGATCCTTCAGCAGCGTGGTGAAGCCGTTCTGGGTCGTCACGGCGGTGCCGTTGTTGTTGTAGTGGCCGAAGTAATCGACGTACTTCAGCTCGATGCGGTACTTCTGATGCACATCGGCGGACAGCCCGATGCTGTAGTTGCCGTTTTTCTCGTTGCCGCCGAACACCGTCGGGGCATTGCCCTTCAGGCCGACCGACACCGCCATCGGCGCGGACAGATCGACACCCGGGAAGACCTGGTACCAGGTAGGCGTGAAGGCAAGCGCCAGGCCCATGTAGTTCTTGGTGGTGCAGCCGTCCCACTTGTCGCGGTTGTTACAGGGGGCGAATCCTTCGGCGTAGAACAGGTTTTCGCCGCTGCGCACCTTGGTCCAGGTGGCGTAGGTCAGCTCGGCGGCCCAGGTGGCCGAATCAAATACCGGGGTCTCGGAGATCAGGCCGAGGGCATTGACCAGCCCGTGCCAGGTGTCACCCCGCGGGCCGCTGGTCTCGCCGCGATCGGGCAGCCCGCTCGCCGACACGCCCAGCACCTGGGCGTTGAGCGGCGTGTTGCGCCGATACGAGATCTCGGCGCCGACGCTCACCCCGCCGATGTTCTTGGCCAGGCTGACGCCGAACAGGTCGATGTCATCGGCGTAGATCAGGTTGTAGCGGCTCACGCCGGCACCGACCTGGGTCAGCAGCGCCTGGGGCAGCTTGTCGGCGTAGTGGCGGTAGTAGAAGCCCACGGTGCCGTCGAGCGCCTCGGGCGACCAGCGCAGCGACACGCCGTACTCGCCGGTGTGCTTGGGCTCGACCGGGTTGCCACGCCGGGCAAAGCCCAGGCCGGCGCTCAGGAACTGGCGATCCGGCCCGTTGAAGGCGAAATCGACCGGCCCCAGATAGGTGCCGCCTTCCGGATAGCGGTAGGCCTCCCAGTCGAGAAAGTACTGCCCGGCCACCGACACCGTGTCGGTGATCTGCGCTTGGCCGGAGAGCTGGTTCAGCGGGCGGAACAACTCCTTGGCCTCGGTGCCCGGAGTGGCGAAACCCTTTTGCAGGTCGAGCGGCATCTGCGCGTAGGACACGCTGTGCAGCGCACCGCCGAGGAACAGCGACTCGCCCCAGAACACCGTGTGGCGGCCCAGCTTCAGGCGCACCGGCACGTTGCCGAGGTCGAAGTTGTTGAACACGAAGGCATCGAGCAGCTCGCCCGAGGGGCCGCGGTAGAAACGCTTGGTGTAGTCGCTGTAGGCGTTGTTCTCGTAGCTCGGAATGCCCGACAAGGGCGAATTCGGGTTCGACTGGCCGGTGTCGCCGTAGGCCGCTTCGTACCACGCCGCACCGCTCAAGCGGAAACCCATCCGGCCCTGGTAGATCACGTCCAGCTCGGTGAGCAGGTCCAGCCGGTTGGCGACCATGTCGCCGTTGTCGAAGCTGTAGGTGCCCTCGTCGGTCAACGCGGAGTTGCCGATCTTGCTGTCACGGCTCTCGACCCGGGTCGCCACGTTGTAGCGGACCGTGTTGTCCCAGCGGACGCTGAGATCCTCGTTTCCGGTGTCGATCTCGAAGGCGTGGGCGCTGCCCGCCATCAAGGCCATCGCGATTGCGATGGGGCGCACCCGGTTCAGCGGGCTAAGTTGTCTCCTGTCATTCATGGCTTCCCATCCCTTGTTGTGGTCGTGGAGTTGTGGGTCCGTCAGCCGGGTCATCCCCGTTTCAGTGGGGCCCATTGTCCGCATCGCGAAAAGGGACACCCCCCCCGCGTTCGGGGGGGCTGGGGGTCGCCGGGGGGGTCGCCCCCCCCCCACCGCGGCCTCCTCCGATCCCCCCTGACAGGGGTAGGGACGACCGCCGCCGGAAGGCATGTACTGGCATCACCGGAACAACCGATCGAGAGGCACCCGAAATGGCACACGCAATGACTGCAAATGATCTTGGGCGGGAAAATCGGACGTTCAAAGGAACGGGGGGCGTCAGCCGCGAGAACCGCAACCTGGGTTTTCGACCCGCCTTTCTGGATGCGGACACCGGCGCGGTCTACCCCGCCTGCTTCGCCAACGGCATGCCCGCACCCTTCCACCTGCTCGACGGCCTGCCCGACGAAGTGGTGCTGACGCGCCTCCCCAATGGCCGGGTCATGGCCGTCAAGCCGTCGATCACCTCCGGCTTCGTCCGCGAAGGCCGGTTCTACACCCGCCAACAGGCCGCCGATCGGGTCACGGCGATGATGTGAGGTGTTGGCGGGGTGGAATCGCGGTGATGAAGATTTTGGTTGATTGCTCGCTTTCGACCCGGGCCATATGGCTTTCCAGAGAGCAGCCGTTCATATAATCGGGCGTTCTCGCGGTTCGCTTCCCAGTTTTGTAGCCCGGATGGAGCGAAGCGAAATCCGGGGTCAGTGGTCGCTCAACCGACGAATCCCGGAGGCGGCCCTACGGGCCTTGTCCGGGCTACGCTTGCCGGCGGTATTTGTTGTCGGCGAACTTGAGGAAGATGAGGCCGAGCACGGGGGTGCTGTATTCGCTGGCCTTGAGGTCGGCGTTGGCGCGCAGTGTGTCGGCGGCGGCTCAGCGGTCGCGCTCCAGTTTTTTGAGTTGGTCGCGGTTCATTCGGTGTGTTGTTTGTTCAGGCCGTGAGGCCGATGGTGAATTGTTCCAGAAGGCGGGATGCATATTTCAGTACATCGGCCCGGCCTTTCATTGCGCGAGACATGTCTTCGATGAGCCGGTCTCGAAGTTGGCCATTGAGCAGGGGCTCAAGATCCGTGAGGGTTGCAGTCGAGGCCATCGTGGCCACATCGTTGCCCATCAGCCATGCGCCGGCGAGCTCGGGGTCATACTCAACGGCTTCCAATGCCGTCAGGGCGCGTTCGTCCGCATAGATTCGATGGTGATTGCCGGCGTCGTGATAGCTGCGCAACAGCGTGTTGAGATCGATTGCATCCTTGGCGTTGTCGTGCCTTCGATCAGCCCATGCGAAGAGTTTCAGGATCGCGATACCGGGAAGTGATGCCACCGCGATGGCCGTGCCCGGACTGATCTGCACATTGACCGCGGCCGAGAACGCATCGCTGAATCCGGCGACATTCATCATGATTTCCATGTCGGGCGGCCAGGTGATCGTGTTTGCGCTCGCCTCGATGCCACCGAACGGAATCAGATCGACCTTGTACGATGGCTCCTGTCCTGGCGCGCGATAGTGCAAACGGTGAACGACGTGTTCTGAGGCATGGAACCCGGGGTGCTCAAGCAACAGTGCCTTGATTGCGTCGAATTGCGCCCAGTGGTCGAGTGCAAAGGCAAAATCCACATCGGCTGTTGCCCGGCCCGCGCTCAGGCCGTGAATGTGTTCGAGCAGGATGATTCGCGCGACAGCGCCCACAATGAAGACCGGGCGCTTGAGTTTTGTGGCCGCCTGCTGGATGGCGTTGATGACTGCGAGTGCTATTGGATCAAGCGGACGATCAGGCTTCAGCGCCAGCGGGCGTGAGATATTGGTCATGGATCAGCTTTGCAGCTTCAAGGTTTCGGGGATCGAGCGTGGCGATCAAGTCGGCGTAGGCCAGCAGGGGCGGTACGGTTGCCGTCATCGGCTGTTCGTCGTCGAAGTCCCAGAAGGCGTCGAGTATTTCGATATCACCGTCCGGGGCCGGACGCAGCCGGTGTTCTGCGACGAGTCTTGTCAGATTCCGCTTGCCCTTCTCCTTGTGCAGATAGAGGGTGGCAGTCTCCGGGCGAAGATACCCTGTCAGCTTCGCAGCGGCGACCTCAGCCCCCCATTGGGCACCGTATTGTGCGGGATCGACCCTCTGCCACCAGTTTGGCTCCGGCGCGTTGAAACGACGCGTATTGAGTTTCGGACGCAGTCTGAGCGGGTAGGTAGTGACCCACTCATCGATGAGCCTCTTGCGCTCGCGCATGATTCGGTCACCTTTGCGCTGGCCGCCAGCGGTGATGCCTCTGGCGGCAAGATCCTTGAAAACCATACCAATGGTGCCCAGCGCGACGCCTGCCGTCCGTGCAATGTCCCGATAGGGTGCATTGAGCATGTCAGGCTGGCAAAGCAACGCGAAGATGACCCGCAAATGGGTCGCCGTGCCTGCGCGTTTTTCTTCTTGACCAGCCAGCGGTAAGCCTTCCCCTTTGGCAGGGCGCTGCCCTTTCACCAGTACATACAGGCCAGGCGCACGCAAGTAAGCGTTGCCCGCCGCGTCGATGAACTGGAGATCGAGTTCGCGGCATTTTTCAGCGGCGTCTGCGGTCATGCGCGGAGCGACAAGCAGTGGCGGCCGCGGTGCGTGTAAGTGATGGGCAAATCGATTTCTGATTTCTCCCAGTGCTGCGAATCGATCAACGCGTTTGATTTGGGCGGCGTACGGGTATCGCTCTCCGTTCGCTTCGATCTCGATGAGGGCGTCCGCCCGAAAACCCGCCTCATTGGGTTGTTCTAACGCGGTCACCGTACCGCGAAGACCCGCGTGCTGCGCGATGGCCATCAAGGCAGCGTCCAGGATCCGGCGTTCTTTGTCGTCAGCCTGCTTCATTGTTCAAAAACTATCATCGTTTGCGTTACGTGAACGATACGTTAATTTGAACACACCAAGCAACTAATTGTTCGTTTATCCGTGCTGTTCACGTTCCATGAACATACCTCAATAATGAACAACCAATTTCCCGGTCACACGGGTCATCAGAAATCCAATCTGGGGCGCGATTCGTGTTGCAGCCAGAAATGGCGGTGGCGCTTTTTTGGCTTAAACGTCAGCATCGAATCTGGTTGCTGTCGTGCCGGAACAAACCGGTGACAGACAGCAACGCCGAAGCGCCGAAATTGCCCTTCCGGCAAGTTTTGGAGTGAAACAGTCCTTCAGGCGTTTTATCCGGAGAGAGGGTGGCCATCCGCTCCTGGCCGCTTGCCGCCAATCCGACACACTGCCCTCGCCCCCTTTCCACCACCGCGCGACTATTCCATCCCCTCCAGCAGCCCCAGGATCTGGGCGCGGCGGACGACGTGTTTGCGGGAGCCGGCGTCGAGTTTGCCGAACAGGTTCTTGAGGTGCCACTTGACGGTCTCTTCCCCCACCGACATGGCCTGGGCGATTTCCTTGTTGGAGAGGTTGCGCGCCAGCAGTTCGAGGACGGCGCGTTCCTTGGGGGTGAGGACCATGCTCGGCACGGCGCGCGGGCCGGCGGCGGTGCGCTCGGCGGACGGGGGTACGGCGCGGGCGACCGGCACGGTGTGGCCGGCGTCGCGGCCGCCGGCCGCCTCGTCGGCCACCCGCCGCGCCCAGTCGGCCAGCGCCGGGTGGGCGTCGACAAAGGTGCGGGCCAGGCCGTAGGTCTGCGCCAGGTTCATGGCTTCGAGCAGCAAGGCACGGCCGTCCTCGCCCTGGCGGTCGAGGGCGAACGCGCGCAACGCCATGATCTCGATGCCCACGCGGCCCAGCTTGCGGTCGTCGACCAGCGGGGCGGCGCGGTCTAGCACCGCCAGCACCGTCGGCCAGTCCTGGGCCGCCACCGCGGCATGGACATGCGCCATGGCCTGCAGCCACACCACCGAGCGGCGCCACAGCGGGCCGGCGGGCAGGTCGTCGCGCGCGAGGATGTCGTCGATGCGCTGCACCAGGGCCCGGCAGGTTTCCGAACGGAAGCGCCCGGCGTGCATGCGCACCTGGTCGGCCAGGCTGGCCACGCACAGCCGCGGCAGGCGGCGGGCATCGCCGATGGCATAGAGCGCTTCGAGCAGGTCGAGCGCGCGGTGTTCGACGCCCTGGGCGGCGGCAATGCGTGCCGCCGTGCGATAGCCGAAGAGCGCGGTTTCCGGTGTGCCGACCCGCTCGAGCATGTCGAGCCGGTGGGCCAGCAGGGCCGCCGCTTCGTCCACCCGGTCGCGCTCGTAGCAGGCCGCCGCCAGCAGCGAGGCGAGCATGCAGGCGAGCGGGTGGCGGCGGCCGAGGTCGGCGTCGGCGCTGGCCAGGGCCGGGCGCAGCACATCTTCGCCGAGCTTCACCTGCCCCTCCCACAGATAGGCCAGGCCGGTGACGAAATCGCCCCAGCGCGTAGCATAGCCGTAGGCTTCGCCATAGGCGCCGCGCGGCACGGCCTGCTGGTGGCGCCGTGCCTGCGCCGGGTCGCCCTGCAGGATGGCGAGCACCGACAGGCGGTTGGCGTGCATCTGCAACAGGCGCGGCTCGCGCGCTGGCGGGGCATCGATCCACGGCTTGAACAGCGCCACGCAGCGATCCGGTTCGTCGGCGTAGTAGGCGCCGCCGGAGACGATCAGCGCGTGCTCGTAGCGCAGGGCGGCGTCCACGTCCGGCGCCTCGAGCATGGGCGCCAGCAGGCGACCGGCCTCCTCATGGCGTTCGCTCAGGGCCAGCGCCCAGGCCGCGGCCAGGCGCAGGCGCGGGCGCCGCTCCAGCTCGGCCTCGGGCAACAGTTCGAGCCATTCGAACACCGCCTGCTGCTGGCCCTGGACCACGGCGTCGTAGAGGCACCGCTCGGCCAGGTCGTAGGCCTTTTCACGCTGCCCGGCGGCATGGGCGTGGCGGGCGGCCTCCTCGATCATGCCGTGCTCGACCAGCCAGGCCATGGCCCGGGCATGGAGGTCCACCTGCTGCTCAGCGGGGAGTTCGGTCAGGCGCAGGCGGAACGCGTCGCGCGCCAGGGCATGCAGCCGGCACCATTCGCGGGCGTCGCTGGCGTCGCTGGTGATGAAGATGGGGGTGTCCTGCATCAGCCGCGCGAGGCGCGCCGGGGCATCGTCGGCACCGGTGAGCGCCCGGCACAGGTCGGGGTGGAACTGATCGACCACGGCGATGCGGGTGAGGAAGCCCACATCGTCGGTCGCCAGCTTTGCCACCAGGCCGCCCAGCAGGTGTTCGCCCCCCTTGCCCGAATCGGCCGCCAGCGATTTGATCGCCACCAGCGGATCGCCGCCTTCGGGAATGGCCGCCAGGGCCAGTTGCAGGCCCAGGGGCCAGCCTTCGGTCAGCTCCTGCAGGCGGGCACTGCAATCGGCATCGACCTTCTCGCCGAAGCGCTCGCGCACCAGGGCCAGGGTTTCGTCGAGGCTGAAGCGCAGCGTTTCGGGGCCCAGCACCAGGCAGTGGCCGTAGTCGACCAGGTCGGCCACCACGGCGTCGATGCCACCGCGCGCCCCGATCACCAGCCTCAGGTTGGCCGGCAGGTTGTGCACCAGGTAGGTGAGCGCAGCAAAGTTGCGCGGCGACAGGCGCTCGGCTTCGTCGACGATCAGCACCAGGTCCAGCGCGGTCTGCGCCACCTCGGCCAGCCAGGCCGTCACGCCGCCCAGCTCGCCGGCAGACCCGGCCGTCTCGAGCAGCAGCTGGCCGAAGGTCGGCCGCGCACAGCCGGTGCGCACGGCGAGGGTCAGGCCATGGAGAAAGCGCTGCGGATCATCGCGCTCGTCGCAGGACATCCAGGCCACGGCCGCGCCGCGCGCCAGAAACTCGCGCCGCCACTGGCCGAGCAGCGTGGTCTTGCCGAAGCCGGGCGGGGCCTGGACCACGATCACCGCGCGGTCGGCGAACTGCTCGTGCTCCAGTCCCAGCCGCGGCCGCTGCAACTGGTGGCGCGGCGGGCGCGGCGGCGACGTCCTGAGGACGAGTTCGGAAAACGCGGTGCCGGTGTCGCTGACTGCGTTGGTCATCAAACACACCCATGTGCTCTTGGCCCGCTGTAGCGGGTCGCTCTTTATGTATCGAGGAAGACTCGCGCGCTGCCTGCGCGAAAGCGCCCCCCCGGTCTCCCCCTCCCCCGCGCCCTCGCACTGGCGGGCACGGGTGCCACGGAATCCTTGTCCGGTGCGGCACACAGACATTTAAGCACGGGGGGGCCGGTATCGGCACCCCCCCTTTTTCGAGGGGGGCAGGACGCCGGGGGGGTGCATACCATTCAGGCCATATCAGTACCCCAGGCGAGGAAAAGGCCATGCAATTCATCGATGTCTGTGCCGTGCAGGACGTCACGCCCGAGCGGGGCCGCCCCGCCATCATTGGCGGCAGGCCTGTCGCCCTGTTCCAGGTGGACGGCGCCATCCATGCGCTCGACAACAGCTGCCCCCACGGCGGCGCCGCACTCAGCGGCGGCGCGCTGTGCGGCCGCCATGTCACCTGCCCCGCCCACGGCTGGCGCTTCGATGTGACCTCCGGCGCGCTGGCCGTGGCGCCGACGATCACGGTCGCGAAGCACCCGGTTCGCATCGATGGTGACCGCGTGCTGGTCGGCATCGCTGCGCAGGCCTGACCCTTCATTCGCATCACGGACGAGGAGCCACCATGTACCGCCATCTGCTCGTGCCCATTGACGGCACCGATCTGTCCACCGCCACGATCAGCCAGGCCGTCGAGTTTGCACGGGCGCTGGGCGCGCGCATCACCTTCTTCCACGCCCAGCCCGACTTCGCGGCCTCGCTCAGTGGCGACGCGGAGGTGGTGCGGCTCACCGCGCCGGCCGACTTTGTCTATGCCTACCAGGGCCGGGCGCGCGAGTTGCTGACCAAGGCCGAATCGGCGGCGCGGGCCCAGGGCGTGCCCTGCGCCTCCACCAGCGCGGTGAGCGACAGCCCGTACAGCGCCATCGTGTCCACGGCGCGGGAGGCGGGCTGCGACCTGATCTACATGGCCTCGCACGGGCGCAAGAGCACGCTGGGCATGCTGCTCGGTTCGCAGACCCTGAAGGTGTTGCTGCATTCCGAGATCCCGGTGCTGGTCGCCGCCACCACCAACCCGCCGGCACCGATCCAGGCCATCGGCATCATCCGCGAGGAGCACCGCTCGCTGGCGGCCGTGCTACACGCCTGGCAGCACCTGCTGAAGACCGCCAGCGACGGGAACACCCCGCCCGATCCGGCCCTGATGCGCGCCATGCTGCGCTATATCAAGGCCTTCCCGCTTGCCTTGCACCACCCGAAGGAGGATGAATACCTCTTCCGGCGGCTACGCGAGCGGACCCACACCATGAACGCCGAACTCGACGAACTCGAACGCCAGCACGTGCGCGACCACCAGTTGGTGGATGCGCTGGCCGACACGCTGGAGCGCCACATCGCCGGCGAGGCCGCCCTGGCCGACCTGGACCAGGCGGTGTCCGCCTACGCCCGCTTCATCTGGGACCACATGGGCCGCGAGGAAGGCGTGATCCTGCCCGCCGCCCAGCGCTACCTGACCGACGCGGACTGGGACGAGATCAACGCCGTGTTCTCGGAGAACCGCGACCCGCGCTTCTCGGGCGACACCGACGCCGAGTTCAAGCGCCTGTTTTCGCGCATCGTCAATATCGCGCTGCCGGCAGACCGCTGAGCGCGCCACACATTACACGACAAGATCAAAGGAGGAGAACACCGTGGAACAAGCCATTCGCTTCCATGAAACAGGCGGGCCGGAGGTGCTACGCCGGGAAGAGGTGCAAGTGGGCGAGCCCGGCCCGGGGCAGGTGCGCCTGCGCCACGAGGCCGTTGGCCTCAACTTTGCCGACACCTATTTCCGCAACGGCACCTACCCCATTCCCCTGCCCGCCGGCATGGGCGTGGAAGGCGCGGGCGTGGTCGAGGCCGTCGGCCCGGGCGTGACGAACGTGGCCGAGGGCGACCGGGTAACCTACACCGGTTTCCTCAACACCCTGGGCGCCTACAGCACCGCCCGCCTGATCCCGGCCGAACCGCTGATCAAGCTGCCCGACGGCATCAGCTGCGAGACGGCCGCGGCGATGACCATGCGCGGCCTGACCTCGGCCTACCTGATGCGCCGCATCCATCCGTTCCAGCAAGGCGACACCGTGCTGCTGCATGCGGCCGCCGGCGGCGTCGGCCTGATCGTCTCGCAATGGGCCAAGCTGCTCGGCCTGACCGTGATCGGCACCGTCTCCAGCGAGGCCAAGGCCGAGGTGGCCCGCGCCCACGGCTGCGACCACGTGATCAACTACAGCCATGAGGACGTGACCAAGCGGGCGCGCGAGCTGACCGACGGCGTCGGCGTGAACGTGGTGTTCGACAGCGTCGGCAAGAGCACCTTCATGGCTTCGCTCGACTCGCTCAAGCGGCGCGGACTGATGGTCTGCGTGGGCACCGCCTCCGGCACCATCCCGCCCTTCGATCCGCAGCTGCTGGCCATGAAGGGCTCGCTCTACCTGACCCGCCCGGCGCTGGCCGACTACATCGCCGACCCCGCCGAAAAGGCCGAGCTGGCCGGCGAGATCTTCGGCCATGTGGCCGCCGGGCGCATCAAGATCGAAATCAACCAGCGCTACGCACTGGAGGACGCCGTGCAGGCCCACCGCGATCTCGAATCGCGCAAGACCACCGGCTCGTCGGTGTTCGTGATCTGAGAGGAGAGCACCGCAAATGAAAATCGAACCACTGACCTGCGCCATCGGCGCCGAGCTGTCGGACGTGAGCCTGGGCGACGCCGTGCGCGACGACGGCCTGTTCCAGGAAATCTACGCCGCGCTGCTCAAGTACAAGGTGCTGTTCCTGCGCGACCAGGACCTCGACAAGCTCTCGCGCCGCGACCACATGGCGGTCGCCATGCGCCTGGGCGAGCTGGAAACCCACCCGATGGCCCCCAGCCATCCGGACGCGCCGGGCCTGGTGCAGATCTACAAGACGCCCGACAACCCGCCCGACCGCTACGAAAATGCCTGGCACTGCGACGGCACCTGGCGCGCCACCCCGGCCCTGGGCTGCGTGCTGCGGTGCATCGAGTGCCCGCCGGTGGGCGGCGACACCATGTGGGCCAACATGGTGCTGGCCTACGAAAATCTGCCGACACACGTCAAGGTGGAGATCGAGGGGCTGATCGCCAGCCACAGCTTCAACGCGTCCTTCGCGGCCGCCATGCCGCAGGACAAGCGCCTGGCGATGAAGGCCCAGTACCCCGATGCCGAGCATCCGGTGGTGCGCACCCATCCGGAAACCGGCGAGAAGATCCTGTTCGTCAATGCCTTCACCACCCACCTGGTCAATTACCACAACGCCCAGCGCGTGCGCTTCGGCCAGGACTACAACCAGGCCGGCGCCGACCTGCTGCAGTACCTGATCAGCCAGGCCTACAACCCCGAGTACCAGGTGCGCTGGCGCTGGAAGCCCTACAGCATGGCGATCTGGGACAACCGCGCCACCCAGCATTACGCGGTCATGGACTACCCCCCCTGCCACCGCAAGATGGAACGCGCAGCCATCGTCGGCGACGCCCCCTTCTAACCCCCCCGATGCCACGGCGTCCTGGCCTGCCCAAGCGGCAGGCAAGCCCCGGCTTTGCCCGAAACTTTTGCAAGGAGTAGCAAAAATGAACTTCCTCGACGGTTCCCTCTTCCCCGAAAACCAGCAGAAACTCGTCATCACCTGCGCCCCCTACGGCCCCGAATGGATGCCTTCCGACTTCCCCGAAGACATCCCGGTGACCATGGAAGAACAGATCCAGAAGGCCGTGGATTGCTATAACGCCGGCGCCACCGTGCTGCACCTGCATGTGCGCGAACTCGACGGCAAGGGCTCCAAGCGCCTGTCCAAGTTCAACGAGCTGATCGAGGGCATCCGCGCCCGCGTGCCGGAAATGATCATCCAGGTCGGCGGCTCGATCTCCTTCGCGCCGGAAGACGACGGCCAGGTCGCCAAGTGGCTGTCCGACGACACCCGCCACATGCTCGCCGAGCTGTCGCCGCGACCCGACCAGGTGACCATCGCCATCAACTCCAACCAGATGAACGTGGTCGAGCAGATGTGCGAGGCCGACATCCGCGGCACCTCGCTGGCCACCCCCGAGGGCTACCACGCCTACCGCGAAATGACCATCCCGGCCGGGCCGGCCTGGGTCGAGGAACACATCCGCCGCCTGTCCGAGAACGGCATCCAGACGCATTTCCAGCTGGCCAACATCACCCAGCTGGAAACCGTCGAGCGCATGATGCGCCGCAATGTGTGCAACGTGCCGCTGATCCTCACCTGGGTGGCCATCGGTGGCGGCTTCGACGCGCCCAACCTCTACAACCTGGCCAACTTCGTGCGCGCCTGCCCGG
Organism: Pseudomonadota bacterium; assembly: GCA_008501585.1. Lineage (GTDB taxonomy): Bacteria > Pseudomonadota > Gammaproteobacteria > Burkholderiales > Rhodocyclaceae > Nitrogeniibacter. The sequence goes on along the minus strand of QQUN01000033.1, from coordinate 55,381 downwards.
ACGGCTCGGTGCTGACGCTGGAGACCTCCATGCTCAACGTGCTGCCGCTCAACATGATGGCCATCGCCATGGGCCTGCATGTGCGCTGCGGTATCGAGGACAACATCTGGACCCAGCGCCGCGACCGCAAGATGGGCAGCGTCGAGCAGATCGAGCAGCTGGTGCGCATCTCCAACGAGTTCGGCCGCGACGTGGCCAATGCCAAGGAAGCCCGCGAGATCTACAAGATCGGCACCTTCTACAAGAACGCCGACGAAACCCTGGCGGCCAACGGCTTCGCCCCCAACCGCCGCACAGGCCAGCAGGGCTTTACGCAGTACGCTGCCTGATAATGAATGCCGCACCGGCCGGGGGCTGCCCCCTGGTCGGCGGTGGCGCCCGACGAGACAACGACCGCACGGACCGACCCGCCAGATGGTCGGCCGTAACAGACACCAGAGGAGACCGTCTGCCATGGCCATCCATGCCGCAACCGATTCGAGCGACGACAGCGCCGCCCTGCGCGTCTCGCGCCCCTATGCCTGGCTGGTCTTTGCACTGACCTTCGGCCTGCTGATCTCCGACTACATGTCGCGCCAAGTCCTTAACGCAGTGTTCCCACTGCTCAAGGCCGAATGGATGCTGTCCGACAAGCAGCTGGGCAGCCTCAGTTCCATCGTCGCCCTGCTGGTCGGCACGCTGACCTTTCCGCTGTCGGTGGTGGCCGACCGCTGGGGGCGGGTCAAGAGCATCATCCTGATGGCCACGCTGTGGAGCCTGGCGACGGCCGCCTGTGCGCTGGCCGCCAGCTTCGATCAGATGTTCTGGGCGCGCTTTTTCGTCGGCGTCGGCGAGGCGGCCTATGGCAGCGTCGGTGTGGCGCTGGTGGTCAGCCTGTTTCCGCAACGCCTGCGTGCCACCATCGTCTCGGCCTTCATGGCCGGCGGCGCCTTCGGCTCGGTGCTCGGCATGGCCCTGGGCGGCGTGATCGCCGCGCAGTTCGGCTGGCGCTGGGCCTTCGGCGCCATGGCCGGCTTCGGCTTCCTGCTGGTGGTGCTGTACTTCATGACCGTCTCCGACCGCAAGACCTACGGCACGCGCGCCGACAAGGGGCCCCTGCCCGCCTTCAACCTCAAAGCGCTGCTCAAGGACTTGTTCGCCTCGCGCTCGATCATCTGCGCCTATGTCGGCAGCGGCCTGCAGCTGTTTGTGCTGGCCGCCTTCATGGCCTGGCTGCCGAGCTTCCTCAACCGCTACTACGGCCTGGAAACCGGCAGCGCCGGCGTGGTGTCGGCCGTCTTCGTGCTGATCGGCGCGGTGGGCATGATCGTCTGCGGCAACCTCACCGACCGCCTCAGCCGCAACGACCCGGAGCGCAAGTGGCTGGTGGCGATCAGCTACTGCGTGGTGACCTTCGTGCTGATCGGCATCGCGCTGAGCCTGCCGGTGGGCACGCCGCAGCTGGTGGTGCTGGGCTTCGGGCTGTTCCTGTCGGCCGGCACCACAGGGCCGGCCGGGGCCATCGTCACCAACCTCACGCCCAGCCCCATCCACGCCACCGCCTTCGCCACGCTAACTTTGTTCAACAACTTCCTCGGGCTGGCCGCCGGGCCCTACCTCACCGGCGTGATCGCCGACTCGCAAGACCTGATGACCGCCCTGCGCCTGGCCGGCGCCATTCCCGTGCTGGCGATCGCCGCCTTTCTCGTCGGCCGCCTGAGCTACCGCAAGGACGTCCAGGCCTACCGGGTGCGCCATGCCGCCCACTCGGCGCCCTCGGCCGCCTGACCCGGCTGCCCCCCATTGAGGACTCTTTCATGAACCCAACCACCACGCCTACTGTCCTGTTCGTCCCCGGCCTGCGAGACCATGTCGCCGACCACTGGCAGACGCGCTGCGCCAACGCGCTGCCCACCTCGCGCACCGTCCCGCCGCTGGAAGCGGACAAGCTCTCCTGCGCCGCGCGCGTCGAGGCGCTGCAGGCCGCCCTGCAGGCCATCGACGGGCCGGTGCTGCTCGCTGCCCACAGCGCGGGGGTGATGATCACCGTGCATTGGGCGCGCAAGTACGGCCACACCCGGCGCATCCACGGCGCGCTGCTGGCGGCTCCGGCCGACCTGGAAAGCCCGCTGCCCGAGGGCTACCCCGCCCTGTCGGCCATCGAAGCCAACGGCTGGCTGCCGATCCCGCGTGCCGCGCTGCCCTTCCCGTCGATCCTGGCCGCCAGCACCAATGACCCGCTGGCCCGCTTCGAGCGCGTCGCGGCCATGGCGCGCGACTGGGGCAGCCGGCTGGAGAACATCGGCGCGGTCGGGCACCTCAACCCCGCCGCCGGCTTCGGCGAATGGCCGCAGGCGCTGACGCTCCTGCGCCAGCTGAGCACCGCGCCGGCCACCGAGACAGCGCCATGACGCCCCGGCTCGACATCGCGGTGCATTTCGACCTGATCTGCCCCTGGTGCTTCATCGGCAAGCGCCACCTCGACACGGCGCTCGCCCGCTTCCGCCGGGCGCGGCCCGAGGTGGCGATCGACCTGCAGTGGGTGGCCCACGAGCTGCTGCCCGACACGCCGCCCGAGGGCCTGCCCTACCAGGCCTTCTACGAGCGGCGTCTGGGCGGGCCAGCCGCCGTGGCCGCCCGGCGCGCACAGGTGCAGGCGGCCGCGCACAGTGCCGGCATCTCGTTCGCGTTCGACCGGATCACGTCCATGCCCAACACCCGGCGGGCCCATCGCCTGCTCACCGAGTCCGCATCGACGGGCACCACCGGTGCGCTGATCGAGCGGCTGTTCACGGCCTGGTTCATCGAGGGGCAGGACATCGGCGACCCCGCGGTCCTCGCCCGTCTGGCCACTGCCCCGGCGGACGACCGGACCGGCGACGAGCTCCGCCAGCATGTGGTGCTGGCGGCACGCCCGACCATGACCGGCGTGCCGCATTTCGTCTTCAACGACCATGTGGCGGTGTCCGGCGCCCAGCCGCCCGAGGTATTGCTCGACCGCATGCTCTGGACCACACGAACCCAGTCGGTAGCATCGGCCGCCCGCTGACTCCGCACTGACCCCACCGTACCGACGGCCATCCCCCAGCACGCGGGGAGGCCCCTGCTCGACCCGACACAAGGAGACTCGCATGGAACACACCGCCCCCGTCTGGCAACCCACCGCCGAGACCATCCGCAAGGCCCAGGTCACCGCCTTCATGCACTGGCTGGCGCGCGAGCGCGGCCTGCGCTTTGCCGACTATGACGCCCTGTGGCAGTGGTCGGTGACCGACATCGACGCCTTCTGGCGCGCGCTCTGGGACTACTTCGACCTCCGCGCCACCGGCACGCCCGAGTGCGCCCTGGCCGACGCGCGCATGCCCGGCGCAACCTGGTTCCCCGGCGTGCGCCTGAACTATGTGGAACAGGTGTTCCGCCATGCCACCGACGCGCATCCGGCCATCGTCTTCCGCAACGAAGCGGGCGAGCCGCGCGAGCTGTCCTGGGCCGAGCTGCAGCGCCAGGTCGGCGCCCTGGCCGCCACCCTGCGCGGTTTCGGCGTGCAGCCCGGCGACCGGGTGTGCGCCTTCATGCCCAACCTGCCCGAGACGGTGGTGGCCTTCCTCGCCGTCGCCAGCCTCGGCGCGGTGTGGTCGGTGTGCTCGCCGGACATGGGCAAGGTGGCAGTGGTGGACCGCTTCTCGCAGATCGAACCCAAGGTGATGATCGCCGTGGATGGCTACCGCTACAGCGGCAAGACGCACGACCGCCGCGCGCTGCTCGGCGAACTGCTGGACGCCCTCCCCAGCGTGGAGAAGCTGGTGCTGCTGCCGGCCATCGACCCGGCCGCGCCGGGAACCGCATTCGACAACAGCATCGACTGGGCCACCGCCACCGCCGGCGAGGCGCCGCTGCAGCCCGAACACGTGCCCTTCGACCATCCGCTGTGGGTGGTGTACTCCTCCGGCACCACCGGCCTGCCCAAGCCCATCGTGCATGGCCAGGGCGGCGTGGTGCTCGAACACCTCAAGGCGCTCAATCTCCATCTCGACCTCGACGCCGGCGACCGCTTCCACTGGTTTTCCGCCACCGGCTGGATGATGTGGAACTTCCAGGTCGGCGGCCTTCTGCTGGGCTGCACGATCTGCCTGTTCGACGGCAACCCCGGCGTGCCGGACCTCAACGCCCTGTGGCGTTTCGTGGGCGAGGCGCGGGTCGATTTCTTCGGCGCCGGGGCGGCCTTTTTTGCGTCCTGCCAGAAGGCCGGCATCGAGCCCACCGAGGCGGCCAATCTCGAGCGCCTGCGCGGCCTCGGTTCCACCGGCTCGCCGCTGTCGCCGGAGACATTCGCCTGGCTGCAGGACCATGTGCGCGACGACCTGTGGATCAACCCGATCTCGGGCGGCACCGACCTGGTCAGCGCCTTCATCGGCGGCATCCCGACGCGCCCGGTGTATCCGGGCGAAATGCAGTGCCGCTGCCTGGGCGCCCGCGTGGAGGCCTTCGACGACAACGCCCGGCCCGTCATCGACGCGGTCGGCGAGCTGGTGTGCACCGCGCCCATGCCGTCCATGCCGCTGTACTTCTGGAACGACGCCGGCAACCAGCGCTACCACGACAGCTACTTCGACACCTGGCCAGGCATCTGGCGCCATGGCGACTGGCTGCGCATCACCCCGCGCGGCGGCGCCATCATCTACGGCCGCTCCGACGCCACCATCAACCGCCACGGCATCCGCATGGGCACCAGCGAGCTGTACCGCGCGGTGGAGGCGCTGCCCGAGGTGCTCGACAGCCTGGTGGTGGATCTCGAATACCTGGGCAAGGACAGCTACATGCCGCTGTTCCTGGTGCTGCGCGAGGGCGAGGCGCTGACGCCCGCGCTGGTGGCGCAGATCCGCGAGCGCATCAAGGTGGCGCTGTCGGCCCGCCATGTGCCCAACGACATCTTCCAGGTGCCGGCGATTCCGCGCACGCAGTCGGGCAAGAAGATGGAGCTGCCGATGAAAAAGCTACTGCTCGGCCAGCCGCTGGAGAAGATCGCCAACCCCGACACCATGGCCAACCCGGACAGCCTGGCCTGGTTCCAGCGCTTCGCCACCGGCTACCTGGCCCGCCAGGCAAGTTAGGACGCATCCCCCCCATCGCGGGGAGGGAGAAAGCCCGCCGGCCCGACTACGCTCGACATCAAGCCAATGACATCTATCTTCTGGAGGAGAACAACCATGAACCAGGACATCGACACCCACATCACCGTGACGCCCTCGGCCTACGCCTACCCGCTGCTCATCAAGCAGCTGCTGCACACCCCGCGCGCCGTGGCCGCCGGCCAGCAGATCGTCTATCGCGACCGCCGCCTCAGCTACCGAGACCTGTTCTCGCGCATCGGCCGCCTCGCCAACACCCTGGCCGGCCTGGGCGTCGAGCGCGGCCAGACCGTAGCCATGATGGACTGGGACAGCCACCGCTACCTGGAATGCTTCTTCGCCGTGCCGATGATGGGCGCGGTGCTGCAAACGGTGAACATCCGGCTCTCGCCCGAGCAGATCGTCTACACCCTCAACCACGCCCGCGCCGACATCGTGCTGGTCAATGCCGAGTTCCTGCCCATGCTCGAGGGCATCAAGGGTCAGCTCGAGACGGTGAAGCAGTTCGTGCTCATCAACGACGAGGCCGCGGCGCCGTCGTCCGCGCTAAGCTTCGCCGGCGAGTACGAAGCCCTGCTGGCCGAGGCGAGTGCCGACTACGACTTCCCGGACTTCGACGAGAACACCCGCGCCACCACCTTCTACACCACCGGCACCACCGGCCTGCCCAAGGGCGTGTATTTCAGCCACCGCCAGCTGGTGCTGCACACCCTGGCCGTGGCCGCGCAGCTCGGCACCGCGCCGACCCAGGGGCGCCTGCATCGCGACGATGTGTACATGCCGATCACGCCGATGTTCCATGTCCACGCCTGGGGCCTGCCCTATGTCGCCACCCTGCTCGGCGTCAAGCAGGTGTACCCCGGCCGCTACCAGCCGGACATCCTCGTCCAGCTCATCCGCGACGAGAAGGTCAGCTTCTCGCACTGCGTGCCCACCATCCTGCACATGCTGCTCGGCAGCGACAGCGCCAAGGCGGTGGACCTGTCGGGCTGGAAGGTGATCATCGGCGGCTCGGCGCTGCCCAAGGGCCTGGCCGCAGCGGCCCTCGAGCGCGGCATCGATGTCTTCGCCGGCTACGGCATGTCCGAGACCTGCCCCATCCTCACCCTGGCTCAGGTGGACGCGTCGGTGCCCGCCGACGACCACGCCGCGCAGGCCAGCGAGCGCGTGCGCACCGGCTACCCGATTCCGCTGGTGGACATCCACACCGTCGATGGCGAGATGGCCGACACCGCGCGCGACGGCAAGAGCCCCGGCGAGATCGTGGTGCGCGCGCCCTGGCTCACCCAGGGCTACCTGCACAACCCCGAGGCCTCCGAAGGGCTGTGGGAGGGCGGCTACCTGCACACCGGCGACATCGGCACCCTCGATGCGGCCGGCTGCCTGCAGGTCACCGACCGGCTCAAGGACGTGGTCAAGACCGGCGGCGAGTGGGTCTCCTCGCTCGACCTGGAAAGCATCATCTCGCAGCACCCGGCGGTCAGCGAGTCGGCCGTCATCGGCGTCAAGGACGACAAATGGGGCGAGCGCCCGATGGCCCTGGTGGTGCTGAAGCCCGGCCAGCGCGCCAGCGCCGAGGACATCCAGCGCCATGTGCAGCGCTTTGCCGACGACGGCGTGGTCTCGCGCTACGCGGTCCCCGACCAGGTGCGCTTCGTCGAGTCGCTGACCCGCACCAGCGTGGGCAAGATCAACAAGATGGCGCTGCGCCAGCAGTTCGCCGCATGAAGCGGCCCTCGCAGGAGACCCAGGTGACCCCATTGAGCATCAAGAAAGCGGCGGTCCTTGGCGCCGGCGTGATGGGCGCGCAGATTGCCGCCCATCTGGCCAACGCCGGCGTGCAGGTGGTGCTGTTCGACCTCGCCAGCCAGGATGGCGAGCGCAACCGCATCGTCAACACCGCGCTGGCCGGGCTGAAGAAGCTGAAGCCGGCACCGCTGGCAAGCCCGGCACGGCTGTCCAACATCGACGCAGCCAACTACGACGACGACCTCGCCCGCCTCGCAGATTGCGAACTGGTGATCGAGGCCATCGCCGAGCGCATGGACTGGAAGCACGCGCTCTACGACCGGATCGCGCCGCACCTGTCGCCGACCGCCCTGCTCGCCTCCAACACCTCGGGCCTGTCGATCGCGGCCCTCGGCGAGGCGCTGCCGGCGGCGCTGCGCCCGCGCTTCTGCGGCATCCACTTCTTCAACCCGCCGCGCCACATGGCCCTGGTGGAGCTGATCGCCACCCCGGCCACCGACGCCGCCACCCTCGACGGCCTCGAAACCTGGCTCACCACGCGCCTGGGCAAGGACGTGATCCGCGCGCTCGACACGCCCAACTTCGTGGCTAACCGCGTCGGCGTGTTCTCGCTGCTGTCGGTGATGCACCATGCCGCCGCCTTCGGCCTGGGTCTCGACACGGTCGACGCCCTCACCGGCACGCGCATCGGCCGTGCCGGCAGCGCCACCTGCCGCACCCTCGACATGGTCGGCCTCGACACCTTCGCCCATGTGGTGCGCACCATGCAGGCCACCCTCGGCGACGACCCCTGGCATCGCCACTTTGCGGTGCCGCACTGGCTAGCCGCGCTGATCGAGCGCGGCGCGCTGGGCCACAAGACCCAGGCCGGCCTCTACCGCAAGGCCGGCAAGACAAGCGAAGTGCTCGACCCCGCCACGCTCGACTACCGCGCCGCAACCGGTGCGATGGCCGACGAGGTGGCGGAGATCCTCGCCATCGAGCCGGCGGCCGAGCGCTTCGCCCGGCTGCGCCAGAGCCGCCACCCGCAGGCGCGCTTCCTGTGGGCGATCTTCCGCGACCTCTTCCACTACTGCGCGGTGCATCTGGCGTCCATCGCCGACAACGCCCGCGATGTGGACCTGGCGCTGCGCCGCGGCTTCGGCTGGCGCGAAGGGCCGTTCGAAACCTGGCAGAGCGCCGGATGGCAGGACATTGCCGAGGCCGTGGCGGCCGACATCGCCGCCGGCGAAGCCATGAGCGACGCGCCGCTGCCCGCCTGGGTGCGCGACGGCCGCAACGGTGTGCACACGCCGGCCGGGTCGTGGTCACCGCGCCAGGGCGACCATGTCCCGCGCCCCACGCTGCCGGTGTACCGGCGCCAGCTGTTTCCCGACGGCCTGCTGGGCGAAGCCCTGCCCATCCCGGAGACCAGCGGCGAGACCCTGTTCGAGAATGCGGCCGTAGGCCTGTGGCGACTGCCGCAGCGTGACGCCGGCATCGGCATCCTCTCCTTCAAGACCAAGCAACACGCCATCGGCCGCGAGGTGATCGCCGGCCTGCGCGCGGCCATCGCTTACGCCGAGCAGCACCTCGACGCCCTGGTGCTGTGGCATGCCGCGCCCTTTGCCGTCGGCGCGGATCTGCAGGAACTCGCCGCGGCCTGCGCCGCCGGCGACTTCGAGCAGGTCGACACCATGGTGCGCGACTTCCAGGGCGCATCGCTGGCCCTCACCTACGCCCGGGTGCCGACCGTCGCCGCCGTGCAGGGCATGGCCCTGGGCGGTGGTTGCGAGCTGGCCATGCACGCCACGGCGCGCGTGCTGGCGCTGGAGAGCTATCTGGGCCTTGTCGAAGCCGGCGTCGGGCTGATCCCCGCCGGCGGCGGCTGCAAGGCGCTCGCCCTGCGCGCGGCCCGGCTCGCCGGCCAAAGCGCCACGCCCACCGAGGTGCTGCCCTTCGTGCAGGACGTGTTCATGCACCTCGCCACGGCGAAGGTCTCGGGCAGCGCGCAGGAGGCGCAGGCCCTGGGCTTTGCGCGCGAGCACGACACCGTCGTCTTCCACGCCGGGGAGCTGCTGCATGTGGCCCTCAGCCAGGCCCGCGCGCTGGCGGAGGCCGGCCATGCGCCACCCGCACGGCCGCGCGCCATCCCGGTCGCTGGCCGCAACGGCATCGCGGCGCTGGAGATGACGCTGGTGAATATGCGCGACGGCGCCATGATCTCGGCGCACGACTGCCGGGTGGCGCGCGCGCTCGCCGTCGCCCTGTGCGGCGGCGAGGTGGACGCCGGCAGCCGGGTGGATGAAGCCTGGCTGCTGGGCCTCGAGCGCCGGCTTTTCGTCGAACTGCTCAAAACCCCCGAAACCCAGGCCCGCATCCGCCACTTGCTGGACACCGGCAAGCCGCTGCGCAACTGATCCGGACCAGGACATGACACCCATGAACAGACAGATCCAGGACGCCTACATCGTCGCCGCCACCCGATTGCCGGTGGGCAAGAAAGGCGGCATGTTCAAGCACACCCGCCCCGACGACCTGTTGGCCCACGCCCTCGGCGCCGTGGTGGCCCAGGTGCCGACGCTCGACCCGGCGCGCATCGGCGACGTGATCGTTGGCTGCGCCATGCCGGAAGCCGAACAGGGCATGAACGTGGCGCGCATCGGCGCGCTGCTGGCCGGCCTGCCCGACAGCGTGCCCGCCTACACCCTCAACCGCTTCTGCGCCTCCGGCCTGCAGGCGGTGGCCGACGCGGCACGCCAGATCCAGATGGGGCTGGCCGACGTGATGATCGGCGCCGGCATCGAGTCGATGAGCGTGATGCCCCACATGATGGGCAACAAGCTCAGCCCGAACCCGGCCATCTTTGCCCATGACGCGCACCGCGGCATCGCCTACGGCATGGGCCTGACGGCCGAGAAGGTGGCGGCACGCTGGCAGATCGACCGCGCGGCGCAGGACGCTTTCGCCGTCGCCTCCCACCAGAAGGCCTGCGCGGCGATCGACGCCGGCCACTTCACCGCGGAGATCAGCCCCTTCACCGTGCAGCAGCACCGGCCGGACCTGGCCCGTGGCGAAGTCGCACGGCGCGAGCGCGTGGTCGCCACCGACGAAGGCCCGCGCGCCGACGCCAGCGCCGAGCGCCTCGCACGCCTGCGCCCGGTGTTCCACGCTACCGGCTCGGTCACCGCCGGCAACGCCTCGCAGATGTCCGACGGCGCCGCCGCGGTATTGCTGGTCTCGGAAAAGGTGCTGAAGGAGCACAACCTGACACCACTGGCCCGCTTCGTGAGCTACGCCGTGGCCGGCGTGCCGCCCGAGATCATGGGCATCGGCCCGATCGCGGCGATCCCCAAGGCGCTGGCGCAGGCCGGCATCGCCCAGCATGAGCTCGACTGGATCGAGCTGAACGAGGCCTTCGCCGCCCAGGCGCTGGCCGTGCAGCGCGATCTGGATCTCGACCCGCACACCATCAACCCCCTCGGCGGCGCCATCGCCCTGGGCCACCCGCTGGGCGCCACCGGCGCCATCCGCACCGCCACCGTCGTGCACGGCCTGGCCCGCACCTCCGGCCGCTACGGCATGGTCAGCATGTGCATCGGCACCGGCATGGGTGCCGCCGGCATCATCGAACGAATCTGAGGAGAACTCCCTTGAGCGACTATCGCGCCCCCCTTTCCGACATGCGCTTCGTCATGGACGAGCTGGCCGGCTTTGCCGAGCTCAGCGCCCAGCTGCCCGCCTTTGCCGAAGCCACGCCCGACATGGCCGACGCCATCCTCGACGAAGCCGCGAAGTTCACCGAACAGGTGCTCGCCCCCCTCAATGTCGTGGGCGACAAGGAAGGCTGCCAGCTCACCGCGCAGGGCGTGACCACGCCCACCGGCTGGAAGGCCGCCTACCAGGCCTTCTGCGAAGGCGGCTGGAACGGCATCACCAGCCCCGTCGATTTCGACGGCCATGGCCAGCCCGAGACCCTGGGCGTGGCCGTGCGCGAGATGGCCGCCTCGGCCAACCTCTCGTTCTCGCTCTGCCCGATGCTCACCTTCGGCGCGGTGCAGGCGCTGCTCACCTGCGCCAGCGATGAATTGAAGTCCACCTATCTGGCCAAAATGGTGAGCGGCGAGTGGACCGGCACCATGAACCTCACCGAGCCGCAGGCCGGCTCCGACCTGGCCCTGATCCGCAGCCGCGCCGAGCCGCAGGCCGATGGCAGCTATCGCATCTTCGGCCAGAAGATCTTCATCACCTACGGCGACCACGACCTGACCGACAACATCGTGCACCTGGTGCTGGCCCGCCTGCCCGACGCCCCGCCGGGGGTGCGCGGCATCTCGCTGTTCCTGGTGCCGAAATTCCTGGTCAATGCCGACGGCTCGCTGGGCGCGCGCAACGACGCGCACTGCGTCTCCATCGAGCACAAGCTGGGCATCCACGCCAGCCCCACCTGCGTGCTGGCCTTCGGCGACAACGGCGGTGCCGAAGGCTACCTGCTGGGCGAGGCCAATCGCGGCCTCGAATACATGTTCGTGATGATGAACGAGGCCCGCCTCGGCGTCGGCCTGCAAGGCGTCGCCCTGGGCGAACGTGCCTACCAGCAGGCGCTCGCCTACGCCCGCGAACGCAAGCAGGGCCGCGACGCGGTGAGCGGCGAGGCGCTGGTCACCATCGACAAACACCCGGATGTGCGTCGCATGCTGATGCTCATGAAGAGCCGCGTGGAAGCCAGCCGTGCCCTCGCCTACGTCGCCGCCGGCCTGCTCGACCGCGCGCACGCCCACCCCGACCCCGAGACCCGCAAGCAGCAACTCATGCTCGCCGAGTTCATGATTCCGCTGGTCAAGGGCGGCGCCACCGAAATGGCCATCGACGTCACCAGCCTGGGCATCCAGGTGCACGGCGGCATGGGCTTCATCGAGGAAACCGGCGCCGCCCAGCATTGGCGTGACGCGCGCATCACCACCATCTACGAAGGCACCACCGCCATCCAGGCCAACGACCTCATCTACCGCAAGCTCATGCGCGACGGCGGCGCCACCGCCCAGGCGGTGTTCGCGCAGATCGGTGAAACGGTCGAGGCGCTGCGCGCATCGCCCCAGCCCGCGCTGCAGGCCATCGGCACCCGCCTGCAACAGGCGCTGACCGACTGGACCGAGGCCACCGCATGGGTGCTGGCCCACGCCAAGAACGACGCCGCCGGCGTACTGACCGCCGCCGTGCCCTACCTACATCTGGCCGCCACCGTCTGCGGCGGCTGGCAACTGGGCCGCGCCGCTCTGGCCGCCGCCCGCAGGCTGGAAGACGGGTCGGGCGATGCGCGTTTCCTGAAAACCAAGATCACCACCGCACGCTTCTACGCTGACCATGTGCTGCCGCAAGCGGCCAGCCTGAATCAGACCGTGCAAGCCGGCGGGGCGGCGCTAGAGGGTGAGTTGCTTTAAGACTCGCCGCAGCGCGCGCCGATGTGCAAGAAGCAAAAAAGCGGCCTTTGGGCCGCTTTTTAACGTGTTCTGGCGGAGAGGGCGGGATTCGAACCCGCGTCAGGGTATTACCCTGAACACGCTTTCCAGGCGTGCGACTTAAACCACTCATCCACCTCTCCGTGGAAGAGGCGGAAGTTTAGCAGAAACCTGTCGTGATGGAACCCCTCGCGGACGACAAATTCGGGGGCGCTGGCTTAACGGTCGGGGGTTTCGGTGAGGCTGGGGTAGCGGACGAAATCGACCAGGGATTGCACCTCCACCGAGGGCGGTGGGGTGAGCAGGCTGACGATAACGGTGACGACGAAGCCGAGCGGGACGCCGAATACGCCGGCCGAGATCGGTTCGATGTCGAACCAGGCATTGGCCATGGTGCCCTGGAAGAACGGATGGGTCTGGGCAACGTAGTAGAGGGTGATGCTGAGCCCGGCCATCATGCCGCTGACGGCGCCCCACTTGTTCGCACGCTTCCAGAAAATGCCCAGCACCAGCGCGGGGAAGAAGGATGCGGCGGCAATGGAGAAGGCCAGGCCGACCATGAACAGGATGTTGTCGGGTCGCATCGAGGCCACCCATGCGGCAATGGCGGCGACCAGGAGCAGTTGCGACTTGGAGATGACAAGGCGACGCTGGGTGGTGGCGCGCGGGTTGATGACCTTGAAGTAGAGGTCGTGCGACAGCGCGTTGGAGATGGTCAGCAACAGGCCGTCGGCGGTGGACAGTGCGGCGGCCAGGCCACCGGCGGCAACGAGGCCGGAGACGACATAGGGCAGCCCGGCGATTTCAGGGGTGGCGAGCACGATGACGTCGGTGTTGAGCGTCAGTTCGGCCAGCTGCAACAGGCCATCGCCATTGATGTCTTCGACGCTGACGAGGCCGATCTTGCCCCAGGAGGCAACCCAGTCGGGCAGGAAGGCGATGCTGCTGCCCACCAGGTTGCTGTACACCTCCCACTTGGCAAATACCGCATAGGCCGGCGCGGTGATGTAGAGCAAGGAGATGAACAGCAGCGACCACATCACGGAACGGCGCGCTTCGGAGACGCCGGGCGTGGTGTAGTAGCGCATCAGCACATGCGGCAAGGCAGCGGTGCCGACCATGAGGACGAACATCAGGGCCAGGAAGTTGCGCCGCGCGGCGTCGCTTTCTTCATGGGTTTCGCCGGGGTGCGCTTCGGCGTGGCGTGGGGGGGCGCGGGAGCGTTCGAGCGCGGCGACACGGTCGGCGTCCCAGCGGACGCGGGCTTCGGCTTCGGTGCGCGGCAGGTCGCGCATGTCACGCTCGGCCATGGCCACTTCGCGGGCGGAGGCGTTTTCGTTGCGCAGTTGCTTGACGCGGTCGGTCAGCGCGTCGCGCTCGGCATCCATCGAGCCGGGCAGGTCGGCGATTTTCTGCTCGAAGGCCAGCGCGCGATAGCGGTACTGGTTGCGGACATCGACCTCGACCGGATCATTGAACAGCGCCTCCTCCTTGGCGCTGATCTTTTGCAGCACCGTGCCGTAGGCGATCTGCGGCACCGGCACGCCGGTGACCTTCCACGACAGCAGCACCACCGGTGCCAGGTAGGCAATGATCAGGATGATGTACTGGGCGACCTGGGTCCAGGTGACCGCACGCATGCCGCCGAGAAACGAGCACACCAGAATGCCGGCCAGGCCGACGAAGAGGCCGATCTCGAACTCCACGCCAACGAAGCGGCTGGCGATCAGCCCGACACCGTAGATCTGCGCAACGACATAGACGAAGCTGGCCAGGATGGTGGCGGCCAGGCCGACCAGGCGTGCGGCGTTGCCTTCGTAGCGGGCGCCAAGAAAATCGGGGATGGTGTATTGGCCGAACTTGCGCAGGTAGGGCGCCAGCAACAAGGCCACCAGCACGTAGCCGCCGGTCCAGCCGGTGACGAAGGCGAGGCCCTGGAAGCCCGAGAAGTACAGCGTGCCGGCCAGCCCGATGAAGGAGGCGGCGCTCATCCAGTCCGCCGCGGTGGCCATGCCGTTGAACACGGCCGGCACCCGCCGCCCGGCCACATAGTATTCGGCGACGTCGGCGGTACGGCTCATGACGCCGATGGCCGCGTAGATGGCGATGGTGGCAAAGAGAAAGACGTGGCCGATCACCCGCGACGACAGGCCGATCTGCTCGCCGACGGCCAGCAGCAGCACAAGGGCGACGAAGGCGCCAGTGTACAAGCCGTAGTACCGGCGCAGTTGCTGCGAAAACCCGGAATTCGCCACGCGCGCTGCCTCTCCCCTTGATGTCCGCGCCACGGTCGCCCGCCAATTCGCGGCAGTATACCGTGTGCAACGCGGCCCGCCGCGCCGGGATCAGTTGCGGCCGACGGTCCGGCGCCGCGACACGGACACCGGGCGGGCACGCCTAGGCTCTCAGTATTTCAGGCGGGCATAGTAGGTCTTCTGTGCCGCCTCGCGGGCCTCGCCGAGCGTGCGGATGCCTTTTTCGGCAAGCAGCGGAATCATCTTGAGGAACACTTCGGCGGTGACGATCGCATCGCCCATCGCGGTGTGGCGGCCGATCACCGTCACGCCGAAACGCTCGGCAATCGCCTCGAGCCGGTGGCTGTCCTGGTTGGGATGAATGATGGCCGACAGCAGCAGGGTGTCGAGTACGGGCTGGTCGAACTTGAGCCCGGTGGCGTCCTCCTTGAGCTGGAGGAAGCGCATGTCGAACGCCGCGTTGTGCGCCACCAGCACAGTATCGGCCGCAAAATCGTGCAGGGCTGGCAGTACCTTGGTGATGACCGGCTGGCCGACGAGCATCTCGGGCGTGATGCCGTGGATCTTGGACGACTCGGGCGGCAGGCTGCGTTGCGGATCGACCAGTTGCTCGAAGCCCTCCCCCTGCAGCAACTTGCCGTTGAGGATGCGGGTGGCGCCGATCTGGATGATCTCGTCGCCCTGCGAGGGGTTGAGCCCGGTGGTCTCGGTATCGAACACGGTATAGGCCAGCTCGGACAGTAGCTGGTCGTCATGTTCATGGCTGCGCTCCGACCAGCTGAAGAGGTCGAAGTCGTAGTATTCGGGGCGGCTCTCGCCGCGCAGGTAGGCCTCGGGCTGGATTTCTTCCTGCGGCGTGGCCGAGGGCAGCACCAGGCGGAAGAAGGCGCGGTGCTTGACCTTCTCTCGCTCCAGCCACATTTCGCCGTCATGGCGCTCGATCACGTCGCGCACGGTCAGCGGGCTGTTTTCGCCGGCAAAGCGCATCGGCTCGAGCTCCCAGTTCATCACCGTTTCGGTACTCATCGCCTGGCCCGACCAGATCAGGTCGAGGTGCACCAGCCGGCCCGCCCCCGACAGGCGGAAACGCAGCTCGCGGATCTCGAATTCGTCCGACAGGCGGCTGGCCAGATAGGTGATGGCCTGCAGCAGGGAAAAGCTGTCGACCTTGACCCATAGCGACTCGTCCACCTCCTCGATCTTGGTGCGCAAGGACAGCCGGCTCTCGGCCCGCCGCTGGGCGGCCGCCACCAGGTCGGCACCGAGCATGTCCTCAAGCTGCCAGCGCGCCTTGAGCGAATCGGCAAAGGCCGAGGCGCTGTGGTCGAGGCGGTCGCTCATGGCCTTCACCTCGTCGCGGATCACCTTGCGGAAACGCTGGCGCAACTCGTCGTCGAGATCGGAGAAGTCGAGCATTTCGGCCGCCGCGCGCACATTGGCCAGCGAGGCACGGTTGCCCTCGGTGAGGGTATGCAGGATCTCGTCGCGCCGCGCTTCGTTCTCGATGGTGCGGGTGATGTTGTCCAGCATCAGGATGAAGCCGGACACCGGACGCTCCGCGCCCTCCTCCGGCGCCGCGCCCAGCACCGGCGCCATCTGCACCCGCAGCAGCTGGCCGGCCCGGGTGGTGGTGACGAAGTTGGTGACCGGCTGCGCCGCGCTCTTGCGCAGGCGGTGCTGGATGTTTTCCAGCGCATGGGCGATCAGGTGGCGGTCCATCACCGCATAGATGGAGCGCCCCAGGCCGATCAGCTCGCCGCCACCGGCCGCGCCGGGCGCGTCGGACAGGGCGCGGAACTGCAGCCGTGCGCGGTTGTTGTAGAGCAGGATGCGACCGTCGAGGTTGCACACCACCACGCTCTGGGTGAGCTCGGACATCAGCGCGCCGAGGCGGTTTTTTTCCTCCTCGACCGAGCGGCGGGCGTCGGCCACGCGCACCTCGACGTCATCCTGCAGCCCCTGGCGCTGGTCCGCCAGGGTGTTGATGATGTCGACGAAGGCCTGGGTTTCGGCGTTCCCGTCGGCCTTGAGGCGCCGCGTCGGCTCGGCCTTGAGCAAGGTGCGGCCGTCTTCGGCCAGGCGCACCGGGATGGCCACGTAGCGGCGGTGCAGGTCGCGCAGCACGATGGCGCTGACCGCCATGGCCATGATCAGCATGGCGCCGATCAGCGCCCCGCGCGGCGACAGGATCGGCAGCAGCGCCGAGCGCTCGTCGGGCGACAGGTCGGCCCACACCACCCAGCCGGTGACCCCCACAACGACCAGCAACCAGACACAGACCAGCCCGACCCCGAGCAGAAGGCGGTTCTTCGGACTCATGCAGTCAGCCCGAGCAACTGGCGCACCTGCTCGACCAGGTCCTTGGTGGAGAACGGCTTGGTCATGTAAGCGTCCGCCCCCAGCGCCAGGCCCTTGGCCATTTCGGTATCGCGCCCCTTGGCGGTGAGCATGAGGATGCGCGTGGCGGCCAGCGACGGATCGCCCTTGACCTCCTGGCAGACCTCGAAACCGCTCTTCTTGGGCATCATCACGTCGAGCAGCACCAGGTCTGGCGACTCGCTGCGGATCTTGTCGATGGCTTCCTCGCCGTCGACCGCGATCGACACCGCAAAGCCCTCCCGTTTCATCAGAAACTCCAGGGAAATGACAATGTTCGGCTCGTCGTCGGCGATCAGTATTTTTTTGGTATCCGTCATGTGCGCTCCCTCCCCCTTGCACAACATTCTAAGTCATTGTCCTGCACTGCTTGCATCACGACGCCTCGGCCGTCTGCGCTGCCGGAGAGGCCAGCGTTCGCGGCAGTTCGAAGGAGAATACGGCCCCTTCGCCCGGCGTACTGCTCACCCACAGGTGCCCGCCAAAGTGTTCGATGATCTGGCGGCTGATCGGCAGCCCCAGCCCGGTGCCGGTCGGCTTGCCGCCGCTGCCGCTGGCCTGGCGGAATTTCTCGAAGATCTCGGCCTGCGCCTCGGCCGGAATGCCCGGCCCGTTGTCGCAGACATCGACCCGCACGGCGTCCGCGGTCTCGCGCAACACCACCCGCACCTCCCCGCCGGCCTCCGGCACAAAGCGCGCGGCATTGCCGATCAGGTTGGTCAGCACCTGGATCAGACGGTCGCGGTCCACCCGCAGCAGCGTCACCGCCGGCGGCAGATCGAGGAGCAGCTGCGCACGGCGGCTCTTGACCAGCTGGCCGGCGGTGTCGGCCACGTGTTCGATCAGGTCGATCAGGTCGACATCGGTTTCGTGCCACTGTGCATGCCCCGACTCGATCTTGGCCAGATCCAGCACCTGGTTGACCAGCCGGGTGAGGCGCTCGGTTTCCTCAACGATGATGCCGAGAAAGCGCTTGCGCTCGGCCAGGTCGGTCTTCGGGTCGTCGAGCAGCATCTCGGAAAAGGCGCGGATCGAGGTCAACGGCGTACGCAGTTCGTGGGTCACCGAAGACATGAAGTCGTCCTTGACCCGATCCAGCTCCTGCAAGCGCTCGTTGGCCGCCCGCAGCTCCTGGGTGGCCGCCTCGAGCGCGCGCGACTTCTCCTCGAGTTCGCGCGAGTAGGCGCGCACCTGCGAGGCCTCGTCGAGGATGTTCATCACCTCCTCGATGCCGAGCGTCTCCTCCTGCACCACCGAGGCGATCATCACGCGCGCCGACACGCTGCCGATGGCACCGGCGAGCAAGGTTTCGGCGAAGTGCACCAGATCCCCATCGGCCTCGAGCTCTTCGATGTACTCGACCCCGCGGCTGCGCGCGTAGCTGGCGAAGTTCGCACGCACCCGCTCGGCGCCCAGGAAGCGGGCCAGCAGCGCCAGCAGGTCGTCGATCTTCGCCTGACCGCGCCAGAAGCGCGCCGCCCCGCGCGGCTCGCGCTTGAGGATGTCGACAAACACACTCGCCTGGCCGGCCTCGACCGCGGTCGGCGGTCGCCACAGCGACACCGCCACAAATGCGCCGATGTTGGCCGCCATGCTCCAGAACAAGGCGTGGGTGGTGGCGTTGACCTCGTCGAAACCGAACAGCCGCTCGGGCATCAGCAACTCGATGCCAAAGATGCCCGACTCGACAAACGCCATCGGCAACCAGCCCGACTTGGCAAACGAAGGCAGCAGCAAGGTGTACAGCCACACCGCAAAGCCCGCCGCCAAGCCGGCCACGGCACCATTGCGTGTCGCACCGCGCCAGTACATGCCACCGAGCAAGGCCGGGGCGAACTGCACCACCGCCGCAAAGCTGATCAGGCCGATCGACACCAGCGCATACGCTTGGCCGGCCAGCCGGAAATACAGGTAACCCAGCAACAGGATGACCACGATCGCCCCGCGCCGGATCAGCAACAGCAAGCCGGTCAGGTCGTGGGGCGCCCAGCGCCGGAAGCGCGCGTTCGACAGCAGCAGCGGCATGACCAGGTCGTTGCAGACCATGGTCGACAGCGCGATGGTCTCGACAATGACCATGCTCGTGGCCGCCGACAGCCCGCCAATGAAGGCCAGCAGGGTCAGCGTCGCGTAGCCCTCCGACAGTGGCAGCGTGAGCACGAAGGAGTCCGGATCGATCACATCGGCCGGGAAACGCAGCATGCCGCCGAGCGCGATCGGCAGCACGAAGATGTTGATCAGCAGCAGATACAGCGGAAACAGCCAGGTGGCCCGCTTGAGGTGGCGTTCGTCCACGTTCTCCACCACCGCCACCTGGAACTGCCGGGGCAGCATCAGGAAGGCGAGTGCCGAGAGCACCGTCAGCGCAAACCAGTCGGCCTTGCTGCCGACGTTGTCCATGCTTAGCAGGGAGGCCAGGTCTGGCGCGATGGCGGCGCTGACGAACAGGTCTTCCCAGCCATCGAAGATGAAATAGGTGACCACCACGCCCACCGCCAGGAAGGCAATGAGCTTGACGATGGATTCGAAGGCGATCGCTGCCACCATGCCCTCGTGGCGCTCGGTGGCGTCGAGGTGGCGGGTGCCGAAGATCATGGTAAACGCCGCCAGCACCAGCGCCATGTAGAGCGCGGTGTCGCGATACCAGTCGCCGGCATTGCCGGGATGGGCGCCGGTGAGCAGTCCGTACTCGCTGGACACGGCCTTGAGCTGCAGCGCGATGTAGGGGACGATGCCGACCACCGCCACCAGCGTGACCATGCTCGCCAGCAGCCGGCTCTTGCCGTAGCGCGAGGCGATGAAGTCGGCAATCGAGGTGATGCGGTAGGCCTTGCTGATCCGCACCATCTTCAGCAACACCAGCCACGACACGCCCATCACCAGGGTCGGGCCCAGATACACCGGCAAAAAGCCCAGCCCCGCCGTTGCCGCCCGACCCACACTGCCGTAATAGGTCCACGCCGTGCAATAGACCGCCAGCGACAGCGCATACACCCAGGGGTTGGCAATCAGCGAGCGGCCGGCGTCGGCGCGGCGGTCGCCGTACAGCGCGACGCCGAACAACACCACCAGGTAGGCAAAGGAGGCGCCGACGATGACACTGCCCGACAGCATCGCGCCCTCCTATCGGTGACCGACTTCGACAACCCAGGCGAGCACCGCGATGACGGCGGCCCAGATGCCGAACACATAGAGAAAAACGAGCGGGACGCCAAACACGGCAACAGCGGTATCGAACAGCCACAACAACGGGGCGTTGAAGGCCAGCGCCGCGAACAGGGTACAGGCGACCAGGCGTTGCCGCGCGAGCGCTTTACGCATCACCGCACCTCGTCCGGAAAACGGAAAACCATTATAGCCCGCCCCCAACGCCCGCCCGCGCTGCCCCGGCGGCGCGATCCGGCAAAAAAAGAAGGCGCGTTCCCGCGCCTTCGTCTCCTCATTATCGGCCCGCTCTGCGGCAGGCTCCCCTCTTTGTTCTGTGGCGGCGCGCCGTCAGCGCAGCGCGTCCGCGGAGGTCAGGCGCTTATCCCTTGAGCTGGTCCAGAATGGCCGGGTTCTCGAGGGTGGAGGTGTCCTGCGTGATCTCCTCGCCCTTGGCCAGCTGACGCAGCAGGCGACGCATGATCTTGCCCGAGCGGGTCTTGGGCAGGTTCTCGCCGAAACGGATGTCCTTCGGCTTGGCGATCGGACCGATCTCCTTGGCCACCCAGCTGGACAGTTCCTTGATCACGGCCTGCGCCTCGGCGCCGGACGGACGCGCGCCCTTGAGCACCACGAAAGCCACGATGGCCTCGCCGGTGGTGTCGTCCGGACGGCCGACCACGGCGGCTTCGGCGACCTTCTCGTGCGCCACCAGGGCGGATTCGATTTCCATCGTGCCCATGCGGTGACCGGAGACGTTCAGCACATCGTCAATACGGCCGGTGATGGTGAAGTAGCCGGTCTCGATGTCGCGGATCGCGCCGTCGCCTGCCAGGTAGTACTTGCCCTGGAAGTCAGCCGGGTAGTAGGAGGACTTGAAGCGCTCCGGATCACCCCACACGGTGCGGATCATGGACGGCCACGGACGCTTGACCACCAGGATGCCGCCCTGGCCCCAGGGCACTTCGGTGCCGGTCTCGTCGACCACGGCGGCCTGGATGCCCGGGAACGGCAGCGTGCAGGAACCCGGCACCATCGGCGTGGCGCCCGGCAGCGGGGTGATCATGTGACCACCGGTTTCGGTCTGCCAGAAGGTATCGACGATCGGGCAGCGGCTGCCGCCGATGTTCTCGTAGTACCACTCCCACGCGGCCGGGTTGATCGGCTCGCCGACCGAACCGAGGATGCGCAGGCTCGACAGGTCGTACTGCTTGGGATGCACGCTCTCGTTGGCGTCGGCCGCCTTGATCAGCGAGCGGATGGCGGTCGGTGCGGTGTAGAAGATGCTGACCTTGTGGTTCTGGATCATCTTCCAGAAGCGGCCGGCGTCCGGATAGGTCGGCACGCCTTCGAACACCACCTGGGTGGCACCGCAGGCCAGCGGGCCGTAGGCAATATAGGTGTGGCCGGTAACCCAGCCGATGTCGGCCGTGCACCAGAAGACATCGTCCGGCTTGATGTCGAAGGTGTATTGCATGGTCAGCATGGCGTGCAGCAGGTAGCCGCCGCTCGAATGCTGGACGCCCTTCGGCTTGCCGGTCGAGCCCGAGGTGTAGAGCAGAAACAGCGGATGCTCGGCATTCACCCACTCCGGCTCGCAGGTATCGGCCTGCTCGGCGAGGATGTCGTTCAGCCACACGTCGCGGCCGGCCATCATGTTGGTGTCGGCACCGGTGCGCTTGACCACCAGCACTTTCTTGATCGATTCGCAGCCACCCATGGCCAGCGCTTCGTCGGCGATCGGCTTGAGCGGGAGCGCCTTGCCACCGCGGAACTGGCCGTCGGAGGTGATCAGCGCCACGGCGCTGGAGCTTTCGATACGGTCGCGCAGCGACTGGGCCGAGAAGCCGCCGAAGACCACCGAGTGGGTGGCGCCGATGCGGGCGCAGGCCTGCATGGCGACGATGCCTTCGATCGACATCGGCAGGTAGATGACGACGCGGTCGCCCTTGCTCACGCCGGAGGCCTTGAGCGCATTGGCCATCTTGCAGACGCGGCCGAGCAGATCCTTGTAGGTCACCTTGGTGACCTGGCCGTCGTCGGCCTCGAAGATGATCGCGACCTTCTCGCCCAGGCCGTTGTTCACCTGGCGATCGATACAGTTGTAGGAGACGTTCAGCTCACCGTCGTCGAACCACTTGAAGAACGGCGCGTTGGACTCGTCGAGCACCTTGGTGAAGGGCTTCTTCCAGTCGAGGAGGTTGCGGGCATGGTTCGCCCAGTAACCTTCGTAATCGGTCTCGGCCTGCTTGACCAGCGCCTGATAGGCCTCCATGCCTGCAACGGCGGCATTCTTGACCAGCGACTCGGGCGGGTAGTACAGCTTCTGGGCGTTGTCGGACATCTCTCACCTCTCCTCAATTCACGGAATCGAAATTCGGTTACTTGCTCCAGCCTGCGGCGAAGCAATCAACAGACATTACCATCGGCAACACGCTTCAACACAGCCCGCCACCGAGAACAGGGCGCATTAAAGAAGATCTATCTTACACAGGACTTACACCTGCGTGGCACTGCAACACGAAACCTGTCACCGCGCGGTGTTAGAATCTCGCGCGACGCCACGACGCCGGCCCGGATGATTCGTGGACGCATCCTGGCAGGGACGGGCGACAATCCTTCGTCTTCATGTTCCGACAATGGCGAAGCTGACCACTTGCCCGCCGCCCTGCCTTTCTCTGTGAGGGAGCCCACCATGAGCACGATCAAGCAGGAAGACTTCATCCAGTCCATCGCGGACGCATTCCAGTTCATCAGCTACTACCATCCGCTGGACTACATCCAGGCGCTGGGTGAAGCCTACGAGCGCGAAGAGTCGCCGGCCGCCAAGGACGCCATCGCGCAGATCCTGACCAACAGCCGCATGTGCGCCGAGGGCCACCGCCCCATCTGCCAGGACACCGGCATCGCCGTGGTCTTCCTCAAGGTCGGCATGAACGTGCGCTGGGACAGCACCCTGAGCGTGCAGGAAATGGTCAACGAAGGGGTGCGCCGCGCCTATACCGACCCGGACAACAAACTGCGTGCCTCCGTGCTGCTCGACCCGGCCGGCGCCCGCAAGAACTCCAAGGACAACACCCCGGCCGTGGTGCACTACGAGATCGTCGAAGGCGACACCGTCGACATCACCTGTGCGGCCAAGGGCGGCGGCTCCGAGAACAAATCCAAGATGGTCATGCTCAACCCCTCCGACTCGATCGTCGACTGGGTGCTCAAGACCGTCCCGACCATGGGCGCCGGCTGGTGCCCGCCGGGCATCCTCGGCATCGGCATTGGCGGCACGCCCGAAAAGGCCATGCTGCTGGCCAAGGAATCCTTGATGGGGCATGTGGACATTCAGGAACTCCAGGCCCGCGCCGCCAAAGGCGAGACGCTGACCCGGGTCGAAGAGCTGCGCCTGGAGATCTTCGACAAGGTCAACGCACTGGGCATCGGCGCGCAAGGCCTGGGTGGCCTCACCACCGTGCTCGACGTCAAGATCCTCGACTACCCCACCCACGCCGCCTCGCTGCCGATCGCCATGATCCCCAACTGTGCGGCCACCCGCCATGTGCACTTCGTGCTCGACGGCTCCGGCCCGGCCCACCTGCAGGCCCCGCGCCTCGAAGACTGGCCCGCCGTCACCTGGCAGGCCGACACCAATGTCGCCACCCGCGTCGATCTGAATACGCTCACCGCCGACGAAGTCGCCTCCTGGAAACCCGGCCAGGTGTTGCTGCTCAACGGCAAGATGCTCACCGGCCGTGACGCGGCGCACAAACGCATTGCCGACATGCTCGCCAAGGGCGAAAAGCTGCCGGTGGACTTCACCAACCGCATCATCTACTACGTGGGCCCGGTCGATCCGGTCGGCAACGAAGTGGTCGGCCCGGCGGGCCCCACCACCGCCACGCGCATGGACAAGTTCACCCGCATGATGCTTGAGCAGACCGGCCTCATCGCCATGGTCGGCAAGGCCGAACGCGGCCCGGTCGCCATCGAGGCCATCCGCGACAACAAGGCCGCCTACCTGATGGCCGTCGGTGGTTCGGCCTACCTGGTCTCCAAGGCCATCAAGGCCTCCAAGGTGGTGGGCTTTGCCGACCTGGGCATGGAAGCGATCTACGAGTTCGACGTGGTCGACATGCCGGTCACCGTGGCGGTCGATGCCACGGGCGAGTCGGTCCACAACACCGGCCCGAAGCAGTGGCAGGCCAAGATCGGCAAGATCCCGGTCGTGGTCAGCTGATCGCCCCCGGCGACACACACAAAAATGCCCGGCACATGCCGGGCATTTTCGTTGCAGCCCCTGTCTGGCGGCAGTCAGCGCTCCGCAGGGGACGATTCGGCCACGCGGTCCGCGGCCGCATCCACCTTGTCGCGATAGGTTTCCAGCAGGTTTTCCAGGCGCACCCGGCCAATGCCGGTCAAGGGTTCGCCCTCCCCCAGCACATCGAACACGCCCTTGTTCTGGTAGGCAGCGAGCAGGTCGTTCGCCACCCCCACCAGTTCGCCGTTATGCGCCCGGCAGGTCGCCAGCGCCGCATCGGTATCACGCAAACCCGCCTCGGCCGTGCGCCGCCCGGCCACCTGGGCATTCAACTCGGTCCGTACCGCCGCCAGCAGCCCGCGCGTTTCGGCCAGCGCCGATTCGGCGGTCACCAGCTTCGCTTCGAGCGCAGCCTTATCCTGCTGCAGCCGCGATGCCGATGCCGCAGCCGCATCCCGTCGCCCCGCCGCCTCACCCAGCGCCGTCTGCAGTTCAACCTGTTGCGCACGTGCCGCCTCGGCGTCGGCCTTTGCCGCATCCGCGGCCTCCTGCGCATCGCGCGCCGCCTGCATGGCCTGCCTGACTTGCAGGCGCAACTGGCGCAGTTGGGCGTCTGCCGCCCCTTGGGCAAGCACGGGCGGCATCAACAGGCCGATGCATACCGCCAGGAGAACATGTCTCACCATCATCATGCGCCTCAGAACTTGACCGCGAGGTCGAGTTGGAGGGTGTCGACGCCGAACGTGTGGCCGTCCACCAGCGTGGGCGAGGCGATCGCGTCGGCACTGATGTACTTCAGACCCAGCGTCGTGCGATCGTCCCACCCCCAGTTGAAGCCGAGCGTATAGCCCTTGAGATTGGTACCGCCGAGACCGAAATCGGAATCATTGAAGGCGTCGGGCATCGCGTCGCTGCCGATCCGCTTGTAGACCAGAAACGCGTTCCAGTCGCCACGCAGCTTGATGCTCGGCATGCCGACTGTCACACCGAGGCGCCAGGCTGTGGCGCTCGCATCGTTCCCCAGATCGCGTCCGGTCCGGCGTCGAATCTCGGCGCGGTCGAAAGCCGTGTTGATCACATAATCAGCCGACAGAAGCACATGTACAGGATCCCAGTACCCGAGATCCCACACACCCGTAAGGTTGACCGGCCGGAACTTGGCAGCCAAGCCAAAATAGTAGGCCTGGTTGCTGTCCACGCTCGCGTTGGTAGCGAACAAGGTATTGCCCTTCTGCCGTAACCCGTGCTCGTACTGCGTGCTGCCGTAGTCAGCGGTCGCCGGCTTGCTATTAATGACATCGTAGGCACCATCCGGCTCGCGGCGCCCCTCGAACTTCCGGAAATCATAGGCTGCGATGCCGAATCGAAGCCGATTCATCGGCGAGCGGATCCAGCTCGCCCCGATCTGTATGCCCAAGAGGGTGCGGCCGTCCGGCGAGGTCGGCTCGCTTTCGCTCTTGATCGGAAAGTAGCCAAGCGTGGCAAACGGCCGGAAGGCCCCGGCCGTCTGCGATTGCCAGCTAGCGGATACGCCTTCGAAGTTCAGGTCATCATCCCACATCAGATCCGTCGACAACCACGGGTTGGGAATCCTGCCGCCGGTGAGCGTCAACGAGTCGTTTGGAGTGAGCCGCAAATAGGCGCGGTCAACGACAAATGAATACTTGTTGAGGTTCTGGCCGAG
This sequence comes from Pseudomonadota bacterium, assembly GCA_008501585.1. GTDB lineage: Bacteria > Pseudomonadota > Gammaproteobacteria > Burkholderiales > Rhodocyclaceae > Nitrogeniibacter. The sequence continues at coordinate 29,378 of QQUN01000033.1, read as the reverse complement.
GGTCTGGTTGGTGGACACCCGATCCCCAGTATTGCCGGTCGCGAGCCGCAAGCCCGCGCTCACTTGACCGGAGATTCGCGCCAGCAAGCCGAGCCGGGCCCGAACCCGCCAGCGATCCTGGTCGTTCAGCGTGTTGCCGGTCGGCACCCCGTTGCTGTCGACCAGAGAATAGTCAGGCGCCCGTGTCGCCGACGACAACGAACCCTGGTCGGCAGCCAGAACGTAGTCGCGTGGTGCCGCGTTGTCTGAGGCGAAGCTATCACTCTGGTAACGCAGCCGGATATCGCCCTCGAAGCTGATGCGACTGGCCCATTCCGGAATGGCATTGGGCGTTGCCCAGCCTTCCTCGCGCGCCTGCGCCACCACTTCCTGCTTGAGCTGGTCGCGGATCTCGTTGCGCACCGACTCGGGCACGTAGGTGACCCGCACCACGCCTTCCTGCGTCTCTGCCGCAATACGCTCGGTGGCGCGGGTTTTGGCCTGCACCACCAATGCATCAGCCTTCTCGCGGGTCAACACGCCGGATTCGACCAGCACGTCGATCAGACTGAGCGTGGTCTCACGCAGCGTTTCCAGCGACTTGTATTCGTCCTCCCCGGCCGCAGCGGATGTGGCTGCGATGGAAAGGACAAGAGGCAGCACGATGGGAGACAGCTTGTTCATTTCTGACCTGTATTGAATGGGCGTACCGGTTCAGCCGGTCACCCGATTGGTAACGCGGATGCGGACGGGTTGGGGCATGCCGGCCGGCGGGGCTTCGCCGACCGCGGGCACTTCGGCCATGGCAGTGCGCAGGGCGTCATCCAGCGCAACGTCGCCGGTCGAATCCGCCAGCTCGCTGCGCGTCAGGCGGCCGTCGGTGTCCAGCCACACCCGCACCACCACCCGGAAATCCGCACCCTTGAGCGCGGTGGTCTGCTGCAACGCGTTCTGGATCCGTCGCTGCAGCAGCTTTGTATAGAAGGCGAACTGCATGCCGTTGCTGCTGCCGATCTCGCCGCCGGTGTACTCCTGCGTGACCGGGCCGGTAGCAAACGGACTCGGCCCATCCCCCGCCTCGCCTTCCATCTTGATCGGCTCGGCCTCCTGCGGCTTGGGCGCATCTTGCGGCTTGGGCGCATCCAGCTTGACCTGCTTGGGCGCCTCCTTCGGCTCGGGCTTCGGTGGCTCCTTGGGCGGCGGCGGCGGTGGCGGGGGCGTATCCGGAATGATGGTGATCTTGGTCACCTGGCGGGCCGGGCGCTGCGCGTCACCGCCGAGACCCTGCACCAACAGCACCGCCCCCCCGATCAGCGCGGCCACCACCGCCGCCAGGGCGAGCTGGCGGGCACGGCGGCGCCACGGCGCCTCGAAGAGTTCTTCTTCCGCCAGGCCGCTCATGTGCCGATCCGCGCGGTAATCAGGCCGAGGCCGTCGATCTGCAGGCGATTGACCAGATCCACCACCTCGATCACCTTGGCGTATTGCGTCGCCGGGTCGCCCTTGACCATCACCGCCAGCTTGGGGTCGCGCGCCTTGGCGGCGAGCAACTGGCTTTCCAGCTCGGCCGGCGTCACGCCCACGCCATTGATCATGAAGCGCCCCTCCGGCGAGATCTGCACGATCTTGGTCTCGTGCTTTTCCTCGCTCGGCGTGTTGCTCGGCTTGGGCAGGTTCATGGTCAGGCCCTGCACCGAGGCGGTGGTCATGATGATGAACACCACCAGCAGCACGTAGGCCAGGTCGAGCATCGGCGTGACGTTGATCGAATCGTAGGGCTGGGTCTCGTTCTGGATCTGCATCACTGCACCCGCTTGGTGACCAGGCCGATCTCGGTGATACCCAGGCGCTTGCACACCTCCAACGCCAGCATCACCTGCTCGTACTGCGCGCTGGCGTCGCCCTTGAGCACCACCGGCAGCGCCGGGTTGAGCGCCTTCATCTGTGCCAGCCGGGTCTCCAGCTGGGCCATGTCGACCGGGTAGGCGTCGAGAAACACATCGCCATCGCGGGTGATGGTGATGGCGCGGGTCTGCGGCTTGGCCAGATTCTCGGCCGCCGTGGTCTGCGGCGACTCGACCTTGATGCCCTGCACCGAGGCAGTGGTCAGGATGATGAACACCACCAGCAGCACGTAAGCCAGATCGAGCATCGGCGTGACGTTGATGTCGTCGTAGGGCTGGTTGTCCTCGCGGATGTCGGCGGACATGGCTTAGCGGTCGTAGACTTCGGCGATGCGGGTGATGAACTCATCGACGAAGATGTGCATGTCCGCCGAGATGTTCTTGATCCGCCCGGCCAGGTAGTTGTAGCCGAACAGCGCCGGGATCGCGACGGCCAGGCCGGCCACCGTGGCCAGCAGCGCCGCGGCGATGCCCGGTGCGATGGCATTGACGTTCACATCACCGGCCGCGGCGATCGCCGCAAAGGTGATCATCACCCCCACCACGGTGCCGAGCAGGCCGAGGAAAGGGCCGCCCGAGATGGCGATGGTCAGCAGCACCATCTTGTCGTTGAGCCGATGGCTCTCGCGCACCAGATCGGCATCGACCGAGGCCTTGATGGCGTTCAGCGAGGCACCGGTCAGATGGCTGCGGCCATCGTCCACCCGCTTGCCCACCTCGCGCACCCCGGCCGAATACAGCCGGAACAGCGACGAATGCGCGTGCGACTTGCCGTGCGCAATCGACAGAAAATCGTCCTTCGCTTCGCGGAACTGCTGCAGGAAGGCGCGGTTGTGGCGATCCACCCGGGCCACGAACTGCGCCTTGGCCACCATCACCAGCAGCGCGATGGCAAACATCACCATCAGGATGATGATCACCACCCAGGCATCGACCGTCAGGTTATCGACCAGCACGCCAAAGTAGGAATGCCCCCCCTCGTCGGCCGTCTCGCCAGCGTCCTCTACCACCCGCAGCAAGCGCCCCTCGGGCCCCTGCGCGGCCACCGCCAGCTTCACCCAGTCGTGGCTGCGCACCGTCGTGCTGATCTGCAACTCATCAAGCAGGCCGGCAAAGCCCTCGCCGATGCGCACCGGCGCCTGCAGCAAGGGCAGCTGCGCCTCGCCGGCCGCCACCTGGTCGCCATCGACATAGAACACCACCTTGCCGCCGCCCACGCTCACCGCCACGTGATGCCAGGCCCCGGCGCCCACGCCGCCGCCGGTCACCTCGCCGGTCGGCGTGCGCAGCACCAGCGTGCCGCCGGCCAGATCGAGGCGTACCCCGTCCTGCTGGTAGAGCGTGCCCTCGGTCACCCCATCGTCGGGGCGCAGCCACATCGACACGGTCAGCCCGCGCGCACCATCCAGCGCCAGCGACGCCGACGGCGTGATCTCCATCGCCTGCGCGCCGTCGAAGCGTGCGCTGGCGCCGAGCAGCCCGGCCGTCTCGATCGCCACCGGTGCAGACACCACGTTGGCATGCTTGCTCGCATCGACCGGAGGCGCGTCACCCTGCGCAAAGTGGAACACCGCTGCGGTGCTGGCGTCGTAACTACCCGCCGCATCCTGCTCGGCCGCCGCGCCAACATTGCCGAAATAGACGAACACCTTCTGGTTCGCCATCTGCGGCGCCACCTGCGGCACCTGCACCCAGGCCAGCGCCAGTTCGTCGGTGCTGTCATAGCGTTCGACATGGAACTTGAGCGGCGTCAGGTCATCCGCCGCCATGAAGCGCAGATCGCTGCCGTCGAGCCTGGCGCCGAGGAAGTCGAAGTTGCCGCTGTGCAGGCGCACCGGCACCGTCACCATCGACGCCGCCGGCACCGCCACGCCAGTCTCGGCCGTGGTATCGATCACCACTGCGCGGCGTGCGGTCCACGCTTCGTTCCACCAGGCATGTGCACTCAGGGGCAGCGCCAGGGCGAGGACAAGGGCAAACAGTTTCTTCATGGCGGTTCGGGCTCCGGAATCAGCCCGTCATGATGGTCATGGCGTGTTAAACCGGCCTGCCGGCGCTCACCCGTGCAGGTAGTCCAAACGGACTACCTGCAGGCGGCGTCATCCGGCCTCCTGCCGACAGGCGGCAGACGCTGGCCGTGCGGGGTCGCAGGCGCTCTCGAATGGCAGCACCTCCACGGTCAGCAGCGACGAGCGCAGTGCATTGCCGGCCGCCGGCGGATCAGCCTCGAGCAGATCATTGGCGGCCGCGGCCGCATCGGTGCCCAAACCGGCGCTGGCGCCAATCACCGGCGCAGCGGGCGGGGCGACGTTGCTGCCACCCGCGCCGGAGATGTCTGCCGCGTTCAGAATGCCGACACCGCCGACATCGACAACGCCGGCGCTGGCGATCCCGGCCTCGCCGGCGTCGATGAAGCCGTTCGGCGCATACACGCTGACATCCCCCGGGCCAACCTTCGGCGCTCCGGTAAAGATGGTGGCAATGCCCGAGCCAGAGGTTGCGCCACGATAGACCAGCTTCACCGCACCGGTCTCGCGATCGATGGTCACCACCGGCGGCGGGGCCGACAGCGCGGTGCGCTCACCGCTGCCGGCGGAGATATCACCGGTGGCCGCCCACATCAGAATGTTGCCGCCGTCGAGCGCAAACACCCGCGACTGGTTGACCGCCACTGTGTCACGCACCCACAGATTCACATCCGCAGCGGTGGCGACGATACCCAACTCGCTGGCCCCCTTGGTAAAACCTTGCGGCTGGGTCATGGCACCCACGTCAATGCCACCGCCCGGCGCGAGGATGTCCACGCCGCCGCCGTCTTCGGACTTGATCTGGCTGAATACCAGCCGGACATCACCATCAAAGCCGAACGGCGCCGCCAAGCCCGCCAGTTCGGTCGCCTTGAAGCCACGGGCGTAAAGCAACTCGGGCGCAAGTTGATCCTGCGAGTACTTGCCCGGATTGGCAGTCGCATCGTTCGAAATGCGCGCGCCCTCCTTGCCTGACGCGGCCAACTCCTGCCACAACACCTGGTAGCGGAAACGATCAAAGTCCTGCGCGCCGGCCGCATACGGATCCGCACTCAGCCCGCGCGCCGTGGCGTAGGCCACCCAGTCACGGGTGTAATCCACCGCACCGCCACCGAGGTAGGTCTCGATGAAGGCATTGCGTAGCCAGCGCTCGGCATAGACCATCTGATCCTCAGCCGGCAGCGCTGCCAACGCATTCAGGATCGGCGCCTCGCCGCTGACCACGACCCCACGCTGGGCCAGGAACGCGGCCAAGTCCGCACGGGCGGCAGCGCCATTGGCTCCCCGCAGATACGCGTCAATGAATGCCGTGGTATCCACGCTTTGCGGCCGGCCCGCCACGATGCGGATCTTCGCGCCGGTCACTGGCAGGGTCGAGTGCACCGTGTTGCCCAACGAGCGAATGCCCTCGCTGGTGCCCAGGCTCATGCCCCGGCCCACGGTCACGATCACCTCGCCGGGGCCATGTACCACGATGCCGGCATCGCTCAAGACACGCCGGTTGGAACCGGGCTCGCGCGCCTCGTCCACCCGCAGGTATCCTCCGGCGCTGATACGCGTGATGTCCGAGGCATCGTCATGCTGGGTGATCAGGCGCAGGTTGTGCACATCCCCTCCCGCCACCACCTCGGTCGCCTTGGCCAGCACAAAGCTGCCACTGACATCGCCTTCGGCAGCGATGATGCGTGCCGACGTGTCGTCGCTCGCGTGCAGTGCCGTGCCGCGCCGGTTGGACGCGGTACGCGCGGCGCCCTGGTTGGCCGAGAACACGAGCGCGAAGTCCTTGCGGTCGGCGGCTGAGTTGGCGGCCGTATTGAGCAGCGCCGGGTCCATATCGAACATGCGCAAGCCGAACGACAAGCCCTCAGGTACCCGCACCGACTCCCCGGCCTGCAGCAGCAGCTGGCCGTTCGCGGAGGGGAACAGGTTCAGGCTGCCGGTCGTCATGGTGTCGAATACCACGTCACCGCTCAGTGCCGTCGCCGACAGTGAGGCCGGCAACAGCCGGTAGCCAAACATCTCGCTGCCGACATCCTCATAGCGCCGCGTGGTCGGCGAGCTGAACGCAGTGTGATTGGCCAGGCCACTCAAGCCCTGGGTCGGATCCGTTGGATCGCCGATCACCACGTCACCCGCAGCCGAGGACACTGTAACGGCCGATGCATCACTCAGCGAGGTGAACACCCGGACGGTAGTGAACTTATCCTCGTTGGCACGGCTCAATGGCAATTGCACGGGATCCATCACGGCCTGGAAGGCCGCATCCCCCAAGGCCTGGACTTCGATCTGTGCATCGGCCAGATAGAGCATGGTGCGCAGCCGCGTCCAGCCGTCGCCGGCACTGTATAGCGGCTCGCCACTGGAAATCCGGCCCAGTGTCGCGACCAGCCCCTTGCCATCGCCGACCAGGAAATCGCCCCGCAGGATATCGCCATCGACCGTCGCCTCGAGATTGCCACCACCGTAAGCGAGCACAGCGCCGGTATTCGTCAGCACCCCGACCTGCGGCACAACCAACGACACATCCCGCAGATCGCCGCCGCTACGCAGGCTGACGTTGCCGCCGCCGAGCGCACCAATGGCACGATCGACCTCACCCCACTGAACGAACCAGGCCAGCGGCGGACTCAGCGTGCTACCACGCCCCTTGAAGCCTTGCCGCCACAACCACTGGGCCGGCGACAGCCCCGGCGTGTTGCCGAGCACATCACCGCCGGTGATGATGCGCACATCGCCACCGCCATCGGTCAGCACCGGCGCACCGGACGGCATGGCCGGGTCACTGACCGACGTACCGCCGGTGTAGATGGCCGCCCCCTTGCCTGCCAGCACCAGATCCCCACCGGCAACCACCTCGATATCCGCCGTGCCGGTGCGCAAAGTGGCGCCTGCGGCCAGCGTGACATCGCCATCGCCACCGTGCGCGAGCCGGTTCGCCGCGGCCCAGTCCGCTCCAGCCACCACGCGGTAACGCCAGGTATCGGCCGTATTGGCTGGCGCCACGGTGGGCACCGGCGTACAACCGCGCCCACACGGCACCACACTGACCGCAAAACCATCGCTGATCGACTGATCGATCCGGACATCGCCGGCGGCGCGCAAACTCAGCGCACCAGCCAGGGCATCGCCCGAGCCGTAACGCCAGCCCGTTCCGCCAAGGAAATCCAGTGCTGTGCTGACGGTGATGTCGCCGCCGGCACGCACCTCGGCCGCCGGGCGCACCACAACCGGTATGGCAGACGCCCCCGCCACACGCGCCCCGATCGCTGCCAGATGCGCCTCGACACCGTTCAGCGCCGCCTGCGTGGCGCCCTGCCACGCGGTGTCGAGCGCAACATTGCCGCCATGGCGCTGAACCACCGTGGCTTCGACATCCAGCGCCGCCAGCCCCGACAGCACACTGCCCTGGTTCTCGATGGCAACGGTCTGGGCGGCACCGTCGCTGATCACCGGCGCCGCGAGCGTCACCCGCCCGCTACCCGATCCACCAACATCGATCCGGCTACCCGCACCCAGCACGATGCGGGCGACCGACTCATCCGCGACGGTATCTCCGCCGACCGTCATGTCGACCCGCCCGCCGGCGCCACCCGCCACCGTCGCGCGGGCCTGGAGCGTTCCCTCGACAGTGAGCTGGCCGCCAACGCCATGGGCATGCCGGGCGGCCAGGGCAATGCTGCCCCCCTCCGCGCCATCGGCATCGATCCGCCCCGCGATCGTGATGTTTCCCTGGTCGGCGGACAGGTCAACCGCCTGCGCACGCAGCGTCGAGGCCACGCCGAGCACCAGGTCACCCGTCCGCGCACGCACGCTCATCGACCGACTGAAATCCCCCGCTTTGGCCAACACACTGTCCAGCGTGGGCAGGTCCAGGGCGTCCACCGCGAGAGCCCCGCCACGTGCCCGGGTCGAATCCGTCGCCGCCTGAAGCGCACCATCGACAACGACACCGCCGTCCGCCGCCGACAACACCACACGGCCAGCATCCGCGCCGGCTCGACCACGCACATCCACGCGCGCACCGGCATTGATCATCACGTCGCCACCGCTCGCCTCAAGCACAATCTGGCCGGCGGCATGACCGACATCACCCTCATCGAAACGGCGGACCAGGCTGGCGGCCGAAGTCACCGATCCGGACTGCAGCACCACGTCACCGCCGGTCGCCTTGAGCGTCAGCGCACCGCTGGCCGCATCGACGCGACCGGCTTGCGAGACACGCTGGCCGCTCAAGGCGATGTGGCCGGCACCAACCTCGGCGGCCGCTGACGTTGAGGTGGCGGCGAGAATATCGAGCGCACCGTCAGCACTCAGCCCGGAACGCGCACCCGCACGCGCGGTGATCACCGGCGCATCGACCACCACCCCGGCAGCCACCGAGGCGGCACCCTCTCCGGTGAAGACCACGCCACGCGCCGCCTGCATCTGCACTGCGGCACCATCGAAACCACGCACAGCCGACACGCCATCGGCAAGGGTGATCGTACCGCCGCCCGAACCGATGGCCACGGCAGCCAGGCTCAGCGTGCCCCCCTGGCCTGCCAGCCGCCGCGCGCCACCGTCATCGACCACCGCCCCGGTGGTGTTGGTCAGCGTCAGCGACTCGGCGGTAATCGACACCGCACCGCCCGCCGCGCCGGTCCAGCCGATCTGGGCGCTATCGAGCGTCAGGCCGCGCAGCGGATTGGCGGGCGAACCGAGCACGAGATCATTGGCAAAATCAATACTGCTGTAGCTGCGCAGCGTGATGTTGTCAGCCCCACTCAGGCTTTCCAACAGTGCGCCATTCACCCCGATGCCCTGCGCTGGCGCAGGGTCGCCGAAGGTGATCCGGCTGGCGCCCACCGAGACCTCGTCTGCGGCAATCTGAACGCTGCCGGCTACGCGCGTCGCCAGAGTGCCGTCGAACTGCACCGCCGCGCCATCGAGCGCCACCCGGTCGCCAATCTCCAGGGTACCCATGCTACCCGCCACCGCGGTACGTACCACCGCCGCGCCGCCTTCGGCCACCCGCAGCAGGGCGCCGTCACCTTCGACCCGCAGGGGACCGAAGTGGCCGGCCGCATGCGTGGCGATGGCGCTGTCATCGGCAACGGTCAGCCGGTCCCTGGCCGCCAACACCACCTCTCCGGCACGCAACACCTGCGATGCGTCGAGCGTTACCGTGTCTGCGCCGATCTGCAAGGTGGCGTCACCTTTCGCGTCGAACACCCGCCGCCCGCCAATCACGATGCTGTCGGCGCCGCTGGCGTTGAGCTGGGTCACCCCGAGCGTGAGCGCTCCAGCGTGCGGTGCGCCAATGGCCAGCCGCACGGCGTCGACATCGAGCAAGCCGCCACGGGCGTCCTCATCGCGGTCGAACAGAATGTCGCCGCCGAGGGTCAGCAGATCCGTCGCCGACAGCACGAGATGGCCCGCGTCACGGGTGCTGCGCGGCACGGCCCGCCCGTCGCCGCTGACCTGGCTGGCGAAATGCTGCGTTGCGGTCGATTCGACATACTGCGTGCGCTGGCGCGTCAGCGCGCCGGATTCAACCAGCCAACGCGTGGTGTGCGCATCCCTCACCGACGTACCTGCCACCGACAGCGTGCCGGACACCACGGCACCGCCGAGCGCCATCGGGGTGGACTGGCCGGCGGCCATAGCCTGCCCCGGCAAACGCGACACCCTGAATGCGCCCGGCAGCAGGGCATAACGCGCCGGCAACAACAGATACGTCCCGGCCGGTACGCCGGCACCGGCGCCGAGCGTGATCTGCGTGCCCACTTCAAGATCGAAGCCTTCACCGTAAGTCGCATCCACCGGGGCCGCCGCGCCCTTGAAGGTCGGTACGATCGCGTAGGTACCCGGCTGACTCAGCACATCCACCGAGCCGCCCGCGCCCGGCACGAATTCATGCGCATAAAGCTCGCCACCGCCAGACAGATTCACCGTAGCGCCAGCCTGCTGGTCGACCTTCGGTGCGCTCAGTACCACCGTCGGCACCGGCGCGCTCGACAGCACCGTGCTCAGATCGAAGCCGTCACCGCTCGCCGCCCCGGACGGATACAGCAACACCCAGTCATCACCGGAGCGCACACCATAGGGCGCCACCATGCCTTCGCCCGAGGCCGAGCTGATGCTACCTGCAGCCAGGGTCAGCGTATCCCGCGCGATCAGCGACAGGCTGCCAAAGGGCACCCGGACTACGCCGCCCTGATCGATGAAATCTGCCGTCAGCGTGAGATCCGCCCCCGCCGACAGCGGTGCGCCCGGCACCGTCCCGGCACCGCTGATCGACAGACGACTGCCGGCCTCGGCCAGATCCAACACGAAGCGCGAGTTCGTGGCCGCCATCACCTGGCCGGCCGTCAGACGGGCCGAACCGCTGGCGCTCAAGCTGCCGGTACTCGCCGCAACCTCTTTGGGCTGCACCCCTATCAGGCGGATTGCCTCCTGCGCGGTCCAGTTCAGATTGGCAAAGCCGGAGAAGCCAATGTGACCCTGCACATCAAGCGTATTGGTCAGCACGGTCAGCTCCGCGCTACCCGAGACCACGGCCTTGGGCGCCTGGTCGAGCGGATCGAGGTAGGCAAAGCGGACATACGGCGCCGCCAGCGTCGCCTTGCCGGCGCCTTCGATACGCGGAGCAACAAAGGCCAGGCTGCGCAAGGCATCCCAGCGGGCGCTGCCAGCCAGGTGGATGGTGTTGTCGCTATTGAGCGTGACCGCGTCAAAACCAGCGGCCATCATCTGCTGTGGCGACACATAGGCCGTCGCCTCGAGCGCGCTCGGCACCGCGGCCCCCGGCAGCCAGCCCGCCATCGACGGCAGCGCATCATCGACGCGCAGCACGCGATCCTGGCCGGGATACGCCACCGCGCCATTCTTCAGGCTGGCACTGTCGACATTGTGGCGGTTGAGCATCACGTCGAGTGTGCCGCCCCGGGCGCCGGCGCCGCCGGCCTTGGCCGAGACCCCCGCCGCCAGCGCAATCCCCTCGCGCGAGGCGACACTGAGCGTACCCGCATCGCTGGCATCGACGATGCGCCCGCCGCGCGGCAGGTCGACCGCGTCGGCCACGCCGTCGAGTCGCAGCTGCGCCCCGCCGGCGGCGATCACATAGCCCTTGTCGGCATCAAGCGTCACCGTGCCAGCATCGAGCACCGCACCGCTGCGCCGGCCGAGCGGATCGGCGATCACACGCGACACGCCGGACACATCGATGACCGAGGAGTCGGTCAGGAAGATCGACTGGTCGGCAAAGTAACCCACATCCGAGTTGCCCGAGGTATCGATCTCGCCGGCCATATGCAAACGCACCTCACCAGCGCGCGCCGTCAGACGACCACCGACGGTCAGCTGCCGGCCGGCTCGCAGTTCGATACGGCCTTCGTCACGCACGCTCACTGATGCCCCGGAAGCCATCAGCACACGGCCAACCCGTGCCCGTTCTGCCGCCGTGGCTGCGGCATCCGCCTCGGGCACGGCGGTTGCCGACGCCGAGAACGAAGTCGTGCCGCCCAGCACGGACGACAGTGCGGCGAGGCGGCTCACCCGCGGCGCTGCACCCGTCGCGACCTGCCGATGCTGGCGATCAAGTACCCGTAGCTGCGGATTGACCAACAGCTGTGCATCGCTACCGAGGCTGACGGCGCCCCAGCTGGCCGCCAGCGCATAGTGGGCAAAGCCCCCCTCGGAAAAGAAGTCGCGTGTCAGGAACAGGGTGTCGGCGCCGCCCGTGGCATTGCCCACCACGATGTCGTCGGCGCTGAACGTAAGCCGGCCGCCCGAGCCAAAGCGATTGTCGAAGCGATAGGCAAAGCCGGCCAGCGCGCCTTGCAGCTCGACCCCGCCCTGCAACTGGCGCCCGCCAGTATGCGCCAGCGTGATCGCACCGGCGTTCCCCGCGCGGAAGTCGCCATTCGTGGCCACCGAGGCCCCGCCAGAAACATCGATCCGGCTGCCCTGCCCCACCACCACGCGCTCGCCCGCCTTTAACGTCACGGCGCCGCCGTCGAGCACCTGAGAGCCAGCCCACAAGGCTCCTCCGTTGCGATGCGCTGCGTAGTCGTTGATCCACTGTCCCGACGCATCGATCACCCGCGCCGGCGACAGCACCACGTCACCGAGCAAGGACTCGGCCGACAGCGTCATGCCAGCGCCGCGCAGATCGGCATCAAAGTGGATATCGCCTTGCGACACTAGGGACAGCGAAAACAAGGCCGGCAAATTCAATCCCGCCTGGGCCGGCAAACTCACCACCCCGTTGGCCTTCACATCGACGGTCTGCACACCGCCACGGACCAGCCGGGCCAGGTCAATGCTGACCGTGCCGCTGCGCGCCCCCAGCGAGGCGTTGCGTGGATCGGCGCGGAAGCCCGCACCGAGCAGCGCCCCTGCGCTGAAGCGCACATCCGCCATAGCGTAGTCACCGCCACCGATGTCGCCGCCAATCTCCAGCGTGCCCCCACGCGGCGCCGTGGACGGGTACTGGCGTTGAAACGTTCCGATTCGTACGGCCGCCTGCACATCGCCATCGAGCACCACCTCGCGCGAGGCGATAGCCAGGCGCCCGGCATCGGCGCCCTCGTCGTAATCGGGGATGTGGACCGTCCGGCGCCCCACCGCCGAATAGACCAGATCGGGGCTGGCTGTTTCAATGTTGAACAGTCGGCCGTTTGCACTGAGCACCGACGACACGATGTCGGCGGCGGTGTAGTGCACCCAGCCACCTGAGATATCGATCGTCGCCCCGGCATCGACCACCGCCGCCCCCTGCGACAGGATGCGCACCTCGCCGCCAACGGTGCTGCGCTCGTGCACGCTGCGCCGGAGCTGGCTCACATAGCCCGACAAGTTGGCCACACCGAGCCGGCCGGTCGGCGCGCTGCGCAGGTCGAAACTCACCTGCTGGCGGTAGAGCACGCCATTGCGCTGCAGCGGCGCATCGGCCAGTTCGGCACTGACCAGCTTGGCATCGATCTGGTTGCGCGCCGCGCTCACCTGCGCGCCCGACGCGTTCACACCGCCCTTCAGGCCGGCCACATCGATGCGTGCCCCCGACGAAACCACCACCCGCGCTTCGTTGGCAGCTGCCCCGGTATCGAGCACGTCGGCGGCGGTGAAATCGACCAGATCGATCGGCGTCAGTGGCAGATTGCCGACCGCCGCCGAGTCGATCAGCGTCTGGATGCCGCCAAAGGGGCTCCAGCGGGCCATGGCGATCATCGATACGGTGCCCGACGGCGCCGTGATGCGGGCACCATCATCGAGCACGATCGTGTTACCGGTCATCGACACCCGCGAGCGCGGCACGCTCACCGAATCGAGCAGGGTATCCGACGACGCATTCTCCACCCCCACCGTCACCCGCGCCGTCTGGCCCAGAGTCACCTGACCGGCGCGATGGGCCACCGCGTAATCGAAGGCGCCCGAGGTGGTGTCGGCCTTGGCCTTTACCGTATCGCGCCCCTGCAGAAAAATGCTGCCGGCGCCGGTCGCGCCGGTACTGGCGGTCAGCGCACCATCCACCTGAATCGCATACGCAGCCACGCTGATGTTGCCGCGCTTGGCAATCACCTCGCCCAGCGCATCGATGGTCACCTTGCCGTCGCCTTGGCTGGCCCCCGTCGCCAGGTTGGGGGCCAGCGGATCGACCTCGACCAGAATGCCCCGCAGGTTCTCGTTCTCGCTTGCCGCCAGATACACCTTCGCGCCCGCGGCCAGCACCGCCTGCCCGCCGTCGGCGCTGACCTTGCCGGCCACCTCCACACTCGGCGCCAGCAGCATCACCCGGCCGCCGTCGACGCTGTTGATCGTCGCGCCCTGCCCCACCACCACCTTGGCCGCCTGGAACACGCTTTGCGCATCGCTTACCACGCCGCCGTCGTAATTGGCGTTGTCGAGAAAAAAGGCGGCCTTCGAGCCAGCCGTCTTGTTGGCGAGGAAGCCATCGATGAAATCATCGTCGGCGATGTTCAGCGCCGAGGCCACCAGGCCACCGACGTTCACCACCGCGCTGTCACCGAACAGGAAGCCATTGCGGTTGATCAGATAGACCTGCCCGTTCGCTTCGATGCGCCCGAATATCTGGCTCGGATTGCTGTCCCAGATGCGATTGAGGATGGCCGCCGTCGACGAGGGCTGCACGAACTGCACCGTGGCGTCGGCGCCGACGTTGAACTGCGACCAGTTCACCACCGCCTTGTCCGAATGTTGCTCCACCCGCATGTGATTGCCGCTCACCACCGGTGCCGAGACCGAACCGCGAGCGACGAAATCGGCCCGTGGAATCGGCAGGGTGGTGCGCCCCGGCGCCGCCACCGCCGGCAGGGCCAGCAACGCCAGCAGCGCCGCGGCCACGCCGCGCGCCCGAGCCGACGCCCGTTTGCCCTTGGCCGACGCACACTCCGGCACCGCCTGCCAGGCCTGTGCCGACTCGTTGAACACCAAACGGAACATCGCTCGATTCATCACATCACTCCATCACCGCGCTGGCACACCCCGGCCGCACGCGCTCTATTCGCCCGGCCCGCGGCCGGATCAGAAATCCACACCGACGCTCACATGCAGGCGCTTGGCGTCCTTTTTCGTATGCGTTCCGGCACGCAAGGCGTGCGCGAAATCCACTCGCGCGTTCAGGGACTTGCCCGCACGAGCGCGCAGCCCAAGCCCGGCGCTGGCCAGCACGGTGCTATCGACCTGCCCCGCCAGCGCCTCCTGGGTATGCACCCAGCCGGCGTCGTAGAACACCAGCGCGCTGACCGCCACCGGCCAGGCGGCCGGCGTGAGCACCGGCGTATTCAGCTGCAGGCCGAGGCGTGCACCGTCATCGCCGAGCACCTCGGATTCGAGATAGCCACGCACCGAGTCGCGGCCGCCGATGCTGAACTGCTCACTGGAGATCAAGGGGCCGCTGGCAAACTGGGTGTCGAGCGCGCCCTCGAACTGCCATTTGCCGAAACGCTGGCGCAGCCCCAGTTCGAACTTGCCAACCGCGAAGTTGCGTCGCGCGCCGGCACGGCGACACGCAAATTGATCCACCGTTGCAATGCCGTCGCAGTCGATCTGGTTGTCCGTCAGCCCGCGCATGCCGAATACGGCGCCAGCACCAAAGGTCCAGCTCTGCGACTCACCTGGCAGCACCGCGTTGTACTGCAACGAGAACGGCATATAGATCACCGGCTTGTCGCTGGTATCGGCGCCGAGCAGCCCACTGGATTCACGCAGGTGCTTGTAGTCCACCCCGGCGGTCAGGGTGTGGAACAGGCCGCTGTTGCGCGCCGGCAGCGGTAGGCTGAAGCGCAGGCCGAGCGTCGTGCCGCGACCCTGCGAGCCGAAATCCTGCGCGGTCACCACGTCACTGTCGGACTGCACCGCCAGCAGGGTCAGGCGCTCGCCGTCGTCACCCACCGGCAGCGAATACACCAGCGAATAGACCGACACCTGCTCGGGATCGAGCGGCGAGTTGATGAAGCGCAGGCCGAGGCTATGCTGGCGCTGCCACAGGTTGTCGTAGCGCAGCGCCGCTTCGAGCCGGCGTGCCGAGGTGTCCGCGCTCTGGCGGTTCGACAGCTCCAGTGAGCCATGCAGCGGCAATTGATCTTCGACCTGCAGCTCGACTTCCATCTTGCCTGGGTTGCGCCCGGGGCGCAGGATCGGCGTCACACTCATGTCGGCGCGGCGCTGCAGTTGCGCCAGCTCGGTCTGCAGCGAGGGGAAATGCGGCACCGCCCCCGGCGCCACCGAGGGCGCCTCGGCGCGGATGGCGCTCGGCAGGTTGTAGGCGGCGCCCTTGACGCGCAGGCGTTCCACCTCACCCTCGGTCACCCGGAAGGTGAATTGCGCCAGATCGCCCTTCGCCAGCTGAAACGACACCGGCTGCACCACCACCGACAGATAGCCCTCCGCCTCATAGGCTCGCGCCAGCGCGTCGCGCGCGGCGCTCACATCCGCCTCGCCGCGATCAGGGCCCAGATGTGGATAAATGGCCTTCTCGACAGCCAACGCCGATAGCACCGTGTTGCCTTCGACACGGATCTCGCTCAGCGTGAATCGCGCCGGTAATTGAACCTGCGCAAACGCGCCAGTCGCACCCAGGCAAAGCACACCGAACCACACACGGGTTTTCCAGTTCAGCCAGGTCATGGATTTTTTCGTTGTTCCGTCGGGCATTCCGCCCGCCCCGTCGCCGTGACATCGGTCACGACGGCACTTTTCGTCAAATGACAAGGAGCCTCTTCACCCAAAGAGGCTCCTTGCAGTGCCCGCCAAGGCGGGCACTTTGTCTGCGAGAACGGGTCGTCAAGCCCGAACCACGGCGTGCAATTACAGGTACTCGTTCATCGCACGGCAGTTGTTGCCGCCGTTGGTGGCGCGGCCGATCACGCTGCCCGGGCCGGTGTAGAAGGTGGTGCCGTGCGGCACGACGAAGATGCCTGCCTTGGGCGCGCTGTCGTTGCCCAGCTCGGCCACCAGAGCGTCGAAGGCAGTGCGCTGGTCGGGCGAGGTGATGCTGTTGTCGGTGCTGTAGTGCATGACCATTTCCATCACGAAGCCATACTCCATCTCAACCGCGCTGGCGCGCTGAGCGGCATCGGCGTTCATCGGCGCACCGTCGAGCTTCAGCCACTGCCACTTGTCGCCCGCGGCCGGCAGGTTCTCGGAGGACACCACGCCGATACGGAACTGACGACCGGCGCCGGCGGTGGAGCCGTCGGCCAGGCAGTTTTTGACGTCGCTGGTACCGGCGTTTTCGATCACTTCGTAACGACCGGAGTCGTCGCTGTCGGCCGCGGGTTCGGAACCGGCCACCGAGCAGTTCTTGCCGAGGAAATGAGCGTTGGACGACGCCTGGGTGCCCGAGGTCACCGGGCGACGGCAGATGATCATGTCTTCGGTCGAGCCGGCACCGGCGTGGATCGAAGTATCGTAGGCGCCCAGATCGAGCACTTCCCAGCCGTAGTAGTCACCCAGGGCCACGTTGTTGGACTTGGCAACCAGGGTGGCGTACTCGGTGCGGGAGATCGACGGCGTGCACTCCGGCGCAAAGTTGCCGGCCACGCAGGCGCCGGTGTTCAGACCCTGGGCAGCCTGCAGGGCGTACCAGAGCGGCAGCGAGGCGGCGATACCGAAGGACTGGGCGGCCAGAGCCGGTTTGGAGACGATCTGAGCCAGATTCACACCGACCGGGGGGTCAGTATCCAGCACGTCCTGGAACAGGGCCTTCTCGACGTCCGACAGGCCGCCGTTCGAGCGACGGGCCTCAACGGCGCAGCCGGTGTAGGTCAGGCCGCCGTCGGTGGAGGCGCAACCGGCAAAGTCGGTACGCACCGTGGTGTTCTGCTGCGCGGCGTTGGTGCTCATGCCGAGGATGGAGGTCAGCGAGCCGCCGGACACGGAGTGGAAAACCACGAAGGGCTGACCCTTCCAAGCGGCCGGATAGCCGGCTGCCGAGGCCTTCATGGTGCAGCCATAGGCGTTGCGGTCCTTGTCGGCAGTGAAGGCGACCTGTGCATCGCTGCATGCCGCTTTCAGGGCGGCCTTGACGGTGGCCTTGGTGGCCGAGGCGCCGGTCATGTCGATGTAACGGCCGGCGGTCACGGCAGCGGTCAGCTGGGCCGGGCTCACGGCGGCAAAGGCGGGGGCGGCGGCAGCGGCGGCCACGGCCAGGGCAAGCATCTTGAGCTTCATTTTTCTATCCTTGATGAGTTGTCGTGCGGTGATCAACGCGCGGCGCGGCGGCGGGCGATGCCACCGATCAGGCCCAGGCCGGCCAGCAGCATGGCGTAGGTCTCGGGCTCGGGCACGGCGGCGACGGTGTAGGTCAGCATGCCGTTGGCGCCCTGGCTGAAGGTGCCGGCGAAGGCTACGACGTCTGCAGCGGCGGCACCGGCGGTGCGGCCGGAGGCAGGAACCCCCTGGAAGCTGTAGAAATCGACTGCATCACCAACGGCCGCGGTGGAAACGAAAGGAACGCGGCCGTTCCAGTCGGCCTTCATCTTGGTGCCCTGATACGCCGTCGTGCTATCGGAGACGTTGGCACCATCGGCGACCGAAGCGTGGTTACCAGCCAACTCACTGGCGACGATAAAGTCAGCCACTTCGGCCATATTTTTGACTTGTGCATTGGTTAGTGCAGTCGAACCCGAGGCAGCCGTCGAGAAAAACTTGTGATCCTGATAGTTGGTGCCCGTGATGTCCCCGGCAAACACCATGAACGTCGCACCCGACAGGCTCGGTGCGATTTGCGCCCAGGTCGAGGCGTAGTCGCCGCTGGTCAGATCCCAGGACTGGCTCAGATTGCCGTTGAAGCTGTCCATCGTCGGGCCCAGGTCGAACAGGGCAGAGACGGAATCATTGGCGTTCCAGATCGACAGCAGCAGCGAACCGCCACCGGCTTCGTTGAAGTCGACGATATCGGCGTGTGCCACACCGGCCATGGCGACGGCGGCAGCGGCCACCAGCGCTTTCATTTTGAAGTTCATGCTCTAACACTCCTTGCGTTGAATCGGGTTTGGTCGGGAGAGGGGTCCCGGCTCCATCTCGAAGCCGGACGCATTGTCTCGGTCGCGCTTTACGCCCGGGCACCGCGCCGAAGCGCGTTTGGTAGGCTGAACGAACTACCCCGGTGGGCCGGGTGACCGACACGGCGATTCTGGGCAGGCGAGGTGTCGGGCGTGCTGCGGGCGATGGCGGGGGATATCGTCCGAACGGACTATGGCGATGGTCTGGCGGACCACCGGGGCCGCTCAGAGGCTGCGCACCTCGCGCCCCTGGCCGCTGCCGAACAGGCCAATCGCGACGGCCTTGGCCACGGCCTGGGCGCGGTTGCTCACGTCGAGCTTGCGCAGGATCTTCTGCACATGGTTCTTGACGGTGAGCGGGCTGATATCGAGGATCAGGCCGATCTCGGCGTTGGTCTTGCCGTCGCGCACCCAGCCCAGCACCTGGATCTCGCGCTCGGACAGCACCGAGGCCGGGCAGTCGGCCACCGCGCTTTCGCTGTCGAGCATGCGCATGGTCGCCATGTAGAGGTGGGGCATGAGCAGGTCGGCAAAGTAGCGTTCGCGCGCCCCCACCGGGCGGTCAAGCCCGAGAAAGGCAAAGAACGCACCGCAGGCGCCGCGCACTTCGCGCACGCCATGGCACAGGTTGTTGCGGTAGTTCATGCGACGGAGCATGGGGTGCTGGCCACCGGGCTCGCCGTTGTCGTCGCTGATCGCGATGGGGCCACGATCGACGGCGTTCCAGTGCGACAACAGCGGCGCGATGAAGCCGCGTACCGGATCACCGGCCACGGGCTCGAAGTCATCGGGCAAGGTGGCGCGCGAGAACACGTCATTGCGCAGCTGGAGGGTATTCAGGTCGCCGGTGGCGCAGACCAGCGTCTCGTGCGGGATAAAGCTCTGCAGCGTACCCTGGGCCCACAGGAAGAACTGGAAGCGCTTGTTGATCTTGATCGAGGTGTCGATCAGGAACAGCAGGCGTTCGCGGTCTTCACTGGTCAAGTTGACGACATCGGTCACTCGACTGTCTCCCGGCGGAAGTGGCGCCGCTAGCGTACCGACGACATGTGACAAGCCCATGCCATTCGAATCGGCCGGGGTCAATTCTTTTCATTTGACGATCACGGTCGCGGTGGGGTCGGCGCCGGCCGCCAGCAGGATCTCGCTGACCGCCTGACGACCATACAGCCCCGCCCAGAAAAAGGCCGTGCGCCCCTCGCCGTCGCGGGCATCAACATGCATTCCGTGTGCGAGCACCTGTCGCACCATCGCCACGTCACCGCGCGCGGCAGCCATGCTGAGCGCGTGGTGGCCGTGCTTGTCGGCCCGTGTGGGGTCGGCGCCGGCGACGAGCAGGGCGTCCACGATGCGCGCATGGCCCAGCCGCGCCGCATTGACCAGCGGCGGCGCGCCATCGGCGCTCTTGCGGTCGGGGTCGGCACCATGGCGCAGCAGCTGTTTGACGACGCGCTCATGCCCGCGCAAGGCGGCGGCACCCAGCGGGGTAAAGCCCGCCTCGCCCCGCTGGTCGGGGTCGGCACCGGCCACCAGCAGCGTGCGCACCACTTCGGCCTGTCCGTCGGCCGCCGCCATCGCCAGCACACCGCCCCGCCGCGCGGTATCGCGCACGTTCGGGTTGGCGCCCGACTTGAGCAGCTCGCTCACCGCCGCCCAATCTCCCACACGGGCGGCCGCCAGCATCGCCAGCGAGGCGTCGCCGGCCGGCGGCGGCAACCAGGCGTTGCCGGTCTGGCGGATGGCATCGAAGGCGCGCGGGTCGGGCAGCGGCGCGCCACGCACGTCTTCCGGCGCCGGCACGAAGGCGGCGTGCTCGTTGGGAATATCGTAGGCGTGTGCGCCAAGGCTCGTCACGCACGCCGCAATGCCGATCAGGTGGCGCATGGTCGCCCGTCCAAACGCATCAAAGCCGTTGACGATAACCGCCGCGTCTTGCAGGTCGATGCACCGGCGATAAGCCGAACGGACTATCGCTGAATCTGCCGTCAGTCGTCGTGGTCGAACACGCCGGGCCGTGCGCCGCGCGCTTGCTGCACCTCGGGGGCCAGCGCACCGGCCGGGGGAACCGGCGCCGCACTGCCGGCGCTGGGTCGAAACACCCACTCGCGCACGGTCTTGGCCTCGGCCGCCGACTCACCCAGTTCGGCCGGCAGGTCGGCGCGGCGGAACGGCACGGCATCGCTGAGGCTGTGGATGCCGACGATGCGCCCGTCCTCGCGCACCAGCCCCCACTCGGGCACGCCGGTCATCGGGTCGCGATAGACGCGCCGCAGGTGGCGCATCGGTGTGGGAAAACGGCGGTCGTCGAGCAGCACGGCCAGGTCGGCCGGCCAGGTCTTGGCGGCCTCGGGCGAGGCGTCGTGGTAGTGGCGCAGGGCGCGCGCCATTTCAACGCCGACCGCCAGCAGCTCGGCCTCCTTCTCGCGCTGGGCGCGGGCCTGCCAGGTCTGCCCGGTGCCGGCCATCAGCAGGCCGACGCCGGCGACCAGGAACAGCACCAGCACATAGGTATAGCCGCCCTCGCCCCGCCGCATGGCCGTCACCAGCTGCCGTAGGGCTCGCCCGCCCCGCTTCGGATGTTCCAGACACCACCGAGCGGGTCGTCCGGCGGCGGCTCCACCTCCCAGGTGGCCACGCTTTCGGTGACCGGGTCTTCGGGAATGGCGCGCAGGTAGCGCTTGTCGACCAGTTCATCGAGTGTTTCTGGGGGGCGGCCGACATCGGCGGTGTATTTGTCGATCGCGTCGCGCATCACCGCCAGGGTCTGGCGCAGGCTGTTCTCGCGGGCGCGGTCGAGGTGGTCGAAATAGCGCGGCGCGGCAATCGACAGCAAGGTGGCGATGATCGCCATCACCACCAACAGTTCGATCAGGGTAAAGCCGCGATGGCGGCGCTCGGCAGGCATCACCACTCCCGGTATGGCAGGCCGTTGAGGCCGGATTTTTCGCTCAGCGAGTACACATCGAACACATCGTCGCCCGGTGCCGGCGCATCCGGCGGGCTCTCGTAGCTGCGCAG
The DNA here is from genome assembly GCA_008501585.1 of Pseudomonadota bacterium. Lineage (GTDB taxonomy): Bacteria > Pseudomonadota > Gammaproteobacteria > Burkholderiales > Rhodocyclaceae > Nitrogeniibacter. Next base: position 7,943 of record QQUN01000033.1, on the reverse strand, counting down.
CCCCCAGGTCTCGTCGGCGGGGGTGTCGATGTCAGGGTAGAACGGGTCGCGGGGCACACGGCGTAAAAAGTAGATCAGCTTCGGCTCGGCCGACTTGATGTCCGCCACCCCGCCCGCCAGCACCCGCAGCGACGGCGGGTAGCCCGAGGCATCGGCCTGTCGCTCGATCTGCCCGGCATCGCCGGCCGCCTTGTAAGCGTCAATCGCATCGCGGATCTGCCGCAAGGCCACCCGCAGCTCCGACTCCTTGGCCCGCTGCGCGCTGATCTGCGCCAGCGGCAGCACGGTCGCCGCCAGGATACCGATGATCGCCACCGTCACCACCAGTTCGATCAGCGTGAAACCGCGACAGCGCGCGTGGTTCGCCGCAGCGCGCCGCGTGGTCGAATCTTCAACGCGCCCGCCGGGCACGGGGCCGGCTTGCGCCGACCCTGGCGGGTTGCAACCCGCCCTACAAAGGCAGCGCGGATCACGACGGTCACCCTCCTCGAGGAGCAGCGAGTACAGCGAGCGTGGGGGCCGTCCGCCCGCCCGTCCGCCGGGCCGCCCCAAGGGCGGGCGCAGCCCTCTCGGGGGGCAGCGAACGCAGTGAGCGTGGGGGCAAAACGCGCCCCGCCGGGCCGTCCCAAGAGCGGGCGCCGCCCCCTCGGGGGGGTGAAGCGGGGGTTTCGTGGCGCACTGCGCCGCGCCCGCTGAACGGGTCGGCTGTGCAAAGCCGACCCTCCGCGAGCACAGCGAGCGTGGGGGCCCGCCCGCCCGCCGGGCCGCCCCAAGGGCGGGCGCCGCCCCCTCGGGGGGCAGCGAGCGCAGCGAGCGTGGGGGCCTCTCTCCAGTCACGGCTTGATCGTCAGGTTCACCGCGCCCGAGGGCGACACGGTCTCGGTCTGGCCGTCGCGTTCGATGCTGGCCGACACCGGCGCAATGCGTACCGTGCCGATGCTGCCCGCACGGGTGCTGAACGAGGCGCTGGTCGAGACCGTGTCCTGCCCGGCCGGGATGGCCACGGTTACCGTGCCGGGGGTGGCCGCGCCGGCGGCCTCGATGCGGCCGGGGTCGTATTGCAGGGTCACTTCGCCGCCGGCAATGGCGCCACCGCCGCTGATGGCGATGCTCACCTCCACCGAGCCCCCGGCGGTCACTTCCGACGGCCCGCTGACACTCACCGCCAGCGGCCCGCCAGAGGGCTCGGGCGGCTCGGATTCGATCTCGCCTTCATCCGGCGGCGCATCGCCCGGATTGACGGCTTCAGGCGCCACTGCGCTGCGCGCTTCGAGCGCCTGCGCCCGACGCTGCGCCATGCGTGCGGCCAGCCCGGCCGGCCCGCTGCCGCCGAGCACCGGCGAGTTGTCGCCCGACAAGGCCAGGCTGCCGGGCGCGGTGGGGCGCAGGCTCAGCGGCTCGGCGCCGATATTGGTTTCGGTGCCGGCCGGCATGGCGGCCCGCGCCACGATCGGGGCGACCACGTTGCGGATCACCCGCGGGGTGATCAGCAGCACGATCTCGGTGCGGTTGTTGGTGTCTTTCTGGCTGGAGAACAGGCGGCCGACCACCGGGATGTCGCCAATGCCGGGCACCCGGTTGCCAACCTCGCGCTCTTCTTCCTGCAGCAGCCCGGCGAGCACCTGGGTCTCGCCGTCCTTGAGCCGCAACACGGTGGCGGCGGTGCGCGTGCCCACCTGGTAGGCCAGCGAGCTGGACGGGCCGGTCACTTCGCGGACGATATTGCTCACCTCCAGCCCGACCTTGATTTCCACCTCATCCGAGAGCATGACCTGCGGCTTCACATCGAGCTTGAGGCCCACATCGAGATAGGTGACCGAGGCCGACACACCGACGTTGGCGGTGGCGGTGGTGGTGAACACCGGCAGCTTCTCGCCGATATGGATCTTCGCCTCTTCGTTGTTCTTGACCCGGATGCGCGGGTTGGCGAGCAGGCTGGTGTCGCTGTCTTCCTGGCGCAGGTTGAGCAGCAGCGCGGGGTTGGCCACGTAGGGCCGCAGGTCGCCGCGGCTGCGCAGGTCGACCACGCCGGAGGCCAGCGTGCGCGCCACGCCGGTGCCGGTGAGCGCGCCGTAGCCGATCTGGTCGGGGAAATCGAGCCCGAGGTCGACCAGCTTGTTGCGCGTCACCTCCAGCACCTCGACCTCCAGCATCACTTCCGGCTCGGCCACATCCAGCGACTGCAGCAGGCGTTCGGCCAGGGCCACGGCCTCGGGCGTGTCCTTGATCACCAGCAGGCGCAGTTTCTCGTCGGCGAACACGTCGCGGCTTTTGGTCAGCGTGCGCACCAGTGCCTGCGCCTGCTTCACGTCGGCATTGGCGAGGTAGAAGCTGCGGGTGACCAGCTCGCGGTATTCCTTGGTCTTGGCCGGTGTGGACGGATAGATCAGCACCGAGTTGGCGTTGAGGATCTTGCGCTCGATCTTCTGCGTGGCGGTGAGCAGTTGCAGCACCTCGTCCACCGTGCTGTTGCGCACGAACAGCGTCACCTTGGCCTCGGGCCGCACATCGCGGTCAAAGACGAAGTTCAGCCCCGCCGCGCGCGACAGCGCCTCGAACACGATGCGCAGCGGCGCATCGCGGAACTCCAGCGTCACCGGCTTGGCGAAGGGGCCACGCAAGGCCACGTCGGGCGCCGGGTTGGCCTCGGACAGCGCGGCCTGGATGCGCCCGTCCAGCGCGCGGGCCAGCGCATTGCCGGGGTCTTCGGTCAGCACCCGCGCCACCTCGGCCCGGGCGGCCAGGGCATCGCCGGCGGCAAAGGCGCGCTCGGCCGCGGCCAGCAGCGTGGCGTGGCGCTGGCGGCGGGCCAGCCATTGCTTGCCGGCCTCGGCCCGCGGGTCCTGAGGCGAGAAGCCGAGCACCTCGTCATACAAGCGCCCCGCCTCCTCCGCTTGCCCGGCCTGCGCGGCGCGCTCGGCGGCCGCCAGCCGCTGCAGGCTCAGGCGCTCACGCTGGCGCAGGTAAAAGGCGCGCAGCTCGCGGTTCTGTGGTGCCGCAGCCACCTCGGCCTCGAGCCGCGACAGTGCGCTCACCTCATCGCCGGCGGCCAGGTCGGTGCGCGCCTTGTCGACGGCCGGGTTGCTCGCGCAGCCGGCCAGCAGCAAGGCGGCGGTGAGGATCAGCAATCGGGGGGTGCGGACAGGCAGGGTCATGGGGCAGTCGCCAGTTGAATGCGTTGGATTTCTTTGAGCGGCAGATAGGTCAGCGTCACGGCACGCTCGTCGACCGCGTCGATGCGATAGCGCCCGATCACCTCGCCCACGCGGGCCATGACCAGGCGCTCGCCCTCGAGCAAAAACAGGGTGCGCGCGCCGTCGGTGTCGATCAGCGAGCCGGCATAGGTGTAGGGCACGGCCGGCGCGCGCGGCCGGGGCGGCGCCACACGCGCGTTCTGGCGGGCCGAGGGCGGCGGTGGCGGCAGGCCGAACACGGCCGGCGCGGTGGGCGCAAAAGCCGGACGCGCCACGGCCAGCGCGGCGAGGTCCACGTTTGCCACGGCCGCGGGCCGCGATGCCCGTGCCGGTGCGCTGCGCAGCTCGGCCGTGGCCGGGCCGGCCTCGTCGGTGTCGACCGTCGACGCCCACCAGGTGGCCGCCAGCGTCGCGACCAGCGCGCCCCACAGGCCAAGTTGCCGTTTGTTGAGGCTCATACGCCGCCCCGCACGAACACCGACAGACGCACATCGGCACTGACCTGGCCGTCCGTGGCGCGCGCGCGCTTGATCGACAGTTGCTCGACGGCCGCCCCCGGCTGCTCGGCCAGCACCTGGCCCAGCCAGGCGTAGAGATCGTCGAAGCGCCCCTGCATCGGCAGCGTCGCCGTCACCCGCACCAGCGGCGTGCCCGACACCAGCGCGCTGCGGTAGTCGCCACGTTCGGGCAGCAGGCCGCGGTCGGCAGCGGCGGTGTGGATCTGCGCCAGCACGACCGACAATTCGGAGGCCGGGGCAAAGCGCGCGTAAAAGGCCGCGAGCTGGCCGCGATCGCTCAACACGGGCGCCACCGGCGCGGCCGCCACCTTGAGCAGGCTGGCGCGCTCGGCGGCCAGCGCCTCGGCCCGCGCCGCCTGCTCGCCACTGGCCGACAGGCCGAAGGCCAGCGCAAAGGCCAGCAGCGCCACGCCGACCGCACCGGCCCAGCCGGCACGCATCACCGCGCGCATCAGGCGTTCACGCCAGCGTTCGAGGCGGACGGCATCGATCGGCATCATCGGCGCTCCCAGCGAGCGTTGAGGTTGAAGACAAAGCGGCCGCCCTGCTGCTCGTAGCTCACCAGTTCGACGGCGTCGAGCGTATCGGTCGCTTCGATCTGACCGAGAAAACCAAACATGCCGTCCAGGCGGGCCGCCTCGGCCGACAGGCTGAGCGTGCCACGCAAGGCATCGGGCGCCACCGCCAGCACGGCCACGCCATCGCCGGCGGCGGCCTCCACGCTGGCAAACAGGGCCGGCCAGTCACGGCCGAGCTGCGCCGCCAGCTTGAGCGCCGGGGCGGCTTCCTCGGCGCGCACCGGCGCCGCGGGCGTGCTCACCATGTGGCGGCGCTCGCGCTGCAACTGGTGGCGCAAGCGCTCGACGATCTGTTCGCGCGCCTGCAGGTCGGCGCGACGCAGCAGGAAGTCATTGACCTCGAGCGTCGTCATGGCCAGCCCCAGCCCCAGCAGCACCCAGCCCAGCACGCCGGGCCAGCGGCGCCGGCGGGCGAAGTCGAGGGCGATCGGCGACGGGCTCATGCCGCTGCCTCCAGCGCCACCGGTTGCCAGCCCTCGGGCACCGTCGGCACGCGGCCGAGCGCGTACAACACGCCAGCCGGTGCAGCCTCGCCGGTGGCACACAGCTGGGTGAGCATGCGGCGTGGTGCCTCGGCGTCGCCCGCCGCCACCATCTGCGAGCGCAGCGCGGTCCATTGACCGGCGCGCCACACGCCGAGCGTCAGCCGTCCGTCGGCGGCGCACAGCAAGGCGCCGTCGGCGGCCGGGCATTGCCGGTGCAGCCGGTTGAACTGGGCGATGAAGGCACCGGTGAAGCTCGCGAGCCTCGCCTTGCGCGCCGCGAGCAGTCCGTGCAGGCCGTCGATCAGGGCGCTGGGCGCGGCACAGACGATGCGTGCGTCGTCGACCGGATCGGTATCCATGGCCACCGTCCAGGCGCTCATGTCGATGCCGTGCACGGTCTTGAACTGGTGCGCCAGCCAGGCCTCGCGCTCACGCCGCGCGCGCACCGCCGATGGCCAGCGCACCACGAGGTAACGCAGCCAGTGGTCGGCCACGCAGACTCGCACCTTGGCCCGCAGCGGCAGTTGTTCGGCCAGCGCGGCGGGCCAGGGCTGCGCGCCACCGGCCAGCGCCAGCCGCTGCGTGTGGCCGCCGGCGGCCAGTTCGCAGGCATCGGCGTGCAGGTGCAGGCGCACCGGTTCAGCCCAGAAGCGTGACACGGTTCAGCTCCTGCAAGGTGGTATCGCCGGCGGCGACCAACGCGGTGGCGGCGTCGCGCAGGCTCACAAAACCGCGCGAGGCGGCCAGCGTCTTGAGCGCGCGCACCGGGGCACGGGTGACGATCAGCTCGCGGATCTCGTCATCGAGGATCAGCACCTCGGCAATCGCCCGCCGCCCCTTGTAGCCCGAGCCGCGGCACTGGCCGCAGCCATGGCTGGCACGGAAGCGGAAGGCGCTCACGTCGTCGAGCCGCGACTCGGCCACCAGCGCCGGGTCCGGGGTGATGTCATCGACGCAGTGCGGGCAGTTGATGCGAATCAGCCGTTGGGCCACCACGCCATTGAGCGCGGCCACCAGGTTGTGCGGGTCGATGCCCATGTGGGTGAAGCGGCCGATGACGTCGAACACATTGTTGGCGTGCACGGTGGTGAACACCAGGTGGCCGGTGAGCGCGGCCTGCACGGCGATCTCGGCGGTTTCGCCGTCGCGGATCTCGCCGACCATGATCTTGTCCGGGTCGTGGCGCAGGATCGAGCGCAGGCCGCGGGCAAAGGTGAGGCCCTTTTTTTCATTGACCGGAATCTGCAGCACGCCGGGCAGCTGGTATTCCACCGGATCTTCGATGGTGATGATCTTGTCCAGCCCGCGGTTGGTCTCGGCCAGCGTGGCATACAAGGACGTGGTCTTGCCCGAGCCGGTCGGCCCGGTGACCAGCAGCATGCCGTAGGGCTCGCTGGCGAGGCGGCGCAGGGTGGCACGCACGGCGTCGTCGAAGCCCAGCGTCTCCAGCGACAGGCCGGTCATCTCCTGGGTGAGATGCTCCTTGTCGAGCACGCGCAGCACGGCGTCTTCGCCATGGATGCTGGGCATGATCGAGACGCGGAAGTCGATCTCCCGCCCCGCCGCCTGCGCCTTGAAGCGGCCGTCCTGCGGCACGCGGCGCTCGGCGATGTCGAGCTCGGCCATCACCTTGATGCGCGAGATCGCCTGCTCGGCCAGCTCGCTGCCCTGCACGCTGCCCACGCGCGAGAGCACGCCGTCGATGCGGTACTGGATCACCAGCCCGGCCGGCACGCATTCGAGGTGGATGTCGCTGGCGCCTTGCTTGAGCGCGTCGTAGAGCGTGGAGTTGACCAGCTTGACCACCGGGCTGGCGTCTTCGCTGATGCGCTTGAGCGACAGGTCTTCGGCGCCGCCGTTGCTCTTTTCGCCCCCGCGCGTCTCCGACAGGCCTGCCGCGCGGCGCACTTCGTCTTCATGCCGCGCCAGGCAGGCGGCGATGTCGTCATGGTCGGCCAGCGCCAGCGCAAAGGGCTCGGCCAGCCGGGCGCCCAGGCCGTCGACCAACGCGCGATCGAAGGGGTCGGCCAGCACCAGCAGCAGCGCGCCATCGGGTCCACGCAGCGCGATGCACTCGCGGCGCAGCGCCTGCTCGAAGGGCATCACGGCAAAATCGGGCGACAGGATCATCAGCTGCGCATGGCCCATCAGCGGCAGCGCAAAGGTGCGCGCCAGACGGGCCAGTCGCGGCGCCGGCTCGGTCTCGATGCCGACCAGCGCGTCGAGCATACGCCCGCCGGCGGCGCGGGCAGCGGCCAGCTCGTCGGGCGAAAAGGGCTGCACCGGCTGCGCGCTCATCCCACACTCTCCGCCAGCTGGAAGATCGGCAGATACATCAGCACCACGATGCCGCCGATGGCCACGCCGATGAACAACATCAGCAGCGGGCCGATCAGGCGGGTCAGCCACTCCACCTGGCGGGCGGTGTCTTCTTCATGGAACTCGGCCGCGCGGGTCAGCATGTCGCCGAGGTTACCGGCGCGCTCGCCCACGCGCAGCATGCGCAGCGCCACCGGCGTGGCCAGGCCCTGCGCCGCCAGCGTGGTGGCAAAACCGGCGCCCTCGCGGATGCGGGCAATCGCGTTTTCCAGCGCCGTGCGCAGCGTCGGCGTGAGCAGCCCGGCAACCATCCCCAGCGCGGTGACCACCGGAATACCGCCCGACAGCAGCATGCCCAGCGTGCGGTAGAAGCGCGCCAGCTGGAACACCCGCAAGCGCTCGCCGAGCATCGGCAGGCGCCACATCAGCCGCCCCACCGCCGCAGCCGTGGCCGGCTGGCGCACCAGCGCCACCACGCCGATCACCGCCACCAGCACCGCGCCAGCCACGATCAGCGCATTGGCCTCGACGAACCGCCCCCACTCCATCAGCAGGCGCGACATCAGCGGCAAATCGCCGCCCACGTCTTCATAGATATGCGAGAAACGCGGCACCACGTAACCGAGCAGAAACAGCACCACCAGCCCGCCCACGCCAAGCAGCAGCACCGGGTAGATGGCTGCGCTCACCAGCTTGCTGCGCAGCGCCTCCACCTGCTGGCGATAGGCAATGAAGAGCGCCACCGCCGGCACCAGATCGCTGCTGCGCCCGGCCGCGCGGATCATTGCCACATACAGGTCGGGGCAGGCATGCGGCGCCGCCTCCCGCGCCGCCGACAGCGGCCGGCCC